>NZ_CP049783.1:0-600000 GCF_015710975.1 Paenibacillus polymyxa | reverse complement strand
GCAACGTGATCGAGGCGGATGGCTACGATGTCATTCTCGATCCGGCTTACTACGGTGATGCGCCAGTCATCAAGCCGGAGCCGGATCAAGTGTTCCTGCAATGGAATGTGAAGCTCACCGACGTGATGGAGCAGCTGTTCGGCACATTTTACGTGCAATAAATAAGCATTTTACGCGCCTAAGCATTTCGGTGGCGCTCAGTAGGATTGCAGTAGCATTTTAACAACGAGGATTTTGTGAAATCCCGAACTATATTATGAATTATTTTGAGGAGGAAAAAGAAATGTTGGATGCTTCAAGAGTTATTTTAGGTACGTTTGGTCAGGCGCATGTGGATGGGGTGTGGCAGACGAATATCAATAAGCTGGAAGCCAGCGTGGAAATGGAAAAACGCGAGCTGAATCTCGTGGGCAATGAGTGGAAGGTGCATAAGCGCGGCATCAAAAAAGGGACGGGGACGATGAGTGGCTACAAAGTTACGTCCGATATGATTCGTCGTGGTTTTAATCGTTTTGAGATTATTACGAAGCTGGATGATCCAGAAGCTTTTGGACATGAAAGTATTCGTCTCATCCGTTGCACTGCTGACAAAATCCAGCTAGCCAACTGGACAGCAGGCGAGGAAGTACAGGAAGAAACGACCTTCACCTTCGAAGGCTATGAGCTGCTGGATCCGATTGTAGCGAACTAAATTGGTTAACGGGGAATTGGGATGCTGTCAGGTGTCCCGTTCCCCAAATACAAATAAGGATTTTTAAAATTCTGAAATTAACAATAAGGGAGAATGACCTATGAGTTTGAATGAGAATATGACAGAAGAACAAATTTTGGACAGTCTGTTTGAAGCCGCTGAGAAACTACCGGAAGAAACGGTTCGTATCAAGCGCCTCGATATGAAAATTGTACTGCACGGACTGACCTCTAGTAAGGTGGACAGCATTCGTGAGCGTTGCACGATTCGCCGAACCGTGAAGGGTGCTGTAGACGAAAAGGTAGATACCGAAACGTTCAACGCCTTGTTGATTTCGGAAGCCACCGGAAAGTTGGAAGTGAAGGGCCTGTCCCTTAATGGTTGGGGAGATCCCCGGATTACAAGCCGCTTGAAGCTGTCCGGTGGCGAACAGTCTGTCCGCCGTATGCTGCTGGCGGGTGAACTGGATGCAGTGGGAGATAAAGTGCTGGAACTGTCCGGTTTTGGCGTTGAGATTGCTGATCTAAAAAACTAATTGGCTCCGGGAGAATGACGACGATGCTGTACCACTTGTGGGTCCGGCACCACCTTCGTCCCGGAGACTTTTGGCGGCTTCCCCGCGGTGAGCGCATGCTGCTGCTGGCGTTTGCTGAACAGGAAATGGATAGCATTGCAGCTTCAAAAGCATAAACAAGGAGGTGAACATGATAGATGGCAGAAGCATTAAATTACCGTATGAACCTTGTGATCGATCCCAAAAACGTCATTAAGGCCAACAGAGAATTGCGCGCAATGGAACGCTATTTTGAGCGAATTCAGGGACGCGTTCTAAAAATCGGTCGTACCCGCATGGCTCCGGAAATTGTCCTGAACGATATGGCCTCCAAAGGCTTGGATAATCTGTTAAACAAGATTAACCGGGTTAAATCTCAGATTATTAATGCCTCTGGGAATGTGAATGTGAAGGTAAATAGCGGCACTGCTAAAGCAGACCCGGTCAAGTCTGATAATAATTTGAGTACGGTTTTGAAAGCAAATACTACTGCTGTAGAGGCCAATACGAAGGCTATTGCGGATTTGAGTACTAAATTAGGTTCTCTGAAGATCGGTGGTGAGGCGAAAGAAGAAGAGCCTAAGGGTTTTTTGGAAAATCTTAAAGATACCCTCGGGGGTGTCAAAAAGATTGGCGAAGGCATGAAGGGATTTTCTGAATTAAAGGAAAAAAGGGGTGCTTTTAGAGCGGAATGGGATAAAGTCAAATCGGTTGGGGGAGCTACAAGAAGGCAAAAATTGGCTAATGGGGCAAGAAAAATATGGGAGAACAGAGCTGCATTAGGTAAGGCTGGCGGTGAAGTTCTCGAAAGTTTCGGCGGTACTGGAGACATGTTAGAAGGGGTGATGGATTTTTTTAAAGGCGGCGGCGGAATGATTGGGAATATTAAAAGCGGTGGCAGTGCTGCTATAGATGCAGTTTCTAGCGCGGCTTCTAGTATTATAAACCCTAGCACTGCTGGCGCGGTTGAGGAAGCCGGATCAGGCTTGTTCAAAAACCTTTTAAAAGGCGGCGCGAAGAAATTGTTGGGGCCACTAAGCTATGGGATGGATATTATGAATATCGCTCAATCTGCTCCTGGTAAAGAACGCTCACAAGCCATAGGCTCTGCTATTGGTGGGGGAGTATTGGGAACCGTCGGCGGTATTGTAGGTTCAGTGATTCCAGGAGCAGGTACTGTTATTGGCTCTACACTGGGCAGTATGGCAGGTGATTGGATTGGAGGTAAAATTGGCGGCTTAGTCTCAGATTATGGTCCAGCTATGATGGAAAAGGCAAAGTCCGCTGGTAAACTTCTTGGAGAAAAGGCTTCCCAGGTCAAAGGTTGGCTTTCAGATAAGGCTGGAGACTTTGGTAAAAGTTTTTCTGTTTTCTTTTCTTTCGGTAAAAAAGACGAACCTAAAAAAGAGCCAACTAAGCCACCTGAAGTTCATAAACCTTCAATCCCACCTAATTCAAATATAGGTGCGTCCCTTAAGCCCTTAGCAACTATGCCGCCTTTATATAGTGCATCCGCATTCGTGCCTCCACAACCGGGCGCCAAAGGCGTTTCTAATCCTTACGGACCGATGGCTATCGCTAACCAAGGGGTAAACCCAAGCCCAATGTTGAATACTGCGGCGCATGCGAACAATGGCGCCAAAGCTAAAGGTAAGGCCAACGGTAATCCCACTCCTCAAGTAGTACAGATCAGTCCTGAACAAATGGGAACATTGTCTGGCTTTTTGAAGGATTTTAAAACCGAAACCACCAATCAATTTAATCTTCCTGCGGGGGCTGTACAGGTCACTGTACATGAGAACAAGCTGGATGTGGATGGGCTTATTACGCAGATTGGCTACCGTCTTAAAGCTGAAATTTTGCGTGCAACGCAGAACACCAAGCCAACGGGCGCTGGAGCTATGTAATGCAGTAAATGGTAGCAATAGGGAAGGAGGAGAAAGATGGAATTTAGTTTGACGGATGGTAAGGGAAAAAAGTTTCAGTTTCCAGTAAATCCTGAGGAAGTAACGATTTCACGACAAAAGGGATTTGATACAACGACGATTTTATCCTATGGGGAGTTTGACTTTCCACAAGGGGAGAAGGTGAAGGAAATCTCCTTCTCTTCTTTTTTTCCGAAAGAATACAATCCAGCATATTGCACATATGAAGACATCCCTGATCCGCAGGAGGCCATGAACACGTTGAATGGCTTTTTGTTATCCAAGAGTCCGCTACGTTTTATCATTACGGAGACAGCTGTGAACGTACCCGTAATTGTAGCTTCTCATAATTCGACCTTTCGGGGCGGGGAATATGGGGATGTGAATTTTGATTTGTCACTGCGAACCTGGAGTGAAATGAAGGTAGCCAAAAAATCTGGTACCGGCTCGAAGTCCGCGACAGTCAACAAAAAGCCTCGCACGGATATGAAAGAAAAAAAGAAAACTTACACGGTTAAATCGGGAGATTCCTTGTCCAAAATTGCCAAGCTGGAGCTGGGAGACAGCTCGCAATGGAGTCGCATTTATCAGCTTAACAAAAAGACCATCGGGAAAAATCCGAATGCGATTAAACCGGGGCAAAAGCTGGTGCTGTCATGAGCTATAAAGTCATTTTACAGGATAAATATGATCTTTCGCCACTTGTGGAGAACATTAATTTAAGAGATTCGCTGGAGCAAATCGCCTATCAGGGGACGGTCAATTTGGTCGTTACGTCCGATATGCCGACCATTTCTCCAGGGATGTCAATCCGGGTTAGTGGTATTCCTTATGGTAAAAAAGACTATGTTCCTTTGTTATCTCCAGCGGTGATCTGGGAAGTGGAAACCTCCAACAACGGGCTTAAACGTATGACGCTGACGCTATA
Organism: Paenibacillus polymyxa; assembly: GCF_015710975.1. Taxonomy (NCBI): domain Bacteria; kingdom Bacillati; phylum Bacillota; class Bacilli; order Caryophanales; family Paenibacillaceae; genus Paenibacillus; species Paenibacillus polymyxa. The sequence goes on along the minus strand of NZ_CP049783.1, from coordinate 595,903 downwards.
TGACCGTACGGTATATTTGGACAAGTCCGAGGATGAATATTTGCTCCCTGCCAAGCAGACGGCTACCCAGCGTTTTCAGAAATATGCGAGGGATTGGAAGCTGAAAATCGCTTCTTTGCCGGACACAAAAAAGCAGCTCGGGCGCGCCGTATACCGGACGCAGTCCATTTATTCCATGATGCTGGGCGATCTGCGGGAGACGGCCAAGGCGGGCGGCAAGCTGTATCATCCACGTATGATTTCTTCCGGCTTGGAGCTGTACGAACTGGGCACGAACAAAGATGTGTACGTCTTGGAGAGAGTGACTGATACGACACAATCCCGTACATTGGAAGGCGCAGCCACGAGAGTAAAGGTGTTGGCTACGGCGGCCAGTGAAACGGGGAAAGAGGTTCCTTCCAAGGTGATGGCGCTTGAGGAAAAGGATATTGCCAAATATGGAACACTTCAGGTGATCGTACAGGATGACGAGGTGAAATCGGGTGCGGCGGCACGTGAGTTGGCCAAAAGTAAGCTGAGAGGCATACAACAAACGATATCGGTAAATGCACCAGATATGAATACGATTCGAGCAGGAGACGCGGTAATGTTAGGGAACATGAAGCTGCTGGTGATTTCAGTAAGCAGGGAATTGGGCAACCCTGGCAGTATGTCGCTAGAACTCGGAACGTATGACGATGTAAAAAGGAGGTTTTACCTTGAATAAGGACCCCTACGGGCATTTAGCCACTGCGCTGCAATCTTCATTTCATAAACACACCAAGCAAGCGCTGAGTGGAGTAGGTGCAGTATTAGGTACCATCACTTCCACAGGACTCAAGCTGGATGATTTTAAACATGAGCTTCAGGATTATCTAGTCGCCGAGCTGCCGGGGCTACTATCTGTACCACGTCATATGTACCAAGGTACCTCAACCTCGGTGGAATCTGAAAATTGGGAAGGCAAAGAGCTGAAAACCTCTTTTTATATCGGGGAGGATGAGCTGGAGGATGTAAATCTGAGCCTGAACAAAGGACTTAAGCCCGGGGATCGTGTACTGGCGATGCGGGTGAATAGTGGTAACGATGTGGTGGTCGTGTGCAAGGTGGTGAATGGACGTGGCTAATTTGTTTCCCGAAACAGATGATATGATCTGGACAGACACAGATGTGACTGACCCGGATGTACTGGAGGATAACCGTGCTGTATTTGGGCGAAGCTGGAGATTTGATTTTGAAGCTGGGGAGTTTGTAATGAGCCCTAGCCGTAAAATCGTGACTACAGGCGAGAAAGAAGCTTGGGTACAGTGGTGTGAAAAAGCCATACGCACTCCTCGCTATCGTCATGTGATCTATTCGCCTGACTATGGAAGTGAGCTGGAGGAGCTGATTGGCAGCAGCTATGGGCACGGTGTGCAAGAAAGTGAAATTAAGCGCATGGTCACAGAGGCGTTGCTAGCAGATGCACGTACGGCTAGTGTGGATCAGTTCACGTTTCGCTGGGAAGGTGAGGTATGCTATTTTAGCTGCCAGATTACGAACGTGCGGGATGAGACAGAAATTGTGGAAAGTGTGGTGATCTAATGGCAGACTTGCCGGAATATTTGGTAGACCAGACGGAAGAGGAAATTTTAAATCGAATGCTGGAAAAAGTGCCTTCGGACATCGATAAGTCCGAGGGCTCTTTTATTTGGGATGCGCAGGCGCCAGTAGCATTTATGCTCTCTGAAGCGGCAATCTGGGCGCAGGAGCTGCTGCGTCGGGGTTTTGCCAGCACAGCAGCCAGTGATAACCCGGATTTTCGCTCGCCGGAACTGGATTTGCGTACAGCAGAGCATGGAGTGACACGACGGGAAGCCGTTGCGGCCTCAGGGAAGGTCAAGTTCACAGGCACAGCTGGAACAATCGTTCCGGCGGGAACGTTGGTGGCGACTCCAGCAGATGATGTATCCGGGGAAGCCTCTATTGAATATGCGACCACGGCATCGGTCACGCTGGATGAACAGGGCACCGGGGAAGCGGCCATTCGGGCGGTTAATCCTGGACGCAGCGGCAACGTGCCAGCGGGTGTCATTCAGGTGATGGCTACTCCGATTAGCGGGGTTTCCTCCGTGATCAATACGGAGGAAACCAAAAGCGGCACAGACGTTGAGAGCGACCAGCTGTTGCTGGAGCGGTTTTATGCCAAGGTGCGGAACCAGGGTACAAGCGGCAACAAGGCGCAGTATACCCAGTGGGCGAATGAGATTGCTGGAGTGGGTGGCGTGGAAGTTGTTCCGCTCTGGAAAGGGCCAGGAACAGTGGGGTTATATGTGCTGGATACGGACAAACGAGCTGCCAGTCCGGATATCGTGGCTGCGGTGCAGAAGTATATTGATCCGACTCAGGATGGGCAAGGGGAAGGGCTGGCACCAGCAGGTCCCGTGGTGACGATCATGCCAGCGACAGAAGTGGAGATTAACATTTCGGTCAAGGTACAGCGCACCAAAGAGAAGCCGTCCACACTGGATGAAATCAAAAAGCTGATCGAAAACGGTGTGCTGACGTATTTGAAGCAGCTTGCTTTTTACAAGGCAGATCCGTTGGTAAGGTACACCCGGATTTCTGCTGTGCTGTTAGACATTCCAATTATTATTGATTTCTCTGAGCTGAAAATCAACGGACAGAGCAATCAGAATATTGAGATTGGATCAGGTCAGGTAGCCGTGCTGGGGACGGTGAGCGTCAGTGAGTAATGATGTAACGAACAGTTTTAAAAATTTATTGAATAACCCAGACCAGGGAAAAAGCACAAACCGTAGTGGCACTTTTGCTAAACAGATAACTACTTTAGCAGGAGTTACAGAGGGCCAGATAAACAGTTTGCAGGGTCTTGAGCTATTTTCCTATCTTCCGGCCTATTATGAGAACTCCCGTGTTATGCACGTCAATATGGATGTAAAGGGTAGTGAACTAGATTCCCTATATCTCGCGCTGGATGAAACATTAGCCCAATTTTTTGTACGCACCGCCACTTGGGCGCTGGAAAGCTGGGAGATGGAGTTAGGTATCCCGGTCGATTTGGAAAAGCCGTTGGAACAGCGACGTTCTGTTGTGGAGTCGAAACTCCGTGGAAGCGGTAAATTTTCAGGAGACTTAATACGGAAAATCATGAACTCTTTTGGTGTGGAAGGGGAAGTAGACTTTCATCCGACGGAGTATAAGTTCGGTTTAAGCTTTGAAAACCGTATTCCTGAAAATATGATTGATTTCAAAAAGATCATAGAGGATATTAAGCCTGCTCATCTTGTATTTTATATGAATAACAAAACTAGGCTTGCATTTCTTCATGAGACTGATATGGTTTCTCGTATCCGATTACGATCGAGAGTTCGCTTTTTTGGTGGGAAGCCATGGTATTTAGATGGTGTTGAGTTACTGAATGGAATAGCCTCTTTGTCGGGATGGACAGAGGAGCCTATGCGATATTTGAACCGTACAAAACTAGTCATCCAGCATCGAATGGATCATCATCAGGAAGGCAACGTGAAAATTCGAAACCATTATTGGAAGTTAGATGGCAGCATGATGCTGGATGGAAGTCAGATGTTAAGCTCAACCGAGAAAGTCATTTCAATTTAAAAACATAAAAATTTTTATTTTAAAAATAGAAAGGATGGTAAGTATGGCAGAACAAGTTCTAACAGTCACAACTGCTTATGCAAGAGAACAAATGGCACGTGCCCGCGCTGAAGGAGGAACGCTGACAAAAGTGGTAAAAATGGCGTTTGGTAGCGGGGGTGTAGATCAAGCGGGAAAACCACTGCCTTTGGACGGAACAGAACAGGTGTTGAAAAAGGAACTGATCCAAAAGGAAATTACTAGTTTTGAATTCATTGCGCCTGCGACCATCTGTTATATTTGCTCACTAGCGGAAACTGAATTGGCGGGTGAGACTATTAATGAGCTTGCACTAGTAGATTCGACGGGTAAGCTGACAGCTATTCGTACGATGACTAATAAAGTGAAAGATAGTGATATGGAGTTTATTTTTGAAATTGATGACATTTATTAAGGAGGATGAAAAAACATGAGCATACAACAACCACGCAGATTTGTTACTACCGACCAAGGACATGCGGACGTTCTGAATGTCCCCATTGATACTCTTTATGCAAATGATCAGGAATTGGCCGCACAGGTTGAAAATATCAAAAAGGACCCAGCTGGAAACGGGGTTGCTTCCAAGGAAGCGCTAGACAATCATGCCAGCAATACAGAGATCCATGTTACGGCAGCCAAACAAGCGGCCTGGAGCGCAGCAGAGGGGAATGCCAAACAATATTCAAGGGATTACGCAGCTCCGAAGCAACATAGTCATCCGGCATCGGATTTGCCTTCTGCGTCAACACAGGCGAGGGGGATTGTACAGCTTAATACTTCTACCGGCAGCACAGCTACAGATCAGGCAGCTACGCCTAGTGCGGTAAAAGCTGCTAATGATCGAGCTAATGAAGCTTACAATCGGGCTGAACAGGCTTTTCAATCTGGCAATGATTACAAGCAACGCTTGGTAGCCGAAATCATTGCCAATGGAGGATCGGCTACAATGTCAGAGGACTTTAATAGTCTCATCTCGAAAATAGCACAATCTGCACAAATGAAATATAAGGCTCAAACGATCCAGCGGGGGACGGCTAACGGCGACCTATTCACGATGCCTGCTGGGTTTAACAGCCTGGCTTCCGGTTCACTCTTGTCATATGGCCCCGGGCTCAGTTCGGCTTTCTATATGTCCATGAGTCAGGATGCTACTGTTTTATTCTACATGCTGGATGGTTTCGGTAGACGGTTTGACTTTCCGGTACACCGTGAGCCTTGGAAAAGCGGCTCTACCTACTACTGTACCGGATTCAAAATCGATAAGGCAGTAGGAACAGCTAGTGTTATTTTTTATACGGGATCTGCACAGCAGGGGACTGGTGGCCCGACGATATCAATCAGCATCCCAGGAGACTTTAACTTAAAAGGTGGGGTCAAATTGCGCTGTGATATTACGGGCAGCATCACTTGGTACTATCAAAGTTATCTTACAGCTATCGGGTGGTAGGTGGTTGTTATGAGTAAAAGATTAACCAGCGTATCCAAATTGGATACGCTTTTTTTCTTGCCCCCACTGTGATTGGGGGCTTATATTACGTCACGAAATTTTTCCTGACCAACAGATACGGGGGAACAAACATGCATGAAAAGATCGATCAGATTTGGCTGGGGTTTTCCACGGGGGCCTTGATCGGTTATTTTTTCGGGGGGTGGACTACAATGTTGACGTTGCTGTGGTGGATGGTCGTGATCGACTTTTTCACCGGATGGGCAGCGGCCTGGATTAATGGGGAGCTGAAAAGCCGCCAAGGATATTACGGTATTTTTCGCAAGGTTACCGTGTTTTTGCTCATTACGGTAGCCCATCTAATCGACGGTATTCTCGGGGATGCACACTATTTCCGGGATGCCGTCGTTTTCTTTTATTTAGCGAACGAGCTGTTGTCTATTATAGAAAATGTGGGCAGAATGGGAGTGCCAATGCCGGATATTTTGCGGAATGCGGTCGCCATTTTTGAGTCCAAGTCGAGTGGGGAAAAAATAAAGCCAACCGATCCTTCTGACAAGCAAAATAAAGCTTTATAAAGTGCTGACTGTCGCCATTACAAAAAAGGAAGACTACCTTATCGCCCTTTTTCGGCGTAAAAATGGAAAAGCCCAGACCGTTTACTTGGTCCAAGCATATGGATAACAGAGACAGCGTGCTACAACATTATGAATGACAAGGAGGGAGCGCCTTATGCAAAATCGCATCCCTAATGCTGCCGAAGGCATTGACGTGTCCCGATATCAGGGAACGATTGATTGGAAACGTGTGCGAGCCGATGGTAAATCGTTTGCATTTATTAAAGCAAGTCAAGGACAGCGTTACGTTGATCCAACATTTATCACGAATGCAAAAGGGATCAAGGCAGCCGGGCTTCTGCTGGGAGCTTACCATTTTGTAGATGCAACCAGTGTAAACACAGCCAAAGCGGAAGCCAGACATTTCGCCGAGGTACTGGATCAGGTGGGAGGCGCGAAAGCGCTCGACTTACCAGCGGTGATGGATTATGAAAACAATCCGGGAAAGCTTAGCTCGGCCGCGATTCATGAGGTTGCGCTGGCATTTTTGACGGAATTTGAACGAGTAAGCGGCCGCAAGCCGATGGTATATACGGGCAATGCTTTTGCTACCCATTTTAAAGCCCCGTTGGATAGTTATAAACTGTGGATTGCGCGTTATAGTACACAGGTGCCCAATGATACTACAGCATGGAAGTGCTGGGACTTCTGGCAATACAGCGATAGTGGACGGGTTGAAGGCATTCAAGGGCCAGTTGATCTGAATGTATATACCGGAACAGAGGCTGAGCTACGCCAAGCATTTGCAGGAGAAGAGGGGGAAGAGCCGATGACAGCAGAGGAAAAAGCGGCATTTAAGGCCCTGCAGCAGCAGGTCGCCGCCCTTGAAAACAGCAAAGATGTGCTCAAGCAAACATTAAATGAACAGAGCGCGTATATTAAAAAGGTGGATCAGCGAGTAGCTGAACTGGAGGCGCGTCAGGCTATGCCTGTACCGGTCTGGGCCAAGGAAGCGGTGGCTGCCGCCGTTGCAGTTAATCCGGCAAGCCCGATTGTGGATGCGAAACTGCCAAGCAGTTATGATTTTTATCGCTTACTGGTCGTGTTGAACCGTCTGGGTGTGTTTAAAAAAGCCAAATAATCTTCGAAAGAACTTATACACTGCCCATCCCACTTTTATATGAAATGAGTAAAGAAGCTACGAGCGAAGCCTAAATAGACAGGCGGTTAAATGCAGCCGCCTGCCCTTATGGTTAAGTGATGTTTTTATGACCTCTGAATAAGCTGAATCCTAAAAAAAGGTAAATGGAAAATGCATCTTTACTCGAAAAGTAATTCAATATCCTCCTGACTAATCTGAGCGGTTTCAAAGTCCGAAGGAGTGAAATGAACATTCTGCTGACGAACCGTAAAATCAATGATCTGATTGATTGCTTGGACATACATATGCATAAATTCAGTTATACTTTCTTCTTCAAACATTTCTGTACTGTACATCATATCGATTACTAATTGATCGTTAACAACCAGGCAGTTAACTTCGATGGCGGTCGTTAGATGATTGATGTTATCTACATTTTGATTGTCTATAGTATGCCTATATACATAGTCTGAACTTTGACTTTCGTGATCGAATTGTCCCAGATAATTGAAGCGTATAGGACGAATGTCTGTATGCTTTTCAATAGCCCCTAGCATATATTTTAAGATGCCATAACCTATACCCTGATGGGGAACACGTCTGCGCAGTTCCTTGACATGTGCAATGACATTGCCTATTTCTGTGCCCGGCATTTGAATACGTAAGGGATATAACGCAGTAAACCAGCCAACCGTTCTGGATACGTCTATGTGATCTAGACTCCTTCCGTGATGCTCAACCTCATAAGTGAAATCGTCCAATCCGGTCCATTCCTTTACACTTAACGCCAAGGCAGCCAGCAGTAAATCTACAGGTTCGGTATGGTAAGCCTGCGACATCTCATGGAGCAGTTTGTGCGTTTGGACAGGAGAAAGATGACCTTCGAACCCAGCGCATGAAGCATAGTTTACGGTAGCAGATGGTTGGCTTGTGATAGATGCTGGAAAATAGCGGTCTCCACCCTCCATTTCGCGCCAAAACTCTAGCTCTTTCCGTAGATCCGCAGTCGTGGAATAGTGATGGAGTTCTTGAGCAAAGGCTTGAACTGAGGCTGTTTTTCTTGGGAAATTTACCTCCTCACCTTCTTTTATAGCATGGTATGCATTCAATAAATCCTCCAATATAATTCTCCAGGAAACTCCGTCTACAACCAGATGATGGGCAGTGATGAACAGTTCCCGAGTTTCCTGTCCGTGATCGAATAGAGCTGCGCGGATAGGAAGACGGTGGGACAGATCGAAACCGGATTGCAGGTTATGCACCAGGTTATTGAATTCATGTTGCCGTGCCTCGGCTGAAATATGCATCATATCGTAACAATCCAGCTTGAACGAGACGATGGTGAGTTCTGGATTATAAAATAACTTGCCATCAGGCTCCATGCTCATCCTTAAAGCATCGTGATGCTCGATCAACTTCTGAAAGGCCTTTTCCAAAGCGGAACGATCCATTTCGTTTTTCAGCAGAAGCATGATCGATTGATTATAGTGATGAGGATTGTGAAATGTCTGCGCCATAAACCAACTGGAGATAGGAGTGGGCAGAATTTCTCCGCTGGCTGGAGCTGAATCGTATAGCTGACGCTTTGGACGTGTATAATGAGCAAGCTCCGCGATATTGGGATGCGCTAAAATATCCTGTACGCCTATCTCCAGATCATAGTTATTTAATTTGGATGTCATTTGGATTGCCTTAATAGAGTCTCCGCCCAGTGCGAAGAAATTATCATGGATACCTATGTTAGCCATCTGGAATAGCTCTTCCCAAACCTGCACGAGAATATTTTCAACCTCATTATGAGCTTCTTCATACATGCTTGTTAATCCAGAGGACAGGTCTGGTACAGGAAGTTTCCGCTTGTCGACCTTACCATTTGACGTAAGTGGTACGGTCTCGAGCCGGATTATATGGCTAGGCACCATGTAATGGGGAAGACAAGCATGTAAATAATTTTTGAGAAGCTCGGGAGAGACAGCAGCATCTGATACATAGTAGGCATACAACATAGGCTGGCTATTGTCTTCGTCCGATTCCACTACATTCACAACAACGTGCTGAATACCTTGATATGAGGATAGCGCGCCTTCAATTTCCCCCAGTTCGATACGAAAGCCTTTGATTTTGACTTGGTGATCTTTCCGGCCAAGGTATTCAATCAGGCCATTTTCCAGCCGTATTCCCAAGTCTCCGGTTTTATACATTCGTTCTCCTGGAACAAAAGGATTATCGAGAAATCTTTCTTTTGTGAGTTCAGGTCTATTCAAATATCCTCTCGCCACTCCGGGACCGGAAATGTAAATTTCTCCTTTTACCTGCATAGGAACAGGCTTTAAGTACGCATCCAGCACATATATAGCCACGTTATCAGAAGGTACGCCGATAGGAACGGATCTTCGGATATCTCGGTTCGAATCATAAATATGGATCATGCAGCCTACAACGGTTTCTGTAGGTCCGTACTCATTGTACAGAGTAACATTGCCACCAAATATGTCATGAACGTTCCGGGCAAGACTGACTTTGAAATCTTCTCCACCCACAATGAATTTGCGGACGTTCGATGTACGAATATCCGACTCTTGAAGAAGGGACAAATGGGCGGGAGTAAGCTTCACAATGGTTGTACGCTGGTCTTTCAGAATGCGAAACAATACGAATTCGCTGTAATCGTCATCCCTGTAGAGGCTCATGGCATGACCGCTGATTAATGGGGTGAATATGGAAGTGACGGTCAAGTCAAAGGCTATTGACGAATAACAGGCAAAGACCTCACGTGCGGCGGTAAAGTAGGTTTTATTCGCCCAATATATGTAATTCACAAGTCCCTTGTGGTGGACTGCAACTCCTTTAGGCTTGCCTGTGGAACCAGAGGTATAAATGACATAAGCGAGCTGGTCCGGTCCGATTTTCGCCTCCAGATTGGAGTCATCACCATCGTACAGGGATGCATCATCCATACGATAGACTTCTCTGGAAAAAGAGATATCATCATCCAATGGTGCGTCGGTGAGCAGCAAGGCAGCCCCGGAATCCTCCAGCATAAAGCTAACACGGTCAGCTGGATAGTGTGGATCTATCGGCAGGTAGGCCCCGCCTGATTTCAATACAGCTAAGATCGAAATGATAAGTTCGAACGAATGCCCCGCCATGATTCCGACGATACTCTCTTGGCCAATTCCCCTACTTTTTAAAAATCTCGCCAGTTGGTTAGCTCGTTCGTTTAACTCACGATAGGTTAACGTTTGCTCTTTAAAGTAACAGGCAATTTCATTAGCTTTTTCAACGACCTGCTGTTCAAATAACTGAGTAATGGTTAGGGACGAAGGATAGGGGGAGTGAGTTTGATTCAGCTCATAGATTAGCTCATTGTGTTCCTGCGTAGACAGCATTTCAATTTCCGCAATCGGAGTGTATGGCTGCTCGATCATCTCGCGAATCATATGCATGAGATGCTCAAACATTTTGGCAATCTGCATCTCGCTGAAAGCCTTCACTCTATAGTCAAAATCCAGCGTAATTCTTCCGCTCCCCTCCCAATCACGTATAACCAGCTGCAGGGCATAAGGCTGATAACCACTGAATACTTCCTGAACTTCATAGGGGCATCCATCAAATTGGGGACTAAATTTCATATTGTAATAATTAACACACATATCAAACAGACCGTCATATCCTTTTTGGGCAAGCTCCAAATCACCAGCCAGAAGATCATACGGATATTTTTGATGAAAGTAAAAATTCATTAGCTCTGTTCCCACCTGCTTCATCCAGGAGTAGGCATCTAAAGCTTCATCCACTTGGATACGAAACGGCATTGTGCTGGTGAACATGCCAAACGTATTTTTTTGCTTTTTTCCTGATCTGTTCAGGACAGGTGTCCCGATGACTACATCGGTTTCTTGAGTCGTTCGGTAGATGTAAAGCAGAAGGGCGGATACGAATAACACATTTACAGAAAGCTTGGAGCTTTGGATAAAATTCTGGATGATGCGAGAGGTTTCGCTATCGATGGCAAAGGATGAGCGAACGGCCGAAATATCTTTACTTTTGTTGATGGGTATCATATCAGGTAAGGTTTGAAACTTTTCATTCCAGAACATTTTATTTTTGATAAAACGTTCAGATGCTAGATAGGCTTGTTCTTGATCAATGATAGGTATGTAGGAATATTCTTCATCAGCAGGGAGAGGACGGTGGTTGACTAGTAGAGTATAATACTGCGAAATTCGTTCCGACACGATATGTAAAGCCCAACCGTCTGCAATAATATGATGAAATTTACCCAAATAACCAACATCATCAGGTCCCAGCCGAAAGATAACAAAAGAATATAGTTTGGAGTTCAACAGAGGCATCGCTTGTCCGCTCACGACCTTCAGCCATTGTTCAAAATGCTGTAAAGGATCAGTCTCATGACTAAAATCAAGATATTCGATATTCTCCTTTTCATAGGGCTTAACGTATTGTACGGGTTCTCCATCTTGCTCTTCGATCCGGATACGGAGGCCTTCAGTTTTGGAAATGAAGAGCTGAATCGCATTCTCCAGTGCACCAAGCTCGAGTTCCTTTTGAATGCGTACTAGTCCGGTCAGATTATGCATGGCCGTCGTGCCATGTATTTTTTCGTTATACCAAATTCTTTTTTGAGCATGCGTTAATGCATAGAACATACATTAGCCTCCTTATACATGCAGATTTTGAAAAACGTAGAGTCTACATAAAAATGATGCTATCCGACCAAATAAAAACAATCAAGCAGAAAAAATGTATTTTTATGAGGAAAATAAAACGGATTTTCGACAATTGTATACCAATTTAAACATACGAGTTCCCTTTAAAAGGTTTTTGTAGGTTTACTAGGGAATTTCGAAAAAGTGTGAATTAACTCACTACATCCGAACGGGATGAAATGTTAAGGTGTTAATACAAATTCAATTAAATTGATAATTATTAGTTTATTACGTATTTTTGGCAATTGACTCTCCGAATTAAGATCAATACCTGGTAATCTCCCGATTTTTCGTCACATAAACCCATACCTATTTAATATATATTCATTATAAATTGCTTAAATATCCATAAAATAAATATAAAATTACGCATATTTATACGCCATATTGAATGCTTCGTTTTGAATACTATTTATCCTAGTGTTTTTATATAATTACTAGATAATTAGTCTTACATATATTGGTCAAGCATGCTTTGATTACATATTACAAAGAAAGCTGGAGCGATTATGGAATGTAAAAAGATGATCATGAGAAAAATGGCAGCGGTTATTCTGATTTTCGCTTTAGTGGCGGCATGTATTCTGCCCAATCACGCGGAAGCCGCAGCAGGTTTGGATCAAGCCACGACTCAACGTCTAGAAGCATTTATTCATGAGAAAATGCAGGAAGGTCATATCCCCGGAATGACAGTAGTGGTGGTTCGGGGAAAAGAAACGGCTTACCTCAAAAGTTTTGGGTATGCAAATGTGGACAAGCAAGCTCCTGTTACACCTGAGACAAGCTTTGAAATTGCCTCTTGTTCTAAAGGATTCACAGCACTTGCCGTACTGCAGCTACAGCAGCAGGGTTTGTTGAAGCTGGATGATCCTGTTTCGAAGTATTTTCCATGGTTCCAAGCCAAGTACAAACACCAAAATGTCGAGATTACACTACGACAGTTGCTACACCACTCCAGCGGCATTCCATGGTATACGATTACCGACATTCCGATCTCCAACCGCGTCGATTCACTCGAACAGGTCGTGAGGAATGTGAATGGCTTAGAATTACATAACCGTCCTGGCGAACGCTTTGAATATGCCACTATTAACTATGCCATCGTGGGGGCTGTCATTCAAAAGGTCACGGGGCAGCCTTACGAAGATTATATGAAGGCCCATATTTTTCAGCCATTGGGTCTGCATAAGACCACTCTTTACCCCACAGAAGCCGCATCCACACTGGCAACAGGCTACAAGAACGGCTTTTTTCAAGCACGTGAATATCAATCCCCTGTCTTTAGGGGGAATCGTCCTGCTGGTTATATCATGATGGACGGTAATGACCTCGCTACCTGGCTCAAGTATCAACTGGGCAGCCTGAAATCTCCCATGACTCCATTAATTATGGAAACGCATGCGCCTGACCGCACTGTGGCTCCCAGCAAGTTTGATATGTCGTCTTATGCTATGGGCTGGGCTGATTATCAAAGCGGAAATGGAGAGGTGTCGAAGGCTGGATTAAATCCGAATTTTTCTGCATATATGGTTTTTCGCCCTCAAGATCAGCTCGCTGTAGGGATTATGGCGAATAACGGTACCACTTTAACGTATATTACGGGTCACGGCCTGATGGATATTTTACGAGATCGTCAACCTGTGTCTCCGTATGAGCCGGATCAGAAAACAGATAATGCATGGTCCGTCATTACGATTATGCTGGCATGTTATGTGCTGGCTGTAGGAGTTCTGCTGATTACAGTTGTACGGGACATCATCCGCAAACAACGTGTTTATAAGTCTTTGAATCCAAAAAAGCTGCTTACATGGCTGGTGTTTTTACTTTGCAGTACACCGTTTTTGTATGGAGTTTATCTGGTTCCTACTGCGATGCAGGGGGTTTCCTGGACAACCGCGATTGTCTGGTCTCCGTTTAGCTTTCCGTTTGCGATTGGGGCCTTGGGCCTAGGATTGCTCTTGAGCTTTGTCTACTTGGTGCTGGGTACGCTTTTCCCTAACGCAGATGAAACTAGACGTTCGCTTCCTTTGTTGGTGATGATGAGCTTGCTGAGCGGTGCGGCGAATGCCTTTGTCATTTTTATCGTCAATTTCTCGATTGGCAGCGAGATTCCGCTCAAATACCTGCTGTATTATTTCGGGCTGGCGCTGGCAGTATATATTTTCGGCCGCAAGCTGATTGAAACCAAATTAGTGAAGATCACCTATAACATGATTTATCGAAAACGGATGGAACTCATTCAACGAGTGCTGCACAGCTCTTATGACAAATTAGAACGCATGGACAACGGCAAAATTTTAGCCACTTTAAATAATGATACGGAGATGGTCGGCTTCTCGGCTAATGTGGCGGTCGGGTTCGCAACCAGCTTGCTGACTGTCATCTGCTGCTTTGTTTATCTCGGTACGATTTCGTTTTGGGGAACAATTCTCTCGCTGGTCGTGATTGCGGTGATCGCCGCATTTTATAGCCTTGTCAGCGGTACGGCTAACCGTTATTGGGAAGAGGCGAGGGATACCCAAAACGTATATTTGGGGTTTATCGATCACATGCTCAAAGGCTTTAAAGAGCTTAGTATGCATGGTCGCAAAAAGGCGGAGTTCGGGAGCGATATTCAGGATAGCTGTGAACAGTATCGGCAAAAACGCTCGGTGTCCCGTATTAAATTTACCAATGCGCTGGTGCTGGGCGAAACGCTGCTGATTTTAATTTTAGGTGTAGTAACCTTTGTGTTCCCGACGATTTTCCCGAACATAAAGGATTACACATTAATTCAATTTGTTGTCGTGTTTCTTTATTTGATTGGACCGATCAACGGGTTGTTGCAGGCTGTGCCGGAGTTGTTCCAGATTCGGACCTCCTGGCGAAGAATTAAAACCTTTATTGCGGAAATGCCAACTAATGACAGTGGAGAAGTACATGATACTGCGAGTGGGGTAGATGAAGAGGTTGCTGTGGAACGCATTGGTTTTCACAATCTTAGCTTTGAGTACAGCAACGTGACTGGAGAGTCCAGCTTTGTGGTCGGACCTATTACGCTGGAGGCCGCTAAAGGACAGATCATTTTTATTACAGGCGGCAACGGCAGTGGTAAAACAACGCTTGCCAAGCTAATGACCGCTCTTTACCCGCCACAAACGGGATACATCACGATCAATGGAGAAGTCATTGACCCACGTACCTCGGGCGAGTATTTCTCCACCGTGTTCTCTGATTTCCATTTGTTTGAGCGTTTGTACGACATTGATTATAAGGAAAAGCAATCTGACATTGTTCTTTATCTGAAAAGGCTGGGATTGGAGGATAAAGTAACGGTTAAGGATGGATATTTTAGCACGCTCAAGCTATCTGGCGGCCAGCGGAAGCGGCTTGCGCTGTTGATCTGTTATCTGGAGAATCGACCTGTATATTTGTTTGACGAATGGGCTGCGGATCAAGATCCAGAGTTCCGAAAGTTCTTTTATCATACACTTCTGCCTGAAATGAAGGCGGCAGGCAAAATTGTGTTCGCCATCACGCATGATGACCATTATTTTCATACCGCAGACCGCCTGCTGAAGATGGAAATGGGACAGATGAAGGAGCTGGAAGTACTGAGTGCTGAAGTCAGTGGCTCATAACCAATCCATTAAAATTTATAAAAAAGTGTGGGCTTAAACATGCAAAACTACATTGTTGTCAAAGGCGCCAGACAGCATAACCTGAAAAATATCTCTTTGCGGATTCCGCGTGATCAATTGGTCGTCTTCACGGGAGTAAGCGGCTCAGGGAAATCGTCACTAGTGTTCAATACACTATATGCAGAAGGACGGCGACGCTTAATGGAGTCGCTGTCCGCATATGAGCGAATGGGCTTGCGAAAAACGGAAGATGCGGATGTGGACTTGATCGAAGGGCTGTCTCCGGCAATTGCGATGGAGCAAAAGACGTTGTCCCGGAATCCAAGGTCTACGGTGGGAACATTGACCGAGCTTTCTTCTTATGTGCGGTTATTGTTTTCACGAACAAGTCAGGCCGTTTGTCCCTATTGCCAGGAAGCATTGCCTGTTCAAAGCAGAAAGAAAATCACAGAGCAGGTGCTCCAATATCCATCTGATACATCTATTGATGTATATGCGCCAATTCTTTCCATGCCACATGGCGGGCCTGTAGCGTTGCTGAAGGAAATACGAAAAAAGGGCTATACCCAGTTAAATTGGAACCAAAAATTGCTGGATGTACAGCAAGCAGAAGTTTTGTTCTCCAGTATGTCTCCACAGGTAGTACACCTAGGAAAAGAGTACAACCGGCTGGAGGTACTGGTTGGTCAAGTGACGATTTCAAATTCCGTGGAGCAAGTCAAAGATATTCAAGTTCTGGTAGACAAGGCGCTGGATGTGGGAGACGGATGGATGCAAATTCGACCTATGGTCGATAAACGATCTGCATGTACTCCAAACTCCGGGTGTTGCCGTTGCGGAATGATGGTCAGTGAAATCTCGGCAGGAGCTTTTTCATCCAATAGTCCTCTGGGTGCTTGTCCGACATGTACAGGACTTGGCACACATTATGAAGTGAATCTCGAACGTGTGATTCCTGATCGATCCAAAAGTGTGGCCGAAGGAGCGATCCACCTGCTTGGCTGGCAATGCGAGAAAGAGAAATTTCATAAAAATCGAAAAATTTTAGAGGGACTGGCGACCCGGTATCATTTTGACCTGAATACGGCGGTAAAGGATCTGCCGAATGAGGCGTTATACGCTGTGCTATACGGTACTCAAGGGGAAAAGATTGCCATTGAGAATCCTGCTACAGGTGGCAAGCCAATGCATGAAAAATTTGCAGGCATTGTGAATCTCATTTATGAGCGCTTCAACGCTAATGCCAAGGACGAAATGAGCGCCATGAAAGCGGAAGATAAGGCAGTCATGATAGAACAAGTGTGTCCGAGCTGCGGAGGAGCCCGTTTGAAGGCAGAACGTCTTCTGTATCGTGTAGGGGATCAAACGATCCGTGATTTTTCGAATATGCCGTTAGTTGAGCTGCATGCATACTGCGATGAACTACTGCGAGCGGCCCCCCGATTTTTCCAGAGTCTTGCGGCTGTCGCACAGCCTATTTTACGGGAAATGAAGACTCGTCTGGCGTTGCTGCTCGACATGGGACTGGACTATTTAAGTCTGAACCGTCCGGTGACGATGCTCTCGGGTGGTGAATCGCAGCGCGTACGCTTAACGACTCAACTAAGCTCAGGACTGATGGGGATGATCTACATTTTGGATGAACCCAGTGTCGGATTGCACCCGAAGGATACCGGCAAAATGATAGCAATGCTTCACAGGCTACGGGATTTGGGAAACACCATCTTGGTCGTCGAACATGATGAAGAGATTATGGCCCAAGCGGATTATCTTGTGGATATTGGACCTGGTGCAGGAGCGCTCGGTGGTGAAATTGTGGCACAGGGGACGGTGGAACAAGTCATGAGCAATCCCAATTCTTTGACGGGACAATATTTGGCCGGCCGGCGAGGTATTCCATTGCCCTCAAGGCGGAGAAAGGCTCGTGACGGGAAGTATCTGGAGGTGCTGGGAGCGAGGGAGAATAATCTACAGAACCTGAACATACGCATACCGCTCGGTTGCTTGGTTTGTGTCACAGGGGTATCCGGATCAGGGAAAACCACGCTGGTTCATAACGTTATATATGAAAAATTGCGTGCTCACCTGGATGGTAAGCCTGCATATCTGAAGCACGATGTAGAGATGAAAGGAGAAGCGTCGATTGATCAGGTGATTTGTATCGATCAGAAGCCAATTGGACGAACATCGCGATCCACTCCGGCTACCTATGTGGGGGTGTTTGACGCTATCCGTAAGTTGTTTGCCAGGACTGAAAGAGCCAGACAGCTGCAACGGAAGGATGCACATTTTAGCTTCAATTCACCAGGTGGACGCTGTGAAGTTTGTTCAGGACTCGGGGTGATCGTCACTGAAATGCAGTTTATGTCTGACGTTGAAATGATGTGCGAGACGTGCCGGGGCAGACGCTACAGCGAAGATATACTGGCCATTACATATCAAGAGAAGAATATTGCGGATGTATTGGAGATGAGTATTGAAGAAGCTGCAGTTTTCTTTGCTGACCAGCCTGTTATTTACAGCAAGCTGAAGCTTATGAACCAACTGGGTCTTGGTTATATGAAGCTGGGTCAGTCTGCAACGACATTATCTGGCGGGGAAGCCCAGCGTATTAAGCTGGTGGAGGAGCTAGGTCAGTTAAAAAAGGGGAGCAGCCAGTTATACATTCTGGATGAACCGACCACAGGCTTGCATCCTGACGACATCCAGCGTCTGCTAACCATCCTTCAACAGCTCGTAGATGAGGGTAATACCGTCCTCATCATTGAACATAATCTGCATTTGATCAAAACGGCAGATTATGTGTTGGATCTTGGTCCCGAGGGAGGGACCAGAGGTGGACAGCTGGTGGTGGCTGGAACCCCTGAGCAGGTTGCAGCCTGTGTGCATTCCCATACCGGCTCATTTTTGCGTAATGTCGGAATGGATTTCAACGAGGACGAGGTGAGAGCATGAGTAACAGATTGGACCATTTACGAATTCTTCCGACAGGCCCCTTAAATTATTATTTGCAAAAGCGATACAACGATCTGCCATGGGTGCACAAGTTTGGCTTGGATCATATCAAGGTGAAAGGTGATTTTCTGCTCATTCATGCGTGGAAGCCTGGGTATGTGAAGCTAACACGGGAGCAGGCGAGTCACTTCAAAGCAGCCATTGAAAAAGGAGAGAATCCAGAGGACAAGCTTCCTAAGTTGCCGGAATCCTGGTTAGTGGACGGGGAAGATGAGCCTGATGTAGAAGGACTTTTGGCTAAGGTTATCGTGCCCGAGTTGTTTGAACTTCTTTCCCCGGAAAATCTTAAAGAGGACGTAACTAGTCCGCAATCCATCCGGTTAAGAGCTATTTTGGAGCAGGTCGCTGAGCATGTACCTGTTTTTCCAGCCATTCAGAATCCCTATGAGCTGCGTCATTTTCTGGAGGTCGTGAAGCGCCAAAAGCCTAAAACAGTCGTTGAGATCGGGACAGCCAGCGGCGGCGTATTTTATTGCTTGAGCCAACTGGCCGATCCAGAAGCCCTGCTCGTCAGTATTGATTATCCGGGTGGACCGTATGGAGGTGGTCAGGATGACAATGAGGTGAAGCTTTACTCCAGTTTCGGCAGCGCGGAACAGCAGTTTTCTTTTATTCGCGATCGTTCATTTCACTGCTCGACCAAACAGGATTTAAAAAAGGTTCTGGGAAATCGCCAGATTGACCTTCTATTTATTGATGGAGATCATTCCTACGGTGGTGTGAGTTCGGATTTCCGCATGTATCAAGAACTGGTGGCGCCGGGCGGTATGATTGCTTTTCATGATATCAGCATGCGACCTGAGACGTGGGGAAGAGGATACGATGTTGGCGTTTTTTGGGACGAAGTGAAACAAAGTTATCCGTCCTTTCAGGAATTTGTAGACCCAACAGGCTGTCGAGAACCGTTTATCCGTCACCCGCAAGAGGGACTATTCGCATATGGGATTGGCACTATCATTCAAATGTAAGGGGGAACAACCATGAGCCACCGTCCATTGAACAAAACACGTGTGGAGGATGTTATTGGTTTGACTCCCATGCAGGAAGGGATGCTCTACCACTATTTGCGGGACAAGGACACAGGAGCTTATTTTGAACAATACAGCTATACGCTACGTGGCCAGCTTGATCTGTCTGTCTGCTGTGAGGCGTGGAAATGGACGGTTCAACAGCATGAAGTGCTGAGAAGCGTATTCCGCTGGGAAAAGATCCAGAACCCGGTTCAGATTATCCTAAAAGGACGCGTACTATCTTTCGCTTTCCATGACCTCACAGAAATGGCAGAGATGGAGCAAGAGGTGGTATTGCAGGAGCTGCGAGAGGCAGACCGCGCTGTAGGGTTTGACCTGTCCGAGGGCCCACTATTGCGGATTACAGTGTTTAGGCTGACGCACGACCGTCATATCATGATGGTCAGCAACCATCATATTGTGATGGATGGCTGGAGTAATGGCATTGTGCTGGGTGAGTTTATCCACGCATATCATACGCTGCGTGCAGGCCGAGAACCGGAACAGATAAGCAAGCCGCGTTTCCGAGAGTACGTGAAATGGCTTGGAAAGCAGGATAAGAGCGGAAGCAAGGCATTTTGGCAAGCTTATCTGGCTGGATATGAAGCTCAGCCCCTGTACCTGCTTAATACCACTTCTGCCCCAAAAATAAGCGATACGGCTTGCGAATTGTATATATTGCCGCCAGATCTGGTGAGTGAGCTGGAAGCTGTTGCGAAGGAAGAATCGGTAACGATAGGTACCCTTTTTACAGCGGCTTGGGGCGTTCTGCTACAAAGGGTTAGCGGTCGGCAAGACGTGCTTTTCGGCACAACAGTATCTGGCCGCTCCAGCAGCTTGCCTGGAATTGAACGAATGGTAGGTCTTCTGATGAACACGGTTCCTATGCGGTTGCAGTCTGGGAATAGCGATACGCTGCAACAAGCGCTGCTCGATGTTCAGCAAGCGAGTATAGCGAGGCAGCCTTACGAAACAACACCGCTTGTGGATATACAGTCTTACGGAAATTTCAGAAGCACAGAGCCTCTATTTGATACATTGCTCGTGATTGAAAATTATCCGCTGGAGATCAATCGACAAAGTGAATTGACCTTGGAATCCTTTGCCGGGCATAGCGTAACGGATTATTCACTTCTAGTGAGTATTCATCAAATGGAGCAAACAGCCATCCAAATGTTGTATCAGCCTTCAACATATGAAACATCGATAATAGAACTCTTATGTGAACGTTATGTCGCTTTGCTCAGGCTGATGGTTACAGAAAGAGATTGTGCTATTCAGGATATTCACTCCTTGACGGAGATGGAAAAGGGACTGCAAGAGGTCTGGGCGATTGAATTTGATTATAGCCCGGATACTTTGAAAAGGGGTGTATGAAGATGAGAAAGCCGAAGGACTGGGAACAAATGGATTCCTATCAATGGATGACTACGAAGGAAACTGCCCACTATTACCGACTCATTGCTAATTTAATGAAGGAAATTCACGCCAAAATTCCGGATGAACAGTATCATTTGGACAAAGTAGCGACAGAAACGGATATTCGTGAGGAAAACTTTCAAGGGAAAAACTACCAACGCGCAGTCATGTATTTAATGTCGAACGGATGCGAGTGGGCTCTGAAAAATGGAAACGGCTGCACCATGTGCGGTCATTTAGCCAAGCAAACGCGCAAAGACGGCCCTCTTTCCGCCCATTATTATTTGGAGCAATTTCGGAAGGAGTTCAATCGGATTGATTTTACCAAATATCCTTTACTCAATCTGTATAATAACGGTTCCATTCTCAACGACAATGAAGTTCCAGCTGAAGCATTGTGGGAGATCATACGCATGGTTGGGGAAAAGCCCGAAATCAAAATGCTGGTTATTGAAACCAGACCCGAGTTTGTAACGCAGGAAAATATGGCGGAAATTAAGCGCCTTTTACCGGATAAGCATGTGGAAGTCGCCATGGGACTTGAAATGATTGATGATTTTTTGCGGTATGTATGCATAAACAAGGGCTTTTCATTAAAACAATTTGACAAGGCCGCCCGCTTGGTGACTCAGGAGCTAAATTTACGCAGCTATGTGTTGCTGAAGCCGCCTTTTATTACGGAACAAGAGGCTATCGAGCATGCCGTACAAACGATTGAACATGCTTTTGAGATCGGTACGACGACTGTTTCACTGGAAAGCTGTACCGTACAGGATTATACACTGGTGCAGTATTTAAGTGATCAAGAGGCCTATAAACCGGCATGGCTCTGGAGCATCGTTGAGGTGGTAAAACGGACGGCGCATTTGGGGAAGATCATCGTCGGATTGTTCCAATTTTATCCTTCTCCTGTCGGGGTGCCTTACAATTGCCCGCAATGCAGTGATCGAGTGATGGAGGCGTTGAAGGAGTATAATCACACTCTTGATCCAAGCGTTCTGGAGCATCTGGATTGCAGCTGCAAGGCGGAATGGGAGAAAGAATTGAAGCACGTGCATCCTCCTTTTGAGGAGAGACTGAGTATTTTGAATAGTGAATTAATCAAGTAGTCCACCAATTAAAGATCATGTGGATTCGTCAGCTCATGAAGGCCGGGAACGGTTGACAGAGAGGGGAGTGTGTATGGACAAGAGTACGCATCTGAAAGACCGGATCATTGAAGAATATTGGATGAAAAAATGGTCTCAAGATCTGCCGCGGGAATTATTGCCTGTAAGCAAAAGCAAGTCTAACTATCAACCGGGAGCACGCAGAGAAACGTTAGAACGGGTTATTCCCAGGGAGACAATCCGCCAACTGGATCAAATGTCGAAAGGCTCGGAACTGGGACGTTTTATTTTGTTTCTGACGGCGCTGTCAGGGCTACTCCATCGCTATTCGCAGTCAGAAGATATATGTATTGGCACGACGACGCTTGTACAGGCCCAATCCGAGCCAGGGAGTCTGCTTTTTCTCAAGCCTCGGGTTCAAGGAAGTCGAACGTGGCGTGAGCTAAACGAAGACATGAAGGCCGAGTTTTCCCGAACATTGAACCATCAGGCCAATTCTTTGTCCCTTCTCTATGACAAGTGGACATCTCTTCATGGAAGAGAGCTGCAAGAACTGTGGCAACTGGCATGTGTGGATGAGGGATTACAAACGGCGGTCGATGACCTGGATCGATTCGATCTGATAATCAAGCTTGTACCGAACGAAGAAGAAGGTCGGATACTGCAACTCGTTTATCGACCTGAGGTGTACTCGATGTCCTTGCTTGAATCCTTTGCTGCCAACTTGCTGTATGTTCTGGCTCAATGGCCTAAGAAATCAGCGGTTTCTCTGGAGGATGATGCGGCAAATATGCTGGCTCCACAGCAACGAGAGCTTCTAGTAAAGGGCTTAAATCAGACGGCTGTAGAACTGACGGATGTGAATATGCTGCATCAGTTGTTCGAAGAACAGGTGGTACAAACGCCTGAGCAAGCTGCTGTAGTCGAAGCAGAATATTGCATTAGTTACAGAGAGCTAAATGCAAGAGCCAATCAACTTGCCCGTGCTTTACAACGTCATGGAGTGGGTCCAGATGATATTGTCGGCATCATGACTGAGCCGACGGTGGAAGTTATCGTGGCAATCCTGGCGGTACTAAAGGCAGGAGGGGCGTATTGTCCGATAGATCCGGCGTTTCCAGCAGAGCGGGTACAGCAGCTTTTTACGGATAGTCGGATGGAGTTGCTGATCTCACCGTCAGAGTATGTGGATGCCCATCCTTTTCAAGGAACAGTGCTTGATCTGTCCAGTCCCGCCTTCTATACAGGCGAGACATCCAATCTGCCAGTTCAAGGCAGACCTGATCATATGGCGTATGTCATATATACATCAGGCTCGACTGGAACGCCCAAAGGCGTGATGATAGAGCATCGACATATTGTTAATCAATTGGCTGGGCTGAAACATAGCTATGATTTCCATGAAGAGTTGAGGCATGTTTTGATGGCTCCATTCACATTCGATCCTTCTGTGCAGCAGATTTTTTTGCCTTTAGCTACCGGAGGGACATTGTACCTGGTTTCAAAAGAAGCCAAGACAGATCCAAGCGCCTTTTGGGGATTGGTACGGAAGGAACGGATTAATGTGTTAAATACCGTACCTTCACTAATGGAAGTGCTGTTGGAGCAGGCACCGGATATTGAGCATCCCTTTGCTTTTATCATCATGGCAGGTGAGGTTTGTAGCGGGCAACTGGTACAGCAATTACGCGATAAGCTGAACATAGACAAGCTGTTTAACATTTACGGCCCGACAGAAGCGGCTATTAATACGACTTTGTATGAATGCCAACCTGTAGAGCAACGGGCAACTCTACCCATAGGCAAGCCGCTATTAAATTATCAGGTGTATGTTCTAGATCCACAGCAACGCTTGCTGCCCTTTGGGGCGACTGGAGAGCTGTTCATCGCTGGAGCTGGATTGGCGCGAGGATACTTATACAATCCACGCTTGACGGACGAACGCTTTGTGCCGAACCCGTTTGGAACCCAAACAGAGCGGATGTATAAAACAGGCGATCTGGTGAGATGGTTGCCAGACGATAATCTGGAATTTATAGGCAGATCGGATGATCAGGTTAAAATCCGAGGAATGCGTGTGGAACTGGGAGAGATTGAGTCTCTTCTCAGAAGTCATCCGTCTATCAAAGAAGCGGTGGTCATCCCGCATGGATCAGGAGAGCACACCGAGGAACTCGCAGCCTTTTATACATTGAAGAGGCTGAAGACCTCGAAAGCATCTCCGTTAGGAACCAATGACATCCAATTGTACCTGAAGCAATATGTACCGGACTATATGGTTCCGGCACATGTAGTTTGTCTGGAGTCCATGCCTGTCACGGCAAATGGCAAGGTGGATAAAAAGGCGCTGCCTTTGCAACGGATTGGAGTAGTCCATACTCGTGCATATGTGGCACCACGTAATGAGTTGGAGGAACAACTCGCGGATATCTGGAAGAAGTTGCTGTCCGTGCCTGCCGTTAGTGTGGAGGACAGTTTTTTTGAAGCAGGTGGCAACTCGTTGTCTATCGTGCGACTGCAAAGCAGAATCCAACATTTACTGAAGACTCAGCTGACCATTCCGCAGCTTTTTACACATCATACGATCGCGATGCAGGCCCAAATCATTCAGTCCGGCGGTGTGGAGAAACCTATCAAACCCCTTCGCGAAATGGATACAAGACGGCAACATATCCACAGGGCTGAGCTTGGAGCCAAGGGAAGACACGGTGATGTTGCTGTGATTGGCATGGCTTGTCGTTTTCCTATGGCGGACAGTTGCGATGCCTTCTGGGACAATCTGTGTCACGAGGTGGATGCTGTTCGCGACATTCCAACTCATCGGTTACAGGATATAGTTCATGGTTCAGATAATGTAGCTGGACAGCTAGGATCGTTGCCGCAAGGGGCATATCTGGAGCAAATTGATGGCTTCGATGCATCGTTTTTCCATATAGCTCCCAATGAAGCACGAATGATGGACCCACAGCAGCGCCTGCTATTACAGGTTGTTTGGGAAGCAATGATGAATGCGGGATACTCGGAAAAAGAGGTGTACGGGTCGAAGACGGGAGTATTTGTAGGAACAGGTACACCGCAATATTTGGACCTGATGCCACAGATTGAGCCCTCTGCTATACCGGGGAATTTACAAGCTGTGATTGCCGGACGAATTGCTTATGTCTTTAATTGGACAGGCCCGGCAGAGGTCATTAACACGGCCTGTTCCTCTTCACTCATGGCTGTGCATCATGCGGTACAGGAGATCACGTCTGGTAGCTGCGAAATGGCTGTGGCTGGCGGTGTCAATTTGTACCTGTCGATGGTAGATGAAAATCTCTTCAATATGGGAATCGCCGCGCCTGATGGCAAGACGAAAGCGTACGACGCATCGGCGGACGGTACAGGTGGTGGCGAAGGAGTAGGTGCTGTTGTACTCAAGTCACTGGAGCAGGCCGTGGCTGATGGTGATTATATTTACGCAGTGATCAAAGGAAGCGCGGCTAACTCGGATGGGCGATCCAACGGAATGACCGCTCCTAATGCCGCTGCGCAGGCTGATGTGATTGAGGAAGCCTGGAAGCGCGCGGGGATTGATCCAGAGACAATTTCATATATCGAGACACATGGAACAGGCACCAAGCTAGGCGATCCTATTGAAATGGAAGGCATTGCGCGGGCTTTTGGACGTTATACAAATCGTAAACAGTTCTGTGCGGTAGGATCGGTCAAGAGCAATATCGGGCATCTGGATTCAGCAGCAGGGATTGCCGGGTTTATGAAGGCAGTGCTGGCCATGACCAAACGCCAGATTCCAGCATCCCTTCATTTTAAAGTGCCTAACCCGCATATTGATTTTGTCAATTCTCCGGTTTATGTCGCTCCGTCACTTCAGGAATGGATGCCTGAATGCGGGATTCGTCGTGCAGGTGTAAGCTCATTTGGTCTGAGCGGAACGAATTGCCATGTTGTATTGGAGGAATATACGCTCCAAAGAGAAGCTCCGCCTCCGGGCGAAGAATATTTGTTCACTTTGTCTGCCCGGACCGAACAAGCGCTCTACGCTTATGCCGAGAGGTTTGCGGCTTATTTGGGAAATAACCACGAAGCTTTGGCAGACATTTGTTACTGCACCAATATCAGTCGTGGAAACGATGCTTATCGTTTGGCTACCGTCGTCAGCTCGCAGGAAGAATTACAGCGTAAACTCAAGCTGTTTGCAGAGCAGGGCGATCAAAATGCGGCTTCCATATTACTAGATCGCGAACGAATATACGTAAATACGATAGGCAAAACAGGGGGAAATCCAGCGCCGTACAGAGTCCAACCTGCGGAATCACTGGAACGTTTGGTGGAGGCTTATATGCAGGGCAGTGAGCTGGAGTGGGATGACTATTATCGCGGACAGAACCGGGTGCGTGTCCCTCTTCCAGGCTACCCGTTTGAAGAGAAGCGCTACTGGGTTGAACCTAAAGTTCAGCAATCACCGGATGTACCAGCCAGTGCGGAATTGATCGCTGGCACGCAGAAGGGAGCTCCTGATTTCTGGCAGGCTACCGAGATGGTTTTTCAATTCGGTGAACGGTTATTGGAGGAGAGCGGATTCGCGGTAGTCCAGGGATATAAAGAGGCGGTTGATGAATTTGCGGCCCAGCTTATCATCGAACTATTCAGGCAATGGGGGACGCTCACACAACCTGGAAAAGTATACAAAGAGTCTGAAATGCTGCATACGATAGGGATCACCTCCACATATCAGCGTCTCTTCCGGTTCATGCTGCGTTTCGTAGAGAAGCAGGGCCACGTACGCTTGGACGGTGAAAATATAATGCTGACCGTTGATCAGTCAGTTCCCGACCTGTCGATGTTATGTACCCAATACATCGAGCAATATCCGGCATTTGCTGGAACCTTCAAGGTGTTGAAGTATTGTCTGGACGCCTATCCGGCTGTATTAACGGGGAAAAGATCGCCTTTGAGTGTACTGTTTCCCGATGGCACATCGCAATTTCTGGCGGGCTTTGCCAATCAGGGACGTACCCTGGGCGATCTGTGTGAGACGATGGCGCTGGACGCATTAAAGCAGCATATTTTAGCACAAGCGGGAAAACGGCTCCGCATTCTGGAAGTCGGGGCTGGCTCGGGAACGGTGGGTAAGGTACTTTTTCCAGTCATAGCAGGTCTCCAAGTGGAGTATTGCTATACCGATTTGGGACGGGGCATCATTTTGGAAGCACAAAAGCAGTTTGCAGCGTATCCGTTTGTTCAATATCAGACTTTTAATATTGAAGAGGATCCTTTGGCACAAGGCTTTGTGCCGGAACAGTTTGATATCATTATTGGTCTGAATGTGATTCATGCCACGAGCCGTTTACGAACCTCCTTGTCTCAGTTGAAAAAGGTACTTGCCCCTGGTGGAGCCCTGTTTATGATCGAAAAGGTGCAGAACGAGCCTGCGGAAAATCTCGTGTGGGGAATGACAGAGGGATGGTGGCTGTTCGAAGATCAGGATATACGAAAGGATTCTCCACTGGTTCCGACGGAAACATGGGAGCAGTTGTTGAAGGAAGAGCAATTCACGGAAGTACGGACCTTCCCTGTGCGTTTGCCAAACCGTACTAAGGCTGAGACCGCACTGATTATCGGTCGAATGAGTGAACAAGCACAGGTGAGTACAATCGAAGATTTAATGTACCGTGTTCGCTGGACTCCAAAAGAACTGAAGAAGACAAGAGAAGGTGCACTAGTTCAGGGAAACTGGCTAATCTTTAAAGACAAGCTGGGAATTGGTGACGAGCTGGCGCTTCGCTTGACGCATTCTGACCATCAGGTGGTGACCATAGAGATGGGGCAGATGTTTGAAAAACAGAGCCATCATCAATACACCATCCGAGCGGGTGTAGAAGCAGATTACCTTCAACTCATGAGTGAACTGAGACAACGGAATCAGCGCTTGAACGGTATCGTTCATCTCTGGACCTGCACAGATCCCCCTTCAACTCCAGTCAATATTGAAACTGTTGATGTTGCTTTGGAGTCAGGTGTCTATAGCCTTTATTTTCTGACAAAAGCATTACTGCATCAGGGTTTACATGAAACGTTCGATTTGCGAGTGGTCTCGAACTTTACACAGCGGATTTCGGATGAACAGTATATATCACCTGAAAAATCTGCGATTCACGGTTTAGTGAAGGTTATTTCTCAGGAGCATCCACAATTGCAATGTTTCGGACTGGATGTTGATACGATCCACCACACGAGGGAGCAAGTTGCGGATCTGATCATGACCGAGCTGCAAGAAAATAAAACAGATTCGTTCGTTGTCATCCGTCAGGAACGATATATCCAAGGCATGGCCCGTCTGGAATCGGACATGGTAAGCACCCCGGATACTCGGAATCATCCGAATATTCCAGCTCGGCGTTCCGTCACCATTCGTCCGGGTGCGGTGTATATCGTGACTGGTGGTGCAGGAGGCTTGGGACTTGAGGTCTGCCGGTATTTGTCCCAGCAAGCCCCGATCCATCTGGTCATTCTGAATCGGACAGAGCTGCCGGAAAAAGAGCATTGGTCACAAATTATACATGATCCGGTGGAAAGACAAGCTGATGCTGCAACTTATCGTAAGTTGTCAGCCTTTGTAGATATGGAAAAACACGGCTCACAGGTCCATTACTACGCGGGAGATGTGTCTGATTTTAGGCAGGTGCAGCTGATTTTTGAAGATGTGCAAGCTCGTTTTGGCCCCATTAAAGGAGTGGTTCATTGCGCAGCAGCTAGCGGCGATACCAGCCGTCCGCTGGAAGTTCAGAATAGGGATGACTTTGGGAAGGTACTTTGCCCCAAAATTCATGGCACGTTAGTACTGGATAAGCTTCTTGCTGAGCAAGAGACAGATTTCTTCGTTCTCTTCTCTTCGGTAGCTTCGCTATGGGGCGGAGCTGGCGGTGGGGATTATGCGGTTGCCAACACTTTTATGGATGCCTTCAGCGCACAGCGGAACATGCGGGGGCAAACGACGTTGGCAATCAACTGGTACGCATGGGAGGGACTTACAGGACCAGGCTGTATGGATTATATGCCTGTACCGGATGCACTGGCTGCTTTCCACATGAGCTTGTCTTGTCCGCTGGATCAAGTGGCCATCGGCAAGTTTGATACACAGAAGCTCCGTGAATGGGCGCCGATGATGAAAATTCAGCTTGCACCGGATATGCTGACGGATCGACGACGAGCTGTACCGCTATTCACCAAGGAGGTAGGAGCTCCGTCATTCGTCAAGCCTAACCGTTTGGTGACAGATGTGAAGGTCAGTCTGAAAGGGAAACCGACAGAACCTTACACAGAATTGGAACAGCAGATTGCTCAAATTTGGGCCGAGGTGCTGGGATACGAAGAAATTGATGTGAGTCAACATTTTTTTGAAATTGGTGGGGATTCGCTGCTTATTTTAAAAGTGCTGAGTCTTCTGAATGAACGGGTTGATCCTGAAGTGGAGGCCGGAGACCTGTTCTCATACGGTACAGTTTCACAGCTGGCGCAATTTATAGAAGGCAGGCTTGCTGCCAGTACGAGAGAAGTGATAACCGAAGGCCCGCAATCATCGGTCAAAGCTTCTGACCTTGACCATGCGGATGAGGATTTGCGGAGTCTGATCAAGCGGGTAAAGGAGGACGCTATTTCAGTGGATGAGGCTATGAAAGGATATGAAAGCATATGAGGGATACGTTTGTTGAAGCCATTTTGCAGCTTGTAGCCAAACAGGAATTATCCGAAGAGCATGCGTATTCTCTGATCAAGCAATATCAAGTTCAGCTCAAAGCTGCGTCATCGTCTGCAGTCCATGAGGGGATAAACCGCAACAGGGATATAGCCATCATCGGCGTAGCTGGACGATTCCCGCAAGCAGATACCAAGGAGCAATATTGGAACAATCTGGTCCATGGTCTGAATGGGATACGAACGTTTCCAAGTTCACGTTTGGAACTGATCCGTCCTTTTTTGGATGAACACAATCAAGGGCCGTATATGCCAGCAGGCTATCTAGACGAAATAGATACGTTTGACGCTGCATTCTTTAATATTCTTCCAGGGGAAGCCAAATATATGGACCCACAGCAGCGTATGTTTATGGAAACCGGCTATGAGGCCATTGAGGATGCAGGTTATGGCGGAGAACGTATCCGTGGCTCACGGATGGGCGTATATGTCGGCTATAGTGAAGCGAGGTACAAGGAGCTGATCGAAAGTGATTCATCCACCGCTTTTGTCGGGAATTTTCCGCCCGTGATCGCAAGCCGTCTGGCTTATGCCTTGAATCTATCTGGGCCTGCACTCAGTGTAGCGACCGCCTGCTCCTCCTCTCTTGTCGCTTTGCATCTTGCATGTGAAGGATTGCTTGCTGGAGATTGCAGTATGGCTTTGGTGGGCGGAGTAGCCATTGGCGCTTTACCCACCAGATTGGAACCGGGAGGGCTTGGGATCACCTCGTCGCAAGGACAATCACGCAGCTTCGATGCTGATGCCGATGGTACGGGATGGGGTGAAGGTTGTGGCGTTGTTCTAATCAAGCCACTGGAACAAGCTGAGAAGGATCACGATTATATTTACTCGGTGATTAAAGCAAGTGCTATCAATCAGGATGGTGCCTCCAACGGATTGGCTTCCCCGAATGCCCGAGCCCAGGAAGAAGTGATTGTAGAGGCTTGGAAGCGTGCAGGCATTGATCCGTCGACGATCTCTTACATTGAGGCTCATGGAACAGGGACCAAAATTGGAGATCCGATTGAAATCAAAGGGATTACAAATGCTTTTCGCAGGTATACGCAAAAAAGACAATTTTGTGGAATCGGCTCAGTCAAAAGCAATATCGGTCATCTGGATTCGGCCTCGGGCATGGCAGGGCTAATTAAAATGATTCTGGCTTTACAGCGTAAAAAACTTCCGCCTACCCTGCATTTTGCGTATCCCAATCCGTTGATGAACTTGCATAGTTCTCCGGTCTATATTCATACAAAGCTAGCTGATTGGCGAAGTGAGGACGGGATTCCGCTGAGAGCGGGTATCAGTTCATGGGGGCTAAGCGGTACAAATTGTCACGTGGTGCTGGAGGAGTATCAAGGCAGCAGGCCCTCATTATCATCGTCCTCCGATGCACCCTGCGGTGAGGAACGAGTATTTACGCTTTCGGCATATAGTGAGGATTCGCTGCGAAGATTGACTGCCCGATATATTGATTTTTTGGAGAGTGACGATATTCCACCTTTGGAAAATATCTGTTATGTCCTGAACACGGGCAGAGAGCATCATGCTTATCGATTGGCAATTCCAGTTTCGGATCGGATCAGTCTTTGCTCAAAGCTGCGCCAGGCTTATAACGCATTGGTCTATCAGGATGGAACAGGGCTGGAGCAACAGGGGATTTTTTGCACTATATATAGCGAGCCCCTGCCCCTGGCAGAAATGAGGCTGGATACAGATGCACGAATGATTGCCCGGCGATATGTTAACGGAGAGAACAGACGCTGGTCGGAGGATTATTCGACAGGTGGATGTGTCAAAGTTCCTTTGCCTGCATACGCCTGGGACAAGCAGCGCTACTGGGTGGAGCCGCCGATCCAACGTCGAAGTAGTAGTCGTAACGAACAGGTACCAGCCTATAACGAAGTACGTGTTTCCTTTCTTGACGGGTATGTTCCGACGGAAACGGAAGACAGGCTGGCACGCATTTGGGGACGGATTTTGGGTATTGACGAGCTCTCTATAGATGCTGATTTCTTCGAATTGGGTGGAGACTCACTGCTGGCTACGGATCTGATTACAGCCATCAGTCAGGTGTTCCACACGAGAATTACATTGGTTGATTTGTTTGGACACCCTTGTATTCGTGAGCTTGCCCAGCTTGTTTCAGGAGGAGAAACAACGGATTACCCGTCTATCGAACCAGTGTCTCCACAAGCATTTTACCCCGTATCCAACGCACAGCGGCGTCAGTTTATTCTAAAGCAGCTGGCAGAAGATAATTTGAGCTACAACATGCCCGGAGCGGCTATGATCACTGGGCGTTTGGACGTGGAGCGCTTAAAATACGCATTTGCTGCGATCATTCATCGTCATGAATCCTTTCGGACAGTGTTTGATGTCGCAGAGGATGAAATTGTGCAAAGTGTTCTTCCGGAAGTTGAGCTTGCGATATCACTGGGAGTGGCTTCAGAAGAAGCCGATGTGCAAAAGCTGATGGAAGAATTTGTACAGCCGTTTTCCTTGGGAGAGGCGCCTTTACTTCGTGTATGCTTGCTGCGATTAACGGATCAGCGTGATGAAGAGGACAAGCATTTGCTGATGTTTGACATGCATCATATTGTTTCAGATGGTGTTTCCATGGAAATCCTCATTCGGGAATTTACCAGTCTTTATAGCGGGCAGAGCTTGCCACCGCTACGTATTCAGTATAAGGACTATGCAGTATGGCAAAATGCTTTTCTGCACAGCGAGCAGATGCTGCAACAGGAGCAATTTTGGCTGAAGACGTTAACGGAAGGGCGGGAGGCGGGTCTACCGGTTTTGAATCTGGTCAGTGATTATCCACGGCCGCCTGTGATGACTTTTGAAGGGGGCATGTATTCGTTCACGATTGACAAGGTGGCTGCTGACCGCTTGCGGGCCCTGGGACAAGAACATGGGGCTACGCTATATATGACGCTTTTGGCTGTATACAATGTGCTGCTGTATCAATACACAGGGCAGGAGGATGTCATTGTAGGTTCTCTCATTGCTGGAAGACGTTATACGGGGGTAGAGCATACGATAGGTCTTTTTACGAACTATTTACCTATCCGTAATACCCCGGCAGGAGAGCGCTGCTTTACAGACTTTTTAAAGGAGGTGGCTCATCGGACTATAGCTGCGTATGATCATCAGGATTATCCATTTGAAAAGATGGTGGAGCACCTGGATCAGAAACGTGATCTTTCACGCAACCCTATTTTTGACACCATGCTTATTTTACATAATCAGGGGATGCAGAGGACCCAATTTACGATGGGAGATGTGACGCTGGACATGGTGGACTGGGCCAAACACAGCTCAACCATGGATTTGAAGCTCGACATTTTTCAAGGGATGCAGGGAGAGCTAAATTGCACCTTTGAGTATTATTCCCGCTTGTTTCACCAACAGACAATCACTACACTTGCAGGACACTTGCTCAGCCTGATCGACCAGATTCTGGACCAGCCTGAACAAGCTTTGGCAGAGTACCGGATTTTTTCACCTGAAGAAGCGGAGAACATGAGGCGGCAGCGGCAGGTAAAGGACTCCACTTTTGCGATTCCTCCGATTTGCCCGCCACCAGAGGCTGAGTGGCATCCTTTATCTTTTTACCAAAAGCAGTTATGGCGACATCGGGGATCAACTCCTCATGTGATCGTTCGTGCAGCGTGGACAGGCAAGGTGGATCAGACGTTATTTGTCAGGGTGTTGGAAGAACTGCAAGCCGAACACAGCACACTCCGAATAACCTTTCACGAAGAGGAGCAAGGACCAGTTCAGCAGGTACAGGGACACTTACCGTTGGATTACACATTCACGGATGTCATAGAGGAGGATGCGGCTTCTTGGGCGGATTCTAGTGTGGCTGCCGAGTATCGTAACCCGTTTGAGCCACGACAAGGGCCGCTGTATCGGGTGTGCTTGGGGTGTGACAACAACGAACGGTGCCAATTGATCGTGGCTGTTCATCCATTACTAATGGAATGTCTGGACATGAAAGATTGGCTGGAACGACTGTTTATCCGCTATTCCGCCGCTGTTACGGATTCGGTAGTAGATGCAGTCCACACATTTCAGTCAATCCCGCAGATTGACTTTACCTATTGGCAGCATCAGTTGTTGCAGGAAGGATATTTGGAGCCGCAAAAAGCGTACTGGACCGAAGCTTTACGAAATCCGCTTCCTCAAATCGGATTGCCGTTCAAACGAGGAGAAGATGCTTCTGTAACGTCTGAGTGGGATTCCATTGAAGTGGCTCTTGCCACACAGGAGACTGAAGCTTTACACATTTTTGCCTCCAGTCATGATAGTAGTGTTACGGACATTTTATTCGCATGTTATTTCTTGCTGCTGCGGCAATTGACGCAGGCGGAGGAGCTTTTGATCCATGTCGTTCATCCCGAGGGACATCCGGTGCAGGGGAGTGGAATACCTTTACGTATCCAGTATCCTGTGCCAGTCAGAGTTTCAATGGAGGGGCTTTCGTCGTTTAATCCTTTGCTAGAAAAAGTGAAGGACAAGTATCAAGCTGCACTTCAAGCCGTTTTATATCCGTTTCATTTGCTGCTGGACCCTAATGTATTGAAGAGCGGGGCGGAGTATTCCACCCGTTTTAACGTCATCTTTTGCGAAGAGGACTGCACGAGCTCTTTACCTGTGGTAGGGGAAGTGGGATTACGTGTATATCCCTCAGAACCAGCAGCACTGCAACTGTCTGTTGTGAGATTAACAACCGGACTGACCTGTTCCCTGAGGTGGAATACCGCTTTGCTGGAATCTTCTTATGTTCACTCTATGTTGGAGAGGTATCACAAAATAATCAAGACCATTGCTGGTAGTGTGTCTAGCCTGTCCAAAGTATCCCATTAACGTGCGTTTCATTCAAAGGAGGCAATTACAAATGGAATTGAGATCATCTATTGAATTTTACGACAATCGGTTTTTAATGTTCGTTCTGGATCAAATGGCTTATGAATTTGAGAAAAACGGCTCCAAGGAGGTCATTCGGATGACCTTGGGAAAATCCGAGCTACCTTTGCACGAGGATATTATTCAGTCGATGAAGGATGCATTAGATACCTTTGAAAAAAGCTCGCTTGTATTCCCACCGGGCTTGCCGGAATTAAAGGAAGCTTTGGCGGAGGAATACAAGAAAACCTACGATCTGGACATTAACCCTAACAATATCTTGATTAATGTGGGCACCAGTGCCTTGTTCCGGAATTTGTTTTATTTATTAGCGAAAGAAGGGGATGAGGTACTGCTGCCGCGTCCGTATTATTCCCTGTATCATTTCTGCGCTCAATTGGTAGGGGCGAACGTTCGCTACTATGATATTAATCTGGATACGCTGGCACTCGATCTGGATTCCTTCAGGGAAAACTTCACGGATAAAACCAAAATTGTGGTAATTAATTCGCCTGGCAATCCGTTAGGCAATATTTTAACGAAAGAAGAACTGTACGCCATTGATGAAATCATCGACGGACAGGCTGTAGTCATTAATGATGAGATTTATGCCAATGTTTGCTTTGATGAACGAAGCACCTCGGTACTGGAGCTGACGGATACCAAATCAGCTTTTATTACGACGAATGCTTTCTCCAAAGGATACCGGATGTACAGTCGGCGCGTTGGCTACTGTATCGTTCCTGACGAGCTGGTCACACCGCTTACGGTCATACAGCATCATACCTTGTTGACAGCCGACCCTGTCGTGCAGTTTGGCGCGCTGGAAGCATTGGCGCATCCCGAAGAGATTGAGCAACTGGTCAGCCTGTACAAAGCAAGACGGGATTATACGGTAGAGCGGTTCAATGAGGTTCCACTCGTACGTGCCATTCCTGCTCAAGGCAGCTTTTACTTCACACTCGATTGTGAAAAGTACATGGACGAGCACGGCATTGAGACGAGTTTGGAGTTGGCGGAACAAATAATGAGAGCCAAACAAGTGGCGACAGTGCCGGGTTCTGATTTTGGATTACCGAAAATGCTGCGCCTGTCCTACTCTACAACGCGATACAACGAAGGCATAGACCGATTAGTGGACTTTTTCACAAATAGCTTGGTAGGTCAATCGGCTGGATCTGCTGCAATTCCGGTTCAGGAGTAGCTCCTATGGATCTTGATTTTGATGCATTTGAAATTCTATCGGCAGATGAGGAACGCGTCATTGCGGAGATGAATCAGACCAGCAAGGCTTATGAGGAACAGCTGACGATTCCTGATTTGTTTGTCCGTCAGGTCGCGAAAACCCCTCAGCATACTGCTATTGAAGAATATGGTTCTTCCATCACATATGCCGAACTGGAGGAACAAGCGAACCGAATGGCCCGCCTACTGTACGCAGTAGGTGTGCGGCCTAACCAGCGGGTAGCGGTGGTAGCGGAACGGGGAATTGAGCTTTTGGTGGCTGTTTTCGGTGTATTAAAAGCAGGGGCGGCCTATGTACCTATTGATCCGGATTATCCGAAAAAACGGATTCAATATATGCTGCGCGACAGTGCCTGCAGTGTGCTGATCACCGAGTCTGCCAAGCTGCAGACGATGCTGGAAGATTTGCCGGAGAGTATGACGACCGCTGTCTGCCTCGACGAAACAAAGGTGCAAACAGATAAGCTGACTGTGTATCAACGATCGGATTGGGAGCACCAGGGAAAGGCTTCTTGGCACTGTCCTGCCTGTGAAAATGATCTGGCATATCTGATTTACACCTCAGGCTCCACAGGAGATCCCAAAGGAGTCATGATGACGCATAAGGCTGTGCTGAACACGCTTTTTTGGTTGCAGGATACTTTCTGTCTGGCCGCAGCAGATGTGATTGCGCAGAAGACTTCCGCCAGCTTCACCGACTCGGTATGGGAGTTCTTCTGGCCCTTGATTTATGGAGCCAAGCTGTCCATTTTCAGTTCGGATACGGTCAAAGATCCACAAAGGCTCTATGAACAGCTGCGAGATGACAAGGTTACCATTACCCAGTTTGTTCCAGCCCAGATGAGTCTCTTTTTGGATGCGATTCCGACCGATGAGACAGACCATCCGCTGCCGGAACTAAAGTGGGTATTCAATGGAGGCGAAGCCTTGCTCGTCAATGGGGTGCGAGACTGGTACAGCACGTTCCAGGAAGCCAAGATTGCCAACATTTACGGCATGACCGAGTCAGCTATTTATGCAACCTGTTACCTGATTGATGCATCTCCGGCTGAAGGTGAGTTGAGTATTCCATTAGGCAGGCCGCTTGCGAACACGCATGTCTATATTTTGGATAAGGAGGGGCAGTTGTGCCCCTTTGAGGTCAAAGGCGAAATTTGTATCGGCGGAATTGGTCTGACGGCGGGGTACTGGAATAAGCCGGAAGCCACTGACAAGGCTTTTACCCAGCATCCCAAAACCGGTGAAAGATTATATCGTACGGGAGATCTGGGCTTGTTACGACCAGATGGCATCCTGGAGTACAGCGGACGTAAGGATGATCAGGTTCAGGTGCGAGGATATCGCGTAGAACTGAAAGAAGTGGAACGGGCTGTATCTGTCTTTCCAGGGATTAAGGAAACGGCTGTAGTTGCCCAAACTGATGAGTTTGGTGTAACCAATCTTTTATGTTATTTTACATCGCTGGAAAAAGGGCTTGAAGTGGATGATCTGACAACTCACCTGCGTGAATTATTGCCTGAGTATATGATTCCAGGATTTTTTATGGAACTGCTGGAGATGCCGCTTACTCCTAACGGAAAGATTGATCGCAAAAATCTGCCACAGCCGGAGCGGCGA
This sequence comes from Paenibacillus polymyxa, assembly GCF_015710975.1. Lineage (NCBI taxonomy): Bacteria > Bacillati > Bacillota > Bacilli > Caryophanales > Paenibacillaceae > Paenibacillus > Paenibacillus polymyxa. Next base: position 558,715 of record NZ_CP049783.1, on the reverse strand, counting down.
GTTCATCGTTCAACCGCATATGTGGCGCCCCGTAACGAGAGAGAACATATGCTGGCGAAAATCTGGGCCGGAATTTTAAATATAAGTCCGGAGGACGTCGGCATCCATGACAGCTTTTTTGAAATCGGCGGCAATTCCATCTCGATTGTTCGACTGCATCGTAAGATGCAACACGCGCTGGGCAGCAAGGCGACGGTCGCTGAGCTGTTCTCCTATCCTACGATTGCAGCGTATATGAATCATTTTGAAAATCAATCCAAGGATGACGAACAGCTGGATCAGGATCTCATGAGCCTGCTGGATCAAATTGAAGATGGCTCACTGGATGTAAGCCAGTCTATACGGGCGCTGGACCATCTGAAGGAGGGATAACATATGAAACGGGTTCAGAATTACTTGCTAGCTCAGGTGGCTGCAAAACATCTCTCCAAAACAGAAGCTCTACCGATGCTAAAAGAGCTATTCGAAAATGAGGCCAAAACGGTAAAAGTCGATGATATTGCTGTTGTGGGGATGGCTTGCCGTTTTCCGGGGGCGAATGGAACGGATGAATTTTGGGATAATCTCGTAAACGGCATGGATGCCGTAAGAGAATTTCCGGAAAGTCGCAAGTCGGATGTAGATCGGCCTATTCGAGATTATTTTAAAGGTAAACGATATGCCCCTGAGATTAAGTATCGCAGAGGAGCGTATTTGGACCATATTGACCGTTTTGATGCAGAATATTTTAATATCACGCCAGCGGAAGCCCGTTGTATGGACCCTTTGCAGCGCATTTTCCTCGAAGTTACCTGGGAAGCACTGGAGGATGCTGGATACGCCGAAAAGGAATTGTATGGCTCACGGACCGGGGTGTACGTAGGGGATACAGATGCCGACTACTTGCAGCTGATTCAGAACATGGAGCCTTATGCTTTGCCCGGCAATACCATTTCAGTCGTAGCCAGTCGGGTGGCCTACTTGCTGAATCTCGCCAGCGGCAGTCATCTGATTGATACTGCTTGCTCGGCATCTTTGGCTGCTGTACATCATGCGGTTAAAGGGCTGATTACTGGAGACTGCGACATGGCTGTAGCTGGAGGACTAAACCTAACCCTGTTTCCTGTAGACGAGGGGCTGGTGGATATCGGCATTGCTTCTCCTGATTCTGTCGCTCGTACCTTCGATGCTGCAGCGAATGGAACTGTCTGGGGCGAGGGATTTGGAGTCATTGTACTGAAGACGCTGGAAAAGGCCAAGAAGGATCGGGATCATATCTACGCCGTTATTAAAGGGAGTTCCATGAATTCAGATGGAAAGTCCAACGGTATTACCGCCCCAAGTGCCTTGGCTCAGACGGAGCTGATGAAGGAAGCTTGGCGCAATGCGGGCATACCCCCTGAAACAGTAACCTACATCGAGGCTCACGGTACAGGAACTCGTCTAGGTGATCCGATTGAGATCGAAGGCATTACCAATGCCTTTCGCAGCTACACGGACAAGCGGCATTTTTGTGCTCTGGGTGCGGTAAAAACAAACATCGGTCATTTGGACACCGCAGCTGGTATTGCGGGTCTAATCAAAACGGTGCTGTTGTTGCAAAAGAAGGAGATTCCGGCAACCCTACATTTTAACGAGCCGAATCCGCACATTAATTTCATTGAATCGCCTGTATATGTGAATACAGAGCTGGTTCCATGGGAGACGGAGGCAGGAGTACCACGGCGGGCGGGGGTCAGTGCTTTTGGTCTGGCAGGGACCAACTGCCATGTCATATTAGAAGAATATGAGCAGGATGAGCGGAGCCTGTCCGCCAGTGTAGAAGACGTGCCGTACGTATTTACGTTGTCTGCCAAGAGCAAAGCTTCCTTCAATGCTTTGGTTGACCGTTACCGTACTTTTTTGGACCGTACAACTCATACACTGCCAGATATTTGTTTCACAAGCAATCAGGGACGCGGGCACTATGCTTATCGGCTTGCAATTGTAGCTACAAGCCTTGATGAGCTTAGGGAAGGGATAGAGCGTTTTGCAAACGCAGATGAAGCTGTGCGTCCAGCTTTGGCGGGAGAGAGGATTTATTATACCCGTCTGACAACCCGTGAAGAGAAAAGCTTTAAGGTGCAGCCCGACACCAGTCTGGAACAGGTTGTAGATGAATATATGCAAGGTAGCGAGATCAATTGGGCTGCCCTGCATGATTTGGAGCAAAGGCGCCGTGTTCCTTTGCCTGTCTATCCATTTTCAGGCAAGCGGCATTGGGTGGAGTATATTCCCGAGCATGCGCTAGAGCACGAAGCGACTTCTCCAGCCATGAAATCTGAACCGGAGAAACAGGTGGATCATTGGTTTTATGAACTGAATTGGATAGCCAGTCCTCTCCCGGCTTCTACCCTCCCTGAGCGGCCTTCTGCCGGGAAGTCATGGCTTATTCTGGCGGATGAAGAAGGGGTCGCTGATTCACTTGGTGAGTTGATGAAGGCCCAAGGAGAAACGCCGATCATTGTAGAGGCTGCATCTGCTTTTTCGGCCGTAGATCCGGGACATTATCGGATTCGTCCTAGCTTTGCGGAGGATTATGCCAAGCTGCTTGCAGCCGTGGCAGAGACCGACACGCAAGGAGGAGCAGAGCTTACCGGAATCGTGCATCTGTGGACATGTACTGAAATTCGCAGTCGCATGCGACAACTCGATGATTTGAATGAAAGTCAGGAGCAAGGAGTTTTAAGTCTTTTTTATTTAATGAAGGCAGTGCAAGCAAGTTCGATTCATCGCTCGTTGGAAATCAAGGTCGTCTCGAACTACGCACAGCTGGTCGTAGCGGAGGATACATATGTGTTCCCGGAAAAAGCGCCTCTGTGGGGATTGATGAAGGTCGTTTCACAGGAATATAGCCAGCACCGTTGCAGCTGTATGGATGTAGAAACGATTGGCCGGGAGAATTCCGACATCGCTCGGGAAATCATGTTGGAATTGAATCGGGATGAAGCAGATCAAGGTTCAGCATGGCGTGGCGGTCAGCGGTATACACAACAGCTGGAACGGATGCGGCTTGCAGCCCTTCCACGCCGCAAAATTACGCTACGCGAGGGCGGTGTCTATTTGATAGCCGGGGGAGCCGGTTCGGTAGGACTGGAGACTTGCCGCTATTTTGCCCGCAAGGCCAATGTAAAGCTAGTGCTGGTCAATCGGACAGAGCTTCCAGACCGGGGAACTTGGCAGGAACAAGCTGTGGGACCGGACACTTCTGCGGTTGCGAAGAAAATCCGGCAAATGTTGGAGATTGAAAGCCTTGGCTCCAAGGTTAGCTACTACGCAGCTGATATCACGAACCTGGCTTCCATGAAGAAGGTCGTTGAGGATATACATGCACGTTACGGTCCAATTCATGGGGTTATTAATGCCGCGATGCATTTGGAGGAGGTTCGTCTGGAACAGATGGATACCGCCGCATTTCAGCGAACCATGGAAGCCAAGGTGACCGGAACATGGGTGTTAAACGAGGTGACCAAGGAGCAGACGCTGGACTTTTACATTCTGTTCTCGTCAGTGGCTTCGCAACTGGGAGGCGTAGGTTTGGGCAGCTATGCTGCTGCGAATGCATTTCTGGATCAGTATGCCCACTATCAGAGCCGTCGCGGCATGGAAGTGATGGCGATCAACTGGTCGGATCTGGAGATGGGGGATACACCGAACGAACTGATGGATCAACGGATGTTATCTCAGCCGATTTCGTCCGAGGACTATGGAAAGCTGCTTGATCGGCTTTTGCAATATAAACTGACCCAAGCGGTCATCGCCAACATTCGCAGCCAGAAGCTGGCTCAAGTGCTGACGCTGCTCAAGGTTCACTTTTCCCCAGACTTAACAAAGGAAATTACAGAGCAAGCACAGGGACATAACGAGCAAGAGTCAGAAGTCTACAGCCATCTGCTGGAGTCCTATCAGGAGCTGAAGCAGTTTATTACTTCAAATGAGGCTCTGAACGATATGATTCAGCGAAATGTGAAGCTGGGTGCTAAATTTGTCTCCTTTGAGGAAGAGCTATTTCATACACTACAGCCGAACTCAAAGCTTGCCAACACTGGAGTGTACATGCAGTCTCACATCCAAGTGACCTTGATCGGCCGTGACGGAGAGGTCTATTCGGAAACAGAACGGAAGCTAGGTCAGATTTGGGGCGAGGTGCTAGGACATGAGGAAATTAGCATACACCAGGACTTTTTTGAAAATGGAGATTCACTGATGCTGATGAGTGTCATTGCTAAAATCAAAGACCAGCTGGCCATAGATGTGCCGATTCAGGTCTTTTTTCAGGAGCCGACGGTGGCCGGGCTGGGAAGTTGGATCGATGAATCCAATCGCAGCAGTTCTGAAGAGGAAGATATCATTCCGATATTACCACGTCATTTTGCTGAGGCTGAACAATAAAGCGGCTTTGTGTTGGGCTAACAGGTGAGGAGTGAAAGGAACATGTTATTCTGCGGACTGAAATTAACGCATGATGGTAGTGTAGCCTTGATTGAGGATAACAAGCTTATTTTCAGCTATGAAGTTGAAAAATTCAATAACAACAAACGCTACAGCGAAATTCCTGATTTAGATTTTGTTGAAGAAGCACTTAACCTGCATGGCTATACCTCGGCAGATGTGGATCGGTTTGTTATTGACGGCTGGGCCGGATTGAAGGAAAGCAGGGTGGATACGCGTTCTCATGGGCAGGAGTTGTCCCTTTCGGTTGCGCCTTACCGCGAAGTATCGCTTTCAGCGGACGCACTCCAAGCCTATTCGGGCAGTGGACTTGTTATTGGAGAGAAATCCTTCGATTATACCAGCTATATGCATGCAACCACACATATCGCCAGCACCTATTGTGCGAGCCCTTATGCGGTGAACAAGGAGCCGTCTTACGCGCTTGTATACGATGGAGGTATGTACCCGCGTTTTTATTACTTTGATCCAGCGAACGAAAGATTAGAAAACCTGGGCCCTCTCTTCATGTACATCGGCAACATTTATTCACTGTTTTCGCTGCACTTTGAGCCTTTCCTTCGCGGAGGACAAGGACCACGTGTGGATGATCTTTCGGTAGCGGGCAAGGTTATGGCCTATATAGCCAAGGGGCGGGTACGTTCAGAGCTGCTCGAACAGTTTGAGTTGACGTATGCGCGGCATTTTTCACCCTCCATGGAGTTTAACTGGACCTTTTCCCAGGAAATCAAGCGATATGTAGATGAGCATCATATTCCGCATGCAGACGCTTTGGCGTCTTTCCATCAGTATTTGGAGCAGCTTCTTGTAACCTCGCTGGAGGCGAGTGTGACCAAGCATGGGCGCAAAACAAAGAACTTTTGCTTTATAGGAGGCTGTTCTCTGAATATTAAATGGAACAGTGCGATTCGAGAAAGCGGGTTATTTGATGATGTGTTTGTTTCTCCATTTACGAATGACACAGGCTCGGCCATTGGTGCTGCTTGTTGTGAGATGATTCATCAGACAGGTCATCCCCATTTGAATTGGTCTGTATACAGCGGGCCGATGGTCATCCAAAATAATCCAGCGGAAGGCTGGGAATCACGTGCTTGTACGGTGTCACAGCTCGCGGAGCTGCTGCATGCGACAGATGAGCCAGTTGTCGTGCTGAATGATCGGGCGGAACTGGGACCACGTGCGCTGGGGAATCGCAGTATACTGGCAGCTGCCGTTCGACCGGATATGAAAGACCGCCTGAATGCCATTAAGCAACGGGAGGACTATCGTCCAGTCTCACCGATCTGCATAGAGGAGCATGCGCCTGCTATTTTTTCGCCAGGAACCCGCGATCCGTATATGCTGTTTGACCATATGCTGCGTGACGAATGGGTGGAACGCATTCCGGCAATCCGTCATCTGGATGGCACAGCACGCTTGCAAACAGTAAGTCGGGAGGACAATCCGCTAATTTATGATTTGCTGCATGCGTACGAGAAATTAAGCGGTATTCCAGTCCTGTGCAATACCAGTGCCAATCTGCTTGGCAGCGGCTTTTTCCCGGATGTGCGTTCTGCAACCGAGTGGAACGGAACCCGATATGTCTGGTGCAATGAAACGTTATACGAAAAGCAGTAGCCTATCCTCGAATAATGTACAAGATGGAGGTTTAGACATGGGAGAGAAGCAGACCTATGATCTGTCTCATGGGCAGAAACGGTTCTGGGTTCAGTCCCAACTGGACGCTCAGAGCAGCGCCTTTAACCAATCGGTAGCCGTTCGGATCAGACAAGCCGTGAATACCGCGTATTTACAGCAGGCGCTCCATATCATCGTTGAAAGGCATTTTATCCTTCGTACAGTGATTACAGTGGTCGAGGGTGTGCCGAAGCAAGTGGTGCTGGAGCAAATGACCTTAAACGTGCCTGTCTCGGATGTGTCGGACATAGGGGAAGAAACAGCGTGGGCAGAGGTGCAAAAAGAAATACAGACCATGATGAATCAGCCTTTTGATCTGGAGCAAAGTCCGTTATGGCGGGCACAGATCTATAAACTGGCGGAAGATGACTATATTTTTCATATTTGTATGCATCACATGATTGAAGACGGTTGGTCTATGGATCTGTTTTTCCAGGAACTATTCCATATTTATCAGGCGTTGGAGCAAGGAACAAGCCTCCGTTTGCCAGATTTGCCAATTCAGTATATTGATTATGCACACTGGCAAAATCAGCAGGTGCTTACCGGAAAATTAAACTCACAGGAGCAATACTGGAAATCCCGATTGAATGGCGAATTACCAAGTCTTCAATTACCACTGGATTTCCCGCGTCCAACCGTCCGGAATGCTCCGGCAGCAGTAGAAAAGGTCACTCTGGATGCGGAATTATGCGCGGGCTTGGAGCAGTTGAATCGTAGGTACGGAACCACCATGTTTATGTCGATCGTGGCCAGTCTGAATGTGTTATTGGCTCGTCTAACTCAGCAGGAGGATATTATTATCGGTACTCCTGTGGCGGGGCGGAATCAAAAGCAGGTGCGCAATCTGATCGGTTTTTTTGTAAACACACTTGTGCTTCGGAATCGAATTTCACGTGATATTACTTTTTCCCAATTGTTACAGCAAGTCAAAGATGAATGCGCAGGAGCATATGCCCATCAGGACTATCCTTTTGATCAGCTATTGCAGGTATTGAACCGTCCGCGTCGCTTGAATCGTGCTCCGCTGTTTGACGTTCTGATTAATTTTGCAGCTGGATCTAAAAGTGAAGAGAACTTCGGGGGAATCCCGATGGAGCGAATCAAGCTAGGGAATGGTGCGGAAGCGAATGAATTTGACTGGACTGTGATTGTGGAGTCGGTGAACGACGAAATGGTCATCTCACTCAGCTATGGAACGGATCTATTTACACCTTTAACGATGCGCAGGATTGGAGCATACTTCCGTAATATTATTGCAGGTGCCATTCAGGAGCCGGAGCAGCCCGTTTGGAAAATGGACTATATCGGGGTAGAGGAACGGACCGAAATGAACCGCATTAATGATACACAGAAGACGTATCCGGCTGGAGTCACGATCACATCCTGTATCCAGGAGCAGGTTGCTCGTGCCCCTCATGCAGTTGGTGTCGTGGACGGTAGCAAAGCGGTGACCTATGAGGAAGTGCACCTTCGTTCCAACCAATTGGGCCAATTGTTTAGCCGTTATGGAGTTCGTCCCAACTCGCTGGTTGCCGTTATGGGAGATCGGGATGTTCCATTGCTCACCGTTATTTTGGGGATTATGAAGGCAGGCGGGGCCTATGTCCCAATTGATCCCGATTATCCGCAATCACGAATAGAGTATATGCTCAACGACAGCTCGTGCCGCGTGCTTGTTACGGATACACGCTATTTCGGGCGGATGTTAAACCATTTGCCTGCCAGCATTGAAACCGTCATTTGTCTGGATGAAACGGTATGGGGAGAATCGGAGTGGATCGTTAGGCTGCGTGAGATGCGAGGACATGAAGCTGAAGCTTCATTTATTCCTGTTAAGGTGCAAGACATCCCCGTTCATGATCTAGGTTTGGAAAACATTCCAGGCGAGGATGATCTCGCTTATATCATGTACACATCCGGCTCGACGGGACAGCCCAAAGGGGTGATGATGACCCATAAGGCTGTGCTGAATACATTATTTTGGCTGCAGGATACCTTTGCTCTGGGGCAGAAGATGTCATCGCACAGAAGACGTCTACCAGTTTCACAGACTCGGTGTGGGAATGGTTCTGGCCGCTGATGGTGGGAGCCAAATTAACCATTGTACCCACCGATATCGTCAAGGACCCTGCACAGCTATATCCATTTATGAAGCGGGAAAAGGTAACAGTCACTCAATTTGTTCCCGCGCTTATGAGTGTTTTCTTAAGTGCTGTCCGCAGTGCGGGAGAAGCTCATCCATTGCCCAATTTAAAGTGGATTTTTAACGGGGGCGAAGCGCTTCCGGTGAACGTCGTGCAGGAATGGTATTCCCTTTTTTGCACAGCTAAAATCGCCAATCTGTACGGCATGACGGAATCGGCTATCTATGCGACCCAGCATATCATTCAGCGCAAGCCAGATGAAGGTACATTACGTATTCCGCTGGGATTCCCGATTACGAATACTCGTGTGTATGTGCTGGATCAGGACGGACAGCTTGCTGGGTACCATGTTCAGGGCGAGATTTGTATCGGCGGGACAGGACTCGCGAGCGGATATTGGGGCAAGCCGGATTTGACAGCCAGGGCTTTCACTACGCATCCGTTGACTGGAGAACGGCTCTATCGGACAGGAGACTTGGGCTGTCAGACGCCGGACGGACAATTCCAGTATTTTGGGCGTAAGGACGACCAGGTTCAGGTACGTGGATTTCGCGTCGAAATGAAAGAGGTTGAGCAGGCGCTGGTCAGTCTTCCATGTATTCGTGAGGCAGCAGTGATTGCGCATATTGAGGAAACCGGAACCGGATTGATTGGCTACTACACATTGCAGTCGTCCGAAATAACGGCAGAAGAGGTGCGCGAATATCTAAAGGAACGGCTTCCAGACTATATGGTTCCCGGTCTGTTGGTCCCGCTCGAAGCTATGCCTTTAACCCCTCATGGTAAAATCGACCGTAAGCATATGCCGGAGCCTGAGGGAAGAAGTCTCGCAGGAACAGAATATGTACCCCCAAGGGACGATATGGAGCAAGAATTGTCCGCTATTTGGGGAGAAATTTTGGATATAGCGCAAGTGGGTGTGCAGGACCCCTTTTTTGCGTTGGGTGGACATTCGCTCAAGATGGCAAAAATGATTTACCGGATTCAGGAGCGCTTGCAAGTGAATGTGACGTTCAAAGAACTTTTTGACCATCAAACGATTCGTGAGCTGGCAGATTTACTTCGTCAGAAGACCTCTGTTCATGCGGCTTCTATCGAACCGTTGCCTGAGCAGGAATATTACCCCGTTTCTGCCGCTCAAAGACGATTATATGTACTGCATCAGCTGGAAGGAGAAAGCTTGAGTAATCACGTGTTCACTGGCTGGCAATTGGAGGGTGTGATCCAACGAGAGCAGCTTGAGCGTATTTTTCATACATTATTACTCCGCCATGAGGTGTTTCGGACGGGGTTTACCTTGCTGGAGGGTGAGGTAGTACAACGGATTCACACAGACGTGGCTTGGAAAATGGAATATACCGAAGGGGCGGCAGCTGATATGCCGCGAATTCAGCAATCGTTTTTACGTCCGTTTGATTTGCAACAGCCCCCGCTTTTACGAGTAATGCTCGTTCGACTAGCGGGGCAGAGCCACGTGCTGCTGCTGGATGTACATCATATTATTTTTGATGGTATATCTGCGACAGTGCTTATTGATGAGTTTATCTCCCTAATGGAAGGAAGCCATCTGGAGATACCGCGCATTCAGTATAAAGATTTTACTGCATGGCAGCATACACAGCTCAGCGGGGAACATCTGAAAGAACAGGAAGCATACTGGGTGGGATTGTTCGATGAGCAGCACACTGGACAGGAAGTCCCGCTTCTGAATCTGCCAGGAGATTATCCAAGACCAAAACAGCGGAGCTTTGCTGGAGGCTCGTTAGAATTTAGCCTTCCTTCAGCAAGTGCAACAAGCTTGCGAGAGCTGGCCATGGAGAGTGGCGCCACGTTATTTATGGTTTTGCTTGCAGCATACAATGTATTTTTGTCCCGCTACAGTGGGCAGGAGGACATCGTGGTCGGTACGCCAGTAGCCGGAAGATCACATGTTCAGCTGGAACGGATGCTCGGTATGTTTGTGAATACACTTGCGTTACGAAATGCTCCCGTACAGGAAAAGACCTTCCGGCAGTTTTTGAACGAGGTTAGAGACAATGCATTGAACGCGTTTGAACATCAGGACTACCCCTTTGATATGCTTGTCAATCGCTTGCATCTTCAACGGGATTTAAGCCGCAATCCGCTGTTTGACACCATGTTTCGGCTGCAAAACTTTATGGATGTCAGCAGGGAGGTACCAGGGCTACAAGTAAAGCCTTATCCACTGGAAAGCTCTTTTGCTTCATTTGATTTGATGCTGACCGTCGTGGAGCCGATCGCCCAGAATGAAGGCGATGATGGACAGGCTGGTCTGCATTGTACCTTTGAATACAGCTCGGAACTGTTCAGCGAGCAGACTGTTCGCCAGATGGCGCAGCATTTCATTGAATTGGCGGCTCAACTGGCTTCACAGCCAGACCGTCCTCTATATGCTGCCAGCCTGCTGACTTCTGCGGAGCAATCGCATATTCTTGTCGCTCGCAATGCGACTGAGTTTGCGCTTCCGGCTGACAAGCTGATGCATCATCTGTTTGAAGAGCAGGCTGCACGGATACCGGATGCCATAGCGGTAGAATGTGGGGACCGCCGTATAACCTATGGTGAGCTCGATATGCTGTCCAATCAGATGGCGAGAACCTTGCGTAGCAAAGGAGCGGGCGTGAATACGGTGGTTGCCTTGCTGCTAGAACGATCAGTAGATTTGCTGATAGGGATGCTCGGGATCTTAAAGGCAGGAGCCGCCTATTTGCCGATCGACCCCGATTATCCTGCGGCCCGCATTGCCTACATGCTGGAAGAGAGCGGAGCGAAATGGCTTATAAGTCGGGACACGTTACTGAAAGGACTTGATTTTAGAGGCGAAGTCATCTCATTGAATGATGAGAATATATATCGACAGGATGGAAAAAGGCTGGAGATTACACAACCGGGACCCAATGACTTGGCGTATATGATTTTCACCTCAGGCTCGACTGGAAACCCGAAAGGCGTGATGATCCGTCAGGAAGCTATCGTTAACCTGATCTATGGGATTACCGAGCGTATTCCGTTTGCTGAAGGACAGACCTTCTTTTCGGTAACGACAGCCGCGTTTGATATTTTTGTATTGGAAACGTTGCTGCCTTTGGCGAAGGGGCTACGGGTGGTGTTATCTACGGGAGAAGAGCAGGCTAATGCTGAACTGCTCCTGGAAGCTATTCGCCGAACAGGCCCGCATTTGCTGCAAATGACACCTTCGCGGCTCCAGCTTTTGCTTATGCACCCGGCAGCCCAAGAGGGTCTGCACACATTGCAGATCATGATGGTGGGAGGCGAGGCTTTACCACAGTCGCTGCTACGTCAGGCACAGGATATGACGACTGCACGCATATTTAACATGTACGGCCCAACTGAAACTACAGTCTGGTCAACTGTGCAGGAGCTTACCCAGCAGGAGCGAGTGACCGTGGGTACGCCGATAACGAACACACAAGTATATATCCTGGATGGTCAGCTTCAGCCTGTACCTGATCTTGTAGCGGGTGATCTCTGGATTGGAGGCAAAGGGCTGTCAGCCGGTTATGACAAGCGCCCTGAACTGACAGCGGAGAAGTTCAAAGCTAATCCGTTCCGATTCGGTGAGCGAATGTTTAAGACTGGAGATCTGGCGCGATGGATGCATCAGGGCGAGCTTGAAGTATTGGGCCGGATGGATGATCAGGTCAAAGTCCGCGGCTACCGGGTAGAGCTAGGGGAAATTGAACAAGCGCTGCTGGCTCATCCCAGCGTTCGGGAAGCTGCAGTCATTCAGGACAAATCGGATGAACAGGGGAGCAGCCCTCTTTGTGCCTATTGGATAGGCGAACAGACTTTATCGGTGAGTGAGCTGCGTAATCATTTGCTTGCCCGACTGCCGGAATATATGATTCCGTCGCATTTTATTATGTTGTCGGAGATGCCTTTAACGCCGAATGGAAAAATAAACCGTCGAATGCTGCCTAAGCCGGATCATAACCGCCCTCTTCTCGAAGTGGAATATGCGTCACCTGCTACAGAGGTGGAATTGCAGGTCAGCCGGATTTGGGAAGAAGTATTGCACAGAAGCGAACTTGGCATCCACGATAATTTCTTTGAGCTGGGGGGCAATTCGGTTTTGCTCATTCAAATGAATGTTCGTCTCCAGCAAATCTATCCAGGGAAAATCAATGTGGCGGACTGCTTCGCCTATCCGACGATTGCGAGACTTTCCGATTTTCTGGAACAGCAGCAAAAAGAACAAGCATGGACAGATGCAGAACAAGAACGCTATGAGCGTCAGGAGTACTACTGGCGTCGTTATTTGGTCGAACCGTTACCTTCTATTCCGTGGAATGAAGCGATGCGAGCAGCTGGAGGGGCAGATGGTCAGGCTACGTTCACTTTTACCTTACCTACTGACCTGCTGACCGTGTTGCAGAAAGCCGTTTGGCGTCAGGATTTTGCCCTATCAGACTTGCTACTGGCCGTTTATACGTATGTATTGTCACAAATGACAGGTCAGCCTGAGCTTATAGTGCTTATCGGGGAAGGACACCTATATCCCAATAAACCATCAATGCAACGTGAACCTTCTGTTTACACGGCTGTACAGCCTACCGGGGAGAGCTTGTATCCACTGCGTGTACGATTGATGGAAAATGATGATTTTAGCGTCCTGTGCAAAGAGGTTGCGAGTCATCGCCAAAAAGCGAAAGAGACAGATCTTTACCCGATCCCCGTCATGTTGCCGAATGGGGCAGGAAACGCCGATCCATCTGCTTTTCACCCTTGTGTGTTTTTGAATCACACGCCATCGGGACATGAAGTGACCCAACAATTGGACTGGGTGATTTATATGGATGTGCGTGCAGAGCAGGTACGGTTCCTGTGCGAATATCAAGCTGGAAAACTAAACAAGACTTGGGCGGAACAATTGATGAAGGCCTATGTCCACGTCCTGCACAAGATTGCTGACCTACTATAAGGAGGATGGAACGATGAAAAAATTAGGTTTTTTATTCCCGGGACAAGGCTCCCAATATGTAGGCATGGGTCAAAGCTTATACGATGAATATTCAGTAGCGAGAGAGACCTTTGAAGAGGCCGAAGAAGCACTGGGGTTTGATCTGAAGTCCCTATGTTTCACAGGTTCCATGGATGAGTTGACTCAGACCGCTAATGCGCAGCCCGCCATTTTGACCGTGAGCATTGCTGCTTATCGTGTACTGATGCAGGAATTGAAGCTTGCGCCATCCCTGGTAGCGGGTCACAGTCTGGGGGAATTTTCGGCATTGGTCAGTACAGGGGCGCTTGCTTTTTCGGATGCGGTGAAAATAGTACGTCAGCGAGGTATTCTGATGCAGGAAGCCGTCGCCCCTGGGGCAGGAGCGATGCTGGCGGTAGTCGGGAGTCATGAGCGTGAGGTCGAGGAGGTGTGCCAGCAAGCCTCTTCAGGTGGTGTGTCGGTCGGCATTGCAAATTATAATTCCTCCGAGCAGCTTGTTATTTCGGGCCATACTCCGGCGCTGGAGAAGGCCGAAGAGGAATTAAACCGTAGAGGAATCAAAACGGTTCGTCTTAAGGTGGGCTTTCCGTTCCATACGAATTTAATGCGGAGCGCTGCGGGCAAGTTTCGGGATGAGCTGGAGAGATATGATTATGGCCGTTTTCAATGGCCTGTGCTCTCTAATGTTACAGCGACACCCTATACGGATCGTCGTTATATCATATCTAACCTAACGTCGCAGATGGCCCAGCCTGTGCAATGGTATAAAAGCGTTCAATACATGTTGAATCAGGGCGTGAATCATTTTATAGAAATCGGTCCCAAAACTGTGCTGAGAAATTTAATGACAGGTATCACTTCCACAGCTCAATCCTTTGCCTTTGAGCATCCCTCCGGTCTGGAATTACTACGGAATGCTGATATGGAGTGCAAGCCGGATGGGTTGGGGCTTGTGACCTCCTGCATCGCGATTGCTGTTTCAACCCAAAATCGGAACTGGAACAATGATGAATATGAGCAGGGTGTAGTTGTTCCATATAAAGAATTGCAAAACATGCGCGAACAATTGATCGCGACCGGGACCGAGCCGACGATTGAACAAATGCAGCAAGCTCTGGACAAGCTAAAGTCCATTTTTGAAACTAAATTAACGCCTGCGGAACAACGGGCTGAGCGGTTTGAGCAAATTTTCAGCAATACGCATACACGCGAATTATTTCCCGCGTTTCAGGTCAGCTAATTGCAGCGAACATGAGGAACGGAAGGGGGAACGATGATGACAAAAACAGGATTCAATCTGGCGGCTCTTCAATTTAGTGAACAGGATTTTCTGGATGCAGGTCCGATCGCGGTCAATGAGCTGCGAGATTCGGATATTGCAGTCATCGGAATGAGCTGCAAAATTGCCGAAAGTGAAAATGCAGCTCAGTTTTGGGAGCTTCTGCGGGCGGGGCAGGACGCTATACGTCCTTTTCCTGCCAGTCGCAAAAAGGAGCTGGAGAGTCTCTTCCAAGTCGGACTGTTGAATGAACAAACGGCACTAAATGAAGGTGGGTTTTTGGATGAGATCGACAAGTTTGATTATCCCTTTTTTCAACTTTCTCCAGCAGAAGCACGGTTAATGGACCCGAACCAGCGGTTATTTTTGGAGTCTGCTTGGACTGCGATCGAAGATGCGGGATATGGGGGCAACAAGCTCTCTGGTAGCCGGACGGGAGTCTATGTGGGCTACAGTAGTGATTTTGGCGAGGAGTACAAGCGTTTTGTAGCAGAAATGGCGCCTTCCTTAGCTTCCTCAGCGATTCCAGGCAATATCCATTCTATGATTGCCAGTCGAATTGCCTATCTATTGGACTTAAAAGGACCCAGTCTGTTGGTGGATACAGCATGTTCTTCTTCTCTGGTAGCTATTCACCTGGCCTGTCGGGATTTGCGGCACGGGGATTGCGATACGGCGATTGCTGGGGGAGTAAAAGTTACACTCGTGCCCGTAAAAGAGGGGAAGGGCGGGGGGCTGGGGGTAGGCTCCTCGGATGACCGGACGAGAACATTCGATAGCATTTCGGATGGCACAGGCGGGGGAGAAGGTGTAGCTGCTGTTCTGCTCAAGCCCTTGAAGCGGGCCATTCAGGATCACGATCATATTTATGCTGTCATTAAAGGAAGTGCTGTGAACAATGACGGGACTTCCGCCGGGATTACGGCGCCCAATTCGCTGGCCGGAGAGGATGTCATTGTACGGGCCTGGAAGGATGCTGGGATTGACCCGGATACCATTACATATATCGAAGCTCACGGGACAGGCACCAAACTGGGTGACCCAGTAGAGATTGATGGTATACGGAGAGCTTTTCGGCAGTATACCGACCGGAAGCAATTTTGTGCCATAGGCTCAGTCAAAACTAATGTGGGTCACTTGGATAACAGTGCGGGAATCACGGGCTTTTTGAAAGCAGTACTTGCTTTGAAGCATGCAGAAATCCCGGCGAGCCTGCATTTCACCTGTCCGAACCCGGACATCAGCTTTATTGATTCACCTGTATATGTGAACGATAATCTGCAACCTTGGCCTAAGGAGAATTTTCCGCGACGCTGCGGAGTAAGCTCCTTCGGTCTAAGCGGTACGAACTGCCATGTCGTTCTGGAGGAAGCCCCGGCTTGGGCTGACATGCAGGACGGTGGTCAGTTGGGACAGGGAACCGCAGAGACGATTCAGCTTTTTACGTTGTCTGCCAAAAATGAAACCGTGCTTGCAGCCTATGTGAAGCAATATCAGCAATATGTCACAGAACCCCAAGCCTATCCGTTACGCGATCTTTGTTACACCGCCAATACGGGACGGGGGCACCATAGCTATCGTTTGGCGATTTTATGCCGGGACTGGAATGATCTGGGGGCAAAACTGGATCAGATTCAGACCTCTGCCTTCGGCTTCAGCGGACAAGCACAACAAGGAGAGCTTATACCGGGCGTATATTTTGGGCGTCATAAGGTGGTATCTGCCCAAAAGGAAAAAGAAGCGGGTGAGCTTACGCTGGAGGAAGCCAGAAGTCTGACAGCTGCAGCCCAAGAGAAACTGACCCAGTCTCCAATCGAATTTCACACCCTGAATTCTCTGTGCCGTATGTATGTTGAGGGGGCAGATGTGGAATGGGAGAGGTTATATGAAGGCAAAGCTTGCCACAGACGAAGCATTCCCACCTATCCTTTTGAACCTAAGCGATGCTGGGTGGAAGTAGAGGAAAAAGCTATAGCCTCGCAAGCTTCCCAAGTTCGTAAATTCACAGAGTTGGAAAAAATGCACCCGCTTTTGGATCGTTGTTTGGCAGAAACCGAGGGACAGGATATTTATCTGACACGCTTCTCTGTGGGGAGTCATTGGGTACTAAGCGAGCACAAGATAATGGAAAGCTGTATTGTACCGGGAACCACTTATCTGGAAATGGTTAGAGCAGGGCTGGAAAAATACAAGCGTCCAGGCAAGGTGCTGGAACTGTATGACGTTCAGTTTATTTCTCCGCTCATTTTGGAAGTAGAGGAAGAAAGAGAAGTACACACCATTTTGCAACGGGAAGGTGAGACGTTTTCGTTTAAGGTGATAAGCCGAACGGGACTCTCAGCTCAGCCGTGGGAACAGCAATGGGTAAGGCATGCACAGGGGCAGGCGATGTTTGTACAGGCTAGCCACCCTGTTATGAGTCTGGGCGATATTCGAACTGAATGTAACGACCAGGAAGTAGTAGTGGGCGAAAATCATGCTGAAGCAGCCGCCGCCTTTTCATTCGGACCGCGATGGGAGACATTGCGGACGATTGCAATTGGAACAGACCAAGTGCTGGCTAGACTGGAGCTGCCCGCAGCCTATCATATGGACTTGAACCAATACGTGCTCCATCCGGCTTTGTTGGATGTGGCAGTCGGGGTAGCAAGCCAGAGCTTGGGAAATGGTCTGTTCTTGCCATTTTCATATCAAAAGCTGCGTATTTACGACTCACTCCCACAGCATTTTTACAGCTATCTGCGTAAAAAAAGCAAGGTTAGAGAAAGTGGAGAAATTTTAACGGTAGATGTGCTCATTCTGGATGCTGAAGGTCAGGTACTGGTGGAAATTGAAGACTATGCTGTCAAACGAGTGCACGAGGCGGATTTCAAACGAAATCGGTACACAGAACATCATAAATATCATCAGCTTGTGTGGAAAAAGAAAGAACAGGCATATGCCGGGCATGAAGCAGACACAGCAACCCGAACC
Organism: Paenibacillus polymyxa; assembly: GCF_015710975.1. Classification (NCBI taxonomy): domain Bacteria; kingdom Bacillati; phylum Bacillota; class Bacilli; order Caryophanales; family Paenibacillaceae; genus Paenibacillus; species Paenibacillus polymyxa. The sequence continues at coordinate 541,185 of NZ_CP049783.1, read as the reverse complement.
ACAAATAATTCGGTATTCTCCGCACCGCTGGAAACGATTTTATTATTCACAGATAACCGTCCGATCGGTGTAACGCTGCGTGGACAGTTGGCCCAAGAAGGGTATGATGTGGTCGAAGTAAAGCGGGGAGCCAGCTTTGCTAAACTGTCAGACCATGCTTACTTCTCTAATGGTACCGAGGAAGATCATATACACCTGTTGACAGAGGTGCGATGCCGGAACGCTAAGAAACTGATATATCTCTGGAGCGGGCAGTCTATGGTTCAGCTATTTCATCTGGCCAAGGTAATCACACAGACCAAGCCTGCTGTTCAGGAACTGACAGTGATCGCTGAGCAGGCTTATCAAGTGAACGGATTGGAAAATGAATTAAAGCCGGAACATGCGGGCTTGTTTGGACTGGCCCGGGTCATCGGTCAGGAATATCCCGATTTGACTTGCCGTTGTCTTGATATAGATACGAACACCCGGATTTCCGACATCACTCACTCCTTATGGCACGGAAATGATGATACATTTCTGACCGCTTGGCGTAACGGAGAACGTTATGTAGAGCAAATTGAGCCCGTGGATTTGATGGAAAGTAAGGCTGACCCGATTACGATCAGACCGCAGGGAGTCTATGTTATTACTGGTGGTACTGGCGGGCTGGGGTTGGCAGTCGGCCAATGGCTTGCTACGAAAGGGAAGGTCACGCTGGGATTACTGGGTCGCACACCATTGCCACCCAAAGAGCAATGGGAAACCATTGCATACGCAGATTCGAACATCAGTCCAAGCTTTAGACAGAGTTCAAAGCCGAATATGGATACAAAAATTCTGAATACGATTACCGCCTTGCTGGAATTGGAGCGGCAGGGAGCTCAGGTAGAATATTATGCTGTCGATGTAGCTGACGAGGCGGCTATGAAGCAAGCCATGAATGAATTTCGTCACAAGTATGGGGCTATTCACGGCATCATCCATGCTGCGGGTGTGGCAGGAGACGGTTATATGGCGCTCAAGAGTCAGGACCGCTTCAACGAGGTATTGGCTCCCAAGATAACAGGCACACATGTGCTTGACCGAATTACAGCTTCGGATACACTGGACTTTTTTATTCTTTTTTCATCCGTCACTTCGCTGACGGGTGGACCAGGACAAAGCGACTATACGGCGGCCAATGCTTATCTGGATGCCTTTGCCGAGTGGCGGAATCAATCCGGCCATCGCACACTTTCCATCAACTGGGCTCCTTGGCAGGAAACCGGGATGGCTTTTGAGCACAAGGTTGATTTCCAGGAGAGCTTATTCCATGCTCTGTCCACACAAGAAGGACTGGCCGCTCTTGAACAATTATTGCTTCATCCCGTTTCGCGTGTCATTGTGGGTGGCTTGCACTATGCTCAGGTGGCCGCACTCGATTCTACTGCCATTCCTTTCGGCTTATCTCATGAAATGCGCGCTATTTTGGAACGTCATCGTCGGCTTCTACATAATCATGCGGTCATGTCATCCGATGCTTTGCGTCGTCCTGTACAGCTGCATGGTCGAGGGACAGGAGAATACAGCTCATCGGAAAAGGTGATCGCGAGCATATGGGCGGATGTGCTGGGGCTTGATGAGCTGAACATCTATGACAGCTTTTATGAGCTGGGAGGAGACTCCCTGATTGCCAGTAAAATGGTAGGGCAGATGAATCAGAGCTTGTCTACAAAAGTGGATATCAGCGATATTTTCAATTATATGACGGTCCACGAATTAGCCCTGTATACGGATGGAGAAGCGAAGCAGCCCCTTCTGGCAGAAACGGAGCTGCCTTCACCCCGATCAGCCGGCTCAAATCTGATTATTCGTCCGCCGCAACAACGCGAGGTGTATCCTGCTTCATCGACACAGCGTCGATTTTATATGATGCGTCAGATGGCAGGGCACAGCACCTTGAACAACCTATGCAGTGCGATGACCATCACGGGTAATCTGGATCATCATCGGTTGGAGGAAGCCATATATGCGGTGATTCGGCGTCACAGCTCTCTGCGCACCGCTTATGAACTGCGGGATAACGAACTGGTACAGATCGTGTACCCAGAGGTAGATTTTTCGCTGGAATATAGCGAAGGGGACGGGCGCGAGTTGGAGGCGTATGTGGACGAATTTATCCGTCCCTTTGATCTGAATTGCGCGCCGCTTTTAAAGGCAAAGCTGGTCCAGCTGGAGGAGAATGTTCACCTCTTTTTGTGTGATGTTGACCATATTGCAGCCGATGGAGCCTCAATTGGTATTTTATTAAGTGAAATGATACAGGGCTATTCGGGATATGATCTATCGCAACTGCCTATGCAATATACCGATTTTATACTTTGGCAAAATCAGCGTCTGGACAGTGCCGAGATGAAAAAGCAGGAGGAATACTGGCTGGACGTATTTAAGGGAACGCTGCCTGTACTTGATTTGCCTACAGATGAGCCGCGGGCCGCGCAAATGAGCAATGCCGGGGATGTTTATACATTTGAGCTAAGCGAGGAACTAACAGCTTTGGCAAAAGAAACAGCGGTACAGCACGGGGTTACGCTTTTTATGCTTCTGTACGCTGTTTATAGTACATTATTGGCAAAATATGCGAATCAAGAAGATATCATCATTGGCACGCCAAGCGCAGGCCGTCAATCCGAAGAGACTCAGCACATGATTGGGCTGTTCATCAATACACTGGCCCTGCGGACTGCACCATCCGAAGATAAGCCGTTCTCGACCTATTTGCAGGAGGTTAAGAAACACGCGCTTGAAGCATATAAGCATGAGGATTATCCCTTTGAAATGCTGCTGAATCAGCTTGACGTGCCGCGAGACCGGAGCCGAAATCCGCTATTTGATGTTCAGTTTATTTCCCAGAACTTTAAGGGGGAACCGATGAGCATCGACGGGCTTTGCTTTACTCCGTTGGAAGCTAAAATGGAGGCTGTACAAGTTGATCTAACGGTCATATGGCTTGAAAATGAAGGCAGGCTGCGTTTTCACTTTGAATATGCGACCCAATTGTTCAAGGAAGAGACCATACGTCGACTTGCCACTTATTACGAAAATCTTTTACAAGAAGTCGTTGCGGATGCTACACGCCCGATTGGCCTCATTTCCATGAATCATGCGGAAGAAAAGCAGCGATCCCTGTACGAGTGGAATCAAACCCAGGTGGATTATCCGCAGGAAAAGCTGGTTCACCAGTGGTTTGAAGAACAGGCTGAACAGCACCCTGATCGGAATGCTGCCGTTTATGGGCAGCATTCACTGACATACAGACAATTGAATACTAGAGCGAATCAGCTAGCGCGGCACTTGCTTGCCTATCAGTTGGCACCAGACCAAGCTGTTGGTATTTTGGTCCCCCGTTCGCTGGATATGCTGACCAGCATGCTTGCTGTACTTAAAGCAGGAGCAGCCTATGTCCCTATGGACCCGGAACATCCGACGGAGCGGGTGGCCTACATGATGGAGGACAGTGGCGCAACTGTGCTCCTAACTTCTGTGGAAAGTGTCAGCATAACCTCACTTTGTTTTACAGGGGCTGTCGTTGATGTAAGTGATCCGGCCTTGTACAGCGGAGATGCGGATAATATAGCTTTGGCGGGCAAGGAGCTTCTGGCCTCTCACCATCTGGCGTATATTTTGTACACGTCGGGATCATCCGGTAAGCCCAAAGGTGTGATGGTAGAGCACAGAAATGTAACGAATTATATCACGGCTTTTCAGCATGAGTTCCACTTAACGGCTGAAGACGTGGTGCTCCAGCAGGCAGCCATTACCTTTGATGCATCCGTGGAGGAAATATACCCTACATTGGCAGCAGGTGGAACGCTGGCTATGGTTTCTCGGGATGAACTGAAGGACATCCAGTTGCTCAATCAATTCATTCGCCGGCAGCAAGTGACAGTGGTCAGTGCCTCACCATTTATTTTGAATGAGCTGAATCAACTGCCCCCTTTCCCGCATATTCGTGTTTATATTAGCGGTGGGGATGTGCTGAAAAGTGAATATGTTACCCAGTTGTTGCGCTCCGCAAAGGTCTACAATACGTACGGACCGACAGAAGCGACCGTCTGTGCGACCTATTATCGTGTGCCGGATACTCCAGATGTTCATCCGCTGCCTATCGGACGACCTGTTGCCAATGCTGCGGTATACATCATGAATCGCAGGGGGACGGATGTTATGCCTATCGGGGTACCCGGTGAAATCTGTATTTCAGGTCGAGGGATTGCACGCGGCTACATGAACCGCCCCGAACTGACGGAACAGCAGTTTGTAGCAAACCCATGGATACCAGGCGAGCGTATGTACAAAACGGGTGATCTGGGCAGATACCTCGAAGATGGGCAAATTCAATTTTTAGGAAGAAAAGATCAACAGGTTAAAGTACGGGGCTACCGTATCGAACCGGGCGAGATTGAAAAATCGTTGCTCCAGCACCCGCATATACAGGATGGGATTGTGCTGGTGCAGGAAGTTCTACCAGGTATGCAAGAGCTATGCGCCTACATCGTGACGGATCTGGAGTTATCGGTGGCAGAGCTGAAGACCCATCTGTCGGCAACCTTGCCTGATTATATGATTCCGTCTTACTTTGTTCGAGTCGATGCAATCCCGTTAACACATCATGGAAAAATCGATCGTCATGCTTTACCGCAGGTAAATGAAAGCATCAAGGTCGGCACGACCTATGTACAGCCAGCTACACCTCTGGAAGAGCGCCTGGTTGAGCTTTGGTCGGAAATCCTGCACCGGGAGCAGATTGGTACACAGGATGATTTTTTCCTGCTGGGTGGACAATCCTTACTGGCAACCAAGCTGGTCTATCTTATTAATCAAGAATGGAATGTAAGTCTGTCGCTGCGTGATTTCTTCCGGGCAGGCACGGTTCAAGGATTAGCGAAATGGATCGAGGAAATTCAATCGGGTCGTGAACATGGAATAGTAGTGGAACAAAACGGATTAATTAAGCCCTTTAATCTCCGACAAAAGCCGTTGTTCCGCATTCAGGTTATTCATCAGCCCGCAAACCATCATTTGCTGTTCATTGATATGCATCATATTATTACGGACGGTCTTTCCCAAGAAATTATCGTCGAGGAATTTGCTCGTTTATACGGTGGCATGAACTTGCCGGAATTGATGATCCAGTATAAAGATTACGCTGTGTGGCAACGTGAATTTATGAACAGTGCGGAATTCCGGCAGCAGGAGCAGTTTTGGCAGGAGCTTTTTCAAGGGGAAATTACAGAACTGCAATTGCCTACGGATTATTCACGCCCCGATGAGAGAAGAGGTGAGGGACGAGCCGTTCATTTTGAGCTGGATCAGGAATGGACGTGGAGATTAAAACGCTTTGCCCTGCAACAAAATGCCACAGTATTTATGGTTTTATTGGCGGTCTACAACCTATTGCTGGCCAAAGCCAGCGGGCAGGAAGATATTATCGTCGGTATTCCGGTATCCGGCAGAACCCATGCGAGTCTGAGTCCCCTGGTGGGTATGTTCGTCAATACGTTAGCCCTTCGCAACACGCCGAAGAAGGACATGACGGTGCAGGAATTTTTAATACAGGTCAAGGAACATTCTCTTCAGGCTTTTGAGCATCAGGACTATCCATTTGAGCAACTGGTTGAGAAGCTGAATTTGGCTGGCCGAACAAGCCGTAATCCGCTGTTCGATACTATGTTTGCATTATTGAACGAGTCTTCCCGTACCATCGTGGAATTACCTGGCCTGGAATTGACCCCATGTGATGAGGTGGAATATACAGGAGCACAATTTGATTTAACATTTACCGCAGCCATGACCGACCAGCATATCGAATGTATCCTTCAATACGATGTAGATCTCTTTACTGAGGAGACGGTTGAACGCTTGAGCCGGGAATATCTTCAAATTTTACGTTCGATCCTTATCAATCCACAGCAAAAGATCGGAGAGCTTCGAATAGAAGAGGTGGCTGTTAACCCGAATGAGCATTACCAAGAGAAAGAGCTTGAGCCCGCAGGTGTCCATAAGGAAGAGGGCTGGACGAATGAGCTTGCGGTTGCACTTTCGGATTCGGTGAGTGAGGCAGAATGGAAGACGCTCGTCCACGATTTCAACCAGACAGAGATGGATATGGGATCTATAAAGCTATTGCATCAATACTTTGAGGATCAAGCAAGTCGTAACCCTGAACAGATCGCTCTCATTTCCGGTCAACAGCAGATCAGCTACCAGGAAATGAATCGGCGGGCGAATCTGGTCGCACATACTTTACTGGACTCCGGCACCCAGCCAGAGCAAGTAGTAGCTATAGTTATGGAGCGCTCACCGGAAATGATTGTTGCTTTGTTAGGCGTGTTAAAAGCAGGGGCGGCATATCTTCCCATCCATCCAGCCGATCCGAAGGAACGGATTCGCTATATCCTGGCAGACGCTGGTGCCGAGTGGATTCTGACCCATCAGCGCTGCCATGACAACTGGATGGATGAAGAAATTCAGCGGGTCATCGACGTTGATTTATTGTGTCAGGATCAGCAAGAACGCGGTAATCCAGAGCTTGCCATTCAGCCTGATCATCTGGCCTATGTCATCTTTACCTCCGGCTCAACCGGGCAGCCCAAAGGGGTAATGGTGGAACACCACGCCTTTAGTTCACGAGTGGTATGGCTAGCACAACAGCTTGAATTAAGTGAGCAGGACACAGTGCTGCAAAAAGCATCCTATACCTTTGATGGTTCCATCGTCGAACTGTTCAGCTGGTTTATGGGCGGAGGACGATTGGTATTACTGGAGGCTGGTGGAGAAACGGATACCCGTCAAATGCTGGATACCATTCACCTGCATCAGGTTACGGTGGCTTTCTTCATTCCTACTGTGCTGCAAATGTTTTTGTCAGAGCTTTCAGTCGAGGATACGCTTCAGGCAGCCACTTTGCGTTGGGTCATGTCAGGGGGCGAACCGTTAGGCCAGGAGCAAGTGCGAAACTTTAATCTGAAGTTTCCGGAGGCAAAATTACTGAATCTGTATGGACCTACGGAAGCCAGTGTGTTTGCAACAGCCTATACGTGTACATCTGTATCTTCGGAAGGTCCAATTTCCATCGGACGACCCGTGGGCAATACTCGGGCCTATATCCTAAACCAGAAGCTGGCATTGGTAGGTTTGGGACAGGTAGGAGAGCTTTGTCTGGGAGGGCGCCATCTGGCACGCGGGTATGTACATCTGGATGAACTTACGGCAGAGCGTTTTATTCCCAATCCTTTTGTACCGGGTGAGCGAATCTATCGTACAGGCGATCTTGCCCGTATGCTACCTAGCGGCGAGATTGTTTACTTGGGACGGTCGGATCAAATGGTGAAAATCGGGGGCTACCGGATTGAAACGGGCGAGATTGAAACAGCTCTTTTGCAACATACGGCTATTCAACAGGCGGCTGTGCTAGATTGGACAGATGAGCAGGGCAACAAGTATTTGTGCGCTTATCTGGTTGTGCAAACCGACTGTACCGTTCGAGATTTAAGGGCATTTTTGCTGGAACGATTGCCGGAATATATGATCCCTTTACGTTTTATGAGGGTCGAGAACATGCCCCTTGGTTCAAGCGGAAAGCTGGACCGTAAGGCGTTAGATGCCTTGGGGATAGAGCTGCCTTCCGGCAAAGAGCTTACACCGCCACGTGACGAAATGGAACGGAAGCTGGTCCTGTTGTGGGCGGACATTTTCAAAACAGGTGCAGTAGGTATAGATGATCATTTCTTTGAGTTCGGTGGAGACTCGTTGCTGGCTCACCAGTTTATTTTGCGTGTGCGTCAAACGTTGGCCATTGAGATGACTTTAAAAGATCTTTTTGCAGCTCCGACCATTCGACAACTTTCGGATCTCATAAGCTCCAGAAGAATTGAATACCATCACGAGGTTGAAGAGACGGTCTGTTCCTTGATTCCTGCCGCCGCTCCGAGTGCCTATTATCCGGCCTCATCTGCTCAAATGCGTCTTTTTATGATGCACGAGCTGAATCCAGAGGATCTGAGTTACAACCTACCAGGCGCTATTATGCTGGAAGGAGAGCTGGACATCGCCAAACTTCAAGAAGCCTTCCAAGCGCTTATTCAGCGTCATGAAGCTTTTAGGACGACATTTGATGTGATCAACGGTGAAATTATCCAGCAGATTCATGAATCTGTTCCATTAAATATTGAATTTTTTAAAACAGAGGAAACGGAGATTAGCAACATACTTCGGGGCGCTGGAAAGCTAATAAAGGAAGTCGTCCCTGTACAGCAGCATGCACTGTCATCGGTAAAAGTAGAGAAAAAAGAACGCCGACGGAGGGAGATTTAGCATCATGCATTATGAAGGATATGAAACATCTTCGGCGCAAAAGCGGCTATATCTGATAGATGATCTTCTCGGACCTAACATCATCTATAACATGCCCAGCATTCGAATGATTAAAGGCCCGCTGAAGCAGGAGCGATTGTACAGGGCATGGTGTAGGCTGACAGAACGTCATGAGGGCTTGCGAACATCGTTCCTACAAAAGGACGGTGAGGTTTTGCAACTCGTCCATGAATCCATTGACGTATCCATCCCTTATAGAGAACATTCGGGTCAGAGTACGGATAAGCTTGTTAACGAGTTTATCCGTCCATTCAGCCTGCATGAAGTCCCTCTATGGCGGGCTGAGCTAGTACCCTTGGCTGATGAGGAGCTCCTGTTCCTGTTTGATATCCACCATATCATTGCAGACGCGGTAACCATCAACATTATATTTGAAGAGCTGATGGCTCTGTATCACGGGCAGGAGCTTGCTCCATTGGAGTTTCAGTATGTTGATTATACGATCTGGCAAAACGATCAATTAAGCGACATTCATATTCAGAAGCAGGGTGAATTTTGGTTGAACCAATTTACAGAAGATGTCCCGCTGCTGTCGTTGCCTACGGATGGAAAAGGGCTAAGATCCGATTACAGCGGCGGGGTTGTACCGTTTTCTATTAAAGCTGATACAGCTCACTCCTTGCGGGCATTATGCTTGCAGCACAATGTTACGTTGTATATGGTTCTACTCGCCGCATACAGCATCCTTCTATCCAAATATGCCGGGCAGGAGGATCTGGTCATCGGAACACCTGTCGCTGGAAGAACTCATTCAGAGTTTGAAGGGATTGTGGGCATGTTCGTGAACACGCTCGCCTTGCGCCAGAAGCCGCTGGGAAGCAAGCAGTTCTCTGCTTTTCTGGAAGAAGTGGCAGACCGAACCTTCGCTGCTTTTGATCATCAGGACTATCCCTTTGATATGCTGGTGGAGCAGGTCAATCCTGAACGAATCAGCGGCCGCAATCCCTTATTTGATGCATGCTTTGTATTGGAAAATGTACCGCAGCCTCTCGTGCCTGCAACAGAGGTCACGTTTTCTCCTTATAGCTTTGAGCATAAAATCTCAAAATTTGATATCACCTTGTATGCATACGAAATGCAGGAGGGTATAGGGCTGGAATTGGAATATCGCAAAGCGTTGTTTAAGGAGGAAAGCGCCAGCCGCATGCTGCGGCATTTTGCCAGAATTGTCGAGATCATTGGCGAACAACCCGATATTCGGATTGAAGATATTGATATGGTTACAGAAGAGGAACGCACTGTTCTCCTTCATACTTTTAATCAGACCAGCAGCAAAAATGCATATGAAAAAAAATTGCATGGAGTACCCATCCATCGTCTATTCGAACAGCAAGTGATACGGACGCCTGACCATCCAGCTGTGAACTGGAAAGAAAAGCAACTGACGTATGAGGAATTAAATGAACGTGCTAATCAATTAGCTCGGGTTTTACGGCAAAAGGGGGTTCAGGCTGAGGATGTAGTTGGAATTTTAGCTACGCCTGCGCTGGAAATGATTGTCGGTATATTGGCTATTTTGAAGGCGGGGGCTGCTTATTTGCCGATTGATCCGCTCTACCCGGATGAACGAATTCAATACCTTTTACAGGATAGCCAGGCGAAAATATGCCTTCTACCAACTGCCAGCACCAGACGTTTTCCTCAGGCGGAAACGCTGCTGCTCACAGACCCGAGTCTATATACGGGAGAGTCCTGTAATCTGGAGGACAATAATCAGGCGTGCAATGTGATGTACATTATTTATACTTCAGGGTCAACAGGACAACCGAAAGGCGTAATGATTGAACATCAATCCTTTGCCCGCCTGGTACTGGAGCCGGGACCGCTGAAGATTACGCCAGAGGATCGAATATTGCAGACGTGTTCCCTGGCCTTTGATGTGTCGGTTTATGAATTGTGGGGAACGCTGCTGAGTGGAGCAACCTTGTATCTCATTGAAAAAGAAGAGCTTTTATCTGCCGACATACTCGGAATGAGGATGGCACAGTATCAAATCACCATGGCATGGTTTACGGCCCCGCTTCTAAATCAGTTGATTGATGACAAACCATCCATCTTCACTGGACTTCGTCTGATCATGACTGGAGGAGATGCCCTGTCTCCACAGCATATGAAGCTCCTTCGCGCCGCACAGCCGGATTTAACGATTGTGAATGCGTACGGTCCTTCGGAGAATACAATTTTTACGTCGTTTCATACGATTCAAGAAGACTATGACCATAACGTGCCGATTGGCAAGCCTGTCGCCAACACGCAGGTCTATATCTTGAACGCGTCCAATCAACTACAGCCCATTGGTGTGCCGGGTGAGCTGTGTATTGGCGGTGAAGGGCTAGCGCGTGGCTATTTGGATCGTGAGGAATTAACGGCAGCCAAATTTGTTACGCATCCGTGGTTGCCGGAAGAGCGAATGTACCGTTCCGGAGATTGCGCTCGATGGTTGGCTGATGGAACGCTTGAATTTTTGGGTCGCATGGATCACCAGGTCAAAATTCGGGGCTTCCGTATTGAAACTGGCGAGATTGAGGCTCGGCTTGCTCACATCGAGGGGATTCAGGAAGCAGTCGTTCTTGTTCGCCAACACAACGATGGGATCAAATATCTCTGTGCTTACTTTGTCTCCGATGTAGAAATGTCACAGGCGGAAGTTCGACTGGAGCTCGCTACGTATTTGCCGGATTACATGATTCCTGCCTGTTTGATTCGGCTTCCTCGTTTGCCGCTGAACGTGAATGGCAAAGTGGATCGGAACGCTCTGCCGGAGCCTGATCTTGAAGCACTGCGGGAAAATGAATATGTCCCTCCTTGTAACGAACTGGAACAGGAGCTGGTTCGCATCTGGTCGATGGTTCTGCCCTCGAACCTACCCATGGATCGCATCGGGGTAATGGACAATTTTTTCACCCTGGGAGGGAGCTCACTCAAGGCTACCAAGCTGGTTTCATTGGTTTTGCGTGAGCTGGGAATCGACCTGCCGCTTACCAAATTATTTACTTACCCTACCATTCGCCAACTGGCAGATGCATTGAAGGGAAGGGCGAAAAGTGAGTTTCCGGCCAGAGCAGATACGCTAGTCCTTTTAAAGCCAGGTATATCGCAGGATAAGCACCTTTTTTTCATTCATGATGGGAGCTTGGATGTCAGTTGCTACATGGAATTGGTAAACGAACTTACGGCTACATGGAATTATTGGGGCATAAAAATGGATGCTTCGATTCTTGCTGGAAATAAAACAGCTGGAATGAAAGAAGCCGCACATCGGTATGTAGATCAAATCAAAAGTATTCAAGAGAAAGGTCCCTATTATGTTGCCGGGTGGAGTATGGGGGGAACGATTGCTTTTGAAATGACCCGCCAATTGGAAGAGCGGGAAGAACGTGTTGAACTCTTGACGATTCTGGACACACTGCCGCCTTTGAAGTATGGCAAGGAAGATCATTGGGACCGTCATATTCAAGAGCTGGAAAGAATGGACGAGACTTTGGATTTATCGCTGTGGAAGCGAGCATTTCCAGCCAGTGTACTGCCCTTGCTGCCTGAATTCCATGAGTTGGGACGGAATGAATTACTAGAACGCTTTAAAAGCGTAAATCATTGGGTAAAAATGCAGCACGTTTACCAGCCAGATCGAGTTGTAACAGCCCCTGTATGTTTGTTTATTTCAGAACATACCTGGGAATTAGGATATAAAGGATGGGAAATGTATTGTAGGGGGGAAATGTATACCCATAAAGTGCCTGGCGATCATTTTTCCATCGTAAAAGGCGCTCAAGCCGTATCTGTAGGTTTGGTACTGAATACATTTTTGAGGTAAAAACATGCTCCTGCCTGAAGGTTGAAGACCACAAGCAGGAGCTTTTGTTTAATTTGAACATGTGAGTTGATTTGTAATATTAATTAACATGATGTATAAAAACATAGGGCAATGTATGAAAAACCCCCTTGTCTGCTTCCAAAATTTATAGTAAAGTATCCAATAATCAACTTTGTATGAAACTAATATTTACTATCTGTGAGTATTTATCACACATTCTCCATGACCTAACACAATCCTCTTCCCTTTTATGACATTACATCTATTCCATTACCCTACTGCATCTCTAACACCACTAGATTATGAATGCTTTCTGTGCCTGTATTCTTCAAAAAAAGCCTGTCCAGAACCTCCATACCTTCCCTACTACACACCTATTTGATGAACTCGGAACTTGGGACTACAGCTTGAGGACAAGCTTGTCATGCCAATCCAAAGGAATTGGTATTCATCCGGTATCAACGAATTAACAATATATAAGGTGTGAAAGGGGTTCGCTGCATGAGCAAAAAGTACGTAAAACACAAGATCTGGACCGTACTGCTGGTACTTGCGCTAGGAACGGTTTTGGTGCTTTCCGGTTGTGGGGGATCAGGTGAAGGAGCAAAACCAGAAGCAGGACAACCGCCAGGTGGAGCGGGAGAAGGCGCGCAAGACACGTTGATCTATGGGCGTGGCGGAGATTCCGTGGCATTAGATCCTGCCATTGTGACTGAAAGCGAGTCGTTAAAAATCGGAATACAGGTGTTCGATACACTACTGGAATACAAGGAAAGTACCACGGAGATTCAGCCTGGGCTCGCAGAGAGCTGGGAAGTATCACCGGACGGACTTGTCTATACGTTCAAGCTGCGTCAGGGCGTAAAATTCCATGACGGAAGTGACTTTAACGCAGAAGCAGTTGCATTTAACTTTGACCGCTGGGTTGATCCAAAAAGTCCATACAAATTTGAGGGTGACTCGTTTGACTATTATGATTCTATGTTTGGGCCTGATGGAAGCAGAGTGATTAAGGAGGTTAAAGCGGTGGATGCGAATACCGTCCAGTTTACACTGAACAAGCCGCAGGCTCCTTTTTTACAAAATATCGCTATGCCATCCTTTAGTATTGCAAGTCCCAAGGCTATTAAGGAGAAAAAGGCTGATTTTAAAAATAATCCGGTCGGCACAGGGCCGTTTGTATTTAAGGAATGGAAACGTAACGATACGATCACCTTGGAAAAGAATCCTACTTATTGGAAAGAAGGACAGCCAAAGCTAGCTAAGGTCATCGTTCGTTCCATTCCAGACAACACTGCGCGATTTAATGCTCTGCAAAACGGGGAAATTGACCTGATGGAAGATTTGAATCCGGATGATGCGAAGCAGTTAGAAGGTAACAGCGAGTTGGTAAAAATCGAACGTCCCTCCTTTAATGTGGCATACATTGGATTTAATTTAAAGAAAAAGACATTTAGTAATCCCAAGGTACGGCAAGCACTGAATCACGCAGTGAACAAACAGGCCATTATTGATGCATTGTTTGCGGGCGAGGCCAAGCCTGCGGTCAATCCGATGCCGCCTACGTTATGGGGATACGATGAAAGCATTCAGGACTACACTTATGATCTAAATAAGGCTAAATCTTTGCTAGCGGAAGCGGGTTTTCCTAACGGACTTCCAGAGCCGTTAACCTTCTATGCAATGCCTGTATCTCGCCCATACATGCCTGACGGCAAAAAGGTAGCAGAGGCCATTCAAGCTGATTTTGAAAAAATAGGAGTCAAAGTCAACATTCAATCTCCAGAATGGGCTACGTATCTGGATGATCTTAAAGCCGGAGAGAAGGATGATCTGTACATGTTGGGATGGAATGGGGATAATGGCGACCCGGATAATTTCCTTTACACATTGCTGGACAAGGACACGATCCCAGGCAATAACCGCAGTTTTTATGTGAATGAGGAACTTCACAAAATACTGGTAAAGGCGCAGGTTGAGGTTGATCAAGATAAGCGTGCGGAATTGTATAAACAAGCACAAGTCATTATTAAACAGGATGCACCTTGGATTCCCTTGGTTCACAGCACACCGTTGATGGCAGGCAAAGTCAATCTTAAGGGTTTTGTACCTTGTCCGGCAGGTATTGAAGCGTACGGTAATATTTATTTTGAATAGCTAAACGCAAGCGGGCGGTGAATAGCATATGAACTCATATATTGTAAAAAGGCTGGCCATATTGATTCCCGTATTGCTGGGGATGACGCTTATCGTGTTTTCGATTATTCATGCTATTCCTGGTGATCCGGCGGAAACGATATTGGGGGACAAGGCCACGGAGCAGTCCAAACAGGCGCTGCGTGAGCAATTAGGGCTGAATAAGCCGTGGTTACAGCAATATGGGACCTATCTAAGTGAGCTGGCACGAGGGGACTTGGGCGATTCGATTCGCACCCGGCAGCCGATTGCCCGGGAAATGGTCCCTTATCTGGCGGCTACGCTAGAGTTGACGGTAGCAAGCATGTTTTTTGCCGTTGTCGTGGGTATGAATGCAGGCATCGTAAGTGCCTGGAAGCGTAACTCTTGGTTTGACTATGTCAGCATGGTCATTGCCCTGGTCGGAGTATCGATGCCGATTTTTTGGCTGGGCTTGATGGAGCAGTGGATCTTTGCTAATAAGCTGCATTGGCTCCCTTCCATTGGACGTATGAATTCTCGTGATCCGGTGGAAGCTGTGACACATTTAGCCGTGATTGATGCGGTCATAGGTGGACGTATGGATCAGGTATGGACCGTCATCAAGCATTTGATCCTGCCCAGTATCGCACTGGGAACGATTCCAATGGCGGTCATAGCGCGTATTACCCGTTCCAGCATGCTGGAGGTGATGGATGAGGACTATATCCGCACGGCTCGGGCGAAGGGGCTGGCATCTTTTCAAGTCGTATACAAACATGCGCTTAAAAATGCTGCGATCCCTGTGCTTACTGTCATCGGTCTTCAGACCGGATCGTTACTGGGAGGCGCCGTACTGACAGAGACCATATTTGCCTGGCCCGGCATCGGACGGTACATTTTTGAAGCGATCAGCTCGCGTGACTATCCGGTTATACAAAGCGGAATTCTAATCATTGCGTTCCTGTTCGTCATCATTAATCTGATTGTCGATTTGCTGTACGCTGTTCTCGACCGGCGTATTCGTTATCAGTAATCAAGTCGTCAATTGGTCAAGGGGGAGCATGTCCGATGTCACAATTTTCAATCGAACCCAATAACATACCGACAACACGCAATACATTGGCGCATTTGCCTGTGGTGTCGGGCCCTTGGAGAGACGCGTGGAGAGCGTTCCGTCACAATAAAATGGCGTTCGTCGGTCTCAGCATTATTATCTTCTTTGTCATCATTGCTTTGATCGCGCCCTGGATTGCTCCTTTTGACTATAAAGAGCAAAATTTGGTGAGCCGCTTGCAGCCTCCTTCCGCAGAACATTGGTTCGGTACCGATGATCTTGGCCGAGATTTGCTGACTCGTACGCTGTATGGCGCCAGAATCTCGTTATGGGTCGGTTTCTTGTCCGTTATTGGTTCCATGATTGTAGGAACTGCCTTAGGATTAATTGCTGGATTTTATGGAAAATGGGCTGATATGATCATCTCACGCCTATTCGACATTTTACTGGCATTTCCGGGGATTTTGCTGGCAATTGCTATTGTGGCCATTCTGGGGCCTTCGTTGGAAAATGCGTTATACGCCATTGCCATTGTCAATGTGCCAACGTATGGACGATTGGTTCGCTCCAAGGTGCTGAGTGTCAAAACGGAGGAGTATATTACGTCTGCCAGAGCGCTTGGAGCTAATAATCGGCGAATCATACTCCGTTATATTTTGCCTAATAGCCTGACGCCGATCATCGTACAAGGAACATTGGGGATCGGAACGGCTATTATTGAAGCAGCAGCGCTCGGATTTCTGGGCTTGGGTGCACAACCTCCTGAGCCCGAGTGGGGCAAAATGCTGTCCGATTCGCGGCAATATATCCAAAATGCGCCGTGGACAGTTATTTTTCCGGGGATATCTATCATGCTGACCGTATTGGGCTTTAATCTGATGGGTGATGGCCTGCGGGATGTTTTGGACCCAAGAGCGAAGCGTTAGGATAAAAATAGCGAGGTATATAAACAGCATCATTCCGTCTACACCGTTTTCCATGCACATTTTTTAGTTTTACTTATATACTTCTATTTAAATTGAAGAAAAGAGGTGTTCCCTGAATCTGGTAGCTGGGGAACACCTTTTTATATGACTTTGTTTACGTTTAGTGTACTTCGATTCATCCCGCTATGGTTTGCAATCTTCTCCGTAAGTCATGTGAACTTTCCTGAGGCGTGAAAAAAATGTATAATCACTCCAATTGAGTACGTAGGGAGTGGGCTTTATGACATGGCAAAATAAAAGAGAGCATCGACAATTTGCGGAGCAGACACGAAGCGACGCTTCACGGGCAGCATATGAACGGGATTATTCCCGATTGATCCATTCACCGACTTTCCGTCGGTTGCAGGGTAAATCACAAGTATTTGGCGCAGGCACAGGCGACTATTATCGCACACGGCTAACGCATTCTTTGGAGGTAGCACAAATTGCGCGTGAGGCAGCACGAAGCTTGCTGCGCCGTCATCCAGAGGTAGAATTGGAACAGGCGGATAACGCAGGACTGATCATTGACCCTGAGGTGGTGGAGTGTGCGTCGATCGCACATGACTTTGGGCATCCACCGTTCGGACACAAGGGAGAAGAGGTGCTGGACGGGATTTTGGATCAACTGATTGAGACGAAGGTAGAAAAGATATCCGCTGCTGGTGGCTTTACGCCTGAGTCCAAGCGTGGGCTTGAGGCCTATGCACGCGAGCGACAAATTTATGAGCATTTTGAAGGGAATGCGCACAATTTTCGGCTGATTATGTTTTTGGAGAAGCGTGAGAATGTGGATGGTTTGAATTTGTCGGACGCTGTATTGCTCGGAATCAACAAATACCCGTATCCAGGGATTCTGAACAAAAAAGGGTTGTACCTGCATGAGTGGGAATATATACGTTCTATCCGCGAGGATTGGGGCATCCCTGACGGTAAAAAAACGCTGGAGGCCCAGCTCATGGATCTGTGCGACGATATTGCTTATTCCGCGCATGATTTGGAGGATGGGATTAAGGCAGGGAAAATTGAGGTGCACGAGCATTTCTTATATGACCCATATTTAATTCGTCTGATCACGGAAAAAATCACTACGTTGGAGGATAGCTTCTGGCAAGGCTGGCAACTGGCTGAGATTGAGCAGAAGGTCGCAGCGGTACTAAGCGAATTTTTGAAGGTGTGGAATGGGAAGATGCCGATATGTGAACACGATTATTCTCGCACTCGCCGGGAGGTCAAAGCATACTGGGTCAGCCTATTTGTCAGCAGCTTAGGTGTAATTGATGATGGAAACTGGAAAAAGGTAACCTTCGTACGGGATGGAAGCGAGGATTTGGATATGCTGCGCACGGTGAGTGTATTAAAAAGCTTTGCTTGGGTCACCATGATCCGCGATCTGCGCGTACAGCGTCTGCAAAAACGCAGTGAATGGATGCTTAGACGGTTATGGTTGGCTTTTCTGGACCCCGAAACATCCAAGTCCATTATTCCGACCGATTGGCTCCAGCGCTACGAGCGAGACCAGGCCAAGGCCAAACCAATCTGGACATGGGAGCATATGGTCATTGACTATATTGCAGGCATGACTGATGCTTTTGCTGAAAAAATTTATAATGAGTTATATGGCCTGAAGGTAGGTTCCATTTATGACCTGGACTAACGTTTTTTTTTAACCCTATATAGTAGAAGAAACTTGTTTAGAACGGATAGAAGGGAGAGGAGAAGGCGTATATGCAACCTCAGTCTTTAGCTACTAACTCGTTGAATCTCGGTGTGCTTGATATGGTACCGCTGCTGCCCGGCAATCGTCCGGAGCAAGCAGTTCAATGGGCGGCAAAGCTGGCGAAACAGGCGGAAGCATGGGGATATACACGCTACTGGACCTCCGAGCATCACGATATGGAGGGGCTGGCTTCCTCCAGTCCGGAAGTGCTGTTGTCTCATATCGGGGCGGTGACGACGACCATCCAACTGGGGGTGGGGGCTATATTGCTCCCGCATTATAGTCCAGTCAAGGTCGCCGAATGGTTTCATCTGCTGGCTGCTCTATATCCAGGCAGAGTCGAATTGGGTCTGGGTAGGGCCCCTGGCGGGGGGCCTCATGCTTCGATGGCACTGAGCGGCAATTTTCTTCAACATGTGACCGAACTGCCACAGAAGATGGAAGCTCTATTGGCTTTGTTGGAAGGCACATATGAATATGAACAGATCCCCGTGTTTGCCCGTCCAATGCCAGAACAGCCGCCAGCGCTGTGGATGCTGGGTACCAACCGAAAAAGTGCCGAATATGCTGCGCAGTATTCAACGGGCTATGTATTCGGCCAATTTATGAGTGAACAGCAAACGGAAGAAATGCTAAGCATTTACCGCTCCAGCTTTCAGCCGTCCACACGGATGGACAAGCCCCGTACTATGGTTGCTGTAGGAGCAGTATGTGCGTCGACAGATGAGTTGGCGCAGCAATGGGCTGCTCAGATTTCATTAGGCGATCCAGCGATCCGAGCCAGTTGGCTGGTGGGAACACCATCGGTTATTACCGAACGGTTGCGTAGCTTGCAGATCAAATATAATAATGATGAGTTTCTGTTGGTCACGCCCATTCCCGATTATGAGCAGCGCCTTCATTCCTACCGACTAATAGCGGAGGTTGTGAATGGTAGTCTTGATTCCAAATGAAAAGATGAAAAGAGAACTGACATGAATAAATACAAAATCGATACAGATAAAATGAAACCTCGCTACATATATACCTATGCGTGTCATGAGACCGAGCGTGAATTGTGTCTTTTGGAACTAAAGTGCTTGTTCGGTCAACAGCCTGTGCATAGTTCCATGCTGTCGTCCCATCTTCGGCGGGAGCCAGGGATCAGCCCGTTTATCCATCTTCGTCTGGATATCATCATCGAGGCGGACACGCTGGAGGAGCTATGCGAGGCAGCTTCCATGTTACAGCTTGAGGAAGGAAAGACCTTTAAGGTGCTGTGCCTTAAAGAAGGGGACAATGAGGCTGATTATGACGAGCGGCGCGGGATAGAACGCCGGATTGGTGCACGTATTCAGGGGCAGGCGCAAATGAAGACACCGGATGTAATCCTAGGAGTCATACGATTAGGAGAACGATGGCTAATGGGCATATGCGAGTATAGCGACAGGTCGTGGCAGGAACGTCGTCAGAAGCCGCAAAACTATTCTACTGGACTACCCGTTCTGGTAGCCAGAGCACTTGTGAATTTGGCAGCAACGGATCTAACTGCATCTAAGGGAAAGTCAGACTCCTTGAAACTGCTGGACCCGTGTTGTGGGATGGGCAATGTAATGATTGAGGCATTGAGTATGGGCAAGGATATTCGCGGCTGTGATATCAACCCATTGGCGGTGCGTGGGGCACGAGTGAATTTACGCCATTATGGATATGAAGAAGATCTGGTGAAACTGGGGGATATGAACATGCTCACAGGTAATTATGATGCAGCTATATTGGATATGCCTTATAACCTGTGCTCCGTGCTCCCTGCTGACGAACAAAAAAAGATGCTGTGCAGTCTGAGACGCCTGGCCGCGCGGACAGTGATTGTGAGCACGGAGCCGATGGCAACATTGCTATCCGAGTCAGGCTGGACCGTTATGGAGCAATGCCGTATCTATAAGACAGGTATGAGTCGGGAAATCTGGATCTGTAAGTAGCTTGTTAATACTGAGTTTTGTAGTTAACCAAATTCAGCGGCAGCTTCTGACCAGTAGCATAGGCTTTCAAATTAGTGAGAAAAATATCTACCGCTCGTTCAGCATATCGGTTTGTATCCCCTGCAATATGCGGCGTAATCAGGACATGCTCTAGGCCCCATAGTGGATGTGACGCAGGTAGCGGTTCTTCCTCGAATACATCCAGTCCGGCAAAGGCAATATGTTTTTGTTCCAGCGAGCGTACCAGCGCATCTGTATGAACAGTCTTGCCGCGACCGACATTAATGAAGAAGGCGCCTTTACGCATCGCTGCAAATGCTTTTTCGTCAAAGAAGTGATGGGTCTCTTCAGTGAATGGCAAAATATTAACCACAATATCCGCAACGCCCAATGCTTCATGTAGTTGTTCGTTTGTGTACATGTGTTCTACATGGGGAGCTTCCTTGCCGGAACGGCGAACCCCGATCACTCGCATGCCAAAGGCTTCTGCAATCCGAGCTGTTTCACGGCCAATTTCGCCAACGCCTGTAATCAACAGCGTTTTGCCACGTAATTCCGTCAGTTGACCTTCCGGTGGCTGCCATGTTTTCTGACGCTGCAAGAGAGCCGCTTGCTGTAAATAACGGGTATGCGATAGCAGCATTCCAAAGATCTGCTCTGTAATTGGAATCGCATGTACACCACTCGTATTCGTGAGTGCAATGTTGCGCTTTTCCAGTTTGGTAAGCGGGAGCTTATCAATCCCAGCCGACCAGGTTTGTATCCACTTTAGCTTGCTGTCTGGATGTAATGCTTCCTCGGCAATATGCTTGGACCAGCCTAGAATAACCTCGGCCTCACGGATCTGTTCAGTCTCCAATTCCTGGGCTTTGCCAATAATCAACTCGTAGCCTGGAGCCGCTGCACGAACCTGTTTTTTTTGATCATCCGTCAATTGATGTAAACTTAAAATGCTTCCCATGATTCATAGCCTCCTCGATGTTTGATTCCTTGGAGTTTCCAATATATTCTGGCGAACCATCCCTTCAAGGATAACAGATTGTCGGAAAATTTGCATAAGATGGGTAGAAACAAGCCCGCGGTGTCATCATATTTAACAACAAGTGGCTTTACCCTGATTGGGGACCAACCAAACAGCTACTTTTTGGGATATCCACGGGATATTCATTAAGAAAGGAGAAGAGGTAGATGAAAAATGAATCGCAAAGACTCTTTACAGCGATAGCTCTCCCGGACCAGCACAAGAAGAAGTTACGTCATTGGGTAGAGCAGGATTTGAGTAATTTGTCTTTCCGCAAATGGAGTGACTTCAGAGATTACCACGTGACACTTCAGTTTCTGGGTGATGTGGCGAATTCGGTTATTCCAAAACTTGAGCAGGCTCTAGTTCATGCTGCAGCTGAGCATCGCCCGTTCACGCTTGGCATGGGTGAAGCAGGCTTTTTTGGACGCGAAGATTTTCCGCGTGTACTATGGAGGGGAGTGACCGGGCAGCGAGAGTCACTGGATCAGCTGTACCAGTCCATACTTCGAGCTACCGAACCGCTGGGTTTTAAACCCGAGGAACGACCTTATCGACCTCATATCACTGTAGCACGTTCATATACAGGAGGGGAGCCTGTTTCAGCGTCTGTGTGGCAGTCAGATGACCGAAGCGGCGAGCCTTGGGAAGTGGGAGAATTTGTATTATATGCAACCCGAATGGGACAAAAACCAATGTACCAAATAATTCAAACATTCCCATTAATGAGGTGAAACCCTTGATCTATCAGCGAATTTAGTGATATAGTGTTTCAGCGTTATTCAAAAAGCGCATTTTGGGTTACATATCTGAGGAATGTGCTTAAAGTTAACGGGAGGAACATTATGGAAATCGTTAAAGAACATCGTTGGTTTGCACCTCTTTTGAGTGTGCTGCTTGTTTGTATATTGGGGATAGGCCTCTACGCTGAGGTTCAGCAAACACAGAATAATCATAAAAATGCACCTATGCAATCTCTGAGCTGGTCAGGGAACACTTCGGTTCCTACATATGGCGACAGGATGGGGACCCATAACGGGTCAAACAGGACAAGCCCCATCTTTGTCGCTGCTCATGGGCAGCCAAGCTGGAAAGAAATCATGCCGACTCCGTTACCCGCTTCCCAGATGAAGCAGGTGGAACAAGCTCGGAATAACGCTGTTACAGGCAAGAAAAAGCCTGAGGTCCAGCATAGCAAGTCCGCAATCCTAACCCCTCCTACAACCATCTACTTTACGAAGACAAAAATGCTCACTCAGGATGACAAGGCGTTGTCTACCTGGAGCTATCCTGTCTCCGCTAAAGAACTGCTCCTGCTGCAAAAAATAGTGATGGCAGAAGCAGAAGGCGAACCGTACGAAGGCAAAGTGGCAGTTGCCAACGTTGTCTTAAACCGGCTGCGGTCAGCCTCATTTCCCGATACGATTCAGGCAGTGATTTATCAAAAAGCGCAATTTAGTCCGGTTGCGAACGGGCGTCTTCGTCGTGTTCAGCCTAACCAGGACTGCATACGTGCAGTTACGGCCGCTTTGAATGGCCATAAAGCCGTGCCTGATAACACCTGTTTTTTCCTTTCGCTTACGTTGGCCCAGGACCTTACGGTTCATCATTCGCGTACCAAGGTGAAAACTATCGGTCATCATACCTTTTATAAATGAGCATTTAGTATAAATCCCATGAGCGACAAATAACAGCCCTTTCTAAACAACAGGGTTCAGCTTTGTGAGCGTATTTTATGTGCGCAGGTGAAGCCGGTATGCAAAAGAGGTATAATTAGGTAAAGGAAAGTAACCTAAATAATGAAAGTGACAAAGGAGGCGTAAATGTTATGAAAATCACATATTATGGACATTCAGTTGTGTTGGTGGAGGCAGAGGGGAAGCGGATTATTATCGATCCTTTTTTGACGGGGAATTCTAAAGCAACCGTACAGGCCGAAGATATTCAGGTGGATGCAGTACTGTTGACACACGGTCACGCCGATCATTTTGGTGATGCAGTTGAAATTGCCAAGCGCAATGATTGCCCTGTAATCGCGGTGGCGGAACTGGCTGAATATTGTGCATCCTTGGGAACGAAAGCTCACGGTATGAATCTGGGTGGTGGTCACCAATTTGACGGTTTTCATGTGAAATTTACGCTGGCGTTTCACAGCTCCTCTTTGACAGTGGACGGACAAACCATCTACATGGGAGAGCCAGCAGGTATCTTATTGACTATGGGGGGCAAAACATTTTTCCATGCAGGGGATACCGGCTTGTTTGGCGATATGCGTCTCATTGGAGAAACCAACTCCATCGATGCCGCAGTATTGCCGATCGGAGATGGTTATACAATGGGACCGGAGGATGCTTTGCTGGCAGCGAAATGGCTACGGGCAAGCCGCGTGATACCGGTGCATTACAATACTTTTCCCGGCATAGAGCAGGATGGAGACGGCTTCTGTGACCGTCTTCATAAAGAAGGTATTGAAGGGAAAGCATTGAAGCCAGGCGAAAGTCTCGAATTTTAATACGGTTTATCGATTTGCGGGAATGTACATGATGGTCCGTATGTATATTAAACTCCTTTGTCAGCCTTTTCTGTTCCTTGGGAATAGAAAAGGCTGACTTTTTTAATGAATATTTATACATAAAAATGATATATTTTTGCATTGGTACGTTGAAGCTGTAATGTAAAAGATTTATTATCACAACCATAAAAACTTTGAATTGCTAACACAATAGGTCAATGATAAAATGATAGAACTAATTAGATTCATCAGTGGAATCGACGTGTTTTTCAAGTCAAGCCATTGCATAATTATTGAAAAACATACGCATTCGGCGGACCGTACCGCCTTGAATACGTCTTATGTTTTTTGTCCCCCATTCCTCGTAGTTGTTCTTTGATTTACCTCTTGTTGCCACTGTCTTCTATTCGGCCGCCTGTATTTCAGGCCAGCATGACTTTATAACAGAAAGGTTGCGTTCCATGAGACAGACAGGTTTACCACCCAAACAGGGACTATATGATCCCCAATTCGAAAAAGACGCCTGCGGCATGGGCTTTGTTGCCCACATCAAGGGAAAACCATCGCACGATATTGTAAGTCAGGCTTTGACCATGCTCGTAAACATGGAGCATCGGGGCGGTCAGGGAAGTGAACCAAACTCCGGTGACGGAGCAGGGATCATGATTCAGGTTCCGCATCTGTTTTTTCAAGAGGAAGCGGAGCGATTGGGCTTCAAATTGCCAAAGGCCGGACAATATGGCGTGGGTATGCTTTTTGTATCCAATGATCCAAAAGTTCGTGAGCTGCATGAGCAAAAGCTTAGAGAAATCATTGTGGACGAGGGCCAGAACTGTCTGGGCTTTCGCGATGTACCAACGTATGACGAAATGCTGGGTAAATCGGCAAAAGCAGCTAAACCTGGCGTACGTCAGGTGTTCATCGGCCGCAGTAGCGATTTGAAGGAAGAACTGGATTTTGAACGGAAACTGTATGTCATTCGTAAACGTGCAGAGCTTGCTATTCGCTATAACCAAGAGGATATGAATGGTGAGTCGTTCTATATTCCAAGTTTGTCATGTCGCAAGGTTGTATACAAAGGAATGCTGACAACCGAGCAGGTAGGTAAATTTTATCTGGATTTGCAGGATGAGCGGGTGACATCGGCGATCGCGCTGGTCCATTCCCGTTTTAGTACGAATACGTTCCCGAGCTGGGACCGTGCGCATCCTTATCGTTTTATGATTCACAACGGTGAAATTAATACCATGCGTGGTAACGTAAACTGGATGCATGCGCGTCAGGCACAGTTTGAAAGTGAAGCGTTTGGCAACGATATCAAGAAGGTTAAACCTGTCATCAACCCAGATGGCTCGGATACAGCTATGTTTGATAATACGCTGGAATTTCTGTATCTGAGTGGACGTTCGCTTCCTCATGTAGCCATGATGATGGTACCTGAGCCTTGGAACAAGCATGAGACCATGGACCCGAAGAAGCGGGCATTTTATGAATATCATAGCACCATGATGGAGCCGTGGGACGGACCTGCTGCGATGGCGTTTACAGACGGTATCCAAATCGGGGCGATTCTTGACCGCAACGGCCTGCGTCCTGCACGTTACTATGTGACCAAGGACGATCTGATTGCACTGTCATCTGAGGCGGGCGTATTGGATATTGCTCCTGAAAATGTGCTTTATAAGGATCGTCTCCGTCCAGGGCGTATGCTCCTGGTGGATACCCAAGAAGGCCGCATCGTTTCTGATGAAGAGTTAAAGGAACGTATCGCATCCGAAGAACCTTATCAGCAGTGGCTGGATGAGCATTTGATTGATCTGGATGATCTGCCTGAAGCACTGGAGCAGCCAGAGCCGAAACATGAAAATGTAAATCAGTTGCAGCTCGCTTTTGGATATACGTTTGAAGAGCTACGCAAGCTTCTGGAGCCGATGGCACTTACAGGTGCGGAACCGATTGGCTCAATGGGGTATGATGCTCCATTGGCGGTATTGTCTGACCGTCCGCAACGTTTGTACAATTACTTTAAACAAATGTTTGCTCAGGTTACCAACCCGCCGATTGACGCCATTCGTGAAGAAATAGTGACGTCAACTGCAACGACGATTGGACCAGAGCGAAATTTACTGCACCCAGAACCGGAAAGCTGTCGCCAGATTCGGTTGGATTCGCCGGTGCTGTCGAATGAAGAGTTTGCTAAAATTCGTCACGTACACCGTCCAGGCTTCAAATCCATGACCATTCCGATCTTCTTTGAAGCAAAAGAAGGTGCTGAGGGCTTATACAAGGCGCTGGAAGGACTGTTTGAGGCGGCTGACCGTGTCATTGACAAAGGTCATAACATTCTGATTCTGTCTGACCGTGGAGTGGACGCAGAAAATGCAGCCATTCCGGCGTTGCTAGCTGTCTCCAGCCTTCATCACCATCTGATTAAGCAGGGTACACGCACACGTGTGAGCATTTTGCTGGAATCCGGGGAGCCAAGAGATATTCACCATTATGCGGTGCTTTTGGGCTACGGTGTGAGCGCGGTTAATCCGTATCTGGCGTTTGAAACGCTGGATGTCATGATTCAACAGGGTTTGCTGCGCGGCATCTCGCACGAAAAAGCAGTTAAAAATTATATTAAAGCGGCAACCAAGGGCGTTGTTAAAATATTGTCCAAAATGGGTATTTCCACGATTCAGTCGTACCGTGGAGCGCAAATTTTCGAGGCTGTAGGTTTGAAGCAGGAGTTTGTTGATCGTTATTTCACCTGGACACCTTCCCGCATTGGCGGTATTGGTCTGGAGGAAGTGACGATGGAAGCGCTGGCCCACCATAACCGTGCTTTCACTGATAAGGACGGCAATGATAAGGTGCTTGATTCGGGCGGTGAATACCAATGGCGCAACGATGGAGAAGAGCATTTGTTTAACCCGCAAACGGTGCATTTGCTCCAGCAATCGGTTCGCTCGGGAGACTACGAGCTTTACAAGAAGTACACCAAGCTGGTACAGGGTGAATCTGAACAACATTTGACGATTCGCTCCATGCTTCAGTTGAAGCCTGCTGGTGAGCCTGTGCCGCTGGATGAAGTGGAATCTGCTGCATCGATTATGCGTCGCTTTAAAACAGGAGCTATGTCTTTCGGCTCCATTAGCCAGGAAGCGCATGAAGATTTGGCGATTGCGATGAATCGGATCGGTGGCAAGAGCAACACGGGTGAGGGCGGGGAAAACCCTGCGCGTTTCATCCCGGATGCTAATGGTGATTCACGTCGCAGTTCGATCAAGCAGGTGGCATCTGGCCGATTTGGTGTCACGTCGAACTACTTGGTGAATGCTGACGAAATTCAGATTAAAATGGCGCAAGGCGCGAAGCCGGGCGAAGGTGGGCAACTACCAGGACGCAAGGTGTATCCTTGGGTCGCCGAGGTACGCGGTTCAACGCCAGGAGTAGGCCTGATTTCGCCACCACCGCATCACGATATTTATTCTATCGAGGATTTGGCAGAGCTCATCTATGATCTTAAAAACGCCAATCCACGTGCTGATATTAACGTAAAGCTGGTATCAGAGGTAGGTGTAGGCACGATTGCTACAGGGGTAGCCAAAGGCCGTGCTGACATTATTCTGGTCAGCGGTTATGACGGTGGTACAGGCGCTTCCCCGCAAGGCTCCATCCGCCATGCGGGTATGCCTTGGGAGCTGGGGCTGGCTGAGACGCATCAGACGCTCATGCTGAACAACCTGCGCGACCGCGTGGTACTGGAGACAGACGGTAAGATGCTGTCTGGACGTGATTTGGTCGTAGCTGCCCTGTTGGGTGCGGAAGAATACGGCTTCTCCACAGCGCCGCTCGTAGCGTTGGGCTGTATTATGATGCGGGTATGCCAAATGGATACCTGTCCGGTTGGTGTGGCTACGCAGAATCCAGAGTTGCGCAAAAATTATATGGGTGATCCAGCCCATGTGGTGAATTTTATGCGTTTCATCGCAGAAGATGTCCGTGAAATTATGGCGGAGCTGGGATTCCGCACGATTCAGGAAATGATTGGCCGTACGGATTGTCTGGATACCGTGAACGCCGATTCACATTGGAAGAAGAAGGGCGTAGATCTGAGCTTGCTACTGCATGTTCCTGAGTTGGAAGATGGAAGTGTACGTTACCGCGTACAGCGCCAAAACCACGGTCTGGAAGAAACACTTGATATGCAGAAGCTCTTACCGATGGCTGCGGAAGCACTGGAGAGCGGAACGCCTGTGGAGGGTACCTTGCCTATTACTAACGTGAATCGGGCGGTAGGTACGATTCTGGGCAGCGAGGTTACACGTAAGTATGGAGCGGCAGGTCTGCCTGAGGATACGATTCGCTTTAACTTCATTGGATCGGCAGGTCAGAGCTTCGGAGCCTTTATTCCGAAAGGTATCACGTTGAGCGTCGAAGGCGATAGCAATGACTATGTCGGTAAAGGGCTATCTGGCGGTAAAGTTATTGTAAAGAAATCTCACAAAGCGACCTTTAAGGCTGAAGAGAACATTATTATCGGAAATACAGCCTTGTATGGAGCGACCAGTGGTGAAGCTTATATTAACGGAATCGCAGGCGAGCGCTTTGCCGTTCGGAATTCCGGCGCACGTATTGTTGTTGAGGGCGTTGGTGATCATGGCTGCGAATACATGACGGGCGGACGTGTAGCTGTATTGGGTGGAACCGGACGGAACTTTGGAGCCGGGATGTCCGGAGGTATTGCATACGTCTATGATCCTGAAGGAACGTTCCTGAGCCGTTGTAATCTGGAGATGGTGTTGCTGGAAGATGTGGAGGACCCTGCAGAAGCAGCGGATTTGCGCGGCTTAATTCAGCGCCATGTCACTTACACGGGTAGTGAAGCAGGACAACGTATTTTGGATGAATGGCAGACTGCGATTCAGCAATTTGTACGGGTGATTCCAAAGGATTACAAGCGTATGGTTGAACAGATCCAAAAAGAAGAGGCGACCGGTTTGAGCGGGGATGAAGCTCTACTGGCAGCATTTGAAGCCAATATGCGTGAGTTGGCGCGTACCGGGGGCTAAAAAGCAGACCGCCAAATTCACTAAAAAGGACTTGCTGAATACCGCTGTTATAGTCACGGCGGTGCCAGCAAGTCCTTTTTTTAGGCTGATAAAAATGTGATTTATTACCTTGACAAACGTCATAAATTCTGACATTACCCCCAAAATGTTTTCCTGAAACGGTAAATATGTTATAAAAAGTACCAAATTTTTTGGAATGTAACCGTTTACGTAAGAGTTTATGTCTTGTTATTTATTTTTGGATTGGTTATGATTTTTTTAGAGTACGCAAACAAACCTAATATGCCCATCGTCCCTTCAAAACACAGAATAGGGTGACAGGATGAAGTTGAAGAAGTCAGCAGAAGACAAAATGATTTTTTTATACCGTTATGTATCATTATCTTTAACATCACTTGTTTTTCTGTTCGAAACATCTAGATTAATGGTATGGCAAAAGCTATTACTGATTGTTTTTCTATTTTTATCCGTTACAGCATTTACTTGGATTTACCGTAAATACAGACTTCATGATATGGTATTGAAATGCAGTATTGCACTAGAAACCGCAGGGATCATTTTGCTGTTATTCCCGACCGGAGGGATCAATAGCCCGTTCAAATGGTATGTGATTACCCCCATGCTGGTAGCTTGTGCTCATCTATCTATGAGGTACAGCTGGACGCTCCTACTTTCTTATATCGGTTTGGTGCTCACATTTTGTTATATCTTTTTTACACCAGGTCAATATTTTTTGTGGGATCTTATATTGCAGAACATTAATCTGTTTCTGGTATTGATCGTAACCACTATGGCAATGCAGGTTATTCGCGTCATGAAGGACGAACTGAAGGTGGCTAAAGAACAAGCCAATGAGACGATGGATCATATCAAGTCGATTTACCACATCATGGAGACGACCAGCCATAATGAGGCATTAAATCTAGGTCAGGTCATCTCGGATTACACTATCAAGTTAACCAAGCAGAGCCGTGCATTTTTCTGGCTGGATAGTCAGGAGGAAGATGCGCCGGCAAGCAGCCAGACAGGCTGGACGGTAGAGGAAGAGGAACAGCTATTCGAGGAACTGGAGAATTACCGGGAGGAGTTCAGGGAAGAGCGCGAACCGTTTTTCAGACATCTACCGGAATGGGGCGACTTTCTCATGATCACCGTACCGATGACGACCCGCTTTGTAGCGACAATTGGTCTCAAGCTGGGACCGGATCAAAGTTTGACGGGGAGACGCTGGCTCGTACAACAACTGATATTCTTGGCTGAGCTGAGTGCTGTGTTTTTGGAACGCTATGAGCTGGAGCGTATTGAGAATCAGTTGATTGTGACGAATGAGCAGAACCGGATTGCAAATGAAATGCATGACAATGTTTCACAAAGTCTTTTTGGTATTGTGTATGCAACGCATTCTCTCCGGCAGACTTGGTGCCATCAGCCTAAGGAGCAGGTGGAGGAACAAATTGATTTAATTCAGCAATCGGCCAACCAAGCGGTTAGAGAGCTGAAGGGGGCAATTCATAGTCTAAGCTCGAAAAAAAGCGGAGGATCAACTTGGTTGGGGACGGTGAAAAGTCATCTGCATACACTCTCCAAGCTGAACCATGTACAAATTGATTTTGACATTCATGGTGATCATTATTCACTTCCGTATTTGTACCAAAAGGCTTTGTTCCGCATCATTTCCGAAGCGGCGGGGAACGCAATCCGTCATGGATTGGCCAAGCGAATTGATGTGAAGTTAAAATTGACGCCCCAAGTGATTAGACTGTCTATTCATGACGACGGAGTAGGGTTTGAGACGGCGAGAATGGTAGCAGGAGGTGAGGCGGTCAGTGCAGGCGGGGGCCTGGGCATGATGAATATGGAATATTTAGCTCAATCGATGGGAGGCGAATTTGATATTTCAAGTCGAATCGGAGAGGGAACACAGATCCGATTGTCCATTCCGGTAAATGCTTATGAATGAGGATTTTACAAAATCCTTGAATACAATGTGTGAACATTCTGCAATACAAAATCTGCGGTAACAATCGGATACATAGGGATTATGCAAATCCTGAACTGTAGACAGGAGGCCGAATCATGAAAATTGTCATTGTCGATGATCATCCTTTAGTACGGAAAGGACTCGCTGCGGTTATATCCATGCAGCCCAATGTTCAGTTCGCGGGAGAGGCCCAGAATCAACAGGAAGCACTTGCGGTGATCGAGGAAACGGATCCGGATTTGGTGCTGCTGGATTTGAAATTAGCTGATGAATCAGGTCTGGATATTATCAAGATAGCGCGCGGACGCGGGTTCAGAAGCAAATTTATTTTGCTGACCTCTTCTGCAACACGTGAAGATTTTCTGAAAGCGGAGGAAGCCTCTGTGGACGGTTACGTGCTTAAGGAGGCTTTGCCTGAGGAACTAATTTACGCGATTCATCTTGTCAACAAAGGACGCAAATATTATGATCCGGCTATTCTCGAAAATAAGCTGCGTGAAGATGCTGGCAATCTCACGGACGACCTGACACCCAAGGAAAAGGAAGTGCTGGTGGAGCTGGGACAAGGGGCTTGCAATCGTGAAATAGCATCCCGGTTATTTATCAGTGAGTTCACCGTCAAAAAGCATGTCAGTCAGATCTTGGCCAAGCTGCGACTGGCAGATCGTACGCAGGCAGCATTATATGCCAATGCGATTGGTCTAGCGAAGTACGAGCCAACCAATATGATGATGCGCTAACCCCATAAGCTACGCAGTAGTTTCAATATGCGAGTGGTATAGAGAAATCCTCAAAATCACCAACTTTGGTGGTTTTGAGGATTTTTTCTTGTGTATTTACCATAATCGACAAAGTATGGTACAAAAGTATACCATGCCGTGTCCAAAAGTATACATCCCCCTTCCTCTGTAGTGAGGGAGAAAGTGCCGTTCGGTTCCATGTCGTTAATACAACGGATTGTTACAATTAGATCATACTTAAAATAAGAAGAGAAATTGTATGGGAGGGAGGATTTTTGTGGAGAAAACCATTTTGGATTATCTAGTCCTGATCAAAAAAAGATTGTGGCTGATTGCGATTTTTGTCATTCTCTCATGTGTAACGACTTACATTGTGAGCGACAATGTCGTAAAGCCAGTCTACTCCGCTTCAAGCCAACTGCTGGTTAATCATATTTCCGCCAAGCAGGGGAGTAACAATCTGAATGACGTCAACACAAGTCTTAATTTGGTGGAAAGCTACAAGCAAATTCTCACTTCACCTAAAATTATGGACGCTGTGGTAGCGACTCATCCTGAGTTCAATTTGACGTCGCAAAAGTTGGCAGAGAAGCTGCAAATTAAATCCTCGGATAAAAGTCAGGTAATCGGCTTGACGTTTGAGGCAGGGAATTATCCCCAGGCCGCAGCGGTTGTAAACGCAGTAACCCAGAAATTCGTGCAGACGGTTCCGGGATTGATGGAATTAAATAATGTGAAAATTTTAAATGAAGCGGATCCGCAAGCCAATCCTGATCCGATTAATGGGAATCCGCTCATGAATATTGCGATTAGTTTTCTCGTATCGCTGATGATTGCGCTGGGCACGATTGTGTTCCTGGAAAGCATTAACGGCACGCTGCGCACGGAAAAAGAAGCGGATGCAGACATCGGCATTCCGGTAATTGCATCGATTCCCGTCATTCGCAAGAAGGACATCGATGGAGTGGCCGGAAATTCCAAAGAACGGGTAGGGGAGCGTAAATATGCTGCGATTGAATGACATGTTGATTACAGAAAGTAATCCATCATCGTATATCTCGGAATCATTTCGATCCCTCCGTACATACATCCGGCAGCAGGTGGTCGGGCAAAAGGACCGTGGGACGGTTCTTTTGTTAACCTCGCCGGAAAGCGGAGCGGGGAAAACAACAATGATCGCCAACATCGGAGTTTCCTTTGCTCAAGAAGGCAAGAAGGTGGCTCTGGTGGATTGCAATCTGCATAAACCAGCGCTGCACGAGATATTCGGAATGGAGAATACCGGAGGTCTATCGGCTTATTTGCGCGGTGGGGCTTCTTCCAAATCTATCGTTAGGCATGGTGGGCTGGAACTATCGGTTGTTCCTGGTGGGGACAGTCTGTATAACGCAGCAGATCTGCTCGGTAGCGAACGTATGGCAGAGCTGTTGGAAGAACTCAAACGTGAATATGACATCATATTACTCGATTCGGCGCCAGCGCTGAATTATACGGATGCTCGCCTGATTGCAGGCTTGACGGATGGTGTGATTCTCGTTGCCAAACATGGCCGGACCAAACGGGAAGATCTACGCAAAACGAAGCAACTCATGGAGCAGGCTAGCGCGACGCTGGTTGGAATTGTGATGAATCAGGTGAAGTAAGCAACACCAAAATTCGATGAAGCAAGGAGAATGAGTGCGATGATGAAAAAAGTGAAAAAGGCCATTATTCCAGCAGCAGGATTGGGAACGCGCTTCCTCCCTGCCACCAAAGCAATGCCTAAGGAAATGCTCCCGATTATCAATAAGCCTACGATTCAATATATCGTGGAAGAAGCGATTGCTTCTGGTATCGAGGACATCATTATCGTTACGGGTAAAGGTAAACGTGCCATTGAGGACCACTTTGACAACGCATTTGAGCTGGAATCCAAACTGCTCGAGGACGGTAAGCTGAAGCTTCTGGAGGAAGTACAGCGTTCTTCAGGCGTGGAAATTCATTACATTCGCCAGAAAGAACCCAAAGGTCTTGGACATGCGGTATGGTGCGCAAGACGCTTTATCGGGGACGAGCCATTTGGTGTGCTGCTGGGCGACGATATCGTAACAGGTCAAAAACCTTGCCTGCGCCAGCTGATGGATCAATATGAGGAAACACAAAACTCTGTGATCGGTGTGCAGCGGGTACCACAGGAATTCACGAACCGGTATGGCATCATTGAACCGGACCAACAGGACGGACGATTGTACCGAGTGAATAATTTTATTGAAAAACCGGCTCCAGGCACAGCCCCATCCGATTTGGCTATTATGGGTCGCTATGTGTTCTCGCCGAAAATTTTCAAATATCTTGATCTTCAGGAAAAAGGAGCTGGCGGCGAAATTCAGTTGACGGATGCGATCCAAAAGCTGAATCAGAGTGAACGTGTGTACGCCTACGACTTTGAAGGCACGCGTTATGACGTAGGTGAACGTCTTGGATATATTTTAACCACTCTTGAATTTGCACTTGCCAGCGATGATTTGAAGTATCCGGTTATGGAGGCCATGAATGAATGGCTGAAAAAAACCGAGAAAGCAACCACAGCGGGTTGAGAGGAGGTACGTCAGCATGAGCATGGAAAATTTACCGGAGGATGGCGAGGCTGTCATGTCAGGTAAAGCGTTTTACATGCCATACGGAAATACACAAATTCAGGATAAAACGTCCTACCTGGTCACAAAACGCCTCCTTGATATGCTGCTGTCTTTCGTGGGCTTAATCGTATTGCTTCCATTGTTTGCAGTGGTGGCCATTCTGATTAAGCTCGAAGACCCAAAGGGAAGTGTGTTTTTCAAGCAAACTCGGGTGGGCAAGAATGAGAAGTTATTCGATATGTATAAATTCCGTTCAATGGTGTCCAATGCCGAGGAACTGAAAAAGGACCTGATGGAGCTGAATGAAGTGAGCGGCGCCATGTTCAAAATTAAAAACGATCCTCGGATCACGAAAATTGGCAGTTTTCTGCGCAAGACGAGTATTGATGAGATTCCGCAGCTGTGGAATGTGTTGGTTGGAGACATGACTTTAGTCGGTCCGCGTCCGCCGTTGCCCAGCGAGGTTGAGCAATACTCCGATTATGACAAGCAGCGCCTGATTGTAACACCGGGATGTACGGGTTACTGGCAGGTGAGCGCACGTAACAGTGTAGGCTTCGAAGAAATGGTGCAAATGGATTTGAAGTATATTCATGTTCGCAATACGTGGCTCGATCTGAAAATCATCATGAAAACAGGCGTTAAAATGCTGTTCTCCAAGGATGCTTACTGATGGATGCATTTAAGCGATGTCCCGCAGTGTCCGTCGTTATTTGCACCTATAACCGGGCGGACCTGCTGGAGAAAACGTTAATGTCTCTACT
Source organism: Paenibacillus polymyxa (assembly GCF_015710975.1). Classification (NCBI taxonomy): domain Bacteria; kingdom Bacillati; phylum Bacillota; class Bacilli; order Caryophanales; family Paenibacillaceae; genus Paenibacillus; species Paenibacillus polymyxa. The sequence goes on along the minus strand of NZ_CP049783.1, from coordinate 506,421 downwards.
GAAGCTGGAAGACCTTGCACTGGCTGAGATCATTGTGGTCGATAACCGATCCACCGATCATACAGCAGCGACGATCAAAAGATTCACCGTTGCGCATGGTCAGCATATTCATCTTCGGTATCATTATGAGCGCGAACAAGGACTGTCTGCCGCTCGTAATGCCGGCATTACGTTATCAAAAGCAGACGTCATTGCTTTTCTGGATGATGATGCAATTCCGTGTGTTACATGGCTGCAAACGATTATGTCGGCCTTTGGGAACAATCCCGAGCTGACGGCTATGGGTGGGAAGATTGATCCTAAGTTTGAGACGGAACGGCCGAACTGGTTGACAGGGCCGCTTGAACTGCCTTACACGATTATTGATCTGGGGAAATCCGTTCGGGAATATCCAGCGGGCCTGAATCCATTTGGAGCGAATATGGCTATGCGCAAAACGGCTTTCGCCGCCGTCATGTTCCCGCTTCACTTGGGCAGAAAGGGAGATATCCTACTATCTGGTGAAGAATCGTGGGTATTCGAGCAAATCCGTAAAAATGGTGGAACGATTATGTATCATCCGCACATGGCTGTAGAACATTTTGTTCCGGCTTCACGCTTAACGAGAGAATGGATTTTGAATCGCTACTATTGTCAGGGCATGTCTAATGCTGCTCAAGCTACAGGTCTGCGCGGCAACGCGGTGCTGATGGCAAAAGTGGCAGCCAAAGTGTTATACATCACGGTGGATTCCCTGCTGGCACGTACTGAGGGCAGGAAGCTGTTGAACCGGTGCAGGCTTGAAAATATCCGCGGAACGCTGGATACACTGCGCAACCGGAAAAGCGAGTCAGCTGCGGGGTGAAAGATTGAACATGAGTAACTATCCTTGGACTTCCAGAATAAACACGATACAGCATGTTTTTATTTTTCTACTAGGCGCTCTTGCTGTAGGAATTGCAGCTACCTATCAACCTGTGGTCAGTATTGCGGCGGTATGCTTACTGCTTTTGTTGGCTGTCTCTATCCATCATCCTGAGCGCATTAGCTATGCGGTTTTGCTAAGCACAGCAGTCTCAGTCGATTCTCTGTATCAGGGTGGCGTGTTCGGCATTGAGATATTGTCATTGTACAAATTGGGCATTTTGGCTCTGCTAGTGCCCTGCATGCTCGTATATGGCATTCGTCTCAAGTTCAGCTATCCAGTCTGGGCATTGGTGATCATGCTGGGGATTACATTTGGATTTTCAGCATGGCTGCCTTTGTTAACGACCTCGATTGCCGTGAAGGCGTTCGTGGGACTATCACTGCCCTTCTTTTTTTTACTGATCCAGTGGAAAAAGGATGTGGCGGAAAAGCATATTCGACTGATTAGTCTGTTGCCGATTATTAGTGTGGTCATTGGATTAGGCTTGCAGGTTTTAGGATTGCACTCATTTACGGATGTGGAATTTACGGGCGCAGTCAGAGTACAAGGAGCGAACATACCGCCGCATTTGGCAATGCTCTCCTTTCTCGGAATTGCCGTCTCTCTGATTGAGGTCAAGCGCAAACCTAGGCAAGCTGCTTTTTATTACACGGTGTTGGCCCTGAACTTTCTAATCCTGATCGCCACCGGTACACGTGGGCCGATTCTGGCATTGTTATTAATGTTTGCTGTGTATCTGTTTGATATTGCCCGTCAGTACCTCAAGGGAAAAGTCAATTATTTGCTACCGCTGGCCGGATCGTTTTTGGTTGCTCTGGGGGCGGTGGCCCTACAATGGAACAATTTAAAAAAACGCTCCTTCGAACGGGAGACCGACACAGGCATTGACCTATCGGGACGCTCGGAGGCATGGGAATATTTTTTGAACAGAGTACATGATTACCCTTGGTCAGGCAGAGGCCTTGGCGCGGTAACGGTTGCGAACGACGGGACGTTATTCAATGGTTTTGTTGTACCGCATAACGAGTATATACGATTTTATTTTGATACCGGATATATCGGTTGCGGGCTATTAATGCTTTCATTACTGATCGTGTTCGCTCTCATTTATCGGTCACTTGCCAAGTCTATCAAACCTTATTTTGCAACTTTAATTGCAGGTTTTTTGATCTACTCGTTTTCAGATAATACGTTGTCGACGGTTCAGATGATTATTCCGTTTTGCTGGTATTTGAACGCATTATACCAGACATCTACTCAAACCGATTTTCGCAAAGAGAAGTGATACGATGAGCAGAGTGAACATGTTCGATGTCAACTTTGATAATTACGATTTTAATGATCTACTCGAATTTATAGATACTTCTATTGAGCATCAGCGTCATTCCTACATTTTGACCTGTAATGTCGATCATGTGATCAAGCTTCGTAAGGATGATGAATTCCGCAAGGTGTATTCGGATGCCGGAGCTGTAGTGGCCGATGGAATGCCTATCATTTGGGCGTCTAAGTTGCTGAAAAAGCCCCTCAAACAAAAAGTGTCAGGGTCCGATTTGTTCACCCGGCTGGGAGAGGCTTTTGAGGATCGGGGCTATCGCTTGTTTTTTCTGGGTGCAGCTGACGGTATTCCTGAGAAGGCTATGCTTAATCTCCAGGAATCCTATCCAAACATGAATGTAGTAGGCTGCTATTCTCCTTCTTATGGTTTTGAGAAAAACGAAGAGGAGAACAGATACATTATCCAGTTGCTTCAAGAGGCTCGCCCAGACATCGTTTTTGTAGGTGTAGGAGCACCGAAGCAGGAAAAATGGATTTACAGATATTATGAGACTTACCGCGCTCCAGTTTCGATTGGAGTGGGAGCGACCTTTGATTTCCTGTCGGGAAATGTAAAGAGAGCACCGGAGCTGATGCAGAAGACAGGATTTGAATGGTTTTGGAGGTTGTCTCAGGAGCCTAAACGATTGTGGAAAAGATATTTGATTGAGGATTCCCAGTTCCTCGTTCTGCTGTTTAAAGAGATGTTCAAGCGGAAGCGGATGAAGGGAGGCCAGGGGTGAGAAACATGAGTCGGTTGGCAGATCAGCAGATTTCCTTCTGGCTAGGAAGTCGGCGTGGAATCGGCATGATCGGCATGGGGGTGCTGGCTTGTATGCTACCACTCGCCATCGGATTTGTCAGCGCCAAGATGAATCCCACCACGAGCCAGCAGGGAGCCATATTGCTGGCGATCGTTTTTCCAGCCTTCCTGCTGGCGATCTTGCAATCACGGCTATTGATTTCTTACACATTGGTGGTGTGGGCAGTAGGCCCGGAAATCCGCCGCATTGCAGATTGGTTGGAGGGAACGTATCACTCGGTTTCCTTATTGAGCGTGGCGCCGCTGCTGGTAAGCAGCATGCTGATCATTCCTGTGCTGCGGGGTATTCATCTGGCGGAAAAGCCATTAACCCGGATTGCTGTATTTTTCGGCATAGAGTTGGCCTATGGAAGTGTGGTCGGGTTATTCAAAAATGGTATTGTTTTTGCTTATGATTTGGCCAATTATGTGGTTCCATTGCTTCTATTGCCTTATCTTGCGATTAAGCCTATGAAAGCCAAGGAGCTGGACCGACTGCTGTATTCATACGCCAACATTGCTGTTCTAGTAGCGATATACGGCATTATTCAGTACTTGACGGTGCCTCCTTGGGATGCATTTTGGATGAATCATGTGGAAATGAATTCCATTGGCGTGCCAGAACCGCTTCAAATTAGAGTGTTTTCTTCCATGAACTCGCCCGGCCCATGCGCTATTTTCCTGGCAATGGCACTTGTACCAATGCTGATGGAGAAACGGTGGCGAGGCACATTGGGATGGATTGGAGTCCTGCTAACAGTCGTTTGTCTCTTGGTCACGCTCGTACGTTCAGCCTGGCTGATTGCATTCGTCATGTTGCTGGCTTACATCCTCAGCTCATCCTCCAAAGGAAAGTGGAAGACCCTGTTTCAACTTGCTATCGTCGGTCTTCTTCTCTATATCATCGTTCCAAAACTTCCGGGGGCAGAAGGTTTGGTGGCTCGCATGCAGACGTTGACAGATATTCAACAGGATCATTCGTACAATGAACGTTTGGATCTACTGCATACAATGCTTCCGGCGATTACTAGCAATCCGGTCGGGCAGGGGATCGGGAGTGTAGGTATCGGAACCAAGCTTGATAACGGCGGCGATCTCGGTGAACTTGGGATTATGGATAATGGATATATTGCCATTTTCCTCACCTTCGGTATTTGCGGAGCATTCTTTTTCTTCGGTGGTCTGTTCGTTATCATCAAGCGCCTTCTCGTCCGTATTGCCGAACGGAATTCCAGTCAGCCTTATATCAGACTGGCGTTGGCTACATGGGCCGGAGCTGTAGCCAGTCTCATATCGGATAATGGTTTCCCCGGTATGCGCGGCTATTTGATCTGGATGATGATCGGAATAGGACTATGGGCAAAAGATGTCATCGCGGAAAGAAGGTAAAGGCTGTGCAAAACTTACAAGCATTATCCGCACCTGTCCGGACACTATGGTCCACGGTGATTCGGTTTGCCAAAAGCAAGGATAACAGCTCTGCAGCAGTAAAAACGATGATATTCAGTATGCTGATTCTCGTCGTGAATATGCTGACTGGTGTGCTGACGGCACGATTCTTGGGTCCTACTGGACGCGGAGAACAGACAGCGATGGTGAACTGGTCCCAATTTCTTGCCTTCTGCATGAGCTTCGGTGTTCCATCTGCATTGATTTACAATGCCAAAAGGAAACCTGAGGAAACGGGTAAGCTGTATGGTCTGGCCTTGCTGCTGGCTACGGTATTTGGGGGAATGGCGACACTCGTCGGAGTATTTCTAATTCCTTATTGGCTGCGCTCTTTTTCTTCATCGGTCATACTTTTTGCGCAGTGTTCTATGATGATGTGTCCGCTCATAGCGATTTCACAGATCAATAATGCATTGCTTCAAGTTCGCTCGGAATATAAACAATACAATTTATTCCGGTACTTGGTACCACTAAGTACACTGCTGGGTCTGGCGATTCTGACCCTGACGGGGACGATGAATCCGTACACCTCAGCATTGGCTTACTTACTGCCAGGCTTGCCGATCTATATCGGTGTCACGATACGAATGATTCGGCTGTACAAACCAAAGGTGAAGAACAGCTGGACGCAATTTAAAAATCTCTTTACCTACGGTATGGGTTCATACGGGAATGATCTCATGGGGCAGGTTTCCACTTACATTGACCAGATTTTGATTGCAGGTCTGCTCAGACCTGCTGATCTCGGTTTATATGCGGTAGCGGTCAGCCTGGCCCGGATGGTGAATGTATTTTCAACCTCGATCATTGTCGTGTTGTTTCCCAAAGCCTCTGGTCTGGATAAGGAAGAGGCAGTGGCCATAACATTCCGGGCATTTCGAGTGACTTCAACGGCAACCTTTTTGGCTGCGGTGATGTTAATGCTGGTTGCTCCGTTCGTATTTACATTGTTATATGGTCAAGAGTTTAAACAAGCGCTTACGGTATTCCGGTTTCTGGTGCTTGAGGTTGCTATCAGTGGAGGTACCATGGTGCTGGCACAACAATTTATGGCGCTGGGTAAGCCCAAACTGGTTACCATTCTACAGGGTGTCGGATTGGCGCTCGTCATTCCATTGCTGTCCATACTCGTGCCGAGATATGGATTGACGGGTGCAGGGATAGCAATGCTGTCTTCGGGGATTTTACGGTTCGTTTTCATTTTATGTAATGTTAAGTTCGTTCTAAAAATGAAAATTCCAAGACTGCTTATTTCCAAACAAGATTTTCAATGGCTCCGATCAACGATGTCACACTACATCCGGAAAAAGCCAGTTAACGGTTAGATAAAGAAGGAGGCACCCGCTAATGAACCACATGTCTAGCGTTCCCGCGGACAACCGGATATCCGTAGTTATTATCGCTCAGGATGATGGCACTCGAATTACAGCCGCCATTAAATCCTGTCAGCCCTTTGCGGACGATATCGTCGTCATTGACGGAGGGAGCAAAGACAATACGATTCAGGTAGCTGAATCATTGGGCTGTCGGGTGTTTTCCAACCCATGGCCTGGTTATGCCAAACAGCGCATGTTTGGTGTTGATAAAGCGGAATTTGATTGGATTTTCCTGATTGATACAGACGAAGTAGTGGATGCAGAGTTGCTTGGTGACTTGTTGAAAGTAAAGGAAACGCTCCACGATCCGGCCAAAGCCTATTCTGTATTTCGCATTGGCGATTTTCTCGGCAAATGGATGAACAAAGGCGAGTATTTGGTTCGTTTGTACAATCGGCGAATTTATGGCATTACGAATAGTCTTGTTCATGAAATGCCGGATGTAGCCTCTTCCCAGATCATCAATCTGGAGGGCGTGCTATGGCACTATGGCTTCCGCAGCATCAGCGATCATATGACCCGTTTTAACAAATATACGGATCTGGAAGCAGAGACGGCATTTAACAAAGGAAGATCCTTTCGGATTACCAGACTGTTGTGGAGACCGCCTGCCCGCTTTGTACAGAAGTATTTTGTTCAAGGCTTATACCGCAAGGGGTTGGCGGGTTTTGCCGTAGCCGTTTTCTGGGTGATGTATGAGTTTCTCGTCTGCTTCAAGCATTATGAGTTAACCAAGCGGCGAAAAAAGATTGAAGTTGTAGATGGCGGACAAACCGAGCAGAAAGGAGAAACCAGCTATGTCGTACAATAACGGATTTCGTATTGCGGCAACCGGGCTGAGCTGGCCGTCCTTGCAGCCAGGAGGTCTCAACACATATTTCAAATCCATCTGTGAGCAGCTTACGCTAGAGCGCAATACGCTGGATGCTTTAATCTGTAGTGATGAGCAGCCTCAGGCGCCTGAACGTATTCGTATTCATTCAATTGGTAGCAAGCAGCAATCCATCTGGAAGCGTCGAGAGCTGATGCAAAAATATGCAGCAGAGCTATTCGACAAGCAACCGATAGATGTGCTGTATTCCCACTTTGCTCCCTATAGTGTCGGACCGGCACTGGAGGCGAAAAAAAGAGGAATCCCGGTCGTTACTACCTTCCACGGACCGTGGACGGAGGAAATGAAGATTGAAGGACAGGGAATTAAGCATTTTCTTAAAACGACGTTGGCCAAATCCATTGAAATGAAAGCTTATGGTTTGGCGGATAAATTTATAGTGCTAAGCGAGACTTTTCGGGATATTTTACACGAGCACTATAAAGTTCCACTTAGTAAAATTCATATTATTCCTGGTGCGGCGAATGTAGAAAGGTTCCATCCGGCAGAGGATCAGGAGGCCGTACGGAAGCGGCTGAATTTGCCGCAAAATGCGACGATTGTGCTAACCGTTCGTCGTCTTGTTAATCGCATGGGACTGCTACAGCTGCTCGAAGCATGGCGGCGAGTAACCGAGCGACACCCTGATCATCTGCTGCTGATTGGTGGGAAGGGCCCCTTGATGGAGGAATTGGCTTCCAAGGTGGCGGAATACAATCTTCATAATCACGTAAGATTGCTTGGTTATGTGTCGGATGAGGAGCTGCCCCTGTACCATCAAGCCTCGAACTTGTTCGTTGTGCCAACACAGGCACTAGAGGGTTTCGGTCTGATTACAGTCGAGGCGATGGCCTCGGGACTACCGGTGCTGGCCACTCCTGTAGGCGGCAACAAGGAAATCTTAAGAGGATTCCGTCCTGAGCTTTTGTTTCAGGGGACGGACAGTGAAGCCATTGCTGCTGGGCTGCTGCGTGTGCTGGATCATCGTGAACTTCTACCGAATGCACGGGAATGCCGGGACCATGTCCTGAGCAGATACACATGGGGACATGTAGCGGAGCAGGTAGAAGAGGTATTCCGACAGGTCCTTGACAGAAAGGCGGCGGCGAAATGATGAGAGTAGCTTATATTGACCATACGGCAAGATGGAGCGGCGGCGAAGTCGCTTTGTATAACATCCTGACGAATATTGGGGAACATATCGACCCGCTCGTTATTTTGGCGGAGGAGGGCGATTTGGCGGATCGGCTTCGGCAGCGTGATATTGATGTGCGTATCGTTCCACTAGATGATTCGATTCGCAATCGAGGACGAAATGCTGTTAATCTGGGTGCACCTGCAGCAGCCTTTCGGTTGCTGGCTTACGGCAGAAAACTCGCGCCATTGCTGCGTGAGGAAAAAGTCGTGTGTGTGCACACAAACTCACTCAAGTCTGCACTGTATGGTGCAGTAGCCGCCAAATCGGCGAAGCTGCCCTTGATCTGGCATATCCGTGACCACATCGGTCCGCCGTATCTGAAGCCGATTGTAGCCAAAGGGATTCGGCTCATGTCCCGCTTTTTGCCTAACGGTGTGATTGCCAATTCCAAATCCACGCTGAGTGCATTGGAATTACCCCCGGACAAAAAGACGCTCGTCGTCTACTCCGCTTTTGCCAAAGCAATTACGGCTCGTGATTCGGCTGCGCATTTGCGTGGCGATGACTCGTTTAACGTCGTATTGGTCGGCAGATTGGCGGAATGGAAGGGACAACATATTTTATTGGAAGCGGCACGTTCTTTTTTACCAGATCAGCGTGTGAAATTCTGGCTGGCTGGAGATGCGTTGTTCGGAGAAGAGGAATACAAACAACGATTGGAATCCACGATGCGCGAATATGGGTTGACCAACGTCAATCTGATGGGACACGTCGATGACATTCAGGGACTGATGCAGCGCTGTGACCTGCTAATTCATACTTCCATTACACCGGAGCCATTCGGTCAAGTCATTATTGAGGGCATGGCTGCAGGTTTGCCAGTGATCGCTTCAAACGAAGGTGGTCCCAAGGAAACGGTGGTACCTAATGAAACCGGGCTGCTCATTGAACCGGGAGACCCGGCCAAGCTGGAAGAAGCCATCCGCTGGATGCTGGAGCATCCACAGGAACGTCAGCAGATGGGTGAGAGAGGGATGGAACGGGTCAAGAAGCATTTTGTCATCGAGAACACTGTTAAGGATATAGTTCATTACTATAAGGGTTTGTTGGCAGGAGTCTGACCGACATTCGCGTTAAAGGATGATTCAGATGAAAATAGCGATAGCACATGATTACTTAATCCAAATGGGCGGAGCGGAAAGGGTAGTAGAGGTATTCCATGATATGTATCCGGAGGCTCCCATCTTCACAACGGTGTTCAGCGACGAGCGCCTGTCGCGCAACTTGAAGGATGCGGACATTAGAGCCACTTGGCTACAAAACGTCCCAGGAGTGAAGACCAATTTCAAAGGAGTGCTGCCGCTGTATCCCATCGCTATCCGTGATTTTGATTTTAGGGATTTCGACATTGTTTTAAGCTCCAGCAGCGCATTTATGAAAAGCATCCAGGTACCCAAACATACGTTTCACATTTGTTACTGTCACACACCGATGCGGTTTGCCTGGGATTACGATACATATATGGCCCGGCAGTCCAAATCCAACCTGCTCAAAAATATGCTAAAGCTGTACATGAACAGGCTGAAAACATGGGATGCCAAAACTTCTCGCAACGTAGACCAGTTTATCGCCAATTCTTCCGTCGTCAAACGGAGAATTCTGCACTATTACCAACGGGAGGCAGATGTTATTTTCCCTCCTATCAATACATCCCGTTTTAAACGTGCTACAAGCATCGGTGACTATTATCTGATCGTATCCCGATTGGTGTCTTACAAGCGCATTGATCTCGCGATCGAGGCATTCAAACGTAACGGTCTCAAGCTGCGCATCGTTGGCGAAGGACCAGATCGTAAACGACTCGAAGCCATGGCTAGCCCGAACATTGAGTTCCTCGGCAGGCTTGAGGACGAAGAGGTTAACAAGCTGATGGCCGAATGCCGGGCGCTTGTCTTTCCGGGGGAAGAGGACTTCGGTATTACGCCTTTGGAGGCGAATGCGGCTGGACGGCCAGTTATCGCTTTTCAGGGCGGGGGAGCGCTGGATACGATTGTTCCTCATGTGAACGGCGTATTTTTCCGCAAGCATCAAGTAGACGATGTGCTGGAGGCCGTCGCAAAGGTCGAGCAACATGCATGGAATGTGGACGATATCATTACCCATGCCCGCAAATTTGATGAAGATAACTTCAAGGATCAATTGAAAAAGTATGTAGAACAAGCCTATGTGAACTTTCTAAAAGGAGGATGAACGGAATGAAGCTGGCTGTAATCGGTACTGGATACGTTGGACTCGTCTCGGGTGTGTGTTTTGCGCAAAAAGGTAATGAGGTGATTTGTGTCGATCTGGAGCAGTACAAAATCGACATGTTGAACCGGGCAGAATCTCCGATCTATGAACCGGGTATTGAGGAATTGATCGCGTTGAATCTGGAAGCTGGCCGTTTGGAGTTTACCTCCGATTTGGCCGATGCGGTACGTCGCTCGGATATCGTTATTTTAGCGGTAGGTACGCCTTCACTGGCTAACGGCGAGGCGAATTTGTCTTACATTGAACAGGCGGCTGCCGATGTCGGCAAAGCCATGAACGGGTACAAGATTATTATGACCAAGAGTACCGTACCTGTCGGAACGAACGAAAAGATTAAGGATGTAGTGGCTCGACATACGAGTTTGTCTTTTGATATTGTATCCGCGCCGGAGTTCCTGAGAGAAGGCTCAGCCATCAATGATACGCTTCATCCAGATCGCATCATTATTGGTTTGGACAATACAGGTTTGCGTGAAACAATGGTCACTCTGCATCAGGTATTCACGGATAAAATCTATGTGACCGATATCCGCAGTGCTGAAATGATCAAATATGCCTCCAATGCGTTCTTGGCAACTAAAATTTCGTTTATTAACGAGATTGCTAATATTTGCGAAAAGGTTGGCGCGGACGTTACCTGTGTGGCTGAGGGTATGGGCATGGACAAACGGATCGGTTCCTCTTTCCTGCAAGCAGGGATCGGATACGGGGGCTCTTGCTTCCCGAAAGATACGAATGCGCTCATCCAAATTGCGGGTAATGTAGACTATGAATTTAAGTTGTTAAAATCGGTGGTCGAGGTGAACACTGACCAGCGTTTTATGATTGTATCCAAGCTGCGTGAATCGCTGGGTCAGCTAAACGGCGTATCGATTGGCATTTGGGGCCTCGCCTTCAAGCCTAATACAGATGACATCCGCGAAGCTCCAGCACTGGAAATCGTAGAAACGCTCATTCAGGCAGGTGCTATTGTCAAGCTGTATGATCCCATTGCGATGGATAAATTCAAGGAGCGCGTGGATCACCCGAATATTATATGGTGCTCCTCCCCGCAGCAAGCCGCCGAAAGAAGCGATGCTGTGTGCCTGCTGACGGATTGGGAAGAGTTCAAAGAAGTTGATCTCGTGCAACTGGGCTCTATTCTACACAAGCCAGTTCTGATTGACGGTCGTAACGTATTCACCGAGGAACAGATTCAAGGTTCTGGACTGGAATACTACTCCGTGGGTCGTCCGCGGATGAGTGGGTGGAACAGAGATAAAGTGGAAGTTTAAAAAGTGACTGTGGGCGGTGGGGAGACGCTATGCGTTCCATTTGATCTTCTGAGCGCTGTTGCAGTGGGACTCTCTGGATTATATAAAACATTCCAAGGTAAGAATCCCGCTGCAAAGGAGAACGCTAGCGCTTCTCCAGATTCAAATGGACCGCTTCGCTGCTTTTGCCGCATAGAGTCACGGTTTTTAATCTCCCATCTTAGGGGATGGGAGTAGTAAGGGCATATCGGAAGGAGCGGCACAGTTGAAGCCGCTCCTTCCGATTAAGGCGCCATGCGCTGTACCGCGGCGCCCCTGTGGAGCAAGCCTACCATGTGGATACGCTATGCTGCTCCTGTAGAGCAAAGACGCCATTGCGGTTGTCGAAGGCAATCTTGGCAAGGCGTTACGAAGCCTTGATTACTAGAAGCTTGCAAGCAAGGCAGGCAAACGCCGAGCTCCCGAACGTTTTTTACAGGCTGACCGGACTTAATAATGTCCGGTCGTGCCTTTTGCACCACAAGGTATGATCGATATGATGCATTTTTGAGTAGCGTAGGAATGGATTTGAAGCTGGAGAAGCGATAGCGTTCGCCTTTGAAACGGGATTTAGACCTTTATACTATTTTATACAATCGAATGAATCCCAGTCCAACAGCGATCGTAAGATCAAATCCAGCCCGTAGCGGGCTACTCAACCTTGCCTCATCCGATCGCCCACACATTATAGAGAGGAAGTGGAGAATTATGAAGCTCGTACTTTTGTCTGGTGGTTCCGGTAAAAGATTATGGCCGTTATCCAACGATTCCCGTTCCAAACAATTTTTGAAGGTACTGGAGAGCCCGGAAGGGATTTCGGAATCCATGGTGCAGCGGGTATGGAGACAATTGGGAGACAACGGATTATCCGAATCCTCGTTTATTGCGACAGGGAGAGCGCAGGTCGAAATGATCCAGAGTCAGGTCGGACCGAATACGCGCATCATAGTTGAGCCGGAACGCAGAGATACCTTTCCTGCGATTGCGCTGACAGCGACTTATCTATATTCCATTGCGGGTGTTTCGCCTGATGAAATTATAGCTATATTGCCTGTAGATCCTTATGTAGAGGATGCTTTCTTTGCTTCCGTTGCCCAACTGGAACATACACTTCAGGAGAGTGAAGGCAAGCTTGCATTAATCGGGGTTGTCCCTTCCTATCCTTCAGAGAAATACGGTTATATTATTCCGAAAAACGATGCCACTCAAGGTAGCACAGGCTACCGCGAAGTGAGCCATTTTCAAGAGAAACCCGACCGGGAGCAGGCGGAGCGTCTGATTGAACGCAATGCTCTATGGAACTGCGGGGTTTTTGCATTCAAATTAAGCTATTTGCTGGATATCCTGGCATCCAAGGGCCTGCCGCTGAATTATGAAGAAATGCAAAAGCAATATGCGTCTCTGGAGAAAATCAGCTTTGACTACGAAGTAGTCGAGAAGGAAAAAGACATTGTGGTGCTTCCGTACGATGGTTTTTGGAAGGATTTGGGCACCTGGAATACGCTCACAGAAGAAATGTCTAATCAGCAAGTGGGCAGAGGTGTAGTAACGGAGGATTGTGTCAATACAAGTCTTATTAATGAGCTGGACATTCCGGTAGCGATCATTGGAACGAATGATCTGATTGTAGCCGCTAGCCCAGATGGTATTCTTGTGACCAATAAGGCAGAAAGCCCACGCATCAAGGAAGTGCTCAAGGCTCATGAGCAGCGTCCAATGTATGAAGAACGTCGTTGGGGGCAGTATCGAGTTGTAGACTATGTAAAGTATGACGAGGGTAATGAGGTACTGACCAAACGAATCCGCGTACACAAAGGTAAAAATATCAGCTACCAGCTTCACTTCAAACGAAGCGAAATCTGGACCATTATTAGCGGCGAAGCGGAAATTATTTTGAATGAGAAGCTGCACAAAGTGAAGGCCGGTGACGTAGTCCGTATCCCTGAAGGAACCAAGCATAGTATTTTGGCTGTAACCGATGTGGATTTTATAGAGGTGCAGACTGGCTCTGAGTTGGTTGAAGAGGATATTGTACGCTTTTGCATGGATTGGAATGAAATTGCCCGTCATCAATTTATCTCATAATCGTTTTCGTAAAAACGAAATAAAGAAGAATTGATGAAAATTTATAGCCCAAACTGTCGAAATTGGGCGAAAACCTGTAAATTCATGAACATGACCTATTAAATTTTGGTAAAAAAAAGTCGATACTTAGGTTAAGAAGGAATCCAAACTCCTTCCAACGATAAACGCAGCCCTGTCGAAAGGCAGGTACGCAAAGCTAAAGGGCCTTCCCGTAAGGATGGCAGCCTGGCTACCGAAAGGAAGAGCAAAAGTGAGATTCAATTTTATTCCTCTGTATCGACTGATACGTCATGTACTCCCCGTAGTTATAATTTTTTCTTTGTTTCCCGTCGGATTTGGTGATTCTCTGTCTGTGGTGAATGCCGCTTCATTACAACCTGTTAATTCGGACGCTTGTACTCAGGCCCGTGAACTATACAATTATTTACTCAGCATCTCTGGAAAGAAAACAATCACTGGTCAGCATGATTATTTGGAAAGTCCAGATGAATTAAGCAACAAGGTCCAAAAAATCAGCCAGGCGTATGTGGGTCTGCACGGCTATGAGATGGGAGCCATCTCTGGTCAATCTGACGCTACAGAAGCAGCACAACGTAAAAATGTCGTCGATAGCGCTATTCGTTGGAGCAGAGCAGGTGGCATTGTGACGATGACTTTTCATGAAGCGCTGCCGGGTAGACCGCTGACTTGGGCCAATGTGCAGGCCAAAGTAAGTCAGGCGGAGTTCAATAAATACGTCACGCCAGGCACTACGCAGTATAACCTCCTCATTGCCGATCTGGATAAGGTCGCTATATCGTTAAAGCAGCTTCGTGATGCAGGGGTTCCGGTATTGTGGAGACCTTACCACGAAATGAATGGTGACTGGTTCTGGTGGGGAAACAAAAACAATTTCAATCAGCTATGGAATATCATGTACGACCGTTTTGTTAACACGCATCAATTGAACAATCTGCTGTGGGTGTGGAGTCCCAATGCTCCCAATTCCTACACTGTCCCGTATACCCCAAAATATCCGGGGGATGACAAAGTGGATATTTTGGCAGTAGACATCTACAACAATGATTTTAAGCAAAGTCATTATGAAGGACTGCTCGAGTTGGCACGGAATAAGCCGATTGCCATTGGCGAGCACGGTGAGATACCTAGTTCTGAGGTGTTGCAGGCTCAGCCAAAATGGGTGTATTCCATGACTTGGGGCAAGATGCTGACCGAGAATAACACAACCACTCAAATACAGGATTATATGAACGATGCGAAGAGTTTGACACGGGATGATGTGAAAAATGGGCTGGAGGCCATCCAACAACCTGGAACAGATGTACCGACCTTACCGGATGAGGGACAAAGTGAGCCTCTCCCAGCTCCACCAGTAGTGATTGCTCCTCCAGCTCCGACTCCTCCTTCCGTTCCTGATGAAGTATATGTGAACGGGCTGCGGGGCGAATATTTCAACAATATGAATTTGAGCGGCAGTCCTGTTTTGATCCGTACAGACAGCAAGCTGGACTACAACTGGCGTGCCATTGCTGCTGATCCAAAGGTAAATGCCGACCAGTTCTCGGTTCGCTGGACGGGTAAAATCAAGCCACAATACTGCGAGACCTATACGTTCACAACCATATCCGATGATGGTATTCGTGTATGGGTAGACGGCAAGTTAGTGATCGATAGTTGGTTCAAACAAAGCTGGACAGAGCGAAAAGGCAGTATTGCTTTGGAAGCAGGTAAAATGGTAGATCTAAAAGTGGAATACTATGATGAAAAAGGCGATGCGATGGCACGTCTGATGTGGGAAAGTCAGCATGAAGCGAAAGCGGTGGTTCCCGGAAACGCTTTGTTTCTTCCTTGATAGATACTCTTTCCCGGTCAAAAATTTTGAGGAGAGAGGGTGTATCATATGATGAAAAAATGGTTGACCCATAGGTATACGGTCGTATTATCCGGATTACTAGGGGTCGCAGCTCTAGCCATGATCGCTTGGTTTATATACACGCCTTCAAAAAGTGTAGAATTGCAGACAGATAAGGTAGCGGCGGCCAGTCCAGTATGGAAGCTGGGCCAGAGGGATGACTCCTCAGCGGAATTTAAAGGAGTGGTCGGTAGGGATAATATCGATATTTCTGCAGCAGCAGCTTCTTCCGAATCATCTGCTAAAGCAGCATTTTCGGCGTTGTCGGAAGCAGAAAGTACAACAGTTCCGGTATTGCTCAGCAGTGGAGATATTCCTCCCGGTTTGAATGCATCCACGAATCCAGAACTAACACTTCAATATAAGCTGAATCAGGTTCCTCCCAATGGTATGATATTCCGTGTTCGGATTTTGGATGCGGGCAAAGCTGTGCCGCAGATGGCTGTCTTCTCAAATCATCAGCTGTCCGGAATCATTCAGATTGCCGGGGTATCCGGTACTGGGAGTACCTATAATTTCAAAAACAACTACGAGCTGTATATCCCCAAAGAACAATTGCAAAGCGGTGTTAACGTACTCAAGCTAAAGACAGCGCGCTGCCTATACTGCTCCTCTGCGGAAGATAAAAATGTGTGGTGGACTTGGGATGACTTGAGCTTGGAGACGTTAGCTTCCCCTGCGGTCGAACCGGTACATGGGAAATATATAATGACTGGTACGAATGTGAATAATAAAGAATTTTATTATGATCAGGGTGCAGTTAAGCATCTACCATACGTTCTCAAATGGCTGGGAATTGCCTATAGCGGCAACGTCATGAGGGTAACCTGTGCCAGTAATGTAGGTAAGGCATGCACAGACGTGGATGATTACTATCAAACGTTAAAGCAGTATAATATGCAATCGTCTGCTTTGTATCTATACACAGGTGATATTAAGCTGCAAAAAGATGGTACTCTGCCAGAGACGGCCAAGCAAAAGTTGCGTGATTATGTAAAAAAATACGGTTCATACCTTCAATATTATGAAGTAGATAACGAACCTGGTTTGTTTAATCGTTCCAAGGCAGTAGATCTGGCTGTGGCTAAATGGTTGAATACGGAAGGCAAGCAATTGGCACCGCACCTCAAAACCGTAGCGCCGGGTTGGGCCTACTGGCCGACATACTCTACCAAGGCGTGCAAAAATCAAACCGGAGGCACGCAAAAATGCGGTGATCCGGATGGATGGGAACGGGACCCAGCGCAGCGTAAACAGCTGGAGGAAGTCACCGACCTGACCAACGGACACGCCTACGGTGAATCGTATAATGAAGAGGGCGGGGGCAGCTTCGTTCAGAATTTGAAAACCTTCGGTGGTTCGAGCAACGGACTGGCAAAAAAGATGCTAAACACGGAGTTCGGTACTAACGATACGCATCGAGACAATCCTGATTACGGGGCTAGTCAGCCACAAGCAGCTGCATTCGATCGGATTATGCGATCGCAAATCGGGTTTGCCGATATGTTTATCCAGCACGCTGCTTTTTATAAGGATTACACACTGTTTAAAACGGGTTTTGATCTGCAAAGTCACAATCCGGCTAACACGGAAATTTATCCGTTTGGGCAAGGACAGGATACTCGCGTTAAGATTATGAGACGCTTGAGTCTAGCCTATGCCACGCATGGTAAACCGCTGACTTATACAATGTTGAATCCAGAGGAGACCAAGGACAAGATGGTTTATGTTCGCGCGGTGGATACGTCCAAGCTTAAACCGCTGGCAGGTAGCGGCGCTACCTCGAACAAATTGCTGGTGAACCTAGTGAATTTCGAATCCACTACGCAGACCGTTCGTGTACGGGTGACGATGCCGAAAGCTGGCTTGTACACGGGGGAACGTTTTGGGGCGGGTTCCACCTACAGTCAGGCGCAGCGTTCCATATCAGGGCTGAAGGCTTCTCCTGCCCTTGATTTTGAAGAAAAGCTGGGCCCTGGCGAATCGGTACAATATATTTTGGAATTAAAAAGTATAGATCAAACCACGGCCTCTGCCCCAACAGAGGTGAAAGCAGCCTCTATTCAGGATGGGGGGGTAAAGATTAATTGGCTTCAAGCAGAAGGCATATCTTCCTATGATGTGCTGCGTGCTGACCGGACAGACGGTGCCTATCAGGTGATTGCCTCGCAAGTAGAAGGAAGCACGTATACGGACCGCACTGTAAAAGCTGGAAGTCATTACGTCTACAAAGTCCGAGCGACCGGAGGTACTCAGGTTTCTCAGGCAGCCGAGGTCGCTTAGTTACACCGGAATGCATGTAGGACCTTACCTAATGAATATCTAACACCATTCCGAAAGAAAGCAAAAAAGAACCTATCAGGAGAAAATAGGACCTGACAGGTTCTTTTTTATTTGTAAATCGTTCTGAATTGCCAATACTTTACGTATAATGGAGAAAAAAATAAGAAAATCCTTTAATATTCTCGTCATAAGACGACAACATTGCAGGTATGTATTCATATATAATAGTTTTGTTCATGACTATACATACATGGTTTGTAGGGAATCTCTTTCTTTCCGGCGACCAAGACTAATAAAGTGAGGTTAGTGCTGAATGAACAAGGAAACAGAATTAGGGGGGAGTGGCCCTCTTCTTCGAGACAACGCACGGAAAGCAGGCAAAGCAGCCATCCACTTGGACATCCGGAACATTTTGCTCCAATGTGGTATCACGACACCAGAATGGCTGGAGGGCGACGCTGATAGAACTAAGTGCCAGAAGGACAAGCGCGTGTAATTTTCAGTTGCTGGTCCTACTTAAGCCAAACATCAAGCAGCGGCGCTTTCTTTATTCCATCATTCGTTCCATTCGAACAAACGCGATAAAACGTTTGGCTTCTTCCTCAGACAAGGTGCGTCCGTCAATCGTCAGGTTAAAACGTTGCAGGATATCCTCGTCTGACAGTTCAAGCTGATCCACAAATTCCCTCACATCTGAATCCAATATTGCTGTCGGGTGGCTCGTACGTCCCACCAAATAATCGATGGTTACCTCGAAAATATCGGCGAGCTTGGTCAAGGTCTCAAAGTCTGGCTTGCGTCTATTTTTTTCATAGTGGGAAAGAGCCGCCCGCGTAATTCCGAGGGATTGCGCTAATTCCTCTTGTTTTAATCCCTTATGTTCTCGTAATTCAGCGATGCGGGTTCCATAATTCATCTGTTTTTCCTCCTGAAGGCAAGGTTAAGAAAGGTAAGAAAAGCAATTTTGCGCTTGACAAGATACAATTTGTATCATAAATTAATTATGTAAGTTACATAACGTATCATTATTTCGTAGTTTTCACTTATATCTTCATTTATATACCCTTAAGAGGCCAACGATGATTGAGCATTGTGTGCTTATTCGCTGGCTAGACCTTCTATGCGCTATTATACAACATTTTACTATAGATTAGAGGGTCATGCATCGTTCTTTTCCCCGTCATGCAGAGGATCAGTACAAGCGTTATTCATCGAAAACAAGTCAAGCAGGGAGGACTGGTCTTGTGCAGTTGAAAGAGTACATCCGTTTGATCCGCAAAAGAATGTGGTTGATTGGTAGCATTGTACTGCTGGTGTGTACTGTAGTAGGCATAAAAAATGTATATTTTACCCCGCAGGTTTATGAAGCTACCGCCAAGCTCATTATTAATCAGACGCCACGACCGGACCGTGCAGGTGTCGTCGATTACAGTGTGGTGCAAACCAATATAGCTCTAACGAACTCCTATAAGCAAATTATGATCTCCTCGGCGATTATGGATCAGGTGGTCGCCAGCTTCCCCGATCTTAAGGTTACTCCGTCAGCTTTGGCGCAAAAATTAAGAGTAAACACCGCAGGTGATTCACAGGTCATGGATGTTACAGTCCGCGACTTATCGTATACGAAGGCTGTGAAAACCGTCAATGCGGTAGCCAAAGTATTCAAACGGCAAATCCCCTCTATCATGAAAATGGACAATGTCACCATCCTAAGCGAAGCCAGTCTGAATGACCCAGCAGTTCCCGTGAACAATAATCCCGCTATACAAATTTTTATTGCTTTTACCATTTCTTTATTACTGGGCATAGGCTTGGCGTTTTTACTGGAGGTATTGGATGATACATTTAAAAATGAGGAGGATATTGAAAAAGAACTCGGTCTGCCTACCCTATCCCTGATTACAAAAATGAAAAAAGAAGATAGACGCTCTGACAGCTCTACTACAACTCCTAAACAGGTAGGTGAGGGACAATATGCCGCGATTAATCAATAATCAGCTCGTTACATCCTTGCATGCTCAGTCTTCCGTGTCGGAGGAGTACCGCATGCTTCGCACTAACATCCAGTTTTCTTCTATAGACGAGCCGATTGAGGTGATGATGGTGGCGTCCGCTCAGGCGGGTGAAGGCAGAACAGTCACGATTAGCAATTTGGCTGTAACCTATGCGCAAGAGGGAAAAAAGGTGCTGGTTATGGATATGGATCTGCGTCGGTCCTCCTTGCATCATATGTTTGGTTTGCGCAATCATACAGGGCTGACACGGGTACTTGCCAATCAACAGACATGGCAGGATGTGGTTCAGGAAACCGGGATTGATCATCTGCATGCAATCACAGCTGGGCCGAATCCACCCAATCCGTCCGAGATGCTCAGTTCCCGTAGAATGAAGGCTCTACTAGTTGAGCTAAAAGAACATTATGACGTGATTCTGATGGATACGCCACCCCTGCTGCCTTTTCCGGATGGCCTCATTGTAAGTGCCATGTGTGATGGTGTCATTTTGGTAGTACAGGCAGGGAAAGTCAAAAAGGATGTCGTTAAGAAGGCGAAGGCAAATTTAGAAAGAGTTAAGGCGCGCATTCTGGGTGTAGTGCTCAATAACGTGAAGCGCCGAGCCGAGCGTGGTATGGAGGAACGCAATCTGACATGAATAAATCGGGGAAAATAAAAGTATATAAAATTCTTTTAACAATGAATAAATAATATTTATCAATAAGGAGTGAGGTGATGAGACGTGTCTTCTTCCCGCTCGAACGAGGCCAAAGTGCTGGGTGCGTCAGTAGATGTATATTCGGTCGCTCATGGGCTTGAACGACGACAAGGATGGAGCGTATATCCGTTCGTGAAGCGAAGTATGGACATTATACTGTCTTTTATTGGAATCATCGTACTGTGCCCGGTATTTCTGCTCGTCATTTTGTTGATCAAGCTGGAGGACCCCAAAGGAAGTGCATTATTTTATCAAATACGTATTGGTAAACATGAGCGACCGTTTCGCATGATCAAATTTCGTTCCATGGTGTCTGATGCCGAAGCCAGATTGTCTGCATTGCTGGTGGAAAATGAAATTGAGGGTGCGATGTTCAAAATGCGGGACGATCCCCGAATTACCCGTGTGGGTCGCTTTCTTCGCAGAACGAGCATCGACGAACTACCGCAACTCTTCAATGTACTGCGTGGGCATATGAGCCTTGTAGGACCCAGACCCCCATTGCCAAGAGAAGTCCATGATTACACCATGAGGGATAAGCTGCGTCTGACGGTTACACCGGGCTGCACCGGACTATGGCAGATCAGCGGTCGCAATCATCTAAGCTTTGACCAGATGGTAGAACTGGATTTGGAGTACATATCTAGACGCAGTTTCCGCACGGATATGATCATCATGCTGAAAACATTTCGTGTGCTGCTGGGCTCCAAGGATGCTTATTAAAGTCAATTTTAATAAAGAGGGGTAGGAGAGAAGGATGGAGCTTCATTCCAACATCTATGTGGCAGGACACAATGGGCTGGTGGGTTCCGCTATTGTTCGAGCGCTTCAGAAAGCGGGATATCGTCATATTACTACTCGCACAAGCCGTGAGCTGGATCTGCGCAATAAAGAGGCCGTAGATCATTTTTTTGATACAGAGCCCGTGGATTATGTATTTCTGGCAGCAGCCAAGGTAGGCGGGATTTTGGCGAATAACGAATATCCGGCCGATTTTATCCGTGACAATCTACTTATACAAACAAATGTGATTGATGCGGCATATCGGAAGAATGTAAGCAAGCTGTTATTTCTAGGCTCTACCTGTATCTATCCCAAATTTGCTCCACAGCCGTTGCGAGAAGAATATCTGCTTACAGGTGAGCTTGAGCCTACCAATGAGGCCTATGCGGTTGCTAAAATTGCCGGGATTACAATGTGTCAGTCCTACAACCGTCAGTATGGAACCCGTTTTATTTCGGTGATGCCTACGAATTTATATGGTCCGGGCGACAATTTTGATCTCCAAACCTCTCATGTGCTGCCTGCGCTGATCCGCAAGTTTCATGAGGCAAAGCTGAATCAATCTCCGACTGTAGAAGTATGGGGTTCCGGTACGCCTCGGCGAGAATTTCTTCATTCGGATGATTTGGCTGATGCCTGTCTATTTCTGATGAATAACTATGAGGGGAATGAGATTGTAAATATCGGTGTGGGTGAGGATATTTCCATCCGTGAGCTGGCTGAACGAGTCAAAAATGTAGTCGGCTATGAGGGCGGAATTACTTTTAATACATCCGTTCCTGACGGAACGCCGCGTAAGTTGGTAGATGTATCCCGGATTTCCGGGCTGGGCTGGTCGGCGCGTATTTCACTAGAAGAAGGATTAAGGTCTGTATACCAGGCGTTTCAAGGTCTGGATCTGGTTGAACAATAAATAACGGTGGGGGAATTGGAATGAAAAAAGCGCTGATCACTGGGATTACCGGACAAGACGGGTCTTATCTGGCTGAGTTGCTGCTGTCCAAGGATTATGAGGTGTACGGGGTGCGCAGACGAACCAGCACACCGAACTTTGAAAATGTAGCGCATATCCAGAATGACATTCACTGGCTTTCCGGTGATATGACCGATCTGGCTTCACTGATCGAAGCCGTCCGTCAGTCCGACCCGGATGAGGTCTATAACTTGGCTGCTCAATCCTTTGTAGCGGCCTCATGGCCGCAGCCCTTGGCTACAGGGCAAATCACAGCATTATCTGTTACCAATATGCTGGAGGCGGTTCGAATTGCCAAGCCGGATGCACGCTTTTATCAGGCTTCAAGCAGCGAGATGTTCGGTAAGGTACTGGAGACGCCGCAGACAGAAACGACCCCATTTTACCCACGTAGTCCTTATGGTGTAGCCAAGGTGTACGGCCATTGGATTACAGTCAACTACCGCGAAAGCTTTGATATGTTTGCTTGCTCCGGTATTTTGTTCAATCACGAATCGCCTCGCCGAGGGCTGGAGTTTGTAACACGCAAAGTGTCGGATGCAGTAGCTCGTATCAAGCTGGGATTGCAGCAGGAGCTGCGCATGGGAAATTTGGATTCACTGCGAGACTGGGGTTTTGCAGGGGATTATGTAAAGGCGATGTGGCTGATGCTTCAGCAGGATCGACCAGATGATTACGTGATTTCTACAGGAGAAATGCATTCTGTGCGTGAACTGCTGCAAATTGCTTTTTCTCATGCAGGTTTAAATTATGAGGATTATGTGGTGATTGATCCGCAATTTGTTCGACCGGCAGAGGTAGATCTATTGCTTGGCGATTGTGCCAAGGCGAAAGAAAAGCTGGGCTGGCGATTGGAAGTCGGCTTCGACCAGCTCGTTCGTATGATGGTGGATGCAGACTTGGAGCGTGTAAAAAGGCAGGCTGCAGTTGAAGCTTCTGTCGTCGTGTAAGAGGTGGAGAGGCCGCCCGCCTGGCCGGGGGGTCTCTTCGTTGTACATGATTTCAGCTGTATGACAGATCAACAGATCATAAAGCAATGTTTAAGGTCATTTTTCAAGATGGAGTAGAACCTATGACATTAGTCAAGAAACGTGCCAAACCGCGCAGAAGCTTGCTGGTGAATACATCCTGGCTGTTCGGTGACAAAATGATTCGCATGGTGTTCGGGCTGGCAGTCAGTATCATCATGGCGAGAGCGTTGGGACCAGAGGAACTGGGAAAATGGAATTATGCGGAATCCTTTTTCGGGATGTTCCTGATTTTCACGACCCTTGGCTTTGATTCTATATTAGTACGCGATCTTGTCAAACACCCCAAGGATGAGCACGAACTATTGGGTACGGCGGTTCTGCTGAAGTTGTTAGGTACTTTGGTAGCCATTGTACTGTCCTATTCCTTTATTTCACTGCTCAGACCGGAAGACAGTTCAGTGCGGTTAATCAATCTGATCCTGGCTACGGCCTCGGTATTTCAGTTGTTTGATATTATCGACTACTGGTTCCGTGCGCAGATGTTGTCCAAATATACGGTTGTTGCCAAGAATACCGCCTTTGTCCTCGGTTCCACCGTCAAAATCATTCTATTATTGTCCGGTATTCCAGTTTGGGCAGTGGCGTTGTGTGCTCATGGAGAGTTTCTGCTGGGAAGCCTGCTGCTGCTGTATTTCTTCCATAAGGAAGGGCGGCGTGTGAACAAGTGGACGTTCCGCTTCGCAACTGCTCGGCGAATCATGAATCACAGCTGGCCGCTTATTTTGTCCTCCTCCGCTGTATATGTACAGGCACGGATTGATCAGGTCATTATCGGAGAATTGTTGGGAAACGAAGCTGTCGGGCAATACTCTGTTGCACTCCGACTCATCGAGGTGCTGGGCTTTATCCCGGTCGTGCTAACGACAGCTTATGCCCCGGTGGTGACGCGTTCCAAGCAGAAAGGAAGCGACGAATACAGACGGACGTTGTCTAACGTGTATCGGCTGATGTTTATATGCTTTCTTGTGACCTCAGTCCCCTTATTTTTTCTATCCCAATGGGTAGTCGTTGTGCTGTATGGGAGAGAGTTTGCTGAAGCAGGCTCGCTGTTGTCACTGTTTGCGATTCGTCTATTTTTCACCAACTTTAGTGTCGCCAAAAGCTTGTTTATCACCAATGAAAATTTGTTCAAATACACGCTGCTGACCTCGATAATAGGTGCGGTTACGAATATAGCCTTCAATTACGCGCTGATTCCATGGCTTGGTGTCCGAGGGTCCTTAGTGGCGACGATTTTGTCCTTTACGATATCTGTATTTCTATTGGATTTGTTGTTTAAGGAAGTCAAAGCCAATTTGGGTTGGATGATGAAGTCTATCCTGACCTTCTGGCATGTTCATATTACAGTACCGAAAGTTGGAGAGAACAATCATGATACCGATTAAACCATTTGTTCGGCATGAGGAACAGTGCCCGCATTGTGGAGACACGTTACGTGCTGGAGAGGTGCTGTGGCAGGGAATCCACGTATGTGTCAGTACTAAGTGTGAGGGTTGCGGACGTGAATATCTCGAGGACATGAGGGTTGGTCATGCGACGTATTCACCTTATCGTGTAGAAATGCCTGACTATATCCTGACCGGTAATGCGAAGTCAAGAAAATGGCTCGGAGAGCCTCTGCGGCAATCGTTGATGAATCCTTCCTATGATTTGGCAGTCGGTATGACCGTGCATAAAAAGAAAGCTTCTTCGCGTGTGATCATCATCAACACTATAGATTATTTATATGGTCATGCGTTGCTCAAGCTGCTGAATGTTCAGCGTGAATATGAGCAATCGCCGGAACTGGGGATCATCGTTATTGTACAAAAATCGCTGGAGTGGATGGTGCCGGCATATGTGTCAGAAATTTGGACTGTCGATGTCCCGTTCAACAAGGCGCGAAACTTTTATCCTCTGCTACATCATCGGATGATTGAGGAATTGATACGTTTTGATGAGGTGTATGTCAGTCCGTCATATTCACATCCCAGCCAATTTGAGATTGAACAATTTACAGGGATCTCCCGTTATGACGAGGAACGTGAGCGGAAGCCACGCATTACCTTTGTATGGAGGGAAGACCGCTTGTGGAGCGGCAGCCATCATATTGCCAGAGCAGTGCAAAAATTTCCGAAGCTCAAACGTGGCCTGAAACCGCTAATTTATCATCAACGCAGCAAAATCATTGGACTGTTCCGCAGACTGAGAGAAAGCTTCCCTGATCATTGCTTTACAGTTGCGGGACTTGGGCGCACGGGAAGCTTCCCAGCATGGATTGCTGACGAGCGCGTCTCACGCTTCGATCGGGATAGTGAAAAGCGGGTATGCGAGGTATACGCAGCCAGCCGATTAGTCATTGGTATTCATGGCTCCAATATGCTGCTGCCTTCTGCACATGCAGGTATGACGATTGATTTGATGCCTAAGGACCGATGGGGCAATTATGCCCAGGACATTTTATTTCACGAAACGGATCATCGGCTTACAGCTTACAAATATCGCTTTGTACCGATGGAATCGAGCGTGAGCTTGGTGGCGGATATGGCAGCGGCCCAGCTTAAAGGGGCAGACCATTTTAATATGCAGATGATGGAGGAAAGACAACGGCAGGGGGAACATTCAAGTTGGAGGGGAGAGGCCGCTTCGGGGCGGGTTTGATCTTCCGATCGCTGACGCTTTTCCAGCTTCAAATCCTTACTCTCCGCTACCCGCTACCCACCGCCGCCAAAAAAGATTTTCCCCCAGCCTATAAGGTGGGGAGGTAAGAGCCGCCTGGCGATAGCTTCGCCCTATCGCAGCGAACTTCACGCCGGGCAGTGTGCCGGTGTATTAATGCTCTGTATAGTCCTCTCTCAAGCTGAGAGAGCTTGATGAATAGTGCTTACGGCATGCAAAATCAAGCCTAGTTAGGGCATCTTGGTCAGCCTAGCAGTAGTATAGCCATGCTTGCTTGTGAGCGTGCCATAACGTGCCAAGCTTACAAGCTGTTTGACGAAGTCAACGCCCTGCATGCATTCGCACGCGTATATCCGCAGCGATGGCACTTCATGCCCAGCATTCCCTTTTTAAGAAGGGGTGACTTTATGGAAACGGCGGTCAGCAGCGGAGCGGTCCATTTGAATCTGAAGAAGCGCTAGCGTTCGCCTTTGCAGTGGGATTCCTACCTCGGCTTTGTTTTATATGTCCAGGAATCTCACTGCAACAGCGATCGAAAGATCAAATGGAGTGCGCAGCGGGCTCTAATCCCGCCTCCCATAACTCACCCAATATGAAATGGCAGGAGTACTGATGATGATTCCAAAAATATTGTATCTTCGCAACTTTGCCAGCAAGGTGAATGGAGCCTCATACAATTTGCAGGAAGTCGGCTTGGGCAAAGCGCTCGTCCGTAAAGGTTACGATTGCGATATTGTTTACTACAACGATCGTAAGGAGACCCATCTGGAACAGGTCTATCGGCACGAAGGATGCACCTTGCGCATTATTTGGCTGCACGGTTTCAAGTTTTTAAGCAACAGCATCTACAGAGATGTTCTCAAAGATTCTTTTCTGGCAGCTTATGATCTGGTTATTACTACAGAATACAACCAGATCATGACCTACCTGCTTTCCCGCAAATGTCCCGATAAGCTGGCGCTGTATCACGGTCCATACCGGGATAATACGCATGCGCTGATCCGCAAACTGTACGATGTTATGCTGCTGCCTAAGGTGACAAAGTCTCTACGCCGAACCTATGTCAAATCCGATCTTGCCAAGCGCTATCTGGAGAATAAAGGCTTTGACAACGTGATAACGATTGGGGTCGGACTGGATCGCAGCAATGTAGTGAGAGGATTCAACAGTGACGACCAAAGCGGAGAGCGTGAGGAAAACCGTGAGGTTGCGAATGAACTGCGTCGGATCGGTAATCGCCCGGTGTTGCTGTATGTCGGTGTGCTGGAGGAACGGAGAAATATACGTTTTATGCTGAATACGTTCAAAAGAGTACTCCAAAAGCATCCCGGCTGCCTTTTGTTAATGGTTGGGGATGGACGAAAGATAGATACGGATCGTTATTGGGCTTATGCTGAGCAACTGGGGTTGACGGATAGTATTATACATTTTCCAAGAGTGGAGCAACGTCATCTGTGGCAGATTTACGGAGCAGCGGATGTGATGCTGTTTCCGACCCAATACGATATTTTTGGCATGGTGCTGCTGGAAAGCATGCTGTTCCGTGTCCCGATTATTTCTTCGGTGAACGGTGGCTCGGTTACCTTGATTGAGGACGGAGTGAGCGGAGTGATGCTGAGAAGCTTTTCGGAGGAGGAATGGGCTGGTCGTATAGGCACATTGCTGGATGATGCTGGGCTTAGACGAAGTCTGGCCGAGCAAGCGTTTCTTACGCTCGAGCGTATGTCGTGGGATCGGATTGCGGATGAAATCATAAGCCAGCAGCGGATCAAACCCATAAGCTCCAATCACGCTATGCAATCAACACAGGAAAGTGGGGCGGCCACGTGAGTCAACAGGTTAGCAGACGAATGACCCCGCCTGTAAGCAAAGTACTGATCATCCATAACTTTTATCAGCAAAGTGGGGGAGAAGACAAGGTTGTCGAGCAGGAATCGGCTATGCTGCGTTCCAGAGGAATAGAGACGGAGCATTACTATGTGCATAACGACAGCATTCAAAGCAAAGGATTGGCCAACATGGCAAAGCTGGCGGTAGAGGCAGCCTGGTCCTTCCCAGAATTCAAAAGGATCAAAGAGCTGCTTTTGCGGGTGAAACCGGATGTGGTACATGTGCATAATTTTTTCCCGGTCATATCCCCATCGGTCTATCATGCCTGTGAACGGCTGGGGGTTCCGGTTGTCCAGACACTGCATAATTACAGGCTGATTTGTCCGGCGGCAACCTTTATGCGAGGGAATGAAGTTTGTGAAAAATGCCTGCACGGCACGCTGCTGCACTCCATCCGTCATGGATGTTACCGAGGCTCACAGCTGCAGACGATTCCGGTGGCGGCGATGATTAAGTTCAACGAGCTGATCGGCACATGGCAGCACAAGGTAAGTCGCTATATTGCGCTGACGGAGTTTGCACGGGACAAATTTGCCGAAAGTGGCATTCCGCTGGATCGCATCGCAGTAAAACCGAATTTTATCCATCATCAAACAGTCAAAGCCAAGTATGACCCCAATGATCGTTATTTGTTGTTCGTGGGCCGGATTTCAGCTGAAAAAGGGGTTCGCAATCTGTTGCAAGCCTGGTCACAGCTGGAAGATCGAGGTGGATTGAGACTGGTCATCATTGGCGATGGTCCGCAAAAGGCTGAACTGGCTGCTGCTTATGCGCAGGAAGACATTCGGTTTCTCGGCAAGCAGGATGGAGACACCGTGCTGGATTGTATGAGCCGAGCCATGTATGTGATGGTGCCTTCCATTTGGTATGAAGGTTTTCCGATGACGATTGTAGAGTCCTATTCCGTGGGAACGCCGGTATTGTGCAGCCGAATTGGCGCATTGGAGGAAATCGTGGAGGACGGAGTGACGGGTTTCCATTTTCAACATGATGATCTGGAAAATATAAAGACCGTGATTCGCCGTGCAGTAGCCTATGAGAACTATGCAGCTATGAGACAGAAGGTGGCGGAAAACTATGCAGCACACTATACGGAAGAAGTGAATGTGAAGCAACTGCTGGCGATATATAGCGAGGCCATGGAGGAATGTGATGATGAAGCAGCTGCCCCAGTATAGAGTCGGAAGGATTGCGAGCACAGATGTTGCAGCGCTGACGTTTCAGGAGACGGTACATACGCTGGAACAATGGGCAGTCGGACGAAAGGACAGCTATGTATGTATTTGCAACACCCATTCCATTGTCACGGCCGGGAATCATCCCGAGTTCCACGAAGCGCTCACTCAGGCTGATTTGTGTACTCCAGATGGTATGCCACTGGTATGGGCACTCAAGCTGTACGGGTTCGAGCGTCAGGATCGAGTAGATGGTCCCAGTTTGATGCTCAAGCTGTGCGAACGTGCGCCACAAACGGAGGTGAGCGTATATTTTTACGGCAGTACGCCGGATACGCTGGATAGCTTAAAAGACAGGGTAGGACAGGATTACCCTGGAATTCGTATCGCGGGCAGCTTTTCACCGCCATTTCGTGAACTTCAGCCAGAGGAGGAGAAGCGGATCATTGAGGAAATCAATGCTTCAGGTGCGCATCTCATATTCGTCAGTCTGGGCTGTCCGAAGCAGGAAATCTGGATGCATCGCAACAAGGATCGTATCCGTGGCGTGATGGTTGGAGTAGGGGCTGCCTTTGACTATATTACAGGCAAGGTTCGCAGACCGCCGCTAATGATACAAAGGTTGGGACTGGAGTGGCTGTACCGTCTGCTCTGTGAGCCAAAGCGTTTATGGAAGAGGTATGCCTATAACAATCCAATGTATATCTATCGTTTTCTCAAATCCTATCGGCATAATAAAAGGCTCACGCTCTATCATAATCGGCATACAGGGAGAGGCGTAGAGAAGTGAAGCAGGGCAAAAGTACAGTGAAATGAGACAGCATGTAAAAGGGGGAATTGGTTTGAAACTATGTGTTATAGGTGCCGGGTATGTCGGACTGGTGTCAGGGGTCTGTTTTGCCGCGCTTGGCAATAACGTCGTCTGTATCGATCAGAATGAAGACAAAATTCGTCAGCTGCGTGCAGGTGGAGTACCGATTTATGAACCAGGCTTAAAGGCTCTAATTAAAGATAATGTCGAGCAGGGCCGGCTAAGCTTCACAACAGATACCGCAGCTTCAGTGCAGGCAGCTGAAATTGTTATTTTGGCGGTGGGTACGCCTTCATTGCCGAGCGGTGAAGCCAACTTGTCTTATATTGAAGAAGCAGCGTGCGAGGTGGCAGCTGCCATGAATGGCTACAAGATCATAGTTACCAAAAGCACGGTGCCTGTCGGAACGAACGAGCGTATTCAAAATTGGATCGCTAGCCGCACGAACTATCCTTTTGGTGTCGCTTCGGTTCCTGAATTTTTACGAGAAGGCTCGGCGGTCATGGACACCCTACAGCCTGATCGAATCGTCATTGGAGCTTCCGATCCGCATGTATCCGCAGTGCTAACTACTCTGCATGAGCCGCTGACAACGAATATTTTAACCACGGATATCCATTCGGCCGAGATGATTAAGTATGCGTCGAATGCTTTTTTGGCGACCAAAATTTCGTTCATTAATGAGATTGCGAATATTTGTGAAAAGGTGGGTGCAGACGTTACACGCGTGGCACACGGTATGGGACTGGATCAGCGGATCGGTTCCTCCTTTTTGTCTGCTGGTATCGGCTATGGTGGTTCGTGTTTTCCCAAGGATACGCAGGCTTTAATTCAAATTGCAGGCAACGTGGATTATGAATTTAAGCTGCTGAAATCCGTGGTAGAGGTGAATCAGGGACAACGTTTTAACGTGATTCGCAAGCTGAAAGAGGCACTGGGTGAGCTGGAAGGGGCTACGATTGGCATATGGGGGCTGGCCTTTAAACCAAATACAGATGACGTAAGAGATGCCCCGGCGCTGGATATCATACAGTCGCTGCTGGAGGCAGGTGCGCACATTCGTGCATATGACCCGATCGCTACCGCTAACTTCCGCCGATTGCTGGACAGCCCGGAAATAAAGTGGGCCGATAGCGCACGAGAAGCAGCAGAAGGATGCGATGCGTTGTGTCTCTTGACGGAATGGGAGGAGTTTGGTGAGGTCGGACTGGGTGAGCTGAACGAGTTGATGAAGTATCCCATTATGATTGACGGGCGCAATGTGTACAGCGAAGAACAAATCAGACAATCTGCCTTTGCATACTATTCTGTCGGCAGGCCACAGATGAACAATCTGGATATAGATCGTCATCAGTCTGTAGTGAATCCGTAAAGGGAGGCTGCGTATGAAACGATGGCTGAAGGTGACATTGGGGGCTGTGGCGTTATTGGTTGTAGGAGGTGCCGCCTATACCGTCTATGTGTATCATTCCTTTAAAACAGCGGCAAATGCGATGTATCATCCGCGCAGCATCGTGCAGCCCGGAGCGGTCTCTACCCTTGCTACGGGCGGAGCAGGGCGCTCCGTAGGTA
This sequence comes from Paenibacillus polymyxa, assembly GCF_015710975.1. Classification (NCBI taxonomy): domain Bacteria; kingdom Bacillati; phylum Bacillota; class Bacilli; order Caryophanales; family Paenibacillaceae; genus Paenibacillus; species Paenibacillus polymyxa. The sequence goes on along the minus strand of NZ_CP049783.1, from coordinate 475,074 downwards.
CAGACACTGGATCAAGTACACCCAATCCGGCAGCCATCTCTCAGTTCAAGCCGTTCACCGTGCTGGTGCTGGGTGTTGATCGGCGACCGCACGATCCAGGACGATCGGATACGATGATCGTTCTATCTGTGAATCCCGCCAATGGTTCGATGTTGATGTTCAACATTCCGCGTGATACGCGAACAGAGTTGGTCGGTAGAGGGCGTGAGGACAAAATCAATCACGCGTTTGCTTTTGGGGGCGTGGATATGTCGATCCGTACGGTAGAGCATTTTTTGAATCACCCGATAGATTACTATGTACAAATGAATATGGAAGGGTTTGCGAAAATGGTGGACCTTGTGGGAGGAGTGGAGGTCTACAATCCACTTGATTTTCAGTATGAGGGGCATCATTTTGCGCAGGGGAATTTGAACTTGAACGGAACTGAAGCATTGGCCTATGCCCGTATGCGATTTGATGATCCGCGTGGGGATCTCGGAAGAAACGCCCGCCAGCGAGAGCTGCTCAAGCAAATTCTTGCCCAGTCCATCAGCAAGGAAGGGCTATTGCGAGTAAAACTGATACTGGAGGCAGCGGGGGAGCAGATTCGCACAGACATTAGCTTTGACGATATGAAGACCTTCCTGACCCGGATCGGCCCGTCTCTTAAGCAGACGGATACCGTTGAGATAAAGGGACATGGGAGCAAAATTAACGGTGTGTATTATTACATCGTAGATGAGCAGGAACGCCAACGTATCCATGGAGTGCTGGAGAAGCATTTGCTCACCACTCCCGCATCACCTTAGGCATCCCTTATATAGGCGAATGTCCTTTAGGGAGACCTGTTATTCTCTTCTAAACTCCTCTTGTCCCACATACATCTGTAGAGTATTCGGTACAGTCCGACAGAGGGAGGGACAGGTGTGCTGCTTAGAAGGAGAGCGGCTTCGGCGTTCGTCCGTAAGCTACTGTATTTTGCAATCATATGTGGATTGCTATGGCTGCTGTGGATGGGTCTACGTGGGGTGATGTCTACAGGGGAAGGGGATCAAGCCGTAGAAGCGCTGAACGAGTTCTACACAATGGAGCAATCGGGGAATTTTGGCGGCTCATGGGAGCTTTTTCATTCACAAATGAAGAAGAAATTCGAGAAGTCCACGTATGTGCAGCAGCGTGCGCACGTTTTTATGCAGGATATGGGGACGGATACGTTTACCTTTGAACTGGGGGAGCCGCAGGCTGAATATGACATTCGTACCGATTCGAATGGGGAAGATTTAGGGAAGGTCTACCGTATTACGGTCACTCAGCACTACAAGACCCGATTCGGTACTTTTGATATCGTACAGCCTTGTTATGTGACGCAGGAAGATGAGGAGTGGAGAGTGCTTTGGATATACAAGGAGAAGGAACAGACGTGATAAGGTGCTCCCAAAGGTGTTTCTGACAGGATAAATATGGTACAATACTTCCAAAACCGGAAATGTACAGTAAAATGGATGACAGCTTCACTCCGGGTGGAAGGAGTTTCATAGCATGCAGCAAGCGACAGGGCAGGTTCCCGTCATACGGATGGAGGGTGTGAGTAAAATCATTTCCTCAAAAGCGATCGTGGACAATCTGACACTGGAGGTTCCGGCAGGACAGGTATTTGGTTTCCTCGGACCGAACGGTGCAGGAAAAACGACCACCATTCGTATGATGGTTGGCCTGATTTCGATCAGCAAGGGTGATATTCATATATGCGGAGACAGCATCAATACCGATTTCGAAAAGGCTGTTTCACATGTCGGTGCGATTGTTGAGAACCCGGAGATGTACAAGTTTTTGACAGGCTATCAAAATTTGCAGCATTTTGCGCGCATGTCTCCCGGGGTGAGCCAAGAGCGTATAGACGAAGCGATTCGTCTGGTGGGACTCGGAAACCGAATTCATGATAAAGTCAAAACCTACTCGCTCGGGATGCGGCAGCGACTCGGGGTAGCTCAGGCGATTTTACATCGACCGAAGCTGCTTGTGCTGGATGAGCCGACCAATGGCTTGGACCCGCAGGGTATTCGTGAACTGCGGGATTATTTGCGTCAATTGACCCGTACCGAAGGAATTACCGTGTTTGTATCAAGCCATTTGTTGTCCGAAATGGAGCTGATGTGCGACCGCGTGGCCATTATTCAGAGCGGACGATTGGTTGATATTAAGCAGTTGAAGAATACAGAGGGAGAAGTGCAGACGGCGGAAATTGCTTTTGAAGTCAATGATGCTGAGCAAGCTTATACGCTTGCTGGAGCAGGGCGCGTCGAAGGCAATCAACTACTGCTTCACCTGGAGCGGGAACAGATTGCAGAGATGAACAGTCTGCTGGCTGCAAATGGAGTCAAGGTGTATGCGATTCGCCCGGTTGCCCGTACGTTGGAAGATCAATTTTTGGAAGTGACGGGAGGCGGGTCCATTGGCTGATTTCTTCAAGCTGGTACATAATGAAAATCTTAAAATCTACTTGCGTGTGCGCACATGGATCATGCTGGGGCTGCTGGCGGTCATCACCGCTGTGATTCCGATGCTGATTTCTCTAGTTTCTGATCAGGTTAGTGTGTGGGATGGCATCGCATTGACAACGTTGTTTACATTTTTCCTCAATACGACGTTTACGGTCATTGTAGCTGCTGATTCGGTGGCTGGCGAATTTACATGGGGAACGATTAAGTTGCTGCTCATCCGCCCTTGGACTCGCAGCAAAATTTTGTTGTCCAAGTATATATCGGTGATTTTGTTCAGCTTGCTTGGAACAATCGTTTTGGTCTTGATGGTTACGCTATCCTCCTGGCTGATGTTATCGAAGGACGCACCAGCGGGCTCTGTTCCGCTGTTCAGTGATCCGATATCTTACGTAACGCTGAACTTCTTGTATAGCTATATCGCCTTATTCGTGACCATGGCTTTTGCATTTATGTTATCCGCGGTGTTTCGTTCGAGCGCTTTGGCGATTGGTTTGTCCTTGTTTATGATGTTCACCAAAACGGTGTATAACTCTATTGGCTTGTTCAGCACAGATCGTTTTGAATGGACCAAATACGTACTCTTTACACATATGGATCTGAAAAAATATCTAGATATGCCGCCGGGTACAGTAAGTTCCAATCTAACCTTTTCGCTCGCCGTGCTGGCCGCTTATTATGTGGTTTTTATCGCCATTGCCTGGGTGGTTTTCATAAAACGGGATGTTTCAACCTAAACACGTATCTCTTAGCATGTGTGATTGAATAACACGAGGATTTTGGCAAAATGCTGAGATCACAAAAAGGAAGTCCAATGCCTAGCCATTTGGACTTCCTTTTTTGCTATGTTGGCACTGTTTTATTCAGTATCTATGTCATTTTTGCTACATATTCTGTAAGTGTGGGTATATTGTAATCTATTTTCAGCAAGAATCAATCAATAGGGTCGGTTTGCGTTTAAAGAAGTAGAGAGAAACAGAACAGGGGGGCGTATGATATGCTGCAAAATAATCGTTTTTTTCGCCTGACTTCAGGAATCGTCATGCTATTGCTCATTATTTACTTGGGCACCAAAGTAAGCTTTATATTCAGTCCTCTTGTATCCTTGGTCAGCTTGCTGGTTGTACCGTTGATGCTATCTTTTTTCCTCTATTATTTATTGAGACCGATCGTAGATGTCATGGAACGGAGAAAAATCAAACGATCAATTTCCATATTGCTGATTTATTTGGTTATTGGCGTGTTACTGTTCCTCTTCTCATGGGGAGTGTGGCCTACGCTCCGTGATCAGGTAACCAATTTATTTGAGAATGCGCCGAAGCTTATTAAAAGTCTGGTTGATCAATTGAGCCAATGGCGGCATAATCAATCCTTGAGACAAGTACTGCCTCCGGGTGAAGACCCGCTGTCACAACTGTCAGATACGTTAAACGAAGCTTTTTCAACGCTGTCAGATTACTCGGTAAAGCTGGTATCGTTCGTATCCTACTTTTTTATCGTATTGGCTACCTTTCCCATATTGCTCTATTACATGTTGAAGGAAGGGAGCAAGTTTGGTCCCAAAATGCTTAACTTCTTTCCTAAAAAGTATCATAAGGACGCGCTGGAAGTTATGGAGGATATTGATAGTGCGCTCAGCAGCTTTATCGTCAGTCGAGTGCTGATCAATGTCGCGTTGGGCTTGATGATGTTCCTTGGATTTTTGATTATTGGTTTGCCTTATGCCTTGCTGCTTGCCATTATTTCGATTTTCCTTAATTTTATTCCCTATGTGGGGGCAGTAGCTGCTTCTATACCTGTGGTTATCATTGGATTTCTCGAATCGCCTTCCATGGCGCTCTGGTCGCTGGTGGTGGTGATCGTTGCACAGCAAATTCAGGATAATTGGCTGTCGCCGATTGTCTTTGGCAAGCAGCTGGACATTCATCCGTTGACTGTCGTCATTTTATTGCTAGTTGGTGGCGACCTGCTCGGGATCTTGGGTATCATTTTGGTTATTCCATTATATATGTGCGGCAAAATCGTCATACGCAAGGTGTACCATTTATTTTTGGAACGCAGAGTGGAGGATATTATGGAGTGATTGGAGGATGTACTGGATACTATCCCGCTTCAGGTTGTAGGGAGGCTTGGCTGTCCTCTATGTCTTGGCTGAAACTGGATTGATTTTCATCCTCTGATTTCTCTATAGCAGCTGGCGACTCTGCATCCATAGTTTGGTTCATTTGACTTGTGCCGTTCAGTACGCCGCCTTCAGAAATGACCAATGTAGGGGTCGCCGTATTTCCGTACAGTTCGCCTGTCGATGTAATGGTCAGCCGTCCTTCTGTGGTGATGCTGCCGAATACCTTGCCGGCAAGAATGACGTCCCGTGCAATGATGTCCGAACGTACAACTGCTGATTCTCCAATGACGATAGTGCGAGTGCTGTAGATATCGCCCTGAAAATGACCGTCAATGCGAATGTTGGCCTCTGCCTCAATCGTACCTTCAAAGCTGGTGCCGTTCGCGAGCAGTGTATCCGTCGCCGGGGTGGAGAGCTTTTTTTTGGATTCCTTGAACATGATGGTTTTCCTCCAATCCTTTATTGTCGGTATTTTGCAAAAACCTTATTGTACATACAGCAATGGATCGACAGGTTGGTTATGCTTGACGATCTGAAAATGAAGATGAGGTCCTGTGCTTCTCCCGGTACTTCCCAGCAGGCCAATGGTCTGTCCTTTGTGAACACGGTCCCCCGGAGCCACCTGCATACCGCTTAGGTGCATATACCAGCTTTGGAGTCCGTCAGGATGCTGAATGATGATGCACTTGCCGCGAGCTCCGCTGGAAGCGGCCTCCAGCACAGTGCCTGCCCCTGCTGCATAGACAGGATCACCGGATTGACCGGCAATGTCCACGCCTGAGTGAAAAGCGGATTTCCCTGTAAATGGGTCGCTGCGATAGCCGAAACTGGAGGTCATGCGCCGCGAACCAACAGGCCAAATGGAGGGCCTGCCTTGTTCAGCAAGTGCCAGTCTTCGGGTCTGGAGCAGTTGCGCGGCTTGTTGGCGCTCCAGGTTCTGCTGTACGGCGTTTGCCTGTTGAATAGAGTGCGGAACCGTGCGCTCCACTGTGTCCAGCAGAGCTTCGATTTCCTGAAAATCATCCATGGCCTGGCGGGCTAGAAGAGCTGTATTTTCATGCACTGCGATCAATTCACCCCCGGTATGGCCGGAAGCATCCCAGGAGAGGGGGGTGATGGTTGATTTATTACTGCTTGCGCTGGAGGAATTTCCGTGTTTACGAATGAATTGCTGCATTTGTTGTTCCAGCTCAGTTACACGCTGGAGACGTTCGCGAATACTGGTGGCTTGATTCGTCAGCTCCATGACTTCCTGCCGCAGTCGCCCAATGGCTGCGTCTTTGTCTGCTACCGTGACCTCCATCTGCAAACTCTGGACAGCAAGATTGGTTTCCATTTGGGAAATAATATGGGAAGAACGGATTTGCAGCCCGATCACGAGCGTAGAGATTGATGCGATCACAAGGGTCGGGACGAGAATGACAGCGGCTGCGGAGCATTGTAGCTGCTTGGGCGGTTGCTGTGCATCCCGAATGACAAGCAGGGTCATCCGGCGATTTAGGCTTCCTTTTTCATAATCGCTCCTTTCCGGACATCGCTCCTATAGTGCTTGGTTACTATCTATTCAGCTTAAGAGGCAAACATGTCAAAAAATTGGAGCTTTGTATAAAACGTAGATATATAAGGGGGCTTAGACATGCTGTGGTTGCTGTTGGTTTTAATTATTTTTATTTTTCAGACCGGGACGATTCTGCTCTTTGAATTTCGCAAGCCGTCCAAAGCGGTAGCCTGGCTCTTTATTTTGTTTTGCTTCCCGCTTATTGGTTTTGTGGTGTACTATTTTGTTGCTCAGGATTACCAGAAGCGTAAAGTGGTTCGTAAAGCAGGATCGCAGCTATTTCGTGAATTCCGTGAACATCTGTGGGCGCAAACCAAGGTGATTGAAAATGTAGAGCAAATGCACAATCCCCATTTCAAGCATCAGGAGCGTCTGTTTAACCAGTTGATTCGTATGTCGGAAAACCCGTTGACTGGCTGCAACCGTACACGTGTGCTGACGAACGGGGAAGAGACTTTCGACGCCATGCTGAAAGCGATGGAACAGGCACAACATCATATCCATGTGGAGTTTTACATATTTCGGGCAGACGAAATCGGGAAAAAATTTCAGGAGGTCATGATCCGTAAGGCACGCGAGGGAGTTAAGGTACGATTCATTGTGGACGGCGTAGGGAGCTACCATTTACCCTATTCATTTATTCGCACCTGTAATGAGGCTGGGGTCGAATTTCATTATTTTCTACCGCCGTTTTTCGCCACGCTGGACCGCCGGATTAACTATCGCAATCACCGGAAAATCGTGGTGGTGGATGGCACGATCGGATTTGTGGGGGGAATCAATGTAGGCGACGATTATCTCGGAAAGTACCCCAAAGTGGGATTTTGGAGGGATACGCATTTGCAGATTGAAGGAGATGGCGTTTATTTTCTGCAAAATGTGTTTCTTAGCGATTGGAAGCTGGCTTCGGGAGAGAGGCTAATGGACGTGAATTTATTTCCTCCACATACCTGCACAGGGGATGAGGAAGTACAGATTTTGAGCAGTGGGCCCGATCAGGTATGGGATACGATTCAGGAATTGTGTTTTGGAGCGCTTACGGTTGCCAAAAAGCGGATTTGGATAACGACGCCGTATTTTATTCCCGATCCGGGGATTTATGAGGCACTGAAGCTGGCGGCCGTCAGCGGCATAGATGTGAAAATTATTATTCCCTACCAATCAGATTCGAAACTGGTACACCTGGCGTCACTGTCCTATGTGCAAGAACTGCTGGAGGCAGGAGTGGAGTTCTACCAATATCGAAAAGGATTTATTCACGCTAAAGTGGTGATTGTGGACGATTTGCTCGGCTCGGTTGGGACCGCCAATATGGACATGCGTAGCTTTTTCTATAATTTTGAGTTGACCGCTGTACTTTTTGCAACTTCGGCGTTGGAACGGCTATCGGCAGATTTTGTAGAGGACATTTCCAACTCTTCCAAAATAGATTTGAACGTGTTCCGCAGACGCCCTCGATCTCAAAAAATAGCTGAAATTCTAACTCGCATGCTCTCTCCCCTCCTTTAGAGCCGGTTTTCGCCGTTTTTATCAATATAATCCCGCTTTATTGTGATTTATGTGCTCTTTGCTAACTTTTTTGCGCAAAATCACAGTTTTATGATATACTAATCACATAACTAAGCGCCGTAAAGGAGAGGGGACTGCGGAGAGCAGCCCCTTTTTCGGTCCAATATACCATACTGTAACGGGGGGATTTATATATGAGTGTAGTGAGCAAGGAAGTCCAAAATCTGTCTGAGATCACAGATGTAACCGGAGAGTTGACCAAGATCAGCAAAATTCCAGCTAATCCAAAGAACAAAGTAAAACGCTTATTGCAGCGTGCAGCCATGATCGTGGTTGGTGCAGCGCTGATGGCCGTGGGATTGGAAATATTCCTGGTTCCTAACGGCGTTATTGACGGCGGCGTTACAGGTATTTCCATTATGGCCTCCAAGATTACTGGTTATCCGCTCGGTATTTTCCTGACCCTGTTGAACCTTCCATTTTTACTTATCGGCTACAAACAAATCGGTAAAACCTTCGCTTTATCCACATTATTCGGCATCGTCGTTATGTCCATCGGAACTGCGTTACTTCACAATGTAAGTGCATTGACGCCTGGGGAACCGCTGCTTGGCGCTATCTTCGGGGGTGTCATTCTCGGCGTGGGAGTGGGTCTTGTGATTCGGTCCGGCGGCTCGCTGGATGGGACAGAGATCGTGGCTATTCTCGTCAGCGAAAAAACTCCTTTTTCGGTCGGTGAGATCGTATTGTTCGTTAATATTTTCATTCTGGGAAGTGCGGGTTTTGTATTCGGTTGGCCGAATGCCCTGTATTCCATGATTGCTTATTATATTGCTATGAAAATGATTGATATTACAATTGAGGGTCTGGATCAGTCCAAATCGGTCTGGATTATTAGTGATAAATACCGTGATATCGGAGATGCTCTGACGGATCGTCTTGGACGGGGTGTAACTTACCTGGAAGGTGAAGGCGGCTTTACAGGCGAGAGCAAAAAAGTGATTTTCGTCGTCATTACCCGACTGGAGGAAGCGAAACTCAAGAGCATCGTTGAGGATTGGGACCCGCACGCCTTCATTGCAATTGGTAATATTCACGATGTGAAGGGCGGACGTTTTAAGAAAAAAGGAATACACTAGCGCAAGGGGACAATTTCTCAGCCTATGGCTGCGGGGTTCGTCCCCTTTTTTGTGCTTCAAAGCATGGATCAGGTTGGGTGTGTTTTGGAGCGCATATGTTTGAGGAGGTCCTCTACGGGCTGGGGAGGCACCTTGTCGATCAAGTCGCCTACCTGGTTTAACCGTTCCTCAATATTTAGCAAATGGTAATCAAGTGGTGACACATCTTGCCGTACCTCTTCCCAGGTTAGCGGAGTCGAGACCGTAGCACCGGGACGTGCCCGAGGAGTATAAGGAGCGGCTAGGGTTTTTCCCTGATAATGCTGCAAGTAATCAAAATAGATGGCTGTTCCACGATCCTTCTTTAACCGTTCCAGTGTGAACAGATGCGGGTGCTTTTCCGTCACAAATTGTCCAACCAACAGTCCGATGCTGCGTAGCTCGTCAAAGGTGATGCCTGTACGGATCGGGACGATAATTTGTACACCAGTGGCCCCGGAGGTTTTGGGGACAGAGTCCAACCCAAGCGAAGCCAATACTTCGCCTACAATGGAGGCGGCCTCCATAATACGTGGCTCGACTTCTCTGGATGGATCCAGATCAATCATCCATTCACAGGGCAGTTGGCTTCCTGTTCTGTGCAGAGAGGGATGAAATTCCAACGCAGCTTGATTACCGAGCCAGAGTAGTTGGGGCAGCTTGCCAAGCACGATATACTCAATGCCATCATGCAGAGCGGTTTCAATATAGTCTGGCCGAGGATGTGGGGCATTTTTCTGATAAAAAAAATCTCCATGGATACCATGTGGCCAACGGATGACAGTCAATAGACGCTGATGACAATATTTGAGCAGGAAGGGGGCCAATACCGCAAGCTTGCGAAGATATAGCGCCTTAGTTACACCTGCTTCGGGCCACAGCGGTTTATCCGGGTTTGTGATCGCAATTTCATGACCTTCAATCGTAATCGTACCTTTAACAGCTCGTCCCATAGTGCTATGCTCCTTTGGTTAACATGCAGCAAGATCATTATTTACAGACAACTGGCAGCATTTCTACATCTACATAAGGTTTAACATGAGCGTGCAGCACAGAATTTATCCATCAAAGGGATTGACAAGATACATTATGTATCATAAATTATAATAAAAATACGATATGTATCTATTAAAACGTCTTGAGCAGAGGTAGAGGAGGAGTGTGCTTGATTGAAAAGCAGGGCGGAAAGCTAGTATTTCTGTTGAGTGTCCCTCGAAGTGGAAGCTCGCTGCTAACTGCCATTTTGCAAAACCATTCCCGTCTGTTTGCCACGCAGGAAATGTGGTTTCTGCTCAGTTTATATGATCTTCCTCAGTCACATGCACGGCCATATGGAGGAACAGGAATACTCCGGCAATTTTTTAAAGGTATGGTCCCTCCACATGTATTGGAGCAGGCCGCTCGTTCGTATGCACTTGAAATATATAATGGCCTGCTTCAAGGGACGACCGCTGATATGCTTATCGACAAATCACCGCGTTACTATACAGTGCTTGAATTTGTAGACCGTTTGTTCCCGGCTGCCCGTCGAGTGTGGCTTATCCGCAATCCTTTGTCCATCGTGGCCTCGTTTAAAAAGGTCAATCAACTCCGAAATGGGAACTTTCACCTGCTGAAGGAACTGGGAAGTCCGCATTTTAATATGAAGATGACAGATATTACGGTTGGTTTGTTCCGGTACGCTCATTATTTTGCCACACCTCATCCACTTGCATACCCGCTGATGTATGAACAGCTCGTAGCCAATCCAAGGATGGAGACTGAGAAGCTGTGTCATTTTCTGGAGATCCATTATGAGCCGGGGATGGAAAGGTACGGGAACTTCGCGGATACGCCCCAATCCAATCTTTTTTATAGCATGGGAGCGGGTGATCCGTTTGTTATGGAGCATGAACAGGCGCATCAGAATTCGGTACATAGTTGGCAACATCTGTTGAGTACAATGGAAGTTGAACTGTATTGCAGAAGTATTGGAGCTCGCTTGTTTAGGCAGCTTGGTTACGGAGAAGCGCTGGAACAGGCTGAGCAGATGACTGGAGTCCGCTTTGAGGATGACCCGGATGTAGAGCTGTTGAGTCGGCGTACACACCAGTTCCTCCAACAAAGTGGCTTTGAATGGAAGACAGCTTATCGGATGCTGGAAGAACAGGATGCAGATAACAAAGGATTCATGACAAATGCAACCTGTCATGCTGCACCTCACAACCCGGCAAGGATGGATATGGCACAGATCGTGAGTGATCGACGAATTCAATCACTGGAAAACAGACTGGAACATAGCTTTGAGGAACGGAACCGGCTGATCGCGCAGCTCCAAAGCTATCAGCGCCCAAGCCAAGGATTCCGGTCCCATTTATTGGCCCGTAAGTTCGGGCGCTGGGCGTCTGAAGTATTATCAAGTATCGGAAAAGAAAAGGGGGGAGAACGTGAGTGCAATTGCCGGAATCTATAGATTTGGGCATGAGTCTGTATATGCTGAAGAAGGCGAAAAAATGATGCAAACTCTGCAAAAATATCCCGCTGACCGCGTGTGCGCTTGGTGTGAAGGTTCCATTTTTTTGGGATGTCATGCCCAGCATGTGACCCCAGAATCTGTTCATGAGCGTCTTCCCTTTTATGATGAGCTAAGAGATTTGGCCATCACGGCCGATGCGATCATTGACAACCGTTCTGAGCTGTTTGAACGACTAGCAGTTGAGCAGGGGCGGCGGATAGATATCACGGACAGCGAGCTGATTTTACTGGCATACGACAAATGGGGTGTTGATGCAGCAGGTTATCTGATAGGTGATTTTGCCTTTGTCATTTGGGATGCCAAGAAACATCGGTTATATGGTGCTAGAGATATGACAGGCAATCGTACGCTGTACACCTACCAACATGACGGAGGATTTGCGTTTAGCACGGTAGTCGCTCCGCTATTGGTTCTTTCCTCTCTGCGAAAAGAACTGCATGAACCATGGCTGGCCGAATTCTTATCTATCCGTGCAATGCAGGAATCCGTCGATATCGGGACAACCGCCTACAAGCATATCAACCAGCTGCCTCCTGCACATTGGTTCACTATGGAAGAGGGAAAGCAATCGCTCTGTAAATATGCATGTCTGGATGAGGTAGAGCCGTTGCGGCTCAAAACAGGCGGCGAATACATAGAAGCTTTCCGCGAGGTATTCTCCCAGGCGGTAACTGCCCGATTACGGACGCATCGCGCTGTAGGGGCTGCCCTGAGTGGGGGATTGGATTCCGGAGCGGTTGCCAGCTTTGCCGCGCCAGCGCTGCACTTACAACACAAGCCGCTACATGCCTACAGCTATGTACCTGTTCAAGATTTTACAGATTGGACACCACCTACATTGCTGGCAAATGAACGCAGCTATATTCAGTCCACGGCTCGCTATGTGGGTAATATTCATGAAAATTATATGGATTTTGAGGGGAAAAGCCCGTTTTCTGAAATTGATATTTGGCTGGAGTTGATGGAGGCTCCCTACAAATATTTTGAAAACTCCTTCTGGATTAGAGGTTTTTATGAGAAAGCACAGGAACATAATGTCGGAGTTCTGTTGACTGGGGCACGCGGCAACTTTACCGTTTCGTGGGGGCCTGCACTTGACTATTATGCCCGTCAGTTTCGCCGTTTGCATTGGCTGCAATCTTGGCAGGGAGTGAGGCGGTATAGCAAGCTTACAGGCAGTCGTATGTCTCATTTACTGCCCGTGATGTTGAAAAAAGCCACCTCACTTGACGCTCGCACATGGTGGGGACGTGGCAAGCAAAGTCCGATTCCTTCACTGATTCACCCAGAGTTTGCCAAGCGGATGAATGTAGAAGATATTCCCGTATTGAGTGGAACTGGCTGGAGGAAAAATGCCGATCAGACAAGAAAAGAGAAGTTTTCAAATTTGGCGATTGCTAACAAAAATGGTGTCATGGCGACCAAACTTTCACTCCGTTATGGCCTGTGGGAACGTGATCCGACCGGGGACAGCCGTGTCATTCGCTTTTGCTTATCGGTACCTTTTGAACAATATGTACAAAATGGCCGGGACCGTGCCCTCATTCGTAAAGCTATGCGTGATCATCTCCCCGATGATGTTCGGTTGAACCAGCGAGTACGCGGCGTACAGCCTGCGGATTGGCTACATCGTATGCTTCCTTGCTGGGACACGTTTATGGGAGAGCTGCAAGTGATGTGTCATGATTTACGAGCTGCCGAATATCTCAATATGGACTACATTAAGACGGCTATGGCGAAATACCGACATCCCCGTCCGGACCAGGCATCCGATCCGAATATACGACTATTCATGCACAGCCTGATCGTGTACCGTTTTCTCTGTGGTTTGAACTGATTTGGATCTAACCGATCAGACGGCGTGCCATTCGTGGGAGGGGAGGTGATGAGATGAGTAAAAAAGAATGGCAGGAACCGACGATTGAGGTGCTGGATATTAACCAGACTATGGCGGGTAAAGGCTGGAAACAGATTGATTGGGTGTCAGACCATGATGCCGATCTGTATAATCCGAGCTAACGGAAGATAATTATACATGAGCCGATGTTGGGCTGAGATCCAGATAGCTTACTGATCACGAGCCGTCTTTATTTCATTCGGGTTAGGTTGGACCGGAAGAAATAAAGACGGAATTTTAAGAACAGGGAGTGAGTCCTATCGCGCATGACAGGAGTGCCCATAACAGTTGGGTGAAATATACAGCCTTTGGACTCAGGATTGCCAGTGAGCTGACTCTGCCTGAGTTGATCCCAGCAGAACCGGGATTGGTAGAGGATGTGGTCATCCGGCAGGTTGATTTGTCAGCATGGAGGGACCAACTGGAGCAGGCCAATTTTGTAATGCAGGGTGAACGCTTTATGTTCCTAATACCGGGCACGGCCATTTATGCCATCAGGGGAGGCAAGGAAATCGAGGTAAGTATGTTGCCAAGGGCTGATCCTGACACCGTGCGGTTGTTTGTACTGGGCACATGCATGGGTGTTCTACTGTTGCAAAAACGGGTTTTACCTATTCACGGAAGTGCGGTCGTCATCGGAGGTCGGGTCTATGCATTTGTAGGTGAATCCGGCACGGGAAAATCGACGCTGGCTGCTGCCTTTAGACAGGCTGGCTATCAGATGATCAGTGATGATGTGATTGCTATAAACGTGACAGCTTCCGCAGCCATCGTATATCCGGCATATCCGCAGCAGAAGCTGGGACTGGAAAGCTTGCTTCAATTGGAGGCATTACGGGAGAACAAGTATGTACGGCAAAGAAAGCATGTTCTTTCCCTAACTGACGGTAATCCTGTAAGGACACAATACCAAGATTTGCGTAGGATTGCAGGTGAGCTCAATAAATATGCCGTGCCTGCTGTGGACGAATTTTATAACGATCCGCTTCCCCTGGGCGGTGTATTCGAGCTTGTGAGCGATTCTCCCAACCGTGAGTCGATGCGTGAAGGGGAGCCAGTGGTGGTTACGGAACAGCCCTTGAACAAACTGGAGTGCTTGCATACATTACTACAGCATACATATCGTAGGGCGATCATTCCGCGAATGGGTTTGGGTGAATGGTATTTTGATACAGCGGCTCGGATGGCTCGGAAAGTGGAAGGCTGGCGGCTGCTTAGGGACAGCTCCTTCTTTACGGCGTCCGAGGTTGTACAACGTGTACTTGAACTCATTCATAAGGAGGAAAAGAGTTATGGCAGCCATTAATCCAGCTAAGGATCATTATCGCATCACGTATAGTGAAGAGGTCTATGTAAGTGATATGGACGGAGAAAAAGTGATGATGAGTATTCATACGGGAAAGTATTATAATTTGGGCTTCACAGGAGGACGGATCTGGGAATTGGCAGAATTCAGCCCTTCAATTGAAGATATTGTAACTGTCCTGACGAATGAATATGAAGTGGACGAGGAACAGTGCAGACAGCAGGTGCATACCTTTGTAGCTGAATTGGAGCGGGAAGGATTGCTGAGGCTCCTGCGGGAGTTGAACTAACATGCGGATACAACGGCTTCTTCTCTTGTCTCCAGAGGTCAGGAGATTGTTGCCGGAAGCCTGGCTGGAGCTGGGATGCGCGAGATTTCGCCAGCGTCGTTCTTTTGGAGATTACTCAGAGGCTTGGGGAATATGTATGGAAGAAACCTCTTGGCAGTGCGAGGTCGGGCAGGAGAAGTCTATCCGTCACATTTCACAAGCTGTGGATGTAGCCAGCCGTTATACTCCTTGGCGCAGTAGCTGTCTTGTACAAGCCGCTGCCGCTATGACGTTGCTGGTACGCAGAAAACTGGACTGTACACTGTATCTGGGCACAGCCAAAAATGCTGCGGGACAATTGGCAGCACATGCATGGGTACGGAGTGGGCCGATCTATGTTACGGGAGAACGGGAGATGGGAGCGTTTACCGTGGTGGGAATATTCGGGAGACGTGCTGGGACAGCTACAAATACGAGGACAGCGGATAAAGGCAGTTCTCTGTTTTAGTTTTAGTGCGATATAAAAGGAACAAAGAACGTTCAATGAATCGAAGGAGAAGAATCCATGACCACCAAGTCTATTTTGGAACTTGCGAATTGGAATGAGGATCAAGAATTAACGTTGTTACTCTCTCTACTTCGTAAAGACGTCAATCTATGGCAGAATACGATGACTGCTTCCCAGTTGCAGGAGATCGATTGGTCCCGCTTGCTGCGTCTGACAGAACACCATCGTGTGATACCTACGGTGTATCTCCAGCTGAAAACGTTGAATCACCCGTTCATTCCCGCAGAATTGCTGCGAAACCTTCAGGCGCAATATCATCGAAACACGCTGCGCATGCTCCATCTTCAAGCAGAAGCCGAGCGTCTGACCAGGCTGCTCACAGCTCATGGAATCCGTGTGCTGATGTTGAAGGGTCCTGCTCTGGCGCAGCAATTGTACGGGGATGTTTCCCTGCGTACCTCTAAAGACATTGATTTACTTATTGCCCCGAATGACATGGATGAAGCGGAGCACTGGATGAAGGAAGCTGGGTATGCGTCCAAAAGCGGAGAAGCGCGCGTCCTTGGTAGCTGGAAGTGGAAGGATCATCATGCCTCCTTCCTACAACCGCAAAAGAGGGTCGAAGTCGAGTTGCACTGGCGGCTTCACCCGGATGGGGGGCGGGAGCCCTCCTTTGACGAGCTTTGGGACTGCCGGCAAATGGATAAAGCCCCAGCAGTTCGAGCCAGTCAGATGGCACCAGCGACTTCTGCCGACAGCAGGAATGTGACGACATCCTGTATGTATACGCTTGGCAGCGAGCATCAATTTCTGTACCTCAGCGCACACGGAGCGCGTCACGGCTGGTTCAGGCTGCGCTGGTTGGTTGATATTGACAGGCTTGCGGTACGCGCTGTCGATTGGGGGGCGCTACTGCCGCAAATGCGCCGTTACGGAGGCCTGCCCGCGGGCGGGCAGGCTTGGGCACTGGCCGCTGCGCTGTTCGGTACGCCGATCCCGGAGCCGATGCGTCCGATATCGGCTACCCGGCAGGCGCACAGGCTTGCGCTGAGCGCGCTGGCTTTTATGCAGGCCAGCGTCCCTGCGCCGTACCCGGTTGCCAATGGGGCGGGTACAGGCAGACTCGTTCAGCCAGAGCTATTGCCTAACGTAGCTTTGACCGAGTCAATGAATACCGCCCCTTCGGATGGCGGTATTTCAGCTAACGGAACCTCGGGCGAAGCTGTTCTGTACGCCGTCAGTAGTGCTGCTGGCATATCGAAAGATGCCAGCAGCATCCTTGGTGACCCGGTGAATACAGTGAACACTGCTGTAAGTAGCCTTGCCAAGCCTGTAGGTGCTGCTACAGTCGCCTCCAGTCCAGCCATTGCTGGAGCTACAACAACAGCGTTTACCCCTCAGCCGGTTAGCCGCGCTTACTTGCTTTCCTTAAAGGAGCCAAGGCACAGACTATGGTATCTCATCAGCCGTGTGTTTCCTTCTACGAGGGATTCAGTCATTTGCCCACTGCCTCGCCAGCTGCATTTTTTGTATATTCCTTTACGTCCATTTCTTTGGCTAAAACGTCGATTTTCAAAGCACTAACCCGATAAGGAGTGTACATGATGACTCACCTGCGATTATATATGACCAAGCTGTATAGCGTGAACGGCGGGGCGTTATTTCTTAATATTGGATGTATGATGATCGTCAGCCTACTGGAGGGTGTCGGCATTTATATGCTTGTTCCTATGCTGGCGGCCATCGGCGTATTTGGTGGTCATTCAGAGATGCCATTTCTGTCGGGTGGATTTGATTATTTTTTGCCGTACATTCCTAAAAGCTGGCTGTTGCCGGGGATGCTAATGTTTTTCGTCGTGCTGCTTACCGGGCAGGCTTGGCTTCAGCGTTACCAGTCCATTCTTAACTCACGGATTCAGCAGCGTTTTATGCGTTCCCTTCGAATAGACGTATACACTTCCTTTATGAAGGCGCAGTGGGCTTTTTATTTGCGTCAGCGTAAATCTGATTTTAGCCACGTGATGACGACCGAGCTGGCGCGTGTCAGTCAGGGAACGAATTTGCTTCTTCAACTGACCACGGCCGTCATGTTTACGCTAATCCAGATTGCGCTGGCTTTTTGGCTATCCCCTTCTTTAACCGGGCTGGTGTTTCTGAGTGGCTTGACGCTGTTTGTCGTGTTCCGTCGCTCCATCCGAAATGCCAAACAATTAGGTGACCGTACCACTGAGCTGTCACAGATTTATTTTGCCGGAATTACGGATCATATGAACGGGATGAAAGATATTAAAAGCAATCTGCTGGAAGTAGCGAATATTCATTGGTTTCGCTCCCTGACGCAGCGCATGGAGGATAATACGACTCAGTTTGTCCGGCAAAATGCGACCACACAGTTTTTTCATCGCATAGCGGCAGCTGTTTTTGTCGTTAGTGTCCTATTTGTGTCGCTCCAGTGGCTGCATGTTACACCTGAAAAACTGATCGTGCTCGTCCTTATATTTTCCCGCTTATGGCCCAGGTTTGCCCTTATACAAGCGAGCCTGGAATATATTATGTCTATGATCTCTGCTTTTGAGAGTGTAACCAAAGTGCAACGGGAATGCGAGGCTTTCTCAGATCCTGCTTTAATTGGGCTTACATCCTCTGAGAATCATGTCCCATTCGATTCATCGGTAAATCATTTGTCATCTACATCTACATCTGCACGGCAACCCCTATCCTTTCGTAATGGAATAGAATGCTGCCATTTGGATTATTGCTACGAGGGTGCGGCAGAGCCTGCCCTACGTCATATTAATTTGTTGATACCCGCCCGGGGAATGACTGCCATTGTAGGGAAATCAGGAGCAGGCAAAAGCACAATGGTCGATGTTCTAATGGGTTTTTTACGCCCAACGGGGGGACAGATTAAAATCGATGGTCATGTGCTGGACGACAAATTGCTGCCGCTGTGGCGGCAGTCGTTTGGCTATGTGTCACAGGACCCGTTTTTGTTCCATGCGACCGTCCGTGAAAATTTGAAGCTGGCCGATAAGGATGCTAGTGAACAACAGCTATGGGAGGCGTTACATTTTGCAGCTGCAGACAACTTTGTATCCAGACTGCCAGAAGGGCTGGACACAGTCATTGGTGATCGCGGGATTCGTCTGTCCGGGGGAGAGCGTCAACGGCTGGTATTAGCGCGGGCTATTTTGCATCATCCTCCTGTACTCATCCTGGATGAAGCGACAAGTGCACTGGATGGTGAGCACGAGGCTGCAATTCAGGCAGCATTGGAACGGATGAAAGGTCAAATGACGTTGATCGTGATCGCTCACCGCCTGTCAACGATCAGACATGCAGATCAAATTGTTGTTCTGGATCAAGGCGAGGTCATACAGCAGGGGAACTACCACCAACTGGTAGAAGAGGAGCGGGGGGCGTTCAGTCAGCTACTTTCGTATCAAAGCACTGTCAGCGCCGCCCCTTAGTCATAAGAGAGTCACCCTCCATAAATATACTAAAAATTTTGCAACAAAAAGGCGCTAATATTTTTTATTCTGATCCTTATGTTCCTAAATATAAAGTAATAAGAAAACAAAGCTTTAGTTTGAAGAGTATTGAAATTAATGAGGTCAAATCTTTATCCATTTTGGCATACCAATGTCTAATCCGTAAGCCTCACGGGGATCTTTTCGCACAAGAAATGAAGACGACTTATAAAGACTTGATAAATGATTTTGAAATACGGAAAATGACAAAAAGCTAAATAACAATCCCCCTTTTCAACAAAAGGCGTGCATCGATATTAATATCGATGCACGCCTTTATTGATGGTACTGCTCCATACTAACCGCACAGCTGTCATCTCTGTCATCAACATGTCATCATTTTCTTTGTGACATGCTGGCGCTGATCAATACGTTAGCGAGCATTGCATGTCACATGAAATAGTGAAGATTTGTAACTAGCTTAAATGATAGCGAGTGAGTGACAATTGGATTACTGAAGACGACCCAATATGCTTGTATGCAGAAAGAGTCGTACTTCAAAAAAATCCATGAGGTGAATGCCGAATTTTAAATTGATGGTTAAAGGGGATTTTTAGGGAATTTAGAAAATAATAAGTAAGTATTTCAGGAGGTTTTTATGAAAAAGAAAATGATTATTGTACTTGGTGCTTCTGCTATAATGCTGGCTAATTTTGTAGGAAGTACTTATGCAGATTCGAAAACAGTAGTTTCTGTTACAGCTCCCTACAATACAAATCAAATAGCAGAATGGTTAGAAGCGCATGCAAAGCCTTTAAAAACAACGAATCCAACTGCACCTCTTAATGATTTAAAACCACTTAAGAATATGGTAGGTTCAGCTTCAATTGTAGGTTTAGGTGAAGCTACACATGGGGCTCATGAAGTTTATACAATGAAACACCGCATTGTTAATTATTTAGTATCTGAAAAGGGCTTTACCAACTTAGTTTTAGAAGAGGGATGGGACAGAGCTTTGGAACTTGATCGATATGTTCTTACTGGTAAGGGAAACCCAAGCCAACATCTATCACCTGCATTTAAGACGAAAGAAATGTTACATCTACTTAGTTGGATTCGGCAATATAATGCTAATCCAAAACATAAATCTAAAGTGCGTGTCATTGGGATGGATATTCAATCAGTAAACGAGAATGTTTATAATAATATAGTAGAATATATAAAAAGAAACAATTCAGATCTTGTGCCTAGAGTCGAAAAGAAGATAAGAGGGCTTATTCCTGTAACAAAGGACATGGATACCTTTGGCAGCCTTACGCAAAAGGAAAAAGAAAAGTATATTTCAGATGCTAAACAAATCAGTGCTTTATTAGAACAAAATAAAAGCTATCTAAATGGAAAATCCAGAGAGTTCGCATGGATAAAACAAAATGCCCGTATTATTGAACAATTTACTACAATGTTAGCGTCACCACCTGATAAACCATCCGACCTTTTTTTGAAACATGATATTGCAATGTATGAAAATGCGAAGTGGACTGAAGAACATTTAGGAAAAACCATTGTTTGGGGACATAACGGACACGTTTCGAAAACAAATATGATTCCTTTTATATACCCTAAAGTAGCTGGGCAGCATTTAGCGGAGTATTATGGAAAGCGGTATGTATCTATTGGAACATCAGTTTACGAAGGGCAATATAATGTCTATAATAATGACGGTGAATTTGGCCCATATGGAACATTAAAATCAGATGATCCCAACAGCTATAACTACATCTTTGGACATGTCAAAAAAGATCAATTTATTATAGATTTACGTAAGACGAACGGAGTGACAAAAACTTGGTTAAACCAACAACATCCAATTTTCGCTGGAATAACTACGGAAGGCCCTAATATACCAAAAACTGTTGATATATCATTAGGTAAATCGTTTGATATACTTGTTCAAATTCAAAAAGTGAGTCCATCTCAACTACATCAATAAATTTGTAATAATGTGGCTCAACGAAGTGTAGTATTGATGGTAGTGTTAAGTGTCAATAGAGTTGATTAAAAATGTCAGTCATGTTATTCCATTAAAGGGGATGTAGGATAGAAACACTTCGCCATCCCCCTAAATGAAAATTTTCTGTCTCTACATTTAGTTATTTCCTTTCCTGTAAAGCTCACGTTTCTTTACGTTTAGCAGGGCTCCTTTTCTTTTTGACTGGAGCAGGAGAGATGGCGTCGCCTGCCACAGCTTGTTGTGCTGTCACGGCTGCTGGTTTACGCGCAGGACGTTTTTTCGCAGCAGGACCAGGATCGGTAACGACAGGCTTCACTGCCTCAATACTGGCTTGGAGGGCAGCCATTAAATCAACCACATTGGTCTGAGGCTGTGTTGGGGCAATTCGCACCTCTTCGCCAGCTACTTTATGCTGGATAAGATCCAGCAGACGCTCGCGGTACTGATCCGTATACTTTGCTGCATCAAAAGGGGTAGATAGCTGCTCGATCAACATTTTTGCCATGGTCAGCTCTTTCTCTTTAACCTCCTCCTGTCCAGGTAAGTTGGGAACTTGAGCAATGGGACGGATTTCGTCCGGGTAAAACATGGTCTCCACCGCCAAGCATTCATCCAGCACGCGAATGGCTGCCAGACTGCTTTTCGAGCGGATGGAGATTTGGGCAATCCCGATTTTTCCGGTATCCTTCATTGCATTCATGAGCAGCTTATACGCATTGGAGCCGGCTTGATCTGGGGACAAATAATACGTTTTCTGAAAGTAGATCGGATCAATTTCCTGTAAATCCACAAAGTCCAAAATCACGATATTTTTATCGGCTTGCCCGCTAACTTGCTCCAGTTCCTCCTTGTCGAACATGACAAATTTTCCTTTTTCATATTCGTATCCTTTTCCAATTTCCTCCCATTCAACCTCCTTATCACAAACAGGGCACTTCCGTACATAGCTCAGTGGACTCCCACATTCCTTGTGAATATAACGCATGGAAATATCCTTGTCCTCAGTAGCTGAAAACATTTTAACTGGCACATGAACCAGCCCAAAGCTGATCGCGCCTTTCCAGACTGTATGCATACCGCCAGTCCTCCTTTTTTACCCGCATATTTCATATTTCGATTCCGGACACCCGGGCTGTGAGCATTTCCTTTTTCACTTAGTATGCTTCGCACAAAGGATTGTATGAGGTGCAAATGTAGGCTGCGAATTGCTTTCACTTGCGCATGGTTTCAGTTTTATTGGTGAATGTTAAGTCATATCCGATTCAAAAGGAGGTACACCATTGATGCCTAGAAAACCTTATCCTCAGAAGATCAGTCATCGTGTGGGGCAAAGTCAGATTGCCTTTCGAGGGCCTGTTGCAGGCGAACAGGATGCATTGCCACCCGAGTTTGCTCTTTCACATGGAACGCCGCCGCCTTTTCCCGTAGCTGTCGCTCATGTGGATTTGGAGGCTGTAGTTTCAACTTCGCCTTCTCATAGCTTTCCTTCATTGGATGTTGAACGGATTATAGACGAAGACTAGGTGACCTATATTTCTAAATATTGCACAAAAACAAGGAGCAGGAGGAGAACAGTATGAATGTGGAACGAGCAAAAGCCATTTATGATTCAAACGAAACGATTGCCGTCCAATTGGATGGCAAACCGATTTGGATTGAGCATGTAGATGAAGCGAATGGTATGGCAACGATACAGATCGGCAGCAGACCCGGCAATACACAAACCGTTCGTGTGGATCGATTGGAAGAACAATAGGAGAGGGAATCCAACCTAAAAAGGCTCGCAATTGCTCAATGAGCAATTAGCGAACCTTATTTTATATAATAAGTGCGATTGTGGAGACAAGTTAAACGCCAAACAAGTTAATTTGAAGGTGGAACTGGTTTTTACACTGCAATGGTCTTCAAATGTGGAGAAACCATCAACTCAGCCTCTGTTGCCATTTGAACATCTTCCACCGACAAACCTGGAGCAATTTCCTTGAGCATCAGCCCTTTACCCGGAATAACATCGATGACACCCTTTTCGGTTACGATGGTCTTTACCACATTTACAGCGGTTAGGGGCAGCTTACATTGTTTCAGTATTTTCGGCGCCCCATTTTTGTTCACATGCTCCATAGCTACAATCACTCTCTTGGCTCCAACCACCAAATCCATGGCTCCGCCCATGCCCGGCACCTTTTTCCCTGGGATCATCCAGTTTGCAAGGTTGCCTTTCTCATCGACCTCCAGAGCACCCAGAACGGTAACGTCCACATGCCCTCCACGTATAATGGAAAATGAAAGCGCACTGTCAATATAGCAGGCTCCTTTCATGGTTGTAACGTAGTTTCCGCCTGAATCGATACAATCGAGTCTTTCTTTTCCCGGAGCTGCTTTGGGACCAACGCCGACAATTCCGTTCTCCGCCTGCAGCATAATATTAATATTTTCCGGGATGTAGTCCACCGCCATGGTAGGTAATCCAATACCAAGATTGACCACTTCGCCATCTTTGAATTCCTGGGCTATTCTTCTAATAATCAATTCTCTATTATTCATTGTCTCCACCCACCTTTACAATCGCGTCGACAAATATTCCGGGAACATTGATATGATTGGGGTCAATTTCTCCCGCCTTTACGTATTCGTCTGTCTGAGCAACTACATACTCGGCTGCGGTAGCCATCACCATATTGAAGTTGCGTGAAGTGCCGTTGATGACAAGGTTCCCCGCTTCATCAGCTTTATGGGCTCTGATGAGCGCCACATCGGCTTTGAGCGGTAGTTCGAGCAAATATTCTCTTTCGTCAATTTTGATTTTCTGTTTTCCTTCCTCTACAATGGTGCCGACACCTACAGGTGTTAAAAATCCACCCAAACCGGCTCCGCCTGCGCGTATTTTTTCAGCGAGCGTCCCTTGTGGGAAGAGTTGAACCTCCGCTTCTTTTGTCATCAAGAGCCTTCCTGTTTCGGGATTGGAGCCAATATAGGATGCAAAAATCCGCTTGACTCTACCACTTTTTACAAGTCTATAAATAGATAATTCCGTTGTGCCTGTGTCATTGGAAATAATCGTAAGATTGTCAGCGGAATTTGTATCGACAAGCGCACGCACCAGTTCTTCTGGAATGCCTCCTTGCAGAAAACCTCCGACCATCACCGTATCTCCGTCTTTGATTCTCTTAACTGCTTCTTCAGCGGAGTTTACTTTTTTATTCATGGTTCCGTCTCCTTATCTATTTTTTAGAAAAGCAAACTTTATTGGAGATAATCGTATAGGACTCTTCCATATGGAAGCGTTAAATTGGCAATAAAATGTTTTCCGCCAACATAAGTTTTAACCGGCAAATCTGCCACAGGAGCATTGACATGGGGGATCAAGCTTAATCTGGCAGGCCCTGACCAGGCTCCTTTTACAGTAATATTTTCAAGATTATATGCCACTAGCTGAGCAATTTTAGGAGTGCCGTCTACATCAGGAATTAATTTTAAATTAACTTGCGTTTTTGCGATGGCTTTAGCCGTTTCCTTTTCATCAAGCACGTTATATTTGAAAGGGGTGGTTCCCATAGCTACCAGGACGTTATTGTAATGCAATGTACCCGTCAGCGTCTCTGTATCCTCAACGACCAGGCGAGGCTTCGCCCATTTTTTCGGAAATCCCCAGATTTCACGTCCCCCCAGAATAGCAGGTGCATTATCCAAATACATTTGGGCAACAAAATTACACGGTTCTCCCTGAAAAGTACACGGAATGACAATGCCGCTTTCCTCATAGCTTCCTAAACCGGATGAATCGGGCATTTTGATCCATTCATAGGAAACCGTATTACTTCCATCCGGCTGAAGAGGTTCAGGAACCGCCTGTCTAATCGCGGCGGGATCGGATTCATAGGTAATAATAAAGAATTCCCGGTTGATGAACCGGCATGGCGGACGTCCATAACTACCACTGGCCGCAGGCATGGATTGGAGTGAAAGTACATCTTTTTGATTCATAGCGATCTCCCTTCCTTTTTAAGAGGTATTTCAAAAAGTTATCTTGAACACACGTGCTTTAAATAAGTGCATTTTCAACCAGCATGGCTATTCCCATTCCCGTTCCAATACATAACGAGACTACGCCATAACGTGAAGATCTGCGTACCATTTCGTGAACCAACGTAACCAATACCCTAGCACCGCTTGCACCAACAGGGTGACCGATTGCGATCGCGCCGCCATTGACATTGGCTTTCTCTGGATTAACTCCAAGCTCTTTTTGCACCGCTAGAGCTTGTGCAGCAAACGCTTCGTTAATTTCAAAGAGATCAATGTCATCTATAGACATTCCCTGTTTCTTCAGCAGTGACGAAATGGCTTTTACCGGTCCCATTCCCATATATGCAGGGTCAACACCAACAAGCGAGTAACCTTTGATATATGCTAACGGCTTTAACGCATGTTCCTTACATTTGTCTTCCGACACGACTAGCATAGCCGCCGCACCATCATTGATGCCCGAAGCGTTTCCCGCAGTAACCGTTCCGTTCTCCTTAAACGCAGGTTTTAACTGAGAAAGTTTTTCTTTCGTCGTATTTCCTCTTATGTGTTCGTCCTCTGTGAAATAAGTAGTTTCTTTTTTGTTTTTGATCATGACCGGAACAATTTGCTCTTCAAAAACCTTGTTGTTTTTTGCTTCGACAGCCTTTATCTGGCTTTCATAAGCAAATGCATCTTGCTCAAGTCTTGAAATTCCATATTTTTCGGCAACATTTTCGGCGGTAATTCCCATATGGTAATGGTTGATCGGGCATGTTAGGCCATCGGCCACCAAGGAGTCTACCAATTCACCGTTACCGAGCTTGTAGCCGTTTCTAGCATTTTTTAGCAGATAAGGGGCGTTCGACATGCTCTCCATGCCACCGGCCAAGACGATGTTTCCTTGTTCTGCCAATATGGAATCGTAAGCTAACGCGACGGCATGGAGTCCTGAACCGCAAACCGTGTTTATCGTTGATTCGGGTACATCAATGGGGATACCGGCTTTTAGTGCCGCCTGTCTGGCAGGATTTTGACCATTGCCCGCTTGAAGAACATTTCCCATAAAAATTTGATCAATCAAAGAAGGCTCTAATTTACTTTGCTGAAGGCATGCTGTCATCACGGTTGCTCCCAGTTCAGGAGCGCTCAGGGGGGCAAGAGCTTTATTAAATGAACCGACCGCTGTTCTCAACGGGCTTACTATAGCTACTTTTTTCATAAAAACTCACATTCCTTTCGCTGTGTTCAAGGACACAATACATCCATGACTGCACTTCCATTCGTAATTCCGGTCCTAACCTACGAAACGTAAAAACTGCAAGATACATTTACATGCGGGCATATCATGGTGCCTAAGACAGTGAGTATGACGGTCCGATCGCCTTCTTTCCTTTCTGGAAATTAAAACCAGAATTATCATAGTTCTAATACAGATTTTGCTCAATGTTCAAATCTTTACATAGATCCAAATACAGATGTTTATAGAGCCATATCGTCCACAATAAGTAGGTCATTCTAATGTTTTCTGTTAATTTCTTGATTTTTCTGAAAATAGTGATCAAAAATTGAATTTTATGTTAAATACGAAAGTGCAAATCAATCTGTGAAAAAAATTTCTTGGTAAATTTCATTTAGCTCATCACAGGGGAAAAACTCCCTCTATATGTAAATTCGCAACCAACTTATAGCATCTAAAAAAGCAAAGTAGGTTGCCAATCCAAATGAATACATTTGGAATTCGGATAAATATCAATTCATATATGTCTGGGCCACCTATAGCAATGACGTTATGACGTCAGTGTTTTTTTATTTGCTCGTGTGAACAAAAAAGAAGCCGACTGCTTGAGAGCAATCGGCTTGGAACGTAAAAATTTTACTTCAACAGCTCACGAAAAATGTACGTCTGCCGTCGTGAGCAAACGCGCAAAACGATTACCCAGCACTGCATTGTGATGAGCTACGATTTGTTCGCCGCTTAGTACCTTGCTATCAAATGTACTATGCGCATCCGATACGAGCACGTTGTTCTGGTATCCCAGACTATAGGCACTTCGGCAAGTCGTGTCGAGACAAAATTCAGTCTGCATTCCGGCAATAATCAGCTGGCTTGCCCCCAATCCCTGGAGCACATGACGCAATTCAGTTTGGTAGAAGCTGTCCCAGGATGATTTTCGGACAATTCGTTCGTGAGGAAGAGGACGCACCACGTCTGCGATGGCCCAGCCTAGACTGTTTTCCCGGAAATCCTCATCCGCTTCATCGGTATGCTGCACGAAAATGACCGGTGTACCAGAAGCTCTGGCTTCGGTTAAAAGCTGCTGCAAA
This sequence comes from Paenibacillus polymyxa, assembly GCF_015710975.1. Taxonomy (NCBI): domain Bacteria; kingdom Bacillati; phylum Bacillota; class Bacilli; order Caryophanales; family Paenibacillaceae; genus Paenibacillus; species Paenibacillus polymyxa. The sequence goes on along the minus strand of NZ_CP049783.1, from coordinate 447,937 downwards.
TGCGCTACAACTTCCTGTTCACGATACAGCTTCTCATCATACATGAACATAGCCTGCTGAACATCAATCAAGAGTAAAACGGTTTGTCCCATCAGTTCGATTCCCTCCCTATGTGTAACACTTAACTTACAATAGCATGTCTTCATGCCTTGCGGCGACATAAGGTGAACTATATAATAAAGAACAAGTTGGAACGGTCCGATTCGGACGAAAGGTGATTAAAAGAGATGACAATTTCGCAGGAACAGTTTGTATTCCGTTCTGTCTCAGAGGCACAGACCGGGACATTAGCAGGCTTTTTGGCAGCCCAAGCGGGTCCCGGAACCGTGATTGTGTTGGATGGAGATCTGGGAGCGGGCAAGACTGCTTTTTCCAAGGCTTTTGCCAGCCATTTAGGGGTGCCGGGTATCGTAAATAGTCCAACCTTCACCCTCATTAAGGAGTACGAGGGCCGATTGCCTTTGTATCATATGGATGTATACCGTATCTCTCAGGACGAGGCGGAGGATCTGGGGCTGGACGAATACTTTTACGGGACAGGAGTATGTCTGGTGGAATGGGGTAGTATTATACCGGATATGTTGCCGAATCAGCGGCTTCACATGTATATAGAAACAACGGATGTAGGGGAGCGCTTGATTCACCTGACCGGGTACGGCGAGCCTTATGAACAATGGTGCCGCAGCTTGCGGGAGAATGGAGTTTGAACCATGCAAAGAGAGCATACAGATGTAAATGAAAAGCCGCGTGAGCGGTTTTTGACGTTAGATACAGCGACGACTGTAATGGCGGCCGCCCTGATGAACGGAAAAGAGCTGCTGGGAGAAAGTAATGTTTATGGCGAACGCAATCACTCGGTGCATGTCATTACTGAGCTGGAACGGCTTTTGAGCGAAGCAGGACTGACACGCGATGATGTGGACGGTCTTGCAGTAGGTGTTGGACCGGGATCTTACACTGGCATCCGAATCGCGGTGACCGCAGCCAAGACACTAGCTTGGGCCTGGGGGTTCCGGTGACATCCATTTCCACTTTGCAGGCTTTGGCTTGGGGTGGATGGAATCATGGTATCGAAATGAAGGGGCAAGAAGGTAAACATGAATCTGCGAATAACGACTCGTCTGGGGCGCAGGCAGCAGATTGGATTGTGCCTGTGCTGGATGCGCGCCGTGGTCAGGTGTACACGGGGCTGTTCACTGCGAATTCAGTTAACGACAGCGGTAGCCCGCAGCGGTTAGAGGCGGATGCTATCCGGTTGATGACTGCGTGGACAGATGATCTGCTGCAACGTTTGGAGGTTTTGCCTGTCGAAGAGCGTCCTGCGGTGATTTGGCTCGTCGGTGAAACGACGATTCACGCCGAAACAGCGGAGCGCTTGCGTGCATGGAGCGAGCTTCGTATCGTACCGTATGAGCTGGAAGGAAAATGGGTTGGCCGCCTTGGGGCGGATAAGCTGCTTCGTCAGGAATATGACGAGCTACATACGCTGGTTCCGAATTATACCCAGCTGGCGGAGGCGGAAGCCAATCTGCTTCGTCAGCGCTGAAGAGGCGGTGAGCAACATGGCAAAGAACATACAGCGGGAAGAGAAGCTTGAGTTTCGCTTAATGCAACTGGATGACATCCCCGATGTGCTGGAGATTGAGCATGAAGCGTTCACGCTGCCGTGGACGGAGGAAGCCTTCCGCAATGAGCTGACGATGAATCATTTCGCTAAATATATGATTATGGAGCTTAATGGACGAGCCATTGGTTACGCAGGCATGTGGACGATTATGGATGAGGCGCATATTACGAATATTGCGGTTCGTGAGGCTTATCGTGGACGCAAGCTTGGAGACAAGCTGTTGGATGAGCTGATGCAGACTGCCTCTTATTTAGGGATGGAGCGTATGACCCTAGAGGTCCGGGTAACGAACCGGATCGCTCAGGGCTTGTATGAGAAAAAGGGCTTTAAGCCTGCAGGTGTACGCAAGGGCTATTATTCGGATAATAACGAGGATGCTGTGATTATGTGGGCGGATCTTCCCGCACACGGGGCATCCGGTGAACAGGAAGGAAGCGTGCAGGAGCAATGACGCAAGCGGAAAAAGCAGGTACAGGCTCTGCCTCTAGCGAGCCTTGCTATATACTGGCAGTGGAAACGAGTTGTGATGAAACGGCTGTTTCTGTCGTGAAAAATGGCACAGAGGTGCTTTCGAATCTGATCTCCAGTCAGATTGAAACACACAAAGCCTTTGGCGGTGTTGTGCCAGAGGTAGCGTCGCGCAAACATGTAGAAAGCATTACCTATATGCTGGACGAGGCTATGCAAACATCGGGAATCAGCCCCCGTGAGATTTCAGCGGTTGCCGTGACGCAAGGACCAGGACTGGTTGGCGCATTGCTGGTTGGTATAGTCGCCGCCAAGAGCGCTGCTATGGCGTTCGGCAAACCGTTAATCGGAACGCATCATATTGCGGGACATATTTATGCAAATCAGTTGGAGCATGATATTGTATATCCATGCATTGCTCTCGTGGTGTCAGGAGGGCATACCGAGCTGGTGCTGATGGAGTCCGAAGGTCATTTTCAACTTATTGGTCGTACAAGGGATGATGCGGTTGGAGAAGCCTACGACAAAGTAGCGCGAGCCATCGGATTTCCATATCCCGGCGGTCCGCATGTGGATCGTGTAGCCCATGAATCGGAGGAAGTGGTTACTTTGCCGCGTGCATGGCTGGAGCCGGATTCTTATGATTTTAGCTTTAGCGGCTTGAAATCGGCGGTGCTGAATGTAATTAACCAGACGAAAATGCGCGGAGAAACCGTTCATGCGGGAGCGATTGCAAGAGGATTTCAAGAGTCGGTCGTAGAGGTGCTGGTGGAAAAAGCGATTCGTGCTATGCGTGAATACGGTGCGAAGCAGCTGCTGCTTTGCGGCGGTGTTGCTGCTAATCGTGGACTACGTACAGCATTGCGGGAACGCTGTGAGCGTGAAGGCATCGAACTGCTTGTACCCTCCATGAAATACTGTACAGATAACGCAGCGATGATCGGTGCCGCGGCATACGCCAAGTGGAAGCGCGGAGAATTCACCTCATTGGACATGAAAGCTGATCCAGGGCTGTCTCTGGAAGAGTGGTCTGTTCAAACTTAATTGAGCGAATAGGAAGGACACGACACATTCAGGGTCGTGTCTTTTTTTATTCCGCGCTATACATATATATAAATAGAATTTCAAGAGGATAAAATACAGGAGTTTGAGCGAATGATTGCCAGCATCTTATTTCCTCGCATGATTCGTCACAATTGTTCACGATTTTTCATGTTCCACCAAAAAAACATGAAAATTTTATACTGCCCGAATAATGATGTGATTTGTCAAGTTGTGAACAAAGTTATCCACATATACCGTTCAAAATGTGGATAAACAGGCTCGAAGCAAGCAGGCTAAGACTTTTAGGTGATAGTAGGATGGGGGATATTTCATAGCTATATTGATTGTGAAATCTGTGGATAATGTGGATAAAGTAGTGGATAAATTTGGTTTTCATTTGAAGGTGGCGTTTTATCAATAAAAAAATGGCCTAAAAGGCCATTTTTCAATATCGTCCATACACAAAAGTTGTGGATATTCTTGTGTACAAAAAATAGAAGAGGGAAATGTGAAATTTTTATGGCTAAGATTTTATGCAGCAGCTTTATGCCTCAAGCAGTTCCTCCCAGGATGCATAGGTTTCAGTCAATTCCTGTTTATGGGTGTCGAGTTGTGCCTGAATATCCTGAAGTGCTGTGTAATCCTGATAAATTTCAGGCATGGTCATTTGTTCCTCCAAGCCTACAATTTGTTCTTCCAGCGTTTTAATCTTGTTTTCCAATGCCTCCAGCTTGCGTTGACGACTACGTTCCTCGCTTTTGGCTTGTTTGTCTGCCGCATAGGTGGCCGCGCGTGATTTTGGAGTGGTCTCGTCTGCTACGGACGCAGAGGCAGATGGGGCCTTGCTACGATTGCTCTGATTTGCCTCGAGCGCTTCCTGTGCGATTTCCTCCAACTCTTGTTTCTTGGCTACATAGTCATCATAATTCCCCAGGAAATGTTCTATTCCTTCAGGATGAAGCTCAATGACACGTTCAGCCATTTTGTTAAGGAAATAACGGTCATGGGAGATGAACAAGAGCGTACCGTCATAGTCCATCAAAGCCGCTTCCAGCACTTCCTTGCTAAATAGATCCAGATGGTTGGTAGGCTCATCGAGAATTAATACGTTGGCTTCGCGCAGCATTAGCTTGGCCAGGGATACGCGGGCTTTTTCTCCTCCGCTTAATGAAGCTACCTTTTTCAGTACATCGTCACCGCTAAATAGGAAATTACCCAGCACTGTCCGAATCCGTGCTTCTTCCATATGAGGGTATTCGCTCCACAACTCCTCCAGTACGGTATTGGCGGGGTTCAGGTTTGTCTGCTCCTGGTCATACAGACCGATTTTGATTTTCGTACCCCAGTGGATGGACCCAGCAGCAGGTTTAAGTGAGCCAGTCAGACATTTGAGCAAAGTCGATTTTCCGATCCCGTTCGGACCAATCAGTGCCACCGTATCTCCACGTTTTAAGTCAAAGGATGCATGCTGAAATAAAGGCTTTTTCCCCTCATACGCTACGGAAAGGTCACGCACCTCTAATACTTCCTTACCCGACATATAGGCAGTTTCAAAAGAAAAGTGGGCTTTTTTCAAATCGCCCATAGGTCGATCCATGCGCTCCATTTTGTCCAGCTGCTTGCGGCGGCTCTGGGCACGTTTGGTTGTAGAGGCTCGCACGATATTGCGTTGTATAAATGCCTCCATCCGTGCGATTTCCTCTTGTTGCTTTTCGTAATGCTTGATGTTTGTTTCATACTCGGCAGCCTTTAGTTCCATATAGCGGCTGTAGTTGCCTGTATAGCGGGTGGAGCGATGGCGCTCAATTTCAATAATCGTCGTCACCAGTCGATCCAGAAAATATCGGTCATGTGATACGACCAGCAGCGAGCCGGAGTAGCCGCGCAAATAGTCTTCCAGCCACGTCAGTGTTTGAATATCCAGATAGTTGGTAGGCTCATCAAGCATAAGGACATCTGGAGCGAGCAGTAGGATGCGCGCTAGTGCAAGTCTGGTTTTTTGACCTCCGCTTAGGGTGGCTACAGGCGTTTCGGGTGCAAATGAACCAAAGCCCATGCCGTGCAGCACGCTGCGAATACGGGTCTCCATTTCATAACCACCGTGATCCTTGAACCAATCTGAGCGTCGTGCATAGCGTTCGAGCAGATCGGCATAACGCTTTTCGTTCTGCGCATTTGCCGGATCGGCGATTTCCTGCTCCATTTGCCGGAGTTCTCGTTCTGCTTCAATCAGCGGTGTGAACACCAGCATCATTTCATCCCAGATCGAACGGTCAGAATTTAAGCCACTGTTTTGCGCCAAATAACCGATGCTGGTTTCCTTCGCTTTAAAGATTTGTCCACTGTCATAGGATATTTCACCAGCAATGATTTTGAGCAGGGTCGATTTGCCTGCACCGTTCACACCTACCAGCCCAATACGTTCACGTTCCAATATTTGAAGGTTAATCCCGTCCAGAACGGGCTCAATTCCATAGGATTTAGTAATTCCGGTTACTTGCAATAGCATAGCGTATCGTTCCTCCATTACATTTTGCACAGTTCTTCCTGCCTTTTTCGCAGGTACCTTCCTTCCAGTTTACATGAAATTACCCACTATTGCACTGCTTTCACCCCCGAAACCCTTGAGCCTCGTATAGTCAATTTGTATAAACAATGATAAACTTAAACGAGAAGTGAAAAAGAATGAAAAAAACTTGCAACGTACAGCACTTACTGACAAATGGGACAATTGCAACGTTTTGATGATTATCGACGATTGTGCGGGAGGGCGGATATGTGGATGTCTGTAATGTGAAGAACGCGCTGCGTGTACAGCAACGGGAAGCGCGTGACTCCATGGACCCGCTGACAAGGCAGAAGGCATCGGCTGTGGCCTGTCGGCATGCAATCGAGGCATGGGAGCAGCTTAGAATAGACAGAAACGGGGATAAGCTAACATTATTTAGTTATCTCTCTTTTGGCAGCGAGATTTCTACGACTCCCCTCATTGAGCATTGCTGGTCACAGGGAGATCGTGTCTTGGCCCCGAGAGTGGATTCGGTAACCCGAACCATGGAGCTGAGGGAGATGGATCAGTATGAAAATATGGTGCCCGGCGTATGGAACATCCCTGAGCCTGCATTGACATGCAAGGAATGGTTGCCTGAAATGTGGACGGGAATCGACTGGGTTGTTGTGCCCGGCTTGGCCTTTGATCGTCGTGGAGGCAGAATCGGCTATGGCGGAGGCTACTATGATCGCTTTACCGCACAGGTAGAGGCAGAGAAGCGTAATAACGGCTCTGTAGGTCCGCTTTATGTCTCGCTGCTGCTGCCGGGACAATTGTTGGCACAAGTACCCATGGAGCCAGGAGATTTGCGAGTGGACCTGCTGTTTACACCTGAAGGACGCTTAGATTGTAATCATGCAAAATCGACAAATGATGAATGAAGTAAAGTTGGGTATGTGAAAGGAGCTGTGAGGGAGTCGTGGATTCCTTTACTCATTTTAACGAACAGGGACGAGCTCGTATGGTAGATATTTCGGGCAAAACGTCTACGGTTCGTACAGCAGTCGCCGTGACTCAGATTACGATGAACCCGGCTACATTGACGGCTGTAAAAGAAGGCAGAATCGGCAAAGGTGATGTTCTTGCTGTGGCCCAGGTCGCGGGGATTCAAGGCGCGAAAAAAACGTCAGACTGGATACCGATGTGTCATCCGCTGGCTCTGACAGGCGTGAACATTACTTTTTCCGATAATGGACATGATGTACTTCATATTGAAGTTGAAGTGAAGACCGAGGGTAAGACGGGTGTAGAAATGGAAGCTTTGACAGCGGCTTCAGCCGCAGCGTTAACCGTGTATGATATGTGCAAGGCGCTGCAAAAAGATATGATCATCGGCCCTACCATGCTGCAATCCAAAACGGGTGGCAAGCATGGGGATTTTCAAAGGGAGGACCACCGGAAACCTTGACATAGACAACATTGTCGCCGAGAGGGTACTGTGATGTGATGGAGGATGCAGCGTGGCTGTTTCTGATTTTCAGAAGAGAAAGTATTCTTTCATGATAGGAGAAGGGTGATCTTATGGTGTGGAAAACGGCGATCCTAACAGCCAGTGATAAAGGGGCAAGGGGAGAGCGTGAGGATACAAGCGCACAGGTCATCCGGGAACTCGTCGAAGAAGAACTGGGCGGAGAGATTGTGGAATACCGGATCGTTCCCGATGAACCGGATGAGATTATTGCAGCTTTAATCGAAATGACCGATTATTTTCATGCAGACTTGGTGCTAACTACGGGCGGAACCGAACTGGCGATCCGTGATGTGACGCCTGAGGCGACCAGACGGGTCGTGGAACGGGAAGTGCCAGGTATGGCGGAAGCCATGAGAATGATCGTGATGCAGAAAAATCCGGCGGCCATGCTTTTTCGTGGAATCGTGGGGATACGCGGACGTACATTGATTGTTAATTTGCCAGGAACGCCCAAAGGCGTGCATGAAAACTTGGCAGCAATTATGGATCAGCTCCCGGAAGCGTTGCTCATGGTGACAGGTCAGTTCCGGTAGAAGGCAGCCCGTGTGTGTGGTATGATACCTGTAAGAATTTATATGGCCGAATATGGACAGAGGTTATCATTTTGTCCGTCAACATAAGGAGGATTACTACACATGCCCAATATTGGAGCACCGGGTTATATTTTGTTAATTATTCTGGCGCTGCTGCTATTTGGTCCGAACAAGCTGCCTGAGCTGGGCCGAGCTGTAGGGCGTACATTCCGTGAATTTAAAAACGGGGCACGCGATATTTTATCTGAAGATGAACGGACTGGGCGTAAAGAAAGCAAAGATAGTGTGGTCCAAGCATCACAGACGACGTCAGAAGTTCAACCTCAGCCTGAGGATAAACGCTTGTCATAGATTTAGTTATTCATTTTTGCTGCTTGTATAATAAACATGAGCCTCTTCTTCAGTGAAGGGCTTTATTTTTTAGGAGGCGCTGCTGCGTGCCGTTCAGAAAGGAGGAATAGGCTTGACCCCATCAGAGCATGAAATGCCGCTAATGGAACATCTGGGTGAGCTTCGTCGACGAATAATTTATGTGCTGATTGTATTTGTATTGGCGCTGGTTGGTGGATTGTTCGCGGCGGGTTCTGTCTATAACTGGCTTATTCGCTCCGGTTCGGCGCAAGCTTTTCAGTTAAATGCATTTTCCTTTTGGGACGGAATCGGTATCTACATGAAGATCGCCATGATCATTGGGATTGCAGTGGCGTTACCATTTGCATGCTACCAATTGTGGAAGTTTGTCAGCCCGGGATTAAGGCCGCAAGAACGGAGTGCAACCTTGCGATATGTGCCTTATGTGCTGCTTTTGTTCATTATTGGCGCAGCTTTTGCTTATTTCATTATTTTCCCGATGGCGATTCAGTTTACATCGTCCGTCACCAAAAGTATGGGATTGCAGGAAACGTACGGTATTGCGCAATATTTCACCTTTATGTTTAATATTGTGTTGCCTGTAGCGTTGCTGTTTGAACTCCCCCTGCTGATCATGTTTCTGACAGGGATTCGTGTATTAACCCCGATGAGGCTTCGCAAATGGCGGAAGATTTCTTATTTCCTGCTTGTTTTTGTCGCTGTTGTTATCACTCCGCCGGATTTTATATCCGATTTTTTGGTGGCGATTCCGTTGCTGGTGCTGTATGAAGCGAGTGTATACTTGTCATCAGTCGTGTACCGCAAGCAACTGCGTGCACAGGAGGAACAGGAGGCCCAATTGCGTGTAGCTGCGGAATAATAAGCAGGGCCTGAACGGCTCAATAACTAATTTCTCTAAAATTGATCAACATAGCTGTCTTAAAAATAACCATTAGCCTTGAGTTAACGGTTATTTTTAGGATAGGTGGATATAATCGAGAATGGCTGCCCATAAAAATTCCCATAAAAAATACATTAGGGACTTGAAATTCAATCTCAAGTTGAGTATCATAAAGTTGGTTGTTAGCACTGACGACTGTTGAGTGCTAATACATACAACATAACAACCAAATTACAGGATAAACACTTAATAAGGAGGCTATTTTTCATGATCAAACCTTTGGGTGAACGCGTATTGGTGGAAGCAATTGAGCAAGAAACAACGACTTCCTTCGGAATCGTACTTCCTGACTCTGCCAAGGAAAAGCCGCAAGAAGGCAAAATTATCGCGGTTGGCGCAGGCGCATTGAAAGACGGTGCCCGTATTCCTCTGGAAGTAAAAGAAGGCGACCGTGTCATTTTCTCCAAATACGCTGGAACGGAAATCAAATATGAAGGTAAAGAATATTTGATTATGAAAGAAAGCGATATCCACGCGATCATCGGTTAACCGGGACCCGGACAAGACCTAAATATAGGAATTGAAACAAATCATTCATAATCCATAGGGAGGTTTATCACAAATGGCTAAAGACATTAAATTCAGTGAAGACGCTCGCCGCTCCATGCTGCGCGGGGTAGATGCATTGGCTAACGCTGTTAAAGTAACACTCGGACCGAAAGGCCGTAACGTTGTACTGGAGAAAAAATTCGGTAGCCCGCTCATCACTAATGACGGTGTAACGATTGCAAAAGAAATCGAGCTGGAAGACGCGTTCGAAAACATGGGCGCTCAACTGGTTAAAGAAGTAGCAACCAAAACAAACGATGTAGCTGGTGACGGTACGACTACGGCTACTGTTTTGGCTCAAGCCCTCATCACTGAAGGTTTGAAAAACGTAACTGCTGGCGCAAGCCCAATCGGTATCCGTAAAGGGATCGACAAAGCGGTTAAAGCAGCAGTTGCTGAACTGCAAGCTATCTCCAAACCAATCGAAAGCAAACAATCCATTGCTCAAGTAGCTGGTATTTCCGCTGCTGATGATGAAGTAGGCGAACTGATCGCTGAAGCTATGGAAAAAGTGGGCAAAGACGGTGTCATCACTGTTGAAGAATCCCGCGGTTTTGCAACAGAACTGGAAGTAGTTGAAGGTATGCAGTTTGACCGTGGCTACATTTCTCCGTACATGATTACAGATACGGACAAAATGGAAGCTGTACTGGACAATCCATATATCTTGATTACTGACAAGAAAATCACAAACACACAAGAAATCCTGCCATTGCTTGAAAAAATCGTACAACAAGGCAAGCCACTCGTTCTGATCGCTGAAGACATCGAAGGCGAAGCGCTGGCTATGCTCGTTGTCAACAAGCTGCGTGGTACATTCAATGCTGTAGCTGTTAAAGCTCCTGGCTTTGGTGACCGTCGTAAAGCAATGCTGCAAGATATCGCTGCCCTGACAGGCGGCCAAGTAATCACAGAAGAACTGGGTCTGGACCTGAAAACAGCTTCTGTGGACCAACTGGGTACAGCACGTCAAGTGCGTATTACAAAAGAAAACACGATTGTGGTTGACGGTGCTGGAAACAAAGCCGACATCGACGCTCGTGTTAGCCAAATCCGCACGCAACTGGAAGAAACTACTTCAGAGTTCGACAAAGAGAAACTGCAAGAGCGTCTGGCTAAATTGTCCGGCGGCGTAGCAGTAATCAAAGTCGGTGCGGCTACTGAAACAGAATTGAAAGAACGCAAACTGCGCATCGAAGATGCTCTGAACGCAACCCGTGCTGCGGTTGAAGAAGGTATCGTATCCGGTGGTGGTGTAGCGCTCCTGAACGTATACAATGCAGTTGCTGCTGTTGAGCTGCAAGGCGACGAGCAAACAGGCGTCAACATCGTGTTGCGCGCTCTGGAAGCTCCAATCCGTACAATTGCTGCTAATGCAGGCGAAGAAGGCTCTGTTATCGTTGAGCGTCTGAAACGCGAAGAAGTAGGCGTTGGTTTCAACGCAGCTACTGGTGAGTGGGTAAACATGATTGACGCAGGTATCGTTGACCCTGCGAAAGTAACTCGTTATGCATTGCAAAACGCTGCTTCCGTAGCGGCTATGTTCCTGACTACTGAAGCAGTTATCGCTGACAAGCCAGAACCAGAAAAGGCTACAATGCCTGACATGGGCGGCATGGGCGGAATGGGCGGCATGATGTAATAAACCAAAAAACCCTTGTTGCACCAAGGGTTTGATGGATTGCTATATTGATTTGTTAACATTTTGTTAACTCTGATCAGATTTTTTTGAGGCTCTCATTAGTTCGCTGAACTTTTGAGCAGCCTCTTTTCTTTTTGGCTTAGTTATATGAAGATATATTCTGCGTGTTATCTCATCGTTTGCATGTCCTAACCGCTGCATGATTTGTTCAAGAGTGGCTCCGGCTTCAGCTAATAGTGATGTATGAGTGTGGCGAAGTGAGTGGGGGGTAAGATCGGGATTTAGGCCAGCTAGTTTTAGTAATCGCTTCATCCGAAGTTCAACCATTTTTATTACTTGAGGATATCCAGCGAATTTACCGATTCTTGCGAATATGAAACCTTGGTCGTGATAAGTTTTTGGTCTTTTTGATTTCTCTATTTGTTGAATGGTTAACAAGTTTTGGAATCCTATAATGATTTCGTGATCAACATCTATTTCGCGAACCGATGATACAGTTTTAGGTGTGTTGAGTTTGTAAAGAGCGTAATTATTATTTGGGTTATATAGAGTTTTCGTTATTCTTATCTTGTCATCTTCGAAGTTGACATCCAGTCTTTTTAATGCACATAACTCACCGACTCTCACGCCTGTATAGGCCAATGTATTAAAGGTTTCAAAATCATTATCCAATCCATGGTCTTGAGCGATCTGTAGAAAATGGACGAGTTCATCCCTTTCTAAATACTTAGGTAGCTCGTTATTTTCTTCAAGCTCTTGGACTGTTTTCTGACGCTTAGGCACAAAAGCAGTTGATGTAGGATCTGTTTTCAAAGCCCCAATTTTTAAACCGTATGAAAATATCATTCTGCCGGTTGAGTGTACACCTGATAACGTATTGTCTGCTAGTTTATTCTGTAGACTTATGAGTGCATCCTGATACATTTGTTCAGTGATTGAAGCTGCATTGAGCTTTGCAAAGAATGGTGACAAGTTTTCTTTTTCATTAGTTCTGATTCGGATCGTACCATCTTTTTTTGGTTTTCCATGAGAACTATAATATTTCAACCACTTGTCCGCTAATTCTTCAAAAGTCATTTTGGTTTCTTCTTTGAATACGCCTCGATTTATCTCGGACAGCATATCCGCGGCAGCAGCTTGCGCTTCTTTTTTAGTCTTAAACCCGCCTTTTCCCTTTTGCTTTCTTTTACCTGTTTTCGGATCAGTACCTATGCTAATCATAAATGACCAGGTGGACCCTCTTTTATAGAAACTTCCTTCCAATTTCTAACACTCCTTTTATTGTCTGAAATGCCCCACATAAACTCCACAAACTATAAATTCATTTGGTGTCACCTCCATGGACTGATAAGAATCATTCTCTGGAACAAGGTTAAATTTTGCAGAACCTTCAGACCATTTCATTCTCTTTAAAATGCCTTCTTCGCCGTTAACGATAACAGCAACGATTTGTCCATTGAATTCCGCCCAGTTTTCTCTCCTCATGAAAACAATGTCGCCATCATTAATGCCTGCATTGACCATAGAATCACCTTTTACTCTTAGAGCATAGTCTGGTTGTTTTTGTTTCATAAAAGGATAGTTTATGTATTCTTCAATATTGTTTTCTGCAATTATCCCGTCACCAGCACAGATTGATCCGATCAGAGGTATCGGTTTTGCGTATTTGACTAGAGTCAAATACTCTCCTAGTTTTGGAGAATACTTATTCAATATATTTTCAAGAGTATTAATTACGTCATTCTTTTGTTCAATGTTAAGATCGCCACGCAGATACTCAGATTTAATATCGTCTAAAGTAGCATGGGAAAACAAATCCGCAGTCTGTGGATCGACGAATAAGCTAACAATTTCTCTATGTAAGTCTTTATCAACATTTGTAAATAAGAACACTTTATCAATAAGGGCATAAATTCGGTTGTCGAGTTCCTCGTTTTCGTTCATGAAATTAGCAAGAAACGTCTCATGATTTTCTTCTAACCCCTCGAGATAACCCGCCGCTTTCATTAGTTCACCGTATGTAACCCCGTCCAGATGACGAGAAATTTGCATAAGAGTGTTAGGCAAAGGTAACTGCGCATTCTTTTCAATTCGAGTGAGAGTGGCAGCCGAGATTCCACTCTTGTCAGCAAAATCTTTCTTTGTTTTATAACCGCTTGCAAGTCTTTTTTCTTTAATAATTTCACCTATTGTTTTTTCGCTCATTGCCTTCAAAAATCTCCCTTCATCTAATGGCTAAAGAAACTATAACATAAATATTGCGTGCACGCAATTATTTACCCAAAACATATTGCGTGCTCGTAATCGCTGTAATATACTTAAATTGCGAGGACGAAATTACAAAATAATAAATTGCGAGGACGCAATTCGAGGGGTGATACAATGAAAAAATTCGTCGTCCGACTAAAAGTTAAAGAGCTAATGAAAGCTCAAATTGATAAGGATATCACTACGGATAGAGAACTTGCTGATCTGATGAATGTGAATCTTACTCAAATTTGGAGGACTAAACTTCCTGTAGATGATGAACGCCATAATGCACCTGGTAACCAGTTCATAGCTGGTGTGATGGAAGTCTTTGGCGGGAGATTCGAAGACTATTTTTACATTGAAGAAGTTGAAGATGTGAAAAAGAAAAAGAAGAGCGTTCCAGCATTAACCTAAGTAGAAACGAGGTGTATGTAATGACAAAGACGAAAAAAAAGCATTGGGATGAACTCCCAGACAGTTTGACTGCTCAAGACATTGCTGATTTTTTTGGACTAACCCGGCGTACTGTTTATGACATATTCGACCTTAGTCCTTCACATGGTGGCATCCCGAATTATTCCATAGGCACTTCCCGTCGCGCGGATAAAGAAGATGTAAGAGCGTGGAAAGATAACTTAAAACAAAAACACCTTAAAAATTTTGCTTGAGGGGAGAAACAGTATGACTCAATTAGTATTCATTGAAAATGGACAAACCGTAACAGACAGCCTCACAGTAGCGGAGGTATTTAAAAAGGAACACAAACATGTGCTACGGGATATCAAATCACTTGAGTGCAGCGAGGAATTTATAGAGTCCAATTTTGGACTCATTGATTACACTGATTCACGCAATCGTACACAACAAAAATACATTATCTCTCAAGACGGTTTCTCGTTCTTGGCAATGGGCTACACAGGAAAAGAAGCAGCACGCTTCAAAGAAATGTACATCACAGAGTTTAATCGTATGAAAGATGAAATCTCCAAGCCGCCTGTACTCACGGAACGGCAAGCAATCATACAATCTCTCAAGCTTACGGCTGAGATGGCAGAGGAAGTCGAAGTGGTGAAAGCCACTACAGCAGAACACGGTACTAAACTGGTGGAGATTGAGCAGAAGTTGGACAAGCAGATCACTTTAAACAGCGGTCAACAACGAACGCTGCAAAGAGCAATTTCCAAAAAGGTGTACGCCATTGAGCCAGATAAGGACGCACGAGGCGAGTTATTCCAACAACTTCACCGAGAAATCAAAGATCGCTGGCAAGTAACATCTTATAAGGATGTGCTTCGGAAAGAACTGGAGAACGTCCTGAACTACATTACCTACTGGCGTCCTATTAAGAAAGGAGAATGATTATGCACGACGCACAAAAACGGTTAAACGAACTTGAAAATATGTACGATGCATTAGCAAATAACCCAAGTTGGGTTCATCCAGAAGTATCTCAAGCATCTTTTGGCTGGATGCTTAAAGAGATTTTGGACTTACGTGTTGTATTGGGTGTCTCATGATTACATGTGGATGCTGCGGTGCTGAAGCTAAGTATTTGGTATATGAAGACAACCAACCACACTGCAAAGAATGCATGTTGGACGCTGTTGAGTGTAAAAATCAGGTACTGGTGAGGGTGATAGACGATGCATATGGGAATAAGGATCAAGGCCAGTGATGAATTTGAAGATAGGTTTGCCTTAACTTTAGTCGGTGGTTGGGTAGTAGATGGACCACGTCCTAAATTTGCGTTCAGAAATGAGACGCAGCGCCGGGAGTATGACCGGATCAGAAAACAGATTAGGGAGGGTGATAGGAATGCAGAATCTACAAACAGCCCAGCAACACGTCCAGTCAGTTATCCGCAGATTAGAAGCAATCGAGGAAAACACGGGTACCCGTTGTAACTCACCTGAGTCTATTTTAGAAGCTCTGATGGAAATGTTCCGGTATAAGGATATCCCTAAAATGGTGGACGAGCTTAAGCAAGTGGATTTATACCTGGAAAGCAAAATGACTCCGGTTGCAGCCGAAGTCAAATCAAACTATTAATAAACATTTCACGGTCACTATAACAAAAATTTAGGAGGATGTAAATATGAGTTTTGACGATCAACAACCAATTGACTACCAAAATTACTTGCCGGAGGCGCCGCCTTCCTTTAGATCAACCACTACAGAAATGGCAGTAACACGCCAAACAGAAGAAGTAAAAGCTGCTATTTTCATGGCTAAACAGTTCCCACGGGATCAACAGGCATCTTTTAACCGTATCATGCTTTCTTGTCAGCGGAAAAAGCTTGCAGAAGAAGCGGAATATGAGTATCCAAAAGGCGGTAGCAAGGTTTCTGGTCCATCTATCCGACTAGCTGAGGTCTTGGCGCAGTCATGGGGGAACATTGACTATGGGTTGATTGAGCTCGAGCAACGAAACGGAGAGTCTAAGGCTATGGCCTATGCATGGGACATTGAAACGAATACACGCCGTCAAATTGTTTTTACAGTCAAGCACGAACGTAAGGCGGGAAACACCACAAAGCAGCTCACTGAAGCGCGTGACGTTTACGAGGTTGTAGCTAATATGGGAAGCCGTAGGATGCGTGCATGCATCCTCGGGGTAATCCCGGGTGATATAGTGGATGCCGCTCTTGCAGAGTGCCGAAAAACGTTGGTAAACAGCTATACAGAGCCGCTTGCTGACCGTGTAAGGAAAGCATTCCAACAGTTCCAAGAGAAGTATGGTGTCAACAAAGAAATGATTGAGAAGTGCATAGGATGCGCTCAAGACGCATTTACAGAAAATGATTACCTTCGTATCGGGAACATCTGGAAGTCGCTCAGAGACGGTATGGGCAAACGTGAAGACTATTTTGACTTCGGGGCGGGTCATGTTCCTAGCGCCGCTGAATTGGAATTTAAAGCGCAACAGGAAGCGGAAAAAGCAAAGGCGGACGGTGATCCTAATGTTGCTGAATGAAGAAAACTATTATTCCCAGGAGGCTAACCTAGCCTATTGGAGTAACAGCCAGTATAAGGAGTTCCGGGACTGTGAAGCGCGAGCTATGGCTAGGCTTCAAGGCTGGACAGAACCAGCTACAGATGCGCTTCTGGTTGGCTCGTATGTGCATGCTTATTTTGAGGGGCCGGAGGCTTTTCAAAGATTCAAAGATAGTAACCCTGAAATAATTTCTTCTCGCGGCGGGACCAAGGGGAAACTAAAATCGCAGTTCCAAAATGCCAACAAAATGATAGAAACCATAAAAAGTGATGCACTTTGTATGTTTGTTCTTCAGGGAAAAAAAGAGGTCATTATGACCGCCAAATTTGCCGGGGCTAATTGGAAAATCAAAATGGATAATTACGCATTAGAACGTAACCGATTCTCAGATATTAAAACGGTTCAAGAAATTAATAAAGAGTCCTGGGACCAAGAAAACGGCTATGTGTCTTTCGTGGAGCAGAACCATTATGTTACACAGATGGCCCTATATGCAGAGATTGAACGCATTGTGCAGCAGCGTGACGGCTGGATTGAGCCTATCATCGTTGCGGTTTCGAAGCAGGACCCGCCAGACAAAGCGGTTATAGGGATAAATGCTTTTGACATAAAACGCGAACTTGAAGGTATTGCGGCGAACATGCCGCACTTAATCGAAGTCAAAGCAGGTTTAGTAAAACCACACCGTTGCGAACGCTGTCGTTACTGCCGGGAGACGAAACAACTTAACCAAATAATCCACTATTCGGATTTGATTAATAGATAAAGGGGCTAACCAAATTGTTAAACCGAGTGATATTGATCGGCCGTTTGACCAAGGATCCTGAATTACGATATACACCGTCTGGTATGGCAAATTGCACATACACCCTAGCAGTGGACAGACCTTTCACTAATCAGGGTGGCGAACGTGAAGCGGATTTCTTGCAGATCGTAACTTGGCGGCAGCTTGCCGAGACGTGCGCCAACTATCTTCGTAAAGGTCGCTTAACGGCTGTAGAAGGTCGGGTTCAAGTAAGAAACTATGAAAACAATGAGGGGAAACGTGTTTACGTCACTGAAATTGTGGCTGATAACGTCCGGTTCCTTGAATCAAGCAAGAATGATAGTGGAAGCAGACAGCAGCCTTCAACCAGAAACAACAATGATCCTTTTTCTGACGATGGCAAACCAATTGATATAGCAGACGAAGATCTTCCTTTTTAGAGATTGGAGGCGTGCAGCATGATACAGTACGGATTTCATCCAGCTCCTAAACCAGCCAAGAGCAAACGTGTGAAGCTCACACAGAAGCAGAAAGGCGATATAAGCCAGCAGGTAGATAAGCAGCTTAAAGCGCGGTCACATGGCTTGTGCGAGCTGTGTAACGCCGCCAGAGCAACAGAAAGGTCGCATTTGACTGGTCGCCCTCATTTGGATGAGAAAACGAAGGTAACTGACCTAATACATTTATGTACTCCTTGTCATGATTGGTTAGATGAGACGCCCGAAGGGATCAGGTCGCGGAATTTTATCGCAAGAGCAATTAATACGGTGTTGGAACACCAAGCAACTAAGTAGGTGGTGACATGGACGGATGGATCAGCCTCCATCGGAAGTTGATTGAAAGCGAGATATGGGAGAAGCCGCCTCTTTACATCAAAGTGTGGGTTTTCCTCCTTATATCTGCTCAGCATACGGATTATAAAGGGCTTAAGCCAGGTCAGGTAAGGACGTCTATTCCGGAAATCATAGAGGCTTGTAAATGGCGTGTTGGAGCTCGGATTGAGCGTCCTACCAAGGACCAAATTTACCAAGTAATTGAGTGGCTACGAAAACCCAACGAAGGGGGTCGCGAAAGCAACGCGAAAGCAACGATGATCACGACGACGAAAGCAACGCAAGGGATGCTGATAAACATAAGTAACTACGGGGTTTATCAGACTTCGGACGAACGCGAAGGCAACGGCGAAAGCAACGGCGAAAAAGCTACGAAACCGCCACGAAAGCAACGGCAACCCAACAATATAAACAATAATGATAATAACAACAATAATGAACAACAAGAAAAAGATATATATGATTTTTGGAATTCTCTCGAAATTATAAAACACCGAGAACTGACTCAAAAAATGAAATCTAGTATAAATGCCAGATTGAAAAATATGAGCTTCGAGGAAATGAAAAAAGCCATAAGCAATTACAACGCCATTATAAAAAGCGATTTATATTGGTACACCTACAAATTCACTTTGGAAAAATTCATGAGTCCTAAAAACATTGACCAGTTTTTAAGCGAAAACAATCCATTTGAAACATTTAAAAAGCAACGGGGAGGTGGTAACGGTGGAAAGTATGGGCAAGGTCATGCAAGAGATGCAGAAGCGGATCGAAAGGATGCGGGCAAACACGAAGAAAGATTCATCGGTAAGCATGGACAAGCCAGCGACAGAGACGCAGCAGAGCTCGACCGGATGGTCCGCGAGTTTGAGTAACGAAGGCTGCGCCAAATGCAATTATACCGGGACCATTAATACATTCCGTTGGGTAACAGATGAAAGCTATACAGATAAACACGGCAACCCTATGCCACGAGAGGTAGCTACGGTAGAACTCTGCAGTTGCTATTATGAACGTCAATTTCAGAGTTATAACCCTTCTGAATCATTTTCAGAAAAGGAGTTAGGCTACACTTTCAAAAATGCCGTCATGGATGATTACAACCGAGAACAATTTGCGACAGCCGTAGAGTTCGTCAGAGACATCCAGAGCCACATGAAGGACGGAACATGGCTCTATATATTCGGAGACGACAAACGGGCTCAGGAAGCCCAAAAAGAGGCAGATTATGAGGTGTCTGCTTTTGGTACCGGAAAAACATACATGATGCAGTGTATCGCGAATGCCCTGACCCGGCGAAAGATCCCTGGATTGTTTGTCAAAGAAGAAAAGCTGTTCGGTGATATCAAATCTACCTATAACCGTGAAAGTGATGAAACCGAAGAAGAAGTGCTTCAACGTTATTATAAAGTTCCGATTCTTATGATTGACGATATTTTCACTGCTGGATACAAAGATTGGGCGGAAGGCAAGTTGTTCAGCATCCTTGAGGAACGGGAGAGACAAAGCAAAGTAACGATAATGACCAGCAACTTTGCTCCGGGTCGCATACGCCACAGACTTCCAGAGAACGGCGGAAAAATAGCCAGTCGGATAAATGGTAACTCGAAAATGATAGAACTGCTTGGACCGGACCGCAGGCCGCAGTGAGACTCCAATAAGAAGGGAAGAAGATAGATGTTTGAACATCCGACAGAGAAATGCCCATATTGCTCCTGTGAATGCCATGCGGATTGGGTCGATACTGGTTTTGGTCATATGGGTGCTTATGTCCAGTGTGGTCCATATTATTGTCAAGCATGTGGAGCTTCCGAGATAGGGGCATACGACAATCCAAGGGAGCTGTCAGAACAGGAGGAGCAAACGGGATGGTACAAACCGGGCTCACCAGTATCTGATAAAGCTAATACCTATAACGGCAAGCCAGTTGATCATAAGACAGCAAAAGAATTCGGCAACATCTATGAAACCCCACTGGAGGATACCCCATGAATCCAATAGAAGCAAAACGGATTGATGCATTCTACCAAAAGGAACGCGGCTACAAGATTAAAGACCAGCGAGGGCAAACGGTAGCCGAAGTATATTACCTCAGCCGCCGCCTGACTCCAGCAAAACGAATGACCATCTTAAGGAGGACGAGCCATAGATGGAGCGACTAATATTACCGGGACTGGCCCCGAGCGTTAACCATATGTACCGTAATGCAATGGTTAGAGGGCGGCGTATGCGGATTAAAACTAAGGTAGCAGAACAATGGTTTTCAAACACGATTTTAGTTGCTAAGGTGTGGCGACAAAAAAACAAGTGGTCTACAGCCACAGGAAAGGTCGCCGTGCGGCTTTGGTTCTACTTCCCGGACAAACGGAGGCGCGACACACACAACGCCTTAAAAGCCCTGCTAGACGCCTTAGAAGATGCAGGACTATATGAGGACGACAAGATGGCTCTGCCACAAATAATAGATTTTGAAATTGATCGGCAAAACCCACGTATAGAAATTGAGTTTGAAAAAATGACAGGATAAGGGTGGGGAGTATGGATGAAACCAACGTAATCCGAATGGTGATGGAAAACCAAAGGCTTGTACACAAGGCTGCTCAAAAATATCTGGAAGTATGTAGAACCAAACGCATTGATTATGAAGATATGGTCAGTGAAGGGAATATCGGTTTACTGCTTGCTGCAAGAAGGTTCGACGCAAGCCGGGGATACGCATTTTCCACATTCGCTACACGCTATATTCATGGGCATATGTTGATATATATAAACGACAAAAGCGAATTAATCAGGGTGCCAAGAAACCAAAAAACACGCGGTAACATGGAACAAAAATTTAAATATGTATCATTCAACCGAAAAATATATCGGGATGACAAAGATGGGGATTCCGGCAAGACGATGGGGAACATTTTAAGCCGAGCGATGACGATAAAACAGGTTTGTACGTCAAGGAATTTTTGGACATGTTGACACCAAAACAACGGGTAATTGTCGAAGGGCTGATGCAAGGAAAAACACAGCAGACAATGGCTAAAATAACCGGCATGAGCAGGCAAAACATGTCTGACAATGTTATCAAAAAGATACGAAACAAAATGAAATTATATCAGCAGCTATCATCGGAATAGAATCGGCTAGAATGACGGATAAATGATTAGTTAATTCCTATAACAACGTATAAAGGAGTATTGGCGATGGAGAACAAGACCCTTAAATATATCCCTGGCTATTACCCATATCGTATCGACGAAAACGGAAAAGTATTTGCTCCACATGCGAAAACAGGCTTTCCTGTTTTGGTAAAAGAGAGCAATCGGATGGTAAATGTCCGTCAAGATGGGCGAGCAAAGAGAGTAAAAGTAGCTGAATTATACCGTAGAGCATTTAACAAGCTGCTACCAGAGGATTAAATATATAGCCCCCAAGGGCAGAGAGGACAGGCCCAGGGGATAAGAAGGAGGGAACAGCCCTCCATAAGGGGGATACACCCCCTACTACCTATAAAGGAGAGATACAGAATGCCGAGACTAAAATTTGAAATGTGGAAATGTCAGACAAAACGAGGCTACATGTCACGTTTTACGGATGGGCGGGGTATAAGTACCGATTCATGGTGGGACAGCCCTCAATTAAGCATAGATCATGTTGGAACTGAATACCTAAAACAATCTCATCGTCACCCGAATACGAGGAATGACAGACATATTAACTTTATTAAAGATAGATACAAAGTGGAGATGGCAAGATTGAAGGCAAGTGAGGGAGAGGCATAACAGCCTCTTACCCTACCAAATACAAATATCAAAGGAGCGATTTAGAAATGGAAAAAGTTAAATTGTCTGAGCTGCCAAATGAAACAATGTTGAGCTATGAGGATTCTAATTGCACACTTACGCCCGATCAACTACGTGAACAAGCGAATGAGGATGGAGACCTGATGTTGCATACATGGTATGTCGCCAATGAGCATCGGTGGCATCCGGACGCAAAGACCATGCTCCGTCAGTACATCGAAACACAATATAACGAAATGTACGAAGATTGGGATGACAGGGCGTTTGATTGCTTGAAGCAAGAACATTATGACCAGATTCAGGCTGTGCTTAACGAAGCATTCAACGGTGATCACGCAACAAAATACTGGATGTTAGACGGACCAGAAGTAATTATCGACACGCTGGATCAACCGAACGCCTAAACAGGGGCCTTCTGGCCTCTTACCCTATACCCCTATAAGGAGATGAATATAAATGCTAGTTGAATGGAAATTGTCTATCGGCTATCCAGGCGCATGTAGAGAGGGAGCAGTCGAGATTGACGACGAGGATGTAGAAGGTAAGAGCAGGGAAGAAATCGACCAAATGATAAACGAAGCTATATGGGAAGATGCCTCGCAGTATATTGATTCATACCCTACCAATACGGATGAAATCGAAGAGGCTATTAAAAGGCTGACTGGAGGCGGTAAAGGTGAGTGATACACCTCAAACGTCGAATAGAGCGGTTTTACACGGATGAAGATGGCGAACTGGTATTTGCACTTTACGAAGACATAGATGGATACGTGCATTACAGATACTGCACGTTTGATACGGATAAGCACAGCATGTTGTCAGTGCTGTTTGAAAAAGAATTCAAGGAGGAACAGTCATGAGTGAACGGACAGTAGATTTAATCCGTACAGATTTGCAGCAGGCTAAAAACGAAGCGAAGAAAAATATCCTATTACCAGTTAGAGAGGTAGAAGACCTGCTTGCCCTGGTAGACTCACTCCAACAGCAGGTAAATGGCTTGAATGAGGAAAGCCTAGCTAACTTCCAAACGGCTGCGGAGAGAGGCAAGCAGCTTGCAGAGAGGGAGCGGACAATAGCCCGGATATCTGCTGACCTGGAATCATCAGTTTCAAGTCAATTAAACATGACAGACAAAGCATACAGATACCAAAAGGCACTGGAAGAAGCCAAGACAGCTATACAGAAGAACTTAGCATTTGCTAACAAGGATGAACAGTCTCTATTATCGGCGTTTAACCATATCAACAAGGCATTAGGGGAGTAACCACCAATACAATACGCTCCTTAAAGAGCGTTGGAAGGATGATAGATATGAACGAGCAAGGAAAAGTATATAAGAGAGCATTGGAACGAGTTAAGAAGGGCGATATAGACAAGGATTATGTTCTGCTCTTGGCTCGAAGGGTAGATGAGCTTGAAAAGACCAATTCAAAACTTATTAGAGATATGCTCGAAATAGTTAACGGAATCGAAGGTCAGCAGGAAGAACCAATAGAGTTTAATTATGACGAATGTGCAGAATATATTTTCAACAAACTTATCGAAAAGGGTATAGCCGTGAGTATTGTTGATATTGGTTTGATTCTGAGGCTTGAGTACGAATACGGCGGTGAGATTGGATTGTACGTGGATTAAACCAATACAAGGTGTAGGACCTACACCCACTAAGGGAGGATATATATGAATAAGCATGAGTTGAAGCTATGGCCTGAATACTTCCAAGCTGTGTGGGACGGAACAAAGACATTTGAGGTACGTTTGAATGATCGGGATTACCAGGTAGGCGACATGCTGGTGCTGCTCGAATGGGACCCAGTAAAAAACGAATGGACAGGCTCAGGGATATGCAAACGAGTCACTTACATCTTGGATAACCCGAATTTTGTAAAAGAGGGATATGTCATTATGGGTCTGGCTTCATGGGGAAGTAAGGAGAAACAACAATGACAGATAAACCACGTTTAATAGATGCAGATAAGCTCATAAAACAGCTACAAGATAATCGCGATCTCTTTGCAGAGGATAAGTTTGGCTCTCCATCCTACAATATGGGACGTGTAGACTCGTATCACACGATGATCACATGGATAAATAATGGACACTTTGATCCAGACCCACCACACCATCCAGATATACAGGCTGAATCCCTTATACAACAAAAAGATGCAGAGATAGAAAGACTGAAGAAGATAATTAAGGAAGCCAATGATGAAAATGAACGGTTGTTGAGTGGAGAAGAAACGGAGGAATACGAATCCGCTCTGACTGAACTGCTCAAGGAGAACACCCCATGATAAGAGCCTATACCTCTATATTATGCGCATTACTGTTATATGTGGGTGTAGTCAGTATAGATAGGTATATGATTATCACGTCGATTGAACCGAACACATTGAGCGAAGGAAGGAATGGGAATGTCAGTTAACAACGATAAAGTGACAGCTAAGAGTTTTTGGGTTTGGACCAAGAAAGCAGAGATAAAGAACCCAGCGCATTCACGTGAAGGCGATCCAGTCCATGAAAGATATCTCTATGAGGCTCCTAAGTTTATGTTGGATGATGGGCTTATACAGGATTCGGCAGATTCGCCGCGTGAGGGGCAGACAACAATATTTGATTTCATCTAGGAGGTGCTAATATGATACCGGACGAGGATACGGAACAAACACCCGTTGTAACAGACTTGGGAGGGGCTACAGCATTAAGCTACCGCAAGGCAAGGAACATAGCTGCAAGGATATATAAGAAGGCTGACGCGGACGATAAGAAGATCATTTCCGGTATGATATCCGACTGTGAGTTTACGGAAGAGTGGTTAGTTACCGGGAGAAGACCAGGGAATAAGCGTGGGATTGAGAGGCGAGCAGCATACCAACGTGAACAGTTAGTTGACCCACTAAAGATGCAGGCGTATGTAAGCAACTCCAAAGCAGGAAGTCCAAGTAATCTAACAGACTGGCAAAGATTTCAGATTCAGGATGCATTATCGCGCTTAAGTGAAAGGGAACGAGAATGTTATGTAATGGCGCATGGAGAGTGTTTTTCATTCGGGGAGATTGGTAATATGCTGGGTATTAGTAAGGGCTCAGTTGAAGAGTATGTCCAACGAGCACAAAGAAAAATAACAGAAGATTTAAATTTTAGCTTATTTTTAATATAAAAGGAAATATATTGAATAAACTAGACGGGCATATTACAATATTTATGAAAAGGAGATGATAATATGAAGAAACTATTATTAGCTGCATCAATGGTTTTGCTTTTATCATTAAGTGCGGGAATAGCAAGTGCTGCAGAATCAACAGTTGCCCCAGCCGCTTCTAAAGTCCTTACGTACACAATTACATTAAAGGTCGGACAAACTTACCAATTAGGATATAACCCTTCTTATGGGCGCCACTACACTTATTATGTTTCTGGCTATGCAAAGGATTGTTTCTCGGTTAGCAGTAATGGCTTGTTAACAGCTACGGAATATAATCCCCAAGTGATGTCTTGGGAAGATTACGGTGTCGTTAATGTTGTGGATGCTAACGGTAATGATGTTGAAGAAGTACATGTAAGAATAATTCAATAGATCACTCAGAACATTTCCTTCTATATTGGGAGATGTTCTTATTATTTTGAACGATAAAAATTTGTCTTACGAATGCCACCTATAGGTGAAACCTATTATATTTTATCTTTATATAACCAAATTCAATAAAAACATAGCGAACAAACATATCTGGAAAATGATTGATATATTTGTTACTATGAATAAGCCAGAAGAAAATATCGCTAAGGAGACATAGGTAGTAGGAGCTCTGTAGTGAAAAGGAGATTTTTGATCGCGCGCATAGTATGTTAGACAAATCAGAACACGAGGAGGCAATCCAAGTGCAATAAATATGTAGATCTAATCTCTATACGAGATTCACAAATACTCGTTTATTGTATTTACGACTGTAAAGCCGTGTGTTCTACAATGTCTAAAAAAAGGGAAAGACCAAGAGCCCCCACTCTTGGTCTTTTTCTTATTGTCCTATTAACTTGTTGAGCACACTGTGCCTTGGCATATTTCTTTAAAGTGGTTAATCCGTTAGCCAATCTATGTGCTAGCCTACCTGACATCTCTTGAAAAGGTAAAGGTGTCAGGGTGTTAAAGTACCCATGGTCATAAAGACGGTGAAGACTCTAGCTATAGAAACAGTGCACCCTTATTGCGTTGTTATTAGCGCTTTAGTAAGTCAATGATATCGACAGTCAGAGCCGCTATCGCGATTGCCAGAGAAATTATCTCGAAAGGTGTCAAGGTGGAGTCCTGTCCGATTGCGAACAACCACCGCTTTTTGGCACCACAGGAATTATATCATTATTTCAATCACTAGAAAATCATAAATTTACCAAAAGTCTAAATATTTTGGGAACCATACCGCATGTATAAGGGAGCGGCAGTGGCAAGCGCATGACGGAGGGTTAGGGCGCAACTAAATAAGCAAGCATGAGGGCATCGGTATACGGTGTCCTTTTTGCTATGTACAGGAGGAAACAAACGATGGCACAGAATTATGCGTATCTCGATCAATATGGCATCCTGCATCTACACGATGAGGAACACGCCAAACAGCACGGCAAACATGTTGCTACTGAGTTGCAAGCAGACGAAAGCGGCTATCCAGTCGTAGAGGGCAACGGTGTAGTCTACTACAGTAATGAGGATGCAGCATACATCAAGGGTAACCGTAAAGATGGACAACGTATCAGCACGCCAGCTGTAATTAAACAGTTGGTTGATCAACTCAAGTAACTCTAAAGGTCGGGTGCATAACGCACCTCACCTTATTTGACACATACAGGATTATAGCGGTTCGATTCCGCTGTGTGTCTTAATATCTGTTTACGTTTATAAGAAACGTGCTGTAAAATGTCGGTTAAACACACCTTAGAGGATGGTACAGCCGATGATAATGGATCGTGAACAATTTAGAATGCGTTTGAAAGAGGGTAATCGCAAAGACTTGCCTCTTATAAAGATAATCGCATTCAAAGCAAAATACGCTAAAACGGAAGAAATGAACTTCGAGACACGTTTCGATAACCTTATGAGCGTGCGCCTTAGTAACGCTCTAGCAAAAGAGTTTCAAGGAAAATCATTTCGAGAATTTTCTAACTACAAGCCATCTTATTATTCAGGGATAAGTAACATGGGCAAGTTGACGTTTGCTGAATTTCTGAATGTGCTGTACGAAATGGCGGTTCCTATACAGTTAGACTACAAAAGTAGTGAATACTACACTGTTACTCAGCTTGCTAAAATACTGGTTGCTAAAGAAGAGGATATAATAAGACAGTTAGAATCAGGTCGCTACAAAGATGCATTCATCAATGAGCAAGGTGAATGGCTGAAGCCAAAACCGCCTGAAAATGAATACTAATAACGCAGTCGCCAATAGGCGGCTTTTTTTGTTTTATATCCAAAGAAAAGGACGTGTTTATATGTCAAGAGATATTACAGGAAGAATGCTATTTATCGAAGGCGAAAACGGGGAACCCATTCCAGTAAGTACAAAAAATCCGATACCTTTTGGCGGCGGTTCAGGTGGTGGAACGATAACGGTGGATAGTATCACTGACGCAACAACGACTGGTAAGGCTCTCGTAAAGGCAACGGACGCAGCGGCAGCAAGAACCGCTATTGGCGCTGGTACATCGAGCTTGACCCTTGGCACAGGAGCCGGAAACGCTGCTGCAGGTAATCACACACACGTCATGGCTAATATCACAGATTTAGCTACGGCATTGAATGCAAAGACTAATAAGTCTGCATTTACAGCACTTACCCCATTAGCAGATCCTGCTACAGCAACAACTGCCCAAATAGCTACATTACTCAATTCAGTTGTAGCCGCGCTCAAAGCATAATGGCGTTAAAGCGGTTCTGCGGTAAGCAGGGATGCAAACAGATGGTCACAGGCAATGAGCGATACTGTGAGGCTCACCAAGACCAAATACGCAGCTATGACCAGTATAGAGGTACAGCAGCAGAACGGGGCTATGATAGCAAGTGGCGTAAGGCGCGTGAAGGATATCTTCGTAAACACCCGCTATGTACGTACTGCTTCCAACGCGGGTACTTGGCTACTGCAACAGTAGTCGATCATATAACCCCACATAGAGGAGATAAGCAACTGTTTTGGGATAGGGATAACTGGCAACCGCTGTGCAAGCAATGCCACGATACCAAGACAGCAAAAGAAGATGGAGGTTTTGGGAATGGCGTCTAATTATGAGCCTATAAAGGTTGTGTACAACAGCATTGTTGAAGTAACGGTTTCCGCGGGTGGTTTTCAATCAATTATAAACACGGCAGCATTTTTAACGTTGCAACAAGCCGAGTTTTTTAAATCAGAGCTTCTTAATGCAGCTAGAAAGTACGAAGGACGTCCCACAAATTATTCTAACCTGTGGGCTATGGCTGACGATGTTCAGCGCTTGATTAGTAAGTATAAGTCTGTGGGGTGGATTGTTGTATGAATAAACGTACTGCTGATGCGCCGCCTATGAGGCCGGAAGGATGGCGTGACGCTGTAAGTAAAAGCGATGAGCGTATTGGGTACATTCTTAGAAACCTTAGTCGCCAGTGTGATATCAGCCTGGAACACGAGGAAGTACAGCAGGTACTACGCCTTAACTGTGAGTATGATAAGTCCAAGAAGGAGAACAATTATTATGGATGATTACTACGTACAGCGTATACAGCCTATAGATGACCGTCGCAACCTATTGGTTTTAGGTAGACGCTCTACAGGCATGTTGCAAGGCGTGGCTATAAAGCTACGTTGGTGGGATAGGCTGCTAGGACGTTCTCTGTTTGATAAGACTATCGCCAAGGCTGCACGTACTCAACGTGTGTGCGATATAGTCAATAAGCACGGAAGAGAGAAGGGTAACGCATGATCATTAGATGCGGTGAGTACGAGCATGAAGGTACACCACAGGAGCTGATAGAGTACGAACGGCTGAACGATGACCATTCAACTGATAAGGATATAAGAGTAAGCACCCACGTGGTAGCTACAAACTTAATCAAGCTGTACATCGAAGTTAAAGAACCCTGTACAGTGCAAGATATAAAAGCGAAACTTGCAAGTGAATTGGATAAAAGCTTATCAAAATATTTTGAATTAAAATAAAATTATATTTTTTTGAAAAGGGGAAGGGGGGTCAAATTTCTAAAAACTTTTTTTGGAATAGACCGCGCCGGACTTTTTTCGCGTAAAAACTCGTTTTATAAATTTTTCGGGATTTGGAGGTGCACCCGGATGGGGAGAAATGCAAAACCGATTGACCTTCACATCGCGGGAGGCAATCCGAACCGATTAACAAAAGCACAGATTCAGGCGCGCAAAGAAGGTGAGGTTAAGCTTGGGAAAACTGAACTAGAAAAACTGAAACCGCCTGTGTTTGTAAAGGATGATACAGTTGCTTTCGCTCACTGGAAACAGTGCATGAAAGATTATAAAGCCGCTGCTGCTGAAGGTGTTAATTTGCTTTCTAGCTCCGATGTGGGACTATTGGCGATGTACTGCCGGACATATTCAGAGTACGAAAAGCTGCTGAAACAGTATCAAAAAATTGAGCGAATTTCCATTGAAGATTATGTATTTGATGAATATTTTGAAGAATTAACTCGCAAAGCTGAGGAAGCGGAAGAAGATTTGAACGAGTATGGTTTGAGGGCACAAAAGTACCTTTCCCAACTTGCTTCCTTAGAAGGTGTATTAAAAATCGAAACGGCAATCAACAAGAAGATGGACATGCTTCTCAAAATGCAGGACCGTCTTTTCTTAAACCCTTTGTCTAAGGTGAAGAATGTTCCGAAGCCGAAGGAACCGGAGAAGACCTCGAGCAAGTTCGGAAAGTTCGGGGGAAACCGAAGTGGCTAACCCGCAGATTTATCCTTACAACACTGTCGGAGAGACGGACCGGGTAACAGCCTATGCACTGGAAGTGGTGTCCGGCAGGATTATCGCTGGTCAGGCACAGCGACAGGCGTGTGAGCGCCACCTTAAGGATTTGGATCGGCAGGGTACGGAAGATTTTCTTTACGTGTTCGATCCAGATAAGGCCCATGAGATTATAGAGTTTGCCGAATCCCTCACGCTGGCAGAAGGCGAGGAACCTTTGCCGCTTGAACTATGGGGCTTTCAAGACTTTATGTTTGGGAGTTGGAATGGCTGGGTTACGTTGGATGGTTACCGTCGATTCCGCACCTCATATGTTCAGGTGGCCCGGCAAAACGGTAAATCTTTGGGCAACGCGGTCCCGGCCCTCTTTTATGGAAACTTTGACGGCTATAATTATCCCCAAGTATACTGCACCGCTACAAAAGAAGCTCAGGCAAGAATTGTCCTAAAGGAATGTATCAAATTCATTGATTCAGACCCCGAGCTTGGTGGTTCAGATTATGAGTCGGGGCTATTTGACGTTAAAGACTATAAGAGCACTATACTTTGTTCTCTGACCAAGGGTGAAATCAGGGCGCTTGGTCGAGATACGAAAACGATAGATGGATTCCGTCCGTATTTTGCAAGCGTGGACGAATACCATCTACATAAAGATAATCAAATGTACAAGCTGCTTGCTGATGGAACCAAAAAATTAAAACAATGCCTTATTTCCGTTATTACAACCGCAGGCTTTAATATCAACGGTCCATGCTATGAACTGTACAAATATTGCAAGTTAATTCTATCCGGCGCACATGCCGACGAAACTCAGTTCGTTTTCATCTGCGAGTTGGACAAAGACGACGATGTATGGGATGAAGCAAACTGGCCTAAAGCTAACCCGTTATGGACACCTGAAACGTTAGATAGTTTAAGGTCAGAAGCGATAAAGGCCAAAGTTCAGCAAGGGGAAGAACTGCGAAACTTCCTCACCAAGTCCTTGAATCGTTGGGTTCAGTTCTCCGATACGCAGTATATGAATATGGAGCATTGGCAAGCCTGCGAATCTGACACGACTATCGAAGACATGGAAGGCAAGGAATGTTACTTAGGGTTGGACCTTTCTTCCGGGGGGACTTGACAAGCGGAAGCTTAGAGTTTCCTTTGGATGTGGATGGTCAACGCAAATACTACATCCATTCTCATAGCTGGATACCAGCGGCGCGGGTACATGAGCATGTGCAGTCTGACCATGCGCCGTATGACATGTGGATCATGGAGGGGTTACTTACTCCTACGGAGACAATGGGCGGCGTGAAGACAGATTATAAGTATATCCTTGCTTATTACCGCGACCTAATCAAAAAACATAACTTCAAATTAAAAGGCATCGCTTATGACCCTCATAATGCGGATGCCTTTTTGTCTGACCTTGAAGAATTTGGCGTCGACCTAGTTGAGATAGTTCAAAGTGCCAAGAGCCTAAATGACGCAACGGTTGATTTTAGGCTGGAGGTTGAGGCAGGCAATGTCATTTATGATCGTCGCAATAAGTTGCTAACATGGTCTATGGCGAACGCTAAGACCACCAGTAACAGTTTTGGGGAAATAAAAATAGATAAGGACCCAACAGCCAAAACAAAGCGCATAGATCCTGTGGACGCTGTTATAGACAGCCATAAGCTAACGCTTTCGTTATCGGCGAAACCGAAGAAGTCAATTTATGAGACAAGGGGGCCGAGAGACTTGTGAAATTACCCAAAATAAAAATAACTTTAGACCACATACGTGAAATTCTCCTGTTATGTGGTTTTTTAATGTCGGCACGTGGACTTTGGATGATCTACCCGCCAGCTATGTTCATTATTTGTGGTGCCGTGCTGGTTTGGATCGGACTGCCCGCAAAGGGAGGAGGTGAACGCTAAATATGGGTTTTATAAGCCGGTTGGTAACTAGAGCACAAGAATATTCTATGGACGACTTTTTTCGCGACACTCGGCATCGTTCTTTGGGTGGACAATATGCGGGGGTTGAGGTTAGTGAAGGTGCAGCGCTCAGACTCATAACTGTGTACAGCTGCGTGAGGGTCCTTGCTGAAACGATTGGCACTTTGCCTATGGACGTATACCGAAAACGAAATGGCGGGGGCAAAGATGAGGCAAGGGATCATCCTGTTCACGCGCTGCTGCATGACACACCAAACGATGAAATGGTGTCGTCAACATGGAGGGAAACAACGGTTAGTGAACAAGCATTAGCGGGGAATAGTTATTCAATAATTACGCACAATCAGCGCGGGTACCCGATAGAACTGTATCCTATTCCTTGGTATATGGTTAACCCTCAGCGGAATCCGGAAACAAACAAGATTGAATATGCTATAAATGACCGTGGTAAAGCGGAAATTTACCCAGCAGAAATGATCTTCCATACTCGGGGGTTTGGCTCTAATGGACTGGTGGGTTACTCACCTATCCGCATGGCTGCATCAACAGTCGGAGTCGGTCTGGCTACTCAGCAATTCACTGAGCGTTTTTATACGCAGGGTATGAACGTTGGAGGATTGCTGGAGCATCCAAATTCGCTTAGTGACGAGGCGTATAAACGTCTTACTGCATGGCTCGACGAGAAGGGGAGCGGCATTGCAAACAGTTGGAAGCCGCTTATTTTGGAGGAAGGCATGAAATATAGCCGGATTCCGATTCCACTTGCCGATGCTCAATTTATAGAGACAAAGAAATTTAACCGCGATGAGTTATGCGGTTTATTTCGTGTACCTCCACACATGATTGCTAACCTTGAGAAGTCGTCTTTCAACAATATTGAGCAAATGAGCACCGAATTTGTGATGTATTCGCTCATGCCATACATCACACGTCTTGAGCAGACGGCAAATTGGAGGCTTTTCACACCTACTGAACGTGCTCAAGGGTACTATGTTCGCTGCAATGTTAAGGGATTGCTGCGCGGTGACTATATTAGTCGTCAACAGGGGCTGCAAATTCAACGGCAGAACGGCGTAATTAACGCCGATACATGGAGAGAGCTTGAGGATATGAATCCTACAGGAGAAGAATCAGGCAAAAAGTACCTGGTTAACGGGAATATGATTCCTGCTGATCTGGCGGCGAGTAAAACTGCTGAAAACGTGCTGAAAGGGGGTGAAGGAACGACGTGAAAAAGTTTTGGAATTTCAAAAATGAGGGTAACCGACCGTCCTTGTACATTTATGGGGTCATTGAATCAATGGATTGGTGGGGGGACGAGGTAACACCCAATCAATTTAAAGCTGATTTAGACCAATTGGGTGATGTACCTGAGTTGGATGTATATATCAACTCTGACGGTGGTGATGTTTTCGCCGGGCAAGCGATTCACAGCATGCTTAAACGTCATAAAGCTCATGTTAACGTCTATATTGACGGTCTAGCGGCTTCCATTGCCTCTGTAATCGCTATGGCAGGTGACACGGTATATATGCCTCGTAACGCTATGATGATGATTCATAATCCTTGGACGTTTTCTGCGGGGAATGCGGCACAACTTCGAAAGACTGCTGATGATCTGGATAATATCCGAAAAAGTCTCATCGCAGCATACATCGACAAGTCAGGGATTGACGAAACACGGCTAATAGAACTACTCGACGCTGAAACATGGCTCTCTGCAGACGAGGCAATCAGCTACGGTCTGGCCGATGAAATTGACCAAGGCAAGGAAATTGCAGCCTCGCTTAATGCTGGTGTCCTTAATGTTAATGGCCAAGATATGAATCTTTCCAAATATAAAAATGCACCAAAAATATTTGTTGTTACTGCGGCGGCCCAGCCTCCTGCGAGTGATCCGAAACCGGAACCTCCACGGAGAACTCGGTCGTCGTTGTCGTTGTATGAAAAAATACTATCTACCAATGAGAGGATGTCCAAATAATGAAAAAGACTAAAGCAGAATTGCAACAAGAACGCGCAGCACTTATTCAAAATCAACGCGAGATTTTGAATCGAGCAAAGACAAGAGCAGAAGACACTGAATTGACAGAAGAAGAAGTTACAGAGTTCGAACGCATCAACACTGAAATTGCAGCGCTCGAAGAACGTATTGCCGCTCTGGAAAAGCAAGCTGGTTTGGAGGAAGAATTGGCAAAGCGTGAGGGAACGTTGGACGATCCTGCTTCAGCTCGTTACCGTCCTTCTGCTGCAGCATTAGGCGGTAGCCCTGTCCAAGCAAAATTGAAAGATACAGCTGGATTCAGCAGCTTTGGTGAGTTTGTAAATGCTTTGCGCTTTGGTGACTCGAAAGGTCGAATTCACAATCTTAAAGTCAATGAAAATCAAGGCGGGGGTGTAGAAGTTCCAGAGGCGTTCCGTGATCAAGTCATGTCATTTCGTAACGAGTTTACTTTGGGTGGAGATGGTGGAGCACAGCCTTTTATACCGACTCAATTCCGTCCGGATAAGGTTTTGCAACTGAACGCGCCTGATTCTATTGTGCGTCCTCGCGCAACTGTACTGCCTGCTGGTTCCCCTCCTGATTCCAAGATCACCATTCCTGCGTTGGATCAAGGCAGTAACGGGGTGTACGGTGGGGTAGAAGTTAAGTGGATTGAGGAAGGCGGCAACAAGCCTGAGACGGATGCGGATATGAAGGAAGTAACACTGGAGCCGCATGAAGTAGCTGCTACAACGGTTGTAACAGACAAGTTGCTCCGAAACTGGCAGGCGGCTGACTCCTTCATTCGTACACTACTTGAAAACGCGATGACTGCAGCTGAGGATATTGCTTTCTTGACTGGGGATGGTGTGGGTAAACCGCTTGGAGTGTCCACAGCAGCAGGCGGATTAACAGTTAAAAGAAAGACAGCTAACCAAATTGCATACATTGACGTGGTGAATATGCTGGCAAGCCTTCTGCCAGAGTCTGTGGGCAACGCCACTTTCATTGCTCACCAGTCTACATTGCCACAACTCATGACAATGCAAGACCCTGCTGGACGTTACATCTACATCCAAGGCGATGCAACACGGGGAGTGCCATCAACGTTACTTGGTATTCCAATCAAGTTCACGGGTCGTACTAAGCCGCTTGGTTCAAAAGGCGATTTGCAGTTGGTGGACTTTATGTACTACCTCATTAAAGATGGTTCCGGTCCGTTTATTGACGCTTCCGAACATGTTCTGTTCCGTCAAAACAAGACAGTTATTAAAGCATTCTGGAATGTTGATGGTAAGCCATGGGTAATCGAGCCGCTTACGCTGGAAGATGGCGTAACAAAAGTAAGCCCTTATGTGACCCTGGACGTACCAACAGCCTAAATAAAACTACAGACCCGGCATGGACCGGGTCTTTAAGGAGAATAACACATGGCTAAAGAAGACAAGCGACAGTATTTAGTTGCTGCTACATTTACGGACAAAGAAACTGGCGACACAATCCTTCCAGGTTCTTATTTCCCTGCTACAGAACAGCGAGCACGACGATTGCAAGCAGCCGGAGTAATCGCAGATGATGACACTGGGATGACTCCAGATGCTGCGCCTACTGCCGATACAGATAAGAAACCTGTTAAAACGAAAACGACCAAAGACGATACACTTGATGCACCTGACACACCTATCACTCCTGATGTGCCGGACGCTGGTGGTGACACGAATGCTGACAACCCTACAGAGGGCTAAAAGTTATCTGTCCATTCCCTTGGATGATACGTCACAAGATTTTACACTTCTCACCGCATTAGGAGCAGCTTCGGAATGGATTGAACGGGAATGTAATCGGAGCTTCGAATACAAGACATATCGGCAGACGCTAGACGGTCCTGGAACTAAGTTCCTCCGGCTTCGAAATTTCCCGATCCATTCGGTATCTCTGCTACATGTCGATGGAGTAGATAAGTTGGAAGGGTCATTCACTATTGAGTCTGAAAACGGCATGCTGTTTCGGCGGTCCGGCTGGCCGCATGGAGCGCGTTTAATCGAGGTGGAATATCTGGCTGGTTATATCCTCCCGAGCGATGCAGAGGACGCGCCAGCGCCTACACTGCCGCAAAAATATGAATGGGCTTGTGTATTGCTTGCTCAAACATTAATGCGCGAGCAGGGCGTAACCAGTGAACGGGTAGGCGACATATCCGTGACATACAAAGATGAGGGCCGAAGCCTGCCGGGTGCAGTCAAGGCCCTTATTCAGTTGTGAGGTGATTGTATGGCTGGCGCAAGACGGACACGCACTCGCCGTGCTAACGTGGAACTGGATGAAACGAGTTTCCTTCCGGCAATCATGGCCAACTTAAACAAGCTTGCCAAAAAAGAGGTTCATATAGGTATGCAAGGTGATGCGGATCTGGCGATGATTGCGGGTGTTCATGAATATGGGTCTGCCAAGATGAAAATACCAGCTCGTTCATTTATCGGGACTGGTAAAAAGAAGTCCGCTGCTGGTATATCCAAATGGGTCCGCACGAACATAACACCTGTCGCTATGGGCGATATGGACGTTATGTCATTTCTTGAACAGGTTGGAGTAATAGGGGAAACCAAAACACTTGCTAATTTTAATCGGATCAAGCAGCCTCCACTTTCACCGTTGTATGCCCGGCGCAAGAGGGGGAAGAAAATCCTCATTGCAGATGCGGACCTACGGGACAGCATCACACATGTGATCGTTGATAAGTAAGGAGGTACGATATGCGTAAATTCAGTTTTGGAGGCATAATGCGGAAGTACAATGTTCCGTATGTTTTTGTGCGTCCAGATACGGGCAGGCGGGACGAGGATGGTGTATGGATTCCGGCTGAACCGGAACGCGTTGCATTACAAGGTCATTTTCAACCCGTTTCCGCCAAGCTTCAGATGGAGGAAGGAGGACGTTACACCGAGGAAGACCGTACATTGTACACCGCCGCAAAGCACTCCACTGCAGACCGGATAGAGTATCAAGGTAAACAGTACACGGTGGATACTGTAGAGGACCGCGAGTACAGCGACATAAACAAATATTTGCTCAAGAAGGTGAATGTGTCGTGATACCTTTTAAGGCTATAAGGTCTGCTATTGTACGTGGTTTGTCGGCCCGTTTGGGACTAGAGGTAATCGAACTGAATGGCGGGGAGACATGCCAAAAGGGGCGTTTCTAACATACAACATTTCAGATGGATTCGCAGAAGGACGGGGTTTCCCGGTAGTAACACAGGAAAATGGAAAATTGGTGCAGCGGGAGACGGTAGAATTTACTGTCTCTTTTTTGTCCTACGCAGCGGATAGCGCGGACAGCATTACAAACGCGCTTAGGGCGCAGGACTGGCTTAAAACCATCGGCCGGGATGTTCTCAAGGATTTGAACGTGGTTGTTTTCAATATCGGCAGCGTGGACAACAGGGACATTCTTATTGCTGATGAATGGGAACGACGATATGGGTTCGACGTGGACTTTCGTACCACCGCTGTTGCCGATCAGGACCTTGAGTACATCGAAAAAGTGAAGATTGCAAACAAAATAATAACGTAAGGAGCTGATTGTTTTGGCGGTACGTGGAGACGTGCAGGTAATTATTAATATCCTTCGTCCTACTCCTAAAACCGGATTGGGTAGGCCGCTTATTATCGGTGCTGCTGCTGCAGCTACTGAGTTTAAATTGTACTATGATCTGGATGCTGTTTTGGAGGACTTTGCGAATACGTCACAGATTTATAAAGCTGCTTATGCTCTGTTCAATCAAGGCAGCAATTCACCAGAATCCATTGCAGTTATGCAATATAAAACGGGGGACCCACTTGCGGACTGGCTTCCAAAGATTTTTTCTAAAGACTGGTACTATCTTGTTTCTACCAGTCGGACGCTGGCGGACGTTACAGCGATAGGGGATGCAGTAGAGTTGGATGATTCACGGTTATTTTTCACTGCTTCGAGCAGCAAAACGGATCTGGCCTCAATCAAGGCCAAAAAGTATACCCGTACAATAACCCTTTATCACGAAGACATTACCAATTACCCTGACGCTGCTTGGATTGGTAGTGCAGGACAAAAGCCAGCCGGGTCATTGACTTGGAAATTTAAACCCCTTAAAGGTATCGCACCTATGGATATCACTGAAACGGAAATGCAAGCCATTCACGCATTAGGGGCTAACACCTATGTTACTAAGGCCGGAGACGATCAAACGTCCGAAGGGGTAACAGTGTCAGGGGAATACATTGATATTATGCAATGTCGGGACTGGCTCATACTTAATATTCAGTTGGGCGTGCAAAAATTGTTCTTCCGCCAGGACAAAGTGGGCTTTTCTAACTCTGGTATTGCTCAGATTGAAGCAGTCGTAAAGACGAATTTGTTGCGTGCCGATCAGCAAGGAATGATTGCCAAAGGTGATGATGGTTTGCCGTTATATTCAACGGATTTTAAACGCCGTTCTGAGGTAGACCCGGCGGATCGCGAAAAGCGTGAGTACAACGATGCAAAGTTCACATTTGAACTGGATGGAGCAATCCATAAGTCAAAAATCACTGGATTAATCCAGATTTAAGGAGTTGATTTAATTGGCTACTACAACCACATATGATCCTATGGACCTCTCCGTATCAATCGGAGGGGTTTTTCTTACAGGTTTTTCTGAGGACTTGGTAGAGTGGGAAAAAGACGAAGATTCCAATACTTTCAAAGTCGGGGCGCAGGGTGATGTACTCGTAACCAAGGTGAATAACCCGCTCGCCACACTCAAAATCACATTGCTTGCAACAAGTCCGCAAGTGGCATATATGGACAAACTGGCCGTTACTGGTCAGGTCGTGGATGTCAGTGTAATTTACAACGGCACACCAAAAGAGACTATCACCAGTACGGCTGGGGTGGTCAAAAAGCCTGCTGCCCGTAAATACGGCAATGAGGCAGACGATAGAGAATACGAAATTCAATTGACTAACCACGAAATTCTTTAATCCAATAATCCAAATTTAAGGAGACGATTATAATGGCTAATTTCAAACAAAAACAATACACTTCGAATATTGAAGGAAAGGAATATCTGTTCCAGCATCCAGGTGTCCGTGCTGTTTCTAAAATTAACGATGCGTCCAAAAATAAATTTGGCGTTTTGCAGGAGGAACGACTATCGGAAGAAATGCTCAAGCATGTAATCGTAAGTCCAAAGCTTAAAATTGACGACTTCGAGGAATATGACGAATATAGCGAAGTAATTAATGCAGCTTATGCATTTATCACAGGCCAAGACAAGGGTGAGAAAAATGACGATAAGCAAGCAGGAAGCGAATCGGAGGGCTAATGAACGTTGGAATCAATGGCGGCTTTTGTTATCGGATATGGGTGTCACCTACGGGGATCTTTTCTTGATGGATGACGATGATCTAGCAGAAGCAAACGCCGCTTTAGATATCCATATAAAACAGCAGGAACGTGCTGCAAATAAACCTAAGTGAGCGCCTATAAAGGGCGCTCTTTTGTTGTGAGGTGATTGTATGGCCGGAGGCGTAATAGGTAACTTAATGTTTGCCGTAGGGTTTAAGGTCGCTGAGGGTCCTTTGCGCCGGGCTGAGGACCAACTTAATAGTTTACGTGGTGGTGTATTCGCTTTTGGTGCTGCGGCTGCTGCTGCAATGGGTGCTTTTGCTGTTGCATCTATAAAAGCGGCCAGCGACTTTGAAAAGAGTATGTCCCAAGTTCAAATGGCGACTGGTCAGACAGATCAGCAGATGCAAGCGACAAAGGGTATAGCCAAAAACTTATACAGTCAAAACTTTGGTGAAAATTGGCAGGATCTTGGGCAGCAAATATCTACTACGGCACAAATAACCGGACAGACTGGAGCCGCACTGGAAAACACCACCAAGAACGCTATGCTGCTTGGAAAAGCCTTTGGTTTTGAAGTAGGGGAGTCAGTGAAAACCACTGATACCATGATGCGGCAATTCGGTATTACATCCGATCAGGCTATGACACTGTTGGCGCAGGGAGCGCAAAAAGGACTGGACAAGTCGGGTGAGTTGCTTGATACGGCGAATGAGTATTCTAACCAATTCAAAAGCTTAGGCTTCAGCGCGACAGAAATGTTTGATACTTTGGCTGCCGGATCACAAAACGGTGCTTTCAACCTTGATAAAGTCGGTAAAAAGCGTTGCCGACTATAAATCGCGGAATTAAGCGGGGAGGCTGCAATGCTAATCCGAACCGAAGGCTGTTCTTTGAACAGTCAGGGGCAACGCATAGGTCTTGAAATAATAGACCCACGAGGCCGCGACACTTTCCCTGGAAAGTGAAAAGATATGCTGAACTGTTGGGAAAAGAAACTAACAGAACTGTTGGATAAAAAGCCAACAGGATAACACCTTAATGGACGCGGTTAAGGAATTTAACATCCGTTCCAAGGACGGTAGCAAGACGAGTATACAGGCCTTCGAAATGTTGGGACTAAATGCAGATAAGATGATGCATACATTTGCTGCCGGCGGTCCAGAAGCTAAAAAGAGTTTTCAGCAGATAATGCGGATGATTGGCGACATAGAGGATCCTGTACAGCGTAATACTGTCGGAGTTGCTTTGATGGGGAGCCAATTCGAGGACCTTGAAGCAAAGACGATTACCGCTATGGGTACGACTAAATCACAATTCAATTCTGCCGCTGACACTATGGAGGAATTAAACAAGGTTCGATTTAAAGACCCAGCCGAAGCGTTTGGGATGTTTGGCAGGCAGATTGAAACCGGAATATTAATACCTGTTGGACAAAAGCTGTTGCCTTACTTAAATAAGTTTGGACAATGGCTAACGGACAACACGCCACAAATAAAGGCTTTCGGGGCAGCGATAGGCGATAAGGTAGCGGCCGGGATAAATTGGATTACAGTCAAGGCACAGGAGTTGTGGCCTACTCTACAAAATGTTGGTAATACAATCAAAAATGTAGGATCGGCAATGGTCGGATGGAATGGGTTTAAACCTACGCTTATAGGCATTGTCGCGGCGCTAGTCACATATCGGACAGTAGTCACTACGATTACTATTGCTATGAAGGCATGGGCTACGTGGCAGAAGATACAAACGGCAGCGATTGTTGCTTATAATGCAGCTGTAACAGCGATAACTTCCTTGACCAGGGTGTGGACGGCTGTTCAGACTGCATTTAACGTGGTTATGAGTCTTAACCCGGTTATGCTTATTGTTATCGCATTGGTGGCATTAGGAGTGGCGTTGGTAGTAGCTTATAAAAAGTCTGAAACATTCCGCAATTTTGTAAATGGAGTGTGGGCGGCTATCAAAGTCGGGTTTTCGACCGTAATGAATTTTATTACGGTTACCATTCCTCAGACATGGGACAAGATCAAGAATGCTACGGTTTCCAAGTTAACAGCGGTATGGAACTGGATTACTAACTTGTTCAATTCTGTTGTGAATTTCATCGTACAGTGGGGGCCAAAACTGCTAATGGTTGTTGCTGGTCCATTGGTATTGGTAACTGGATTGGTGGTCACTTACTGGAGCCAGATAAAGGCGTTTACTGTGGCTGTTTTTATGGCTGTGTGGATGTGGCTTGTATCTGTCTGGGCTGGAATAACCGGAAGTATTAGCGGGGCTGTATCGTCAATATGGAGCCGGATAACAGGGGCATGGAACAACGTAAAGACCACCACGTCCAATGTATTCAATGGTGTGAAGTCTTTCCTGTCAAGCGTATGGAATAATATTCTTTCTACCATTTCAACAACTGTTACAAATATCTGGAACAAAATCACGAGTATCTGGAATCAGATAACGGGCTATTTAAAGGGGATCAACCTTTTTGATATCGGCAGAAACATAATCGAAGGTATGATAAACGGTATTAGCTCAATGGCTGACTCTGTGGTTCAAAAGGTTAAAGATATTGGTTCAAGTATTACGCAAAAAATCAAAGATATCTTAGGTATTCACTCACCTTCTCGCGTAATGATGGAAGTCGGTTTCTTCACGGGTGAAGGTCTTGCCCAAGGTATTGAAGGGACACAGGATCGCGTGGCGGCGGCTGCAACTGGCGTGACGGACGAGATTGTACCATCCACAAATAGCCCGATAAGTGCACCAGCCCGCAAATTAGCCCCGGCTCGTGTTGGTGGAGGAGGCAGCGCAGGCGGGGCGATGAACATTAGTGTAAATATCGACCTTCGGGCAGATGCTTCAAGCGCTACGGTTGCTGGGGATGTAGCTGCCGAGGTACGCCGCCAAGTTCAAAAGATCTTAGAAGAAACATTCCGGCGTGAGGGATTTGTTTCACCGGAGGTGAACATATAATGGCAATGATCGACAGCCACTATGTATGGATAGAAAAGGAAAGCCCCACGTTCGATGTAGACATAACAAGCCAGCCCGTGGAAAAAGGAATAGATATGGTTGACCATGTGCAGCGCAAAGCCCGGACAATGCCCCTTAGTGGGGTTATATCCGGGCCGGATGCGGCGCGTGTGCTTACATATCTAAAAAAGGCATCTGACACTGGACAGATTGTAAAATATGTTGGTCGGACATCTTTCACCGGGATTATATCCGGCCTAGCGACTGACCACGATTATACAAACGCAGACGGTTACGCCGTTTCGTTTACTCTTACTGAGGTTATTGTCGCTCAATCTTCATACGTGGGCAAACTGCCACTTCCTGTTAAATCTCAGGCCGCTAAGATCGTTAATAGTGGCGTGAAGCAGAAGAAGGACAAGAAGAAATCAGGCAAAAAGGACAAGACCAAGAAAGGTAAAAAAGGTAAGAGCAAGGGCAAAAAGGAAAAAGAAAAGGTCCAGAAGGTCAAATTTAAGAAGGGCAGCCCGTGGGCTTAATGGGGTGAGTGTGGATGGACTACGAATTTATTGAAATCGAAAAGGATCTTATCCCCTATAGATTTGAAATTGAACTTGCAGAGCAAATGTACACTTTTGAGGTTCATTACAATTCGGAATTTGACTACTTTACGGTGGACCTTGAACTAGATGGGGAAGTATTGGTTTACGGGGAAAAGATCGTATACGGCATACCGCTGTTCTACGATGTCCAGGATGATCGGTTTCCAAAGGTTCCTGTTGTGCCATACGACGAATCTGAAAATAGTACAGCCGTAACATGGGACACGCTCGGTGTGAGCGTGTTTCTTTATGTTATAGAGGAAGAGGATGAGGACGATGCGTAATTTTGGACGCGTGATAGAGGTCTTGACCGCTGGTATGAAATTTTCCTCCGACAAGTACAACATCGAGGGCAAGGTTCCTTTTGACAATGACACCCTACCGAATGAAAGTGAAATTAAAATTTGGAATTTGGCAGAGACAACCATAAACAATATCAAACGTGGTAAGGTGCTCATGCTCAATGCTGGATATAAGGGTGATGTGGGTCTGCTACTCCACGGCTACATATCCAACGTAGATACCGTTTGGGAGGGCGTAGACAAGATTACCACTATCCACGTACTGGATAGCGAGGACTTGGATAAACGTGAGGTGAAAGAAATTGCCTTTGCTGAAAATACACTCGCCAGCAAGATTATTAAACAGATGGCAAGCTATATCGGCTTACCCATTGCTCAATTCAGCCTCAATCGAGATTATAGGTACCAGGATGGATACACCGCAAAAGGCAAAGTAACGGAGATAATTGCAAAGGTCGCTAAAGACTGTGGAACATCGGTGTACATCAATAAGAACAAACTGTACGTCCGCAATTTACGGAGCGGCGGCGACAATGTGTTTGCGGTCAATACCAAAACCGGGTTAATTGGAACGCCTGGGCGATTTGAGAAGGATGGGGCCAAGGGCTTTAACATAAAGATGCAACTTCAGCACCGAGTAACCACCGCAAGTGTACTTAACCTGTCCTATTCCCGTTTTACTGGGAAAGCCCATGTCCGCAGTGGTTCCCATACGTTTACCCGAACGGGAGACTTTACAACGGAAGTAGAGGCGATTTTATGAATAAAGTTGATCCTGCTGCCGCTATGTCTGCTTTATTGGATGGCTTTTTGTTGAAGCTGTACACGGATTTTAATGTGGCCTTTCCGTGCAAGGTCGTTAAATTCGATCCTGTGAAAATGATTGCCAGCGTACAGCCGCTTATCCGAACGGGCAGCGATCAGCCTGCTATGATTCAAGCCGCTCCCGGGTTGGGTTTTCGCCTGAAGCCGAAGGATGGAGGCAGCGAACAAGAATACTTACCCGTGTACAAGCAGGGGGATGTAGTTTATGTGGTTGTGGCTGACCGGGAAATACGGAACGGGCTTGCTGGTGCGGTGGCTGCGCCTGATACGGCAAGGCAACACGATAGTAATGACGCGGTTATAGTCGGGATCTTCCCGGCTTCTTTTAGTTAGGGGTGACAATATGCAGTCTTTCAGACTTACTACAGATGGTGACCTTGAATTTGATTCAAGTGGGAACCTGGTCATGATCGAAGGTGATGAAGAACTGGCGCAATGCTGTCGGGTAGCAATCGGGACCAATGCGGGGGAGTGGTTTCTGAATCCTGATATCGGACTTGCTTTTCGTTTGTTCCTTGGAAAACTCGCGAGTGAGGAAGAAATGAGAAATGAGCTTACCCGTGCGTTATTACAAGAGGAACGAATAGAGAGCGTTGATGATGTTACATTCATCGTGGACCGCGCGGCCCGGCTGTTAACAGTAACGTTCAAGGCAACCGGAACCAATGGCGAGATAATCCAGCAGGAAGGGGTGAGTATTAATGCTGGATGAAAAGGGGTTTAAGCGTAAGAGATTCGACGATCTAATAGATGAAATGGAAGACAAGGCCAAAGAGGTATACGGCGACAAAATTAATACTTCCGCCCTCTCTCCGCTGGGTATTATCTTGCGGATTTTTGCGTGGTTTCTTGCCACGGTTTGGGGGCTTGCTGAAAAGGTATATTATAGCGCCTACGTAAACACCGCAGAGGGAAGCAGTTTAGACCGTCTCGGTCCTCATGTCGGTGTGTCACGTGCTCTTTCGCAATATGCAACTGGCAACGTAACCCTTACAGGCACCCCCGGTTACACAGTGTCGGCGGGTTTTTTAGTGTCAACAGATACAGATGTGCAGTATGAAACCACATCTGATGCCACTTTCCCAGCCTCCGGTAGTATGACGGTTCCCGTGGAGGCGATGGAGGCGGGTTTGTCTGGCAATACGCCAGAGGGTACAGTAACGATCATTGTTAACCCGGTACCGGA
This sequence comes from Paenibacillus polymyxa, assembly GCF_015710975.1. NCBI lineage: Bacteria > Bacillati > Bacillota > Bacilli > Caryophanales > Paenibacillaceae > Paenibacillus > Paenibacillus polymyxa. The sequence continues at coordinate 402,980 of NZ_CP049783.1, read as the reverse complement.
AGTGACAGCAGTAAACAATCCCGCTGCTATTCTTGGCGGACGTGATAAGGAGACTGACCCGGAGTTCCGTGATAAGTTCAGTCTGTCGGTAGCTGGCGGCGGATCAGCGACAGGCGATGCTATACGGGGGGCGGTGCTGCGGGTAACTGGGGTACGTGCGGCGGCGGTGATTATAAACAATAAAATCACTCCTGATGCTGCTGGTCGCCCTGCAAAATCATATCAGGTGTATGCTCTTGGTGGATCAGACACCGACATTGCCAACGCAATTTTATCTGTGGGAGCTGCGGGCATCGAGTCTTACGGTGACATATCCATGCAAGTTAAAGACCTGAGCGGAAACCTTCAGCCGATTAAATTTAGTCGGGCTGTAGTTGTACCTGTCCACATAAAAATTCAGGTGTATAAAAGCACTGCGTATCCCGCTGACGGAGACGACCAGGTTAAATCCAAATTAGTCAGATTCATTGGCGGCGCTGATTTAGACGGTACTGTATACGCTGGCTTGAGTATGGGTGAAGATGTTGTCATGATGCGCCTTGCTGCTGCAGCTTACTCTATTACAGGTGTGGAAGACGTGGTTATAGAGCTTTCCACTAATGGGACGAGCTACGGGCCGCACAATTTAGTTGTGGACGTGCAACAAGTGGCTCAAACGTCTGCGAGTTGGATTGAGGTGATACACCATGATTTCTCCGGTTGATCTTATTAAAAAGCTTACGGATGTGTTCGCGAAAAATCCAAACAGTAACATAGGGAAGCTCTTTTTTATTTTGGCTGGACCTTTAAATGATTTACAGGACACGTTCAAAACAATCGAAGAATGGCGAGATATCGACACTGCAAAGGGAACTACATTGGATCTTATCGGCGGAAATGTGGGACAACTTCGCGGAGCTGCTTCTGATGAAATTTACCGAATCATGATAAAGAGCAAGATAGCCCGTAACCTGTCCAAAGGGGATGTAAACACGATTATACGGGTTATTGCTCTTGCGGTCGGCGCAGATTACAGCGAAATTAAGATTCAACAGAAATTTAGTGATCCGTTAGACCCGGAACCAGCGGCATTATCTCTCATGCGCCTGCCTTTAGAGAAGCTTAATGAATCCGGCATAGAGTTGTCGCAATTCGTACAGATAATCCAAAAAACGGTTGCTGCTGGCGTAAGCGTCCAGAGTATTGAATTGGCAGGGTCGTTTGAGTTTGGTGGTTTACCAGAGGAAGTAGACCCGGAACGCGGCTGGGGTAGCGTGGACGACCCAAATATAGGCGGAAAAATGGGTGCAGTGTTTGAACCGGGAACGTCAACAGACTTGCCTATATAGAAAGGAGATAATCATGTCATTTTCCAGTAAATTGCCTGAATGGTTTGCCACTGGCCTTGAGCCGAACGCTTCACAGAAATTAACCGGATATCAAGTAGGTATTAAGCCTCCGGCACAGTGGTTTAATTGGCATCTTAATACAGCTTATCTTGCAATGAAGGAGCTACAAGAAAACGCAGTCCATAAAGAAGAAATAGAATCGCGCTTTAACACAATAAATACCAAAACGGTTACGCTGAATGCAGGTGTACAGATACTTAACGCTGTGAAGGCAGCTCCGTTTTCATTGTCCGGCGTAACCGGGAGAATGCTTGTGAATTTGCTTGGAAGGATGGGGAACTGTGAGAGTGTTGGACTATGGTCGAGCAATACCACAATCGCAACGGATACAGCCAATAAAACCAGCGGGACCAGCTCATTTAAAATTACGCTAGGTTCTGTACCCGCCACAGCTTCCGTCACCTTCCTTACGACACCAGGGCGGAAATACATTGCCATTGCTGACGTTAAAAACGGCAATTCCAGTAAGATAGCGATATCCATAAACGGCATTGCTGGAGCAACGGGTAATGAAGTGTCTTCGGCCTCTGTCTTTGCTCCGTCTGTTGTGCGATTTGCCGCTACAGACTATTTCCACATCTTGACCATTACAGGCACAGGCAACAGCGGAGGCACGTTTAATATGGATTCTGTCCGCGTCTACGAGATAAGTGACGCAGACTATGCAGCAGCGGCAACACTTACGCCCGCTCAGGTAGCTGCTAAATGGCCTTACGTAGACAGCGTAATGCCTGTACGGAATCCATATGCTATTCGGTACGGTGAGAATCTTTTGCCGAGTTTTTACGAGTGGTCGGCAAAACAAGGAACACCAACCATAGCGAATGAAAAAAGTGTTTCGGTAACGGTTGATAACAAAATAGTACACACCGTATCGCCGTTAGTGCCTGGACAAAAGTACACTGTATCAGTTCAATCCGGCGGGGCGACTGGTAGAATTACAGTAACGGATGAACCAGAATCTGCTATTGTTGTTGAAGCGTCAGGCTCAGGGTTGTTGAGTGCCACATTCACGGCAACGAGCCGAGCTGCTAATATCCGTTTACTAGGCACGTCATCGACAGCCGTTACAATGTCAAACCCCATGCTTAACATCGGCAGCACAGCCAAGCCTTTTAAGCCGCGCGAAGACTCAATGTTAGCGTTGCAAACAGACCTGTACGCCGATCCAGTGACAGGTGCTAATGCGGATACTGTATTCGAACGTGACGGGCAATACTTTAAGTCCAAGAAGTGGCAAGGATTGACGATCGACGGTAACAGGGCGTGGGTACTTGGTGACGCTGCTGCTACTGCTGGAGTCAGACAAGTAAAAATAGTAGGTCTTGCGGCTGGCGCTGTGGCTGCAAGCGGGATTGCCACGAAGTTTGATGGAAAAATAATGCCACAAGGCAGCACGGGCAACACAGCCGACACGAACGCAGTCACCGCAGCAGGAGACATCTATATTGGTATCAGTGTTGCTGACAGTGGATGGGATGATAAATACAGTCCATCACAAGATGACATCAAAGCCTACTTTTTCGGCTACAAGGCGTATGATGCTAATACCATAACGCCAGCGCAAGCGCAGGCAGCGACAACAGCGACATGGAATGGTACAGGCACTAAGTATTGGGTTCAGCGTGTGGGCGCACCTAACTTCACCCAATCCGTGCCGACACAATCCTATGCAGGGTATACGCCGTATCAACTTGTATACCAACTTGCAACGCCTACAGTAGAGCCTATTGTTTCAGAGGGACAGCTAAGTTTTGTTGAGGGTGATAATCAGGTTGAAGTAGGTACAGGGATCGTGCTGCGCGAGAAGGCTAAAATGTATCAAGAGTTAGGTACGAAAGGGTGGAACATTAACAATGGTAGCCCTGGAGAATATCAGTCATCTCTTTTGAACTACAGAGTTGACAGATTCATCGGAATTTACCGAAATTCGCAGCGTGACAGCTGGACATTGTACCCTAACACGGTAACACCTGCTGGTGCTCTGGCTCAAAGTTACAATGTGGATACAGCCGCAGCCTATACCGTGTCATACCTTGCGTTCATGTCGTCTCCAGTCGTGCCGTTCACAGGTTCCTACGCAGCCAATGAAAAGACGCTACTTGCGGACTTGGTGGACAGTGTGCAACAGAATACGGCGCGCGTGTCGGTGCTTGAGAACAAGAAGGCTGACAAAGATAATCCCGCATGGATTACTCCTACTACACTACTTAATGGCTGGGTGAGCATGGGCGTGTTGGGCTACCGGAAGAAAGACAATATAGTGCAGGTCAAGGCTCGAATTAAAAGTGGCGTTATAGGCCAGCCGTTTATGATTCTGCCAGAAGGATATAGGCCGCTTGTAGGTCAGGTTCGCCCCGTACATTCTTATACAACTACAGACGTGTTTGCTGCCGTTTTAATAAATGCTGACGGTAAATTTATCGTATCCGGTGGGAGTAACAATGAAGTGAATATCTACTTAGAGTTCACATTGGACTAAGGGAGGGGAATGTATGAAATCAGCAGCTAAAGTAAATACAGACGGCCTCTATCTGGAGGACGAGCTAGTGGACGATGCCTTTTCCGGTGTCGTCCCTTTTTATGCTCAGCCAGATAACACTGATCAGGACGAGGGTGCCGAACCAAAAAAGCCGGAGCTTGTAGGCTATACGGTGGGTGTACCGATTACAACGCCGGGTCTGTACAAGCCGAAGTTTGACCTTGTTGCATGGAAGGCTTATGAGAGTGCCGTATACGAGGCACAGGAGGCGTATATATCAGCATTGGATGACTGGCAGGCTAAGGGAAGGGCAGAAGGGGAACAGCCTGTATATGTTGCTCCTAGGCAGCCTGATAATCTTTGGACAGAAGGACTCACGCCAGAACAGATAGCGGAATTAACCAAGCAGCCAGAACCGCAGCCAAAGCTTCGTGAAGAACTTACAAATACACAGATTGCAATGGCTGATATGTATGAGCAAATGCTTGCAATGCAAGCTGAACTTAAAGCTCTTAAAGAGGGGAGGTGATTAACGTGGCAGCCATATATGGATCTCTAATCATGAAAGGCATAAAGACGTTTGCTCAGGTGCCAGATATACAAAAGGAACCTGTTAGGGCATATCTAGCAAGTTGGGGATTAGACGTGGATGGCACACCATTAGAAAAACGGGGAGAGTAAGACAGGAAAATTTTCCTGAGCAAAATAGATAGAGACGGGGGAAAGGGTATGCCGGAAGGAGACGTGATGGCAATTGAACAATTGCATGCGAAAACAGAAGAGTTAACAGCTCAACTACAAGGACTTAGCGCGGAGTTTGCGAGGCTTTCCGCACAAACATTGTCGGATGAAGCACGTTTTAAACTGATCGAACAAACAGCGGGGCGCCATGATGAAGAGATTCGCCAGCTCAAGGATTCGACTAGAATGATGCAACTGCAATTTGATCAGGTTATGACCAAGATTGACACGTTAGAAATGAAACTGTTTAGCTGGCTCCAACAAACGCAGCAGGACAGTGTTAAAGAGCGAACCACGAATAACAAGCAATGGTTTCAGTTCCTCACATTTGTGTTGGGTGGGACTATAATTGCTATCGTCACGGCGGTATTTGTAAAAGGGGGATTGTGATAATTGGATACAACCAAATATACGATAGAACGGCGCTACATAAACAAGCGCCATAACGTAAGACCGGGTACTCGTTTAACGTCGGGTGCACCGGTCTTTTTAGTTGCTCACGACACAGGCAATCCAGGAGCTTCAGCGGATAACCACTTTACCTATTTTCAAAATCTAAAAGACCGGTCCGCATCTGCCCAGGTCTTTGTAGATGACAAAAAGATTCTGGAGATAATCCCAACAGGAACCGGACCAGACGCAGCAGAGAAAGCTTGGCATGTCTTATACAACGTTACAACGGACAATGAACGCTTTGGCGACGATGCAAACGATATTGCCCTCGGTATAGAACTTTGTTTTGGTGGCAAGATCGACACGCTAGAGGCTTACAAACGCTTTGTATGGTACCTGGCCTACTGCTGCAATAAATGGGGGATTAACCCACGCACACACATACCGAGTCATAAGCAGCTTGACCCGGCCCGTAAAAGGGACGTAGACCAAGCCCTTGCGACGATCGGTAAGACACTAAAGGAATTGGTTTATGACGTGGAAACGGAGCTTAAAGGCGCTTCTGTGGCTCCTGCTGCACTGGACTTTACGCCGTTACCTATGTATATCGCTCAGTCACTTATAGACAACTATGTATCTCCAGCTTGGTTCGCTTCTCAAAAGGCAGGGGACGATGTGGGCAAGACGCATTTCCATAACCTAGCCAATAACCTTCGGGCGGCGGCCGGGCTGAACGAAAAAATCTACCGCTTGCTGGAGCTGTGAAACTGTTTAAATCCAATGCACAAGAAATCATTTTCCGCTGGCTCCAACCAGCTTGGTTTAAAGCGAAACAAGCAGGCGACAAGGAACAAATGCAACACTATAACAATCTGGCCAACTATCTGCGGCGTGCTGCAGGTTTGCCAACACAATAAGAGGGGGATTTATAAATGCAAAACGTAATCGAAACAATTCAACCAGCTATTAGTACCATTGTTACAGCCATTGTAGGCGTACTGGTGACCTTTGCTTTGGCGGGGATTAACACACTTAAGAATAAGGCTAATAATTGGTTAGATGCACGTACAACAGCGGCACAGCGAGAGGTAATCCATAAAGTATCAGGAGAGGCATTCGCACTTGCTCAGACTACGTTTAAAGATGCTGGCGGAGTTCGCAAGATGCAAGAGGCTTTACAATATGCATCCTTGCGATTGACGGAACAGGGCATTGTGGTATCGCCTACGGAGTTGCAAGCCGCGATTGAGAAAGCATATCTGGAGTATAAGGCCAAAACAAAAGCAGGACTGGCTACTGAGGCACAGCCAAACGAGGAGGCAGCACAGGCCGCAGCTAAGGAAGCTGTATCGGGTCTTGCTGCAAAGTTGAATGATTTTTTGGCACAGGCTACAGCAGAGGTAGCCAATGCTGTTCCTGCTCAGGTGCAATCTGAACCTGAGCCTATTTCAACGCCGACAGAAGATAAATAAACACCTGTAACTACTACTGAAAAAATGTAAAAAAACACCCTGCTGGTGTGTGCTGGCAGGGTGAGGGTATTAAAAAAACAAGTGTTCATCATCTTCAAAGTCATCTGTTTTTAAAATATTTTGACTATTAATTTGCTCCCAACCTTCTTTATAGAAGACTGGTGTAGAATTGTTGTGATCGGCTCTAGAGTAGTTATTACAACCATACATAAAGCCTTTTCCGTTTTTAAATAGTCGTAAATGTAAATCTTCACCACATATTGAACAAGTAAATTTCTTTTCATGAACTGGGAAAATCGGATCGTATTGGTTTACTGCTAATACAACAATAACGACTTCATTTGCGCCAGATGCCAATAAAGTTTTTGCGCATTCACCTACAGTAGCCCCGGTTGTAATCACATCATCAATCAATACAATTTTCTTTCCTCTGCAGTCTGGCGACGAAACGAATTTCCCTTCGACATTAATTGATCGCGATTCCTGATTTGTCATAGTTTTTTGTTTAGGAAAATCCTCTATGCATTTAAGGTGATCGCAACAATTTATTGTGTTTGTTTCTGCAGAGATTAATTCAACTATTTGCCTGAATCTGTCTCTTTCGCCGTTTGGTCTTGGTGGGACTCTAGTAACCCCATCTGCATTCAATGACTTTATTATACTTGAGAAAATGCCGTTAAATAAGTCCATCTGTGAATCATTAGATTTGCTTCTAATAATTCTATGAGAAAGTTGATGGACTCTATTTTTAAAGTAATGTCTGGAACTATAGTATCTCCCACCCGCAATAACTTTTAGTTTAAGACCCTTATATTCCATGAAGTATTCAAATACAATCCCGTTATTTGAAAAAGACTCGCCGTATTGATTAATTATGGTGGTGTTTACCTCAGCGAAATAACCAGGGTATTCTTTAACGAGTCTTATAATATCCTTTACCTCTTTCAGGTAGTAGTCTGGCATATGACCAACTTGGCTTTGATCTAGGGTGGAATTTATATATAATGTTCCTACACGAGAATGATTTTGAATTGTTTTTAGATACTCAAAATTTTTTGAAATTACAACTGTCTCAAATGGCTCTATATTCATATGGGACATAGCTTGATCTAATGAGGGTAAAAGAGTTTCTTTTTTTAAGAAGAAAGTATCATTATTAAATAATTCCTTTAATGTGGATATTTCTTTGTCAGAATCTAAAATGAATGAACAAGAAAACTTATTCGAAATTTCAATCCACTCATCTAAATTTTCTAAATGTTCAAGTAAAACAATAAATCCCTTAAGCTCATTTAGTTCCACAAACATTGTTATCCCTCTTCATCAAATAAACTTATTTGTCGAATTTCTGTTTCGGATGATTTCTGTTGGTGATTCTTTGATGATTGAATTAAATTAATTATATTTGACTGTTCAAGCTTTTTTATTAAGTCTTCGATTCTAGAAAACTTCTCTGCGCCAACTTTTTGTATATACTTCCGGGGCCATTTTAATTTTTCGTTATCTAGCGCACTTTGGGGAATGAATACTAATCTTTTTTGTTTTAACGCATAGTCTGCTTGAATTAAAGCCCCACTTGTTTCACCGGCCTCAATAATAACAGTCGCAAGACTGAGACCGCTCATAACACTATTTCTTAATGGGAAATTCCATCTTTGAACTGTAGAAGATGGAGCAAATTGAGATATAAGTAATCCTTCCTCAGATATTTTCTTTTGAATTTCAGCATTCTCTCTCGGATAACTTTTCGTAAGAGGAGTGCCTATTACTGCAATCGTTGGATTATTGTTTATTAATGCTCCTTCATGAGCAGCGCGATCAATACCTTTGGCAAGACCAGAAACCACAACTATTCGATTCTTTCCAAGGACTGCTGCTAGTTTTGTTGCTTTTTTTGTTCCATCTTCAGAAGGAACTCTTGTTCCGACGATGGCTACACCTTGATATTTGATAAGGTTTAAATTTCCCCGCATAAACAAAAAAGGAGGGGCTTGTTCTGTCTTTTCAAGTAATTTGGGATAGTATTCTTGACCAATCTTCATTACAATATCTGTTGGGAGCAACTGATTAAAACCCTTATATACAGTATTATAAGTTTTGGTAATAATTTCAACATCAATTTTTAGAAAAGTTGATATTTCATGAGCATATTCAGTCAATGGGGTATGCAAGTCAAATTTATTCTTTACCTCTTCATAAACAGGCTTGGTTTTTTTCATAGAGTTCCCATGTAAAGTTTGAAGTGTAAAATAATTGATGGATTCTGTTATTATCTTAGGATCATTACCAAATAAAACTGATTCTGTTTTCATGTTATCCAAATCCTTTTTAACACTGCTATTTTTAGTAGGTTCAAAAATTGCTAACTCTTTAAGGCGTTCATCTAAATCTTGTCTTAAATATAACGATCCCGAACGTGAGATTTTTACAGGTTCTAATTTTCCTGATTGGACTAACTGATTTAGACGTTGGGAAGTGATATTTAGATATTTTGCAGCCTCATTAGGAAATAAAATTTCCGCTGCAATAAAAGATCTCAAGTCCTCCCTATTATTAAAGTCGACCATAATTTCACCTCATTAAAAGTGGTTATGTTCTAATTTTAAACTAACTATTGTCGATTATCAATACATACTATTAAATGTGTGAATGATAATTCTTTTGTCATTGTTTTAGTCTATAAATTTAATAAATCATTTACAGATTCCCCCAAACGATGTATGCTGATAACAACACATACGGAAGCACCGTTGTGCAATCCGAAAGCATCGGTGATACCCTGCTGGCATACGCTGGTGGGGTGTTTTTTACGTTTAAGGGGGAAACGTTATGCGTAAAACCTGTATTACAATTTGCTTGCTTGGGGCGTTAATAGTATTAGGTGGGTTTATAAATACACTGTCCCACGCAGAATGGGGTGATAAGCCCCGTGTACAAACTTCTGCTCCTGTATCCGCTACAACAGTGTCAGGAGAAACTGTGCGGCTGGAATTTCCGTCAGACCGCTATCCTGAAACAGCACAGCACATTAAAGAGGCTATAGCAGCCGGAAAGTCACCAGTATGCACCATAGACCGTGAGGGGGCAGACCATAACCGTGAACTATCTCTGAAAGGTGTACCCACTAAAAAGGGTAAAGACCGCGATGAATGGCCTATGGCTATGTGCTCCGAAGGTGGAGAGGGCGCAGACATTAAGTACATAAGTCCAAAGGATAATCGTGGAGCTGGATCATGGGTAGGTCACAAGCTGGACGACTACGCTGACGGAACAAAAGTTGAATTTATCGTTAAATAACGGAAAAAGATTCTATCTGCCAAAGTTTGATAGAATCTTTTTTTGCATGACAAATTTCCCCTAACTTCGACACTCTTAGGATAGTAGAATGGTTATATAATCATAACAATTAGGAAATCTACAGAACACTATCATGAGGTGATTCAGCATGAACCATACATATAAAGTGTTAAAGTCGGATATCGAACTATTTACAGCAGCATTAAGCCAGGTAAAGGTGTACGTTGTTCAGCCGTTGGGTGAGGATTTGATAACGGTCGTAGATTATGGAGGATCCATAGAAAAGTTTTCACCGGATATAATTAAGATTTCCGGAGTGTATTATATGCGGAATCAGTTTGAATTTAGGGTAGATAAAAAGCTCTGCTAACCTTAATTGGTCGGCAGAGCTTTTTAAGCTTATGTTGATTTTGTATCTTTTGATTCTACTTTCTTATAATCTGCCTCATCTCGTTCTAACTGTTCATGCAATGCCTCTATTTTTCTCCAAATAGCCAGTTCTTCGGGAACGAAACCACGATTATATTTTAAACGTTCCTTCATATCGTCTCGCAATATGAGCATTTCCCAAGGTGTTAACTCTAAATTATAAGGTCCCATAACCTCACCTTCCTACTTGAACAATTTACCAATCGCTTTAAATATATCAAATGTGCTGCGATTATATACCTTATTGTATGCCGCCTTACGTGGGTTTCTAAGCCAGCCCCAGCCCCGTGGCATCTTAATGCCTGCGCGGTGTATAATCTGCCGCTTGAGGCTGGTACGAGCTGCTATACGCTTGTTTAGGTTGGGCTTACGTGGGCCGTATTTCATTCTGCTTCCTCCAATGTAGTGGAGCCTTTGAACATGTTAAGATCCAAATCAAACAGTATACCGATCCGTACCAACTCAGCAGCAGTAAAACGGTCCTTTTTTAACTTTAATGAAAAGGTGACCTCTTTAATGCCTACTTGTTCGGCCACCCATTTATTTTTATATCCTCGCTTATCAATTTCGCGTACGATCATTTCCGCGATAGTCATATATTTATCAGCCTTTCAGAACAATTATGAGGGTAATTACACTTATGACAAACCCGGCTAAACTCATTGCAAAGCTGGCAACGTTTAACTTGCTCATATACGGTGTAACCTCCTTCGCTTCGTGGTATACTTAATTAAAGAGAGAACATAAGCCCCGTTACAATCCGCCTCTTTCGAGGCGAACCGTAACCCTCAGCTTACTACTTAAGTAGTAAGACTATGAGGTTGATGATCGCTGTCATCAATGTAATCAGGACCGTCAAGAACTGGATTACATCTTTGACTTCAGGGGGCTTACGTTTTCTCTTTTTCTTTGCCATTTTTTTTCCCTCCCTTCTGATATTAATTATACACCTATATTATATTATTGTCAAATAAAAATTATACAAAAGTATAATTAATGGAGAGGCGAAGGGGGATAGAAACACAAAAACCCCGGATTGCTCCGGGGCATGTTTTTATTCAAGACCAAATTGGGCTTTTGCTTGTAGTTTGTTACCTTGGAATGTGAAATTGGCATTTGCACCAAGTCCGCCCTCGCCTTGATATGAATACATTACAGTATAGTATTTGTCTCCCTTTTCACCAACCTCTGAAAGAGCTTCACCGGGACCACCAATAATTTTAGAAACTTCCTCATAAGTCATTCCATTTTTAATTTTGTTATATTTAGCTTTGGTAATAGTTCCGGAATTTTGCGGCTCTGCTACTGTACGACCCTCAATTTTTCCGTTATATAGTTTCCAGTTAGATTCACCCTTAACGCCACGCGAACCGAGTTCACCACTGAAAGAAACAATATCCCCTTGGTTCAGACCGTTTAATTCTGAACGGTCTGAAACTTTTACGATAACAACATCTCCGAGTTTTTTCTTTTCAGCGCTAATATCTGACCATGATTCGCCGTTGTAATCTGCTGGTTTACCGTAAACATAAAGACTGCTTGAACCAGCTTCAATGACCACACCTGACCATTTCACAACTTGATTTCTTACACTGTCGAATGTTTCTCCCTGCTTGGAAACTGGCATTGCAAAGAGAGTAGATGAAAACTTATCAAAAGGAAGCGACGTGTCAATCAATGGCTTTTTAGCATCAGTCTGTTCCTTTTGCGCAGTAGTAACTTCTTTCTCTTTAACAGGCGTAGTAGCTACTGGTTTGGAATTAGTTTCGGTTGGTTTCTGTGTGTCTGCGACTGATATTCCAATAACAAATATTATGAAAGTAGCTAACCCAAAGAGAAACATCTTCTTAGCCTTGTCATTCTTTTTTATTAAAGCTATAGCCCACAAAACAAAAAACACAAAAAAAGCCAGCAAAGCAATCACAGCTATTGCAGTCATTACATAACCCCTATCTATTGGTAATATTATTATAAAAATAGTATATATGACCTAGGAATATTTTTCTAGTACAAAAGTTTTATAGATGGCAAATAAAATATCTTGTTAGGAACAAACGTTCGTAATATAATCGTTACATAATACATCAGGAGGCTACATACATGTCTAAAAAATTAGAAGGTAACGGTTTTTGGGAAAGCAGCCGGATTATCATACCAGAACATAAAGAGGTTTATCTGAAGCTCATGAAGGACCGACAACGGAGAGGAAAGCCAGAGCTAGACGATCAAGAGGTACAATTGATCGAACAGGCTCTAATAGAGTCTTACAATACACGTACAGTCGTCACAGTGACCGTATTTAGCCCGTTTGATGATACGGTTATGACTGGTGTAGTTACGTCAATTAACACAGCGCGTAGAGAGGTGAAACTGGTCCGGGGTGAGGATGATTTTAGCTGGATTAAGCTGGAGGATATTATTTCGGTAAATACATAAAATACCTTGATTACCCAATACACCGCTATATAATTAAGGTAACTTAAATATAGGGTGGTGTAAGGTGTTAAGTAATGTGATTTATATATTGCTTGGCGTTTTGGATGCAATAGCCGTTATGGTGTTTAGTCTTAAAATATATATGCTTCCAGTAGCATCATATAAAAGAAGAATTATTGGTTTTGGGGTATTAATCGCTATAATTTCTTTTTTCATGCGTGTGGTTTTCGACATTCCTAAGTGGGATTTACCTTTACAATATATACTGTTTATATTGTTTTTTAGATACGGGATGTCGATTAAGACACATCTAGCGGCATTTATCCTCGGAGCTGGAATTAGTGCATATGCGATTGTGCAAGTCGGCGTCTACTATTTTTATAACTTTCTGGGTATTTTACAGACAGGGGTACTACAGCAAAACACAACTTATCAGGTCTACATCTTACAAATAACATATATACTTATCTGTTTTGCTATATCGTTAATCCTTAGAATTTATTATATCGGCTTCTCGTTTATCGTTACTCCGCCGCATGATTTTATATGGAAAGAAAATTATTTATCCGAAGAAAATAGGAGGGTATCAGTTAGTGCTCTTTTATCCTCTGTCACCATCTTTATAGCCGAGGTTCTTTTATACCAGTCCAGTCCGTTTGTTCTTTTACTAATGTCTATATTCACATTTGGTTTCTCCTATATTCTTTCGAGGAAGGAGGACAGGGAAGATGCTAGAAAGGCTATCGAGGCGTATCGCGAACGTTTTAAAAAAAGCTGATCCAGAAGGGCCAGGAAGCGTTGAGGTGTTAACCTACATAATAGGTATAAAGCTTAATTGGTTTTCTGGTCTTGTGCTTACGGCGTTATTTGGATGGATGCTAGGACATTTGGTAGGTGCACTCGTAGCTTTTTTCTCATTTGTTGCACTTAGGAAGTTTTCTGGAGGACTGCATTTTAAATCTTTAACGGTTTGTGCTGTGTTTTCAGCTGCGCTTTTTGCTAGTATACCCTTGGTGGATTTAAGACATATTGGCACGCTACTACTTACAGCCATAACAGCATTAGTCGTACTATGCGTGGCGCCGAATAACTTCGAAGAAATTAATCCTTCTAAAATAGATCCATATCTAAAATGGATTTCCCTTACTATTGTACTCACTAATTTTATTATTCAATCTCCTATAATTGCTCTTTCTTTCGCGGCTCAGGCTATTCTACTCCTACCGCTACCGATTCTGAAGGGAGGTGAAAGAGCATGAAAAAGACTATTGCGCGTCTTGTGTCCAAACAGTTAGTAAAAGATGCTAACAAAGCTGCTGTAAGCCGCAAAACAATCATCGGAGCTTTACCGCTGCCGAAAGAACTGAAGAAATGATTTGATCTATGGACAACAACAGAGAGATTTTTGCACCTGAGATTATGTCGGATGGTAGTTACGGAGATAGATTTTCTTTTTTTGAGGGCGATCTAATAGCCATCGAAAACTGGAAGCCAAAATCCAACTATGAAATACCGTTTTTTTTCACAACCAGCGGTAATTATACAGTTCCAACTACACTCGGGGAATTCTCAAACGGATTTCCCGATTTTATTAGCTTGGATTCAGGTAATTTGGTTAATCTAAAAAATGTTACCGCACACGAAACGGCAGACTATGGCGGCAAAGTTTTTTTTGGTGGTTCCCAAACTTATACTAGCGTTAATAAAACTAATTCTGTATTTTTGGGTGACCTTATTGATGCAGCTAAAAAGCGACCTGATGAACAGCGGTTTATTTTAGGCGAAACCAAAACTTCGGTCGGCCTTTACCCTGCGAAAGATGTTTGCTTTTTTGATATGTGGGACCCCAAAAAAAATTATCATGTTCCCCGTTTTCATAACCAAAATGAATACATCGCAATTGTTTTGACCTTTAAGAAGTGTAAGAAGGTTTTTCCTTACCTGTTTCCCGCTACTCCAAGTCACCTTATTAATTTGTCTAAAGTAGCAGGGTATGATGAGCAGAGTTATGGAACCGAAATTACATTTAAGGGTACGGACTACACTTGCCCTATATCTAAAAACAAACTTGATATGCTTAAAAAAATATTAGATATTAACTAAGCCCGCCTTTGGTTGGGCTTTTATCATACATATAGGGAAAAGTCAAGATAAATTCACCCTAGGATGACCCAACTCGCATTCGACATCATACGACATTTTTCCCCTTTACGTCATAATGTGATGTTGGTATAAAAAGGTTAAGAGATTCAAGAACTCAAAATAACAGGGACTTTCGTTCCTGTTACGAGAGGGGATGTGAAAAAAACGCCTCCCAAAGAGAGGCGCTCGAATGTGGGTTGGCATCCCTGCCAGGATAGCCAAGTTAGATCCCACGGAAAAATAGTCACAGTGAGTATACATGAAAAATGATTGTCAGTAAATGCATCGGAAGTCGGGAGAGTGAATGGGATGATACAGTTAAAAAGAGTAACTACTATTATGGAGGCTTGCGAGCGGAGCGAGGACTTGTTACATAAAAGGCTTGCAGTAATCCTGAACAGTTTGCACGATGATTACAACGTCGGCGTGGATATCATTGAGGAGATTGAAGATTTATACATTATAAAAGGGGATATTTATTGTAGATCAGCTTACCAACAGGGATTAAAGGATGCTTTAAAACCAAGAGGGGATGTTAACACGTTAACCGAATGTTAACGCAATACAGTATTTTTGGTTCTTATTAGTTCATAAATAGCACAACAAGAAACCTTTGTGTTCATATGTTTTCATAAATAACACAGGCAAAAACAGCATGGGCGGCATGATGTAATAAGGGTCTCAAAACCCTGTAATACCGCTATTTAAAGGGCTCCCGAGAGGGAGCCCTTTTCTATACCATTGCTACACCATGAGTGCTCATGTAGCTTGCAGCGGAGTTTCTGTAATTCGGCAGTTTACATCAATCATTTGCTCTAATAGCTTCTATACATATTGTGGTGTAGTATATATGCAAATTATCCAAAGGGGGAAGTTGTGTGGAGCTTCAAACTATATTAGCTTTTCTGGGAGCAGCAATTGTTCTCACCATTATGCCGGGTCCCGACAACGTGTTCACTCTGACACAGAGCATAGCAAAAGGTAGGAATGCAGGGATATTTACTACTTTAGGCCTTTGCACGGGATTGTTGGTTCATATTTTTGCAGCAACCTTCGGCCTCGCAGCAATAATTTATCAATCTTCCTTGGCATTTGCAGTAATCAAATACGCTGGAGCAGCTTATCTATTATTTTTGGCGTATAAGTCATTTAGAGCAAAAGATACGAGTTTTGAACTCAAGAGTGGTGATACCTTGAATTACAAATCATTGTATAAAAAAGGTGTCATCATGAATGTGTTGAATCCAAAAATATCACTTTTTTTCTTGGCTTTTCTTCCTCAGTTCGTAAACCAAGAAAGCGGTAATGTTTCTATTCAAATGCTAGTTCTTGGAGTGGTATTTTTAATGCAAACTTTAGTGCTTTTTATTTTGATAAGTATTTTTGCTGGAAAAGTAGGCTCCTTTCTACGGAGAAATCCATCCTTTTCTAAAAAAATCAATTATATTCAAGGCTCGTTATTTACACTCATCGGCTTAAAAATCGCATTTACCCAAAAATAATAGAAGGTAGTACTTTTCAACCCAATCATTAAGGACTAGCTGTTGAGCTAGTCCTTTTTTTGTTGGAAAAGCATACAACACACGCCGAGAACAGGTGGGCGGTCACAGAGGTTTAAGATCATGACCAACGAGTTGGAGCATACGGACAGGCCTATGCCTATCTTTTCCTAGATGAAGTCAACAGCCCAATCTTTTTGGTTAATTGCACAATAAGCTAATTTGACTAGACTTTGGAGGTGACCATTAATTATGTTTAGACATTATTGTTGGCAAAAGAAAATGCATCGGAGAAAATTTAGAAGATGTTCAGTTAAAAAATTCAAAGTTTTGCCGAAGGTCATTGTTAAAGGAATTCAAGGGCCTCAAGGACCTCAAGGACCTCAAGGACCCCAGGGACTGCCAGGTCCACAGGGAGTTCCAGGTGCTCAAGGTCAGCAAGGGCTACAAGGTTTCCAAGGAATTCCTGGCCCTGCAGGGCCAGTAGGAGCAACGGGACCGGCAGGAGCAGTAGGACCAGCAGGACCAGCAGGAGCAATAGGGCCAGCAGGACCAGCAGGAGCTACGGGGCCAGCAGGGCCTGCAGGCGTCGGGATATCAGACTTCTTAAGTGTTTTCAGAGCAGATCCTGGTACGGGGACTGACACAGTTCCGGGTAACTCACCCATTACCTTTACTGGGGTTTTAGCGAATGTTGGGGGTGCATTTACTTTTACTCCTCCATCTCCAACGATAACGATTAACGAGACGGGGAGCTACTTCATCTCATTTTCTATCCACAACCAAGGTGATGCGGACTTCAATCTCACTGTTAACGGAACTCCTATAACACCCTTACCTTTTTCAGGCAATGGTGGGGGACCTACCGCAGCTGAAGTTATTATAACCGTTACAACAGTTCCAACTACAATACAACTGGTAAATGCCAATGCAACTCCTGCTCAGTTGCACAATAATATTAATACAACTATGACAATATTAAAGTTGACGCCTTAATATTGTTGCTTAGTAGTAGCTTATTCAGTAAAAGGTTTAAGGTTTATGTCTTTTATCCGGTCAGTTTGTCTAATTATTCAGAGACCTGAGATATGGAAATGCCTAGAGAGAGAATCCCTGAACGGGACAAAGCCAGACAGATGTGGTTGGAGAGCAGCGGGGCGATGCGACTTAAGGACATCGCCGCTGCTCTTTCTGTTCCTGAAAAGTCTGGTTCGCAAAGGGAAGTCTATGAACCGCTGGTAGGAGACTTTGATTATTTTCTGTTATCAAAAAAACATTATTTACAAAAAAATCTTATTTTCAGAAGATTCTTAAAATCGTACGAGTGGCGCATTAGCTTCAAAAGGATGAATGTTAGGTATTGAAATATAGCTGATAACGCGTTAGTATTGTGTATCTGAAATTTCATCTGGAGGCACATTATGAATGATATATTGGCATTTACGATACTGCTCATCTTTATTGTCATGTCACCAGGGATTGATTTTGCATTAATAACGAAAAGAACTCTCACTGATGGCAAGAAGGATGGTTTCAAAATTGCACTAGGTTTAACTAGCGGAGCTCTCGTTCATACATTGGCAGCCGCATTGGGGCTTTCTATCATATTAATGAAGTCGGCTGTAGCATTTGAGGTAGTCAAATATGCAGGGGCAGTTTACTTGATATATATGGGGCTGTCTTCCTTTATAAAAAAGGAAAGAGTAATTTGGTTCAAGAGAAGCAAGAGAATTCTAGAAAATCAGCGTTTACACAAGGATTGGTTTCCAATGCATTCAATCCGAAGGTTGCTATTTTTTTTCTCACGTTCTTACCGCAATTTGTTCTACCGGGCTATAATCCCAGTTTGCAGTTTTTACTGATGGGCTCTCTTTATGCTCTACTTTCGATTATATGGTTTACTACAATCGTATTATTGTTAAGTTACATAAGAAGTTGGTTAATGTCACCTAAAGTTCAAAATATGATCGATAAGGTCACGGGACTCGTGCTGATTGGTTTTGGTTTAAATATGATCTTCAAAGTTCAAAAAACAGGATCATAAATAAAGGAACGGGCTATGGAAGCTCGTTCTTTTTTGTTAGGGGAAACGACCAGAAAGAGATACCGAGCAGCATAAGGCAAAACAGATGTGGCTGGAGAGCTACGGGCATATGAAGCTAAAGGACATCGCCGCTAGTTGAGGGTTAGACGCCTTAAGTGAAAGCGTTGACATAAATTTCAACCCTCTATATACTTAGCTTAGTTAATTGAAAATGAATAGCACTGGGATTGTTACTGTTACGCAGGCAAAACCTAAGGAACCAAATGCTAAGATCCAAGGATCTTATGTATTTTGTTATCTTAGGTTTTTTTGTTTATAGAGACAGGAAGGTTAAATATGGCGGTTTAGACAACCTGTCGAAGCCGTTTCTTCTATTATGATGTTCACATCTGAGAGGAGCGACAAACTTGGAATACAAATATGAGCTAGTCCAGGCAGACAATCATTTTCCATTAAAAATTATAGCTCATTCCTCCAATGAACCAGCATACATACCTAGGCATTGGCACGACAGCATCGAAATATCCTATGTACTCTCAGGAAGAATCGACAATATCTATATAGATGGCATGAATTATAGCTCCAAAGAAGGAGATATTGTGCTCATTAATTCGAATGCTATTCATTCCTTTTCTGTGGCTAAGGGCCAAGGTAGACAGGCTATAACTGTTCTGATTCCTTCAGGATTTATTCGAGAAAATATAAAGGATAGTAATCCCATTTTATTTGATTGTATATCCATTTTCGAAACCAACGAGCAGAGATTACAGCATTTTGAGGAGCTGCGTGATCTGTTAAACACATTATTTGTGGCTTACCTCAACCAGCACAATGACCCTTTAATACATATTCACTTAACGTCTCTATCTTATAGATTGGTGTACCTTTTATTAATGCATTTTAAAATTGACAACGAATCGCTCCCTGGCTTTAACACGAATAAATATTTGGAGCGGCTGACATTGATAACTGATTATATCAAAGAAAATTACGATCAGAGCCTATCGCTGGATTCCATCGCTCAGGTTTTTGGATTGTCTCCCGAATATTTGTCCCGTTTTTTTGTAAAGCATGTAGGGTTGACACTCTTTCAATATATCAACGCCATCCGTCTGGAGAAATCTTTCCGTGTTCTTATGAATACAGACCATTCTATTATACAAATTGCGCTGGAACACGGATTTCCGAACGAGAAGTCTTTTGCCAGGGTATTTAAAAAGGTTTATCACGTGACGCCTCATCAATATCGTAAAAAGCACAAGAGGCTTTCTGAAGCAAGGAGTCAGTAATTGACCTGAATTAGGCTAATAAAAGGCAGGATGCAAATAAAAAAATCGTTAAAATTAATAATGTAAGCGTTTTATTAATGGATCTAGGAGGTAAGACATCATGTTTAAACAGTTTAAAAAGGTTGCTAAAACATCTATGTTATTCACTTTAGCTGTCAGTACGACCTTTGCTTTCAACTCCGGTGCATGGGCCAAGGATGCCAAGGTACAGCCCACCTCATACCGGACGGTTGCGGAGGTGAAGGATTGGGGAGCAGCCATTACGAAGATCATTGTTAACCTGGGTAAGCCAGTACCCAAAGATGCGATAACAAACGATACATTTAAGGTACATGTGGAAAGAAGCGACAATAGGTTGGTAAATTCCTTTATTGAAAAAGGTAACAGGAAGGTCACCAAGGCCTATGTATCGGACAAAAGCGGCAACCCTGTAAAGAAAACCGGAAGCTACGTTGTGCTGGAAATGGAAATCGGTCCGTCCTTAACTTTGGGTTCCGCTATTCATTATGATGCAGGTTCCGGGTTTAACGGATGGAATGATAACAAATATACGATCACGCAGCAAAAGGCTATTAAAACCCAATCAGGAACAATTTCCGGATTGAAGATTGATACTTCCTCAGGTGAAATCCGGAAGCTTGTTGATCAGTTTACAACTGGCAAAGCTACATTTGATGGGGTTACTTTAACTTACGCGAACTACGCACCAGCAAAAGACAAAGTGAAGAACCCTTTGGTGATCTGGCTGCATGGTATGGGAGAGGGAGGTACAGATCCGACGATTCCAATTTCGGGAAATAAGGCAGCGAATTTTGCTTCTAAGGATATTCAATCTTATTTTGGCGGGGCTTATGTGCTGGCACCTCAGACCCCAACCTACTGGATGGATGGTTTTACAGGCTTTGGAGACGGAACCTCGAAGTACGAGCAAGCATTGATGTCCTTAATTAAGGAATACGTGGCTCAAAACAAAGACATTGATACAGATCGAATCTACATTGGCGGAGACTCCAACGGAGGATACATGACTATGCTGCTGATCCGTGATTATAAAGACTATTTTGCAGCAGCTGTGGTGGCGTGTGAAGCCTTGAAGGATAGCCTTATCACCGATGAACAAATTAATGACATGAAGGACCTGCCGATCTGGTTTGTCGCCGCCAAAACCGACACCGTAGTTCCACCCAACGATTACATGATTCCGACCTATAACCGTTTGGTGAATGCGGGAGCAAAGGATGTCCATATGTCGTTGTTTGATAATGTAGTGGATACTTCTGGTTTGTACAAGAAGAGCGACAAAACACCGTATGAATATAATGGCCACTGGTCCTGGATTTACGTATATAACAATGAAGTATCAAAGCTGATTAACGGAAAGAAAACAACAATGATGCAATGGCTGGCCTCCAAAACATTGGACTGAGAAGTATAGCTATGTAAAATAAGATGCGGTACTCACTATTCAGGTTGCGATTTCTCCTCTCACAAGTTAAATAAACTTGTGAGAGGTCTCTTGTATTATCTAATTCCCATGTCGATCCTGCATATTTTTTGCATAGTCAACGGCGAGCCCACTTTAATTCTTCTTGAAATATTTGTGTTTAGTTCATGTTATTTTGCTCTTTCACTTATTCACTTCAATCAGCCCATCCGGCTTTTCTCGATTAGAGAGTAATTCAGATACAGTGACGAAAGAATAACCTCTTCTCTTGAGCTCAGGGAGAATAATCTTCAAGGCATCAACGGTTTGTGTACTTTGATGTACATAATCGTGCATGAGGACAATATCACCGTTACGGGCATTGCGAAGCACCTTATCAGCGATACGGTGTACACCGGGCTTACGCCAATCTAGGGTGTCCTGATGCCAGGACCATAAAATAATTTTCAGTCCCTTCTCTTTGGATAGCTTGACCAGTGTATCGTTATAGGAGCCGCCTGGTGGTCTAAATAGATGGGTCCCTGCTCCAGTTGCCTGAACGATACTGGCCTGACCTTGATTCAATTCGGACAGAGCTTTATTGCGGGAAATATACTGAAAGGATGAATGAAGGAAGGTATGGTTGCCAACTTCATGTCCTTCCTCTCGTTCCCGTTTTACAAGGTGTGGCAGCTTTTCTACGCGGCTGCCGACGACAAAAAAGGTCGCTTTCGCATCATATTTCTGAAGTAAATCAAGAATGGCAGGCGTATTGCTTTCGTCCGGTCCGTCATCGAATGTGAGAGCGATAAGCTTACGATGGGTAGGAACTTCCCATACAATGTCGCCCCGTTCTTCGTAATAGGCTCTTCCCTTTGTAGGAGCGGGAGAGGCGTATGATGTGTCTTGTGCATTCGTATATGGAATGGGACAAGGAGTAATACTCAGCAAAGAAACAGCGATTCCAGCGCATAGCAAACGGTTATATTTCATCAGGCTTCTTCTCCGTTCTGACGTATTCTCACATTAGCTTGCCAAGAAGAAGCGTATACCATTCCTCATTTCTGAAATTCACATTACCAATCACCTAAATAAATCACCAAAATACTATCTAGTGTATAAGGTACAGATTGCTGATTTTTGCTCAATAACAGTGCTCGCTTGCTTGTTGATAACATACTGTGCCCATGTTAAGTTGTACATATCCATCCTTGGTTTTAATGTGTAGTGGAGATCAGTCATTGTCCAGTTCTTATTCTGACGAAAAATGGAAGAGGTCGACGGGGCAAGCCGCAAAAGCTGATTTGAGGTCATGGAGCTGCGACTCGTTCCTGAACTTCGAACAGGAGATGAGACGGGATGAAAACAGATGAAAAAGAGCTACGAGCCATTAATCTGACGTTAGAAGCCGGCGAACACATCCGATCCTTTATTAGGTGTACGTATGATTTGCAGCAAAGCTCCGAGAAGATACCGCTTTGTGGAATGCTGGCAGTAACGTCCCAACGAATCATCTTTTATTCCTGCAATATGGGTATTCCTTGGATCAAATTCATTAATTATCACCATATTTCGCTGGCTAAGCTGGAAAAGGAATTGTCGGATACTAAGGGGAGCATCCTACTGATCAATCAGGGGGTAAATGAGGTGTTCTGCCACCTGCCGAATAAAGAACGTATAGAGCGTTTTATAGCTATACTAGAGCAGGAAGCAGGCATCTCCTGTGAGAACTAATGATTATAAGAACACAAATAAATAAAACCTCCAACTTCGTAATGTGCCAAGGGTAGGCTCCTTACGGATTTGGAGGTTTTTTTGTCTTTTAGTTAGACAGACTGCATGGATCGAGCGCTAGCTCAACAGGACTATAACCAACAAATTAAATAGCACCAGCGGCAGAATGACATTGTTGTAGGCATAGGAACGATCAGGGGTCGGGGTTCCTAAGGAGGATGAGTGATACTGCTGAGGCACTCTCAAATACAAATGATCCGCATCCATATGCGCAATCGTTCCTTCATACACCTGATGATCCATCGTTTGTACCCTAACCGTGTGGTTCATGTAGGGACTCAAGTGATAATGCAAATGATCGTGGACTTTTTTGAGTTCTTGTTGGAATTCCGGTCTAGCTTGATATAAAGTTTGCGGACTGACGGTGTTGTACGACATTCGCCTCTGACCTCCATACTCATATAATGATATATCGTATGCAGAAGCCTGTGCCCTTGTGCAAATACCCAAGTAAGACAGGTTTTACAAAGTGTCAAAACATTAACATTTTACTCCAGTTCACTTGATGTTCCCTTTACATCAAAACGATACACTTACTGAGGTTGGTTTGAAAAGAAAGGGGCGTTCCGTTTTGGGTGAACTTAACAAATCTTTGGGACTGGGGACGAGGAGCCAGCAACGGACATCGTCTAAAGCTCGCATACGCACGGGTTCGCTAAAAATTCAAAGACTGCGCGAAAACGCGCTGGCGTATACCTTTTTGGCTCCATCGCTTATTTTGTTTGCTGTATTTATGTTTTATCCGATGATAAAGTCCGTTTATCTCAGCTTGCATTCTACAGATCCCGCAGGAAACGTTGCAGATTATGTGGGGTTAGATAACTTTACTATGCTGTTCAGCTCAGGTCAGTTTCTACAGGGGATTAAGGTCACGCTGCTTTTTGCACTATTGACGGTACCTGTGGGTATTTTACTGGCGCTGGTACTCGCTGCCCTTACACACAGTAAATTACGTGGAATGCGTATCTTTCAGTTTGCCTTCTCGCTACCGATGGTGTTATCGGTGGGTTCATCTGCGGTCATTTGGAAATTCCTTTTCCATCCCACACTGGGGATGTTCAACTATGTGCTTTCCCTATTACATATCAATCCAGTTCCGTGGTTGACCAGCCCAGATTGGGCGTTGTTCTCCGTAGCCATAATGACCATCTGGATGAATCTTGGCTTCAATTACATTATCTTATCAAGCGGACTTCAAGGGATTCCAGATGACATGTACGAAAGTGCCAAAATGGACGGAGCCGGACCGTTGGTCACGTTCTGGCGTATCTCTATGCCGCTGCTATCACCGACGATCTTTTTTGTGACCGTAGTTTCCATCATTGGTGCCTTCCAGTCTTTCGCTCAAATTAATATCTTGACCAAAGGTGGTCCGGTGAACAGTACGAATGTATTTGTATATTCCATTTATCAGGAAGCTTTCGTTAATTTCCGGTTCGGAACAGGGAGTGCGCAGGCCATTGTCTTGTTTGCTGTCATTTTGCTGCTTACGATGATTCAGTTTAAGTGGGTGGAAAGAAAGGTGCATTACCAATGAAACAACACCTGAATTCAACATTATTGTATGTGCTGCTTACGATTGCAGCCGCTCTGATTTTGTACCCAGTTATTTATACATTTTTTATGGCGGTCATGTCACCGGAGGAAGCGAGCGCTTACCCACCAAGCTTTTTCCCGCATTCCTTTCATATGGCCAATTTTTCTGAAGTGTTTGAAATCGTTCCGATTGCAGCCTTTATCGGCAACACCTTTCTCATTTCGGGTCTGACAATGATCGGACAACTGATTACAGCCAGCTTGGCGGCCTATGCCTTTGCCAAAATGGAATTCAAGGGAAAAAACTTCATTTTTAGCATGTTTGTCGCGACGATGATGATCCCTTGGGAAGTTACTATTATTCCCAACTATCTGACGGTACGAAGCTGGAACTGGCTTGATACATATCAAGGGTTGACGGTTCCATTTCTGGCGACGGCGTTCGGAACGTTCCTGTTAAGACAATTTTTTCTCCAGCTTCCCAAGGAACTGTTCGAGGCTGCTCGTATGGATGGGTGCGGACATATCCGATATTTCCTGTTTCATGTGCTTCCGTTATCGCGCCCTGCGCTCGGAACACTGGCTGTGTATTCGTTCCTGAACATGTACAATTCATATCTCTGGCCTTTACTGGTCACAAATAGCGAGAATATGCGTACCGTACAGATCGGCATATCTATGCTGGAGTTTCAGGAATCGACTTCATGGAATCTGGTGTTTGCGGGTACGGCACTTGTCATTTTACCGTCTCTGCTCCTGCTGATCTTTGGATTAAAACAGCTGGTGCGTGGAATGGCAGCGGGTGCGCTTAAAGGCTAATTATAGAAGCAAAAGACAGCAACACCTGCGCAAGCAGCCTATATACAAAGCTTTAACACACAAGAGTACAAACATTTCATTCAAGAATCATTTAATCAAAGGGAGAGAAGAGAGATTATGAGATTTTTTCGTTTGAAAAGTGCTTTGACCCTGCTTATTCTGACTGCTATGGTGGTTGCAGCAGGCTGTAGCAACAATACAGCGGCGGAGAAGCCGAGTAATGGTAATGATACAGGGGCAGCAGCAACTTCACCTGTAAAGCTGACTTGGTGGCATTCAATGTCCGGCAACGGTGAAAAAGCGATCAAGCAGATTGCTGCTGACTTTAACGCTAGTCATAAGGACATTCAGGTAGAGCCAGTATATCAAGGTAAATATGATGACAGCTTGAACAAGCTGAAGGCGTCGCTTGGTTCTAATAGCGGACCGGACATCATTCAAGTATACGAAATCGGCAGTAAATTCATGATCGACTCCAAAATGATCACGCCTGTACAACAATTTATTGATGCGGATAAGTTCGATTTGTCGCAGCTTGAACCGAATATTACACGATACTACACGATTGATGGCAAGTTGAACGCCATGCCGTTCAATACGTCAAACCCGATTTTGTATTACAACAAGGATGCTTTCAAAGCCGCAGGACTTGACCCAGCTAATCCTCCGAAAACGTATGATGAATTCGAAAAAGCTGCCAAAGCCTTAAGTAAGGATGGTAAATCTGGTGCATCCATTGCCATTTACGGCTGGTTTATGGAGCAACTGTTTGCCAATCAGAACGCGGACTATGTGAATAATGGCAATGGACGTGAGCAAGCAGCTACGGAATCGTTGCTGAATTCGGATGCCGGTGTAAAAACGCTGACATGGTGGAAGAAAATGATCGATGAAAAGGTCGTATCCAATTTGGGACGTAACTCGGACGATACAGCGAAAGCCTTTTCCGCAGGACAAATTGCGATGACGCTGGATTCTACCGCTTCGCTGCGTAATATTGTGGAGCAGGTTGGCGATAAATTCGAAGTAGGCACAGGGTTTCTGCCAAGAGCCAATGAAGCAAAAGAAGGCGGCGTAGTTGTAGGCGGCGCGAGCTTATACATCATGAACAACAAACCTGAAGCCCAGCAAAAGGCGGCATGGGAGTTCATTAAATTCGTCGCTTCCCCAGCAGTGCAGGCACAATGGAGTGTGAACACCGGGTACTTCCCGATCACGAAAGCAGCTTATGACGAGAAGGTACTCAAAGATAATATGGTAAAATATCCGCAATTCCAGACAGCGGTTGACCAATTGCATGCATCGGCACAATCCACTGCTACACAAGGCGCAGTAATGGGTGTATTCCCAGAAGCGCGTCAGATTGTTGAAGGTGCGATTGAGGCTGTTCTGAGTGGCCAGCAACAGCCAAAACAGGCTCTGGATCAAGCTGCACAAGAAATTACAGGCAAAATTGCGCAATACAATCAAACGGTGAAGAAATAATCGGCCCTCCCTTAAAATCGACTGATAATCCGTAGATGTGCCCCCTTATTAGCCGATTTTATGAAATAACGGATCGAATGAGTGACCCCCTCACTTATTCGATCCGTTTTTGCATTTTCATTTTAGAATAATCGTTTAGACGAAGTGTCTAAAATGGTCATTTTTGCACATTTCCTATTGCTGGATAACTGAAAATGGGCTTATAATAAATACATAATTTTTGTACTGGACGGTCAGTTCAAAAAAGGAGGAAGCATGAAACAGCAAACGAAGGAAATTATTTTTAACGGCGCACTCAAGGCTTTTTCCGAACGAGGATTTAATGATACAAATATGGAGGAAATTGCCAAGGTATGTGGCATAGCCAAAGGAACCCTGTACTACAATTTTAAAAACAAGCAAGAATTGTACATTTACATTTTGAAGATGGGAATGGAACGTTTTGTCCAGGATATCCATGAAGCGATGGCTCAAATTCCTATGGATCAGGTAGAAGTGAGGGTTCGCAAGCTGATCCAAGTACATATTGAGTTCATTGGGAGAGAGCCGGATTTTTGCCGTCTACTGGTCAGTAAGGGATGGGTCTCGCAGGAACAGCATTTTAATATTAGGCAGGTGCTGGCAGACTATTTTGATTTTATGGAGGCAGAGATTGATTCCGGCAAGTTCTATGGAAAAATTTCGAGTAAGCTGGATGCAAAAACGACTGCAAATTGTTTATTCGGCATTTACATTTTTACTCCAATGCGGTCGATGGTATGGGGCGAAACGATGAATCTGCAGGAAGTTCGTGAAAGTACCGAAGTATTTGTATGTAACGCGCTGGGGATGCAACATTAAATAGACAAGTGGAGTGATGAGAACATGAAAGCCAAAAAATATGCGATTTACATCGTACTTATTATTTTAATCGCTGTAGGAATCTATGCTTTGACTGCTTTCCCACGAGGGAGCAGCAGCTTATCCGCAGATGAATCTTCTTCTATCCCTACGGCTTATGTAGAATCCGATACGCTCAATGCCAGCTTTAAGATGGCGGGACGTATTGATCAGATGCTGGTGAATGAGGGCGACAAGGTAAAAAAAGGGCAGGTGATAGCCCATCTGGAAAGCCGTGAGCTGGAAGATAAGGTGAAGCAAGCACAGGCTGCTTTGCTGGCAGCCAAGAGCAATGTGTCCAAAGCGAAAGCCAGCGTATTGCAGGCTCAAGCAGGCGTAGGCCAGGCACAGGCTACCGTGAGCGCCGCTCAGGCTAAGAAGAGCCAAGGTACGACAGCGGTCAGTGTGACTGCTGAGGCTTCCTCCAGCCAGATAGAACAGGCCCAAGCGGCTGCGAACGCCGCCAAAGCGAAACTGGATGCCCTCAAGAGCGGGGCAAGACCGCAGGAGCTTGAGCAATTGCAAGCATCTGTGAAGGTAGCGAAGGAAACGCTGGACCTGACTGTTAAAAATCTGGAGCGTGCCAAAAAACTTCAAGAAGCCGGTGCAGCAACTCAGGCCTCACTGGATCAAGCGACATTGGAACATCAACAGGCAGTGGCCAAGTATAATGCTGAGTCGCAAAAATTGGATATGGCGCGGGAGGGAAGCCGTAAGGAGGAAATTACGGCGGCTGAAGCCCAATACCGTCAAGCCTTGGCTGCAGTGAAGGAAGCACAGGCAGGAGCGGGCAAAGTGGCTGTGCAACAGGAAGATGTCAAAGCTGCTCAGGCTTCGGTAGAGCAAGCGCAATCCGCAGTGAAGGCGGCGCAATCGACGGTAGAGCAGGCACAATCTGCGGTTGAAGGTGCCAATGCACAGGTAGCCCAGGCGGAAGCTGCACTTCAGGAGGCTCAGACCTATTTGGGCTATACTACGCTGCGTGCGCCTGAGGATGGGATCGTAAAATCCAAGTCGCTTAGCTTGGGTGAGATGGCTAGCGCAGGATTTCCTGTCTATACAATTGAAACATCCACACAGCGTTGGGCTAAATTCTATGTACCAGAAACGTCTCTGAACGGTCTTCAAGCAGGGGATACAGTTCAAGTTAAATTACTGTCAGGCGGTAAGGAGCTGAAGGGCAAAGTCATTCTGTTAGAATCGGCTGCGGACTTTGCCATTCAAAAACCGAGCCAAAGCTCAGGTGATAAGGATGTCCGTTCCTTTGGTGTGAAGGTAGCATTACCGGATCTTGCGGCTTCCGTTCCAACAGGCTCCACGGTTCTGTTTACAGGCAAAGGGGCGCAGTAATATGCAGGGTTCACAGGAAAGACTTCGTATCCGCGATGTGTTTCGCGAGGAATGGCTGAGTATCTTCCGGGACCGCCGCTTTATGGCTATTCTGCTGATTACGCCAATTGTGTATACGATACTGTTCGGCTTCCTGTATTCGCATCAGCGGATTACCGAGATGCCTGTTACGGTGTATGACGGAGATAATTCGCAGCTTAGTCGCCAAATCATTCAGGCGTTCGACGCGACTGATTCATTTGCCGTTACACGGCAAGTGACCAATCAGGATGATGTAGTCCGCCAAGTAGAGACTGGGGAAGCCAAGGTCGGAATTGTCATTCCAGATAACTTTACCACTCGGCTTAAGCATGGGGAAAATCCACCTGTGCTTACGCTGATTGACGGCAGTAATATGATGTATTCCAATAGTGCCAGTCGGATTGCCAATCAGGTCATTAGTAGCGTGAGTGCCGGAGTATCGCTCAATTCCATGAAGCAAAAGGGAATGAACGCCGATCAGGCCGCCTCGACGCTGACTACCATCCCGTTCCGATCCAGAGTGCTATTTAACCCGGTATATGATTATAAGCTTTTCATGCCGTTGGGGGTTATTTCTGCGGCTCTCCAGCAGTGTCTGCTGCTAGGTATTGCGTTGTCTTGCACGCGTGATAAGGAAGCTGGGACTTGGGGAAGATTTGGCGCATGGAAAAACACCCCTTGGCGCTTGGCTATTGCCAAGCTAGCACCCTATTATGCGGCGGGAGCTTTTAATGTGCTGACTGTATTCAGTATTAGCGCTTTATGCTTCGATATTCCGTTTAGGGGACAGGTACTGCCATTGATTTTGGTTTCGCTGGTCTTTAACTTTGCTTTGTGTGGATTAGGGTTCCTGTTCAGTCTCTTTTCCAAGACCAGAGTGGATGCAACACAAACTCTGATGCTCATTGCTGTTCCTTCCTTTATGCTGTCAGGTTATACGTGGCCATTAGAAGCAATGCCCGGCTTCTTGCGAGGGCTTGCTGAAATATTGCCGCTGACGTATTATTTGGACGCAGTACGGAACATTACGCTCAAGGGTCTGGATATCACATACATCTTTAAGGATTTGATTGCTCTGGGCGTCATTGGTTGTGTGAGTCTGCTGGTGGCCTTCGTGATCTATCCGTTATTCTTTAGACAACATCAGACGACAGCACAGCATGCCGATGTGCCCGCTCAAGAAGGGTTCACAATCAAAGGCTGAGAGCAATTTTAAATTTGGATATCAAAAAGGCAGATCGGGAGTAGTCCTGATCTGCCTTCTACTTATTAGTAGCAATTAAAATTGGAAGAAGTATTATTGCGTTTTGAGATCCTCAATAGAATCAATGGGTACATAGGATGGAACGACAAGTCCGGACATAACGCCAGTCATGCTGGTTCCGATGTCATCTACTTTATCCTTGTATTGAGCCCAATAATCAGCATGCGTCAATGGAAGCCAGGCGGCTGCGGTAGCATCTACACTTCCGCCAGCCACGCCTGTCCACATTGGGCCGATTTCCACTTGCAGCGCGGTTACTTTATAGCCCAATTTTTGTTCTAATACATATTTCAATACGTTCGTACTGGCAATTTCCGAATCCCAAGCAGCGTAGCTCAGCTTCAGAGGATCGCCGTTGACGGGCTGCAAACCCTTGATCCATTCCTGTACTTTATCAGGATGCTTATCAGCCCAGTTCTTGGCAGCCTGCTGTGGGGGAGTACCATCTTGAATTGCGATCATCACTTCACCCATATCTTCAGCAGTCCACTTGAAACGGCTTAGAAATTCATAAGCCACAGGAGCATCCTGTTTCAACCCTTTGCGGGCAATGGTATGAATTTCTTCTTTATCACCATAAGCCTTTTTAGGATCTTTTAAGTATTTCAAATCATACTTGTTAAACATCCAGTGAGGAGTCCAACCGGTTACAACGATAGGCTGCTTGGCTTTGATAGCTTTATCCAGTGTAGCGGTCATTGCAGCTCCAGAGCTTTCAAGCAGTTTCCAGTCGGACAATCCATAGTCACTGATAGCTTTAGCAGTCAGCTTCATCAGTCCGGCACCAGGGTCGGTACCGACAATGCGGTAGCCGACCTCCTTGCCAAAGTCCCCAGTAGCGGCGGAGGCTGGAGCCGCTTCGGCTCCGTTCCCCTGCAATTCAGTAATTGATTTAACATTCATGTAAGCTGGAACGACCAACCCGGTTTTAACACCAGTCATATTTGCACCTAGGTCGTCGAGTTTATCTTTGTATTTAGCCCAGTAATCCGCATGCGTTAACGGCAGCCATGCAGCCGGTGAGGCATCTACATCGCCACTAGCGACACCTGTCCACATAGGACCTGCTTCAACTTGCAGTGCGGTTACTTTGTAACCCAGTTTGTTTTCCATAATATATTTCAGCAAATTCGTACTCGCAATTTCCGAATCCCAAGCTACATAGCTTAGCTTAAAGGTGTCGCCATTGACAGGTTGCAGTCCTTGAGTCCATTCCTGAACCTTGTCGGCATGTTTCTCTGCCCAATCCTTGGCAGCTTGCTCAGGGCTGGTCCCTTCTTGGATAGCAACCATCATTTCACCCATATCTTCAGCAGTCCATTTGAAACGTTTTAGAAACTCATAAGCAGTAGGAGCGTCCTGCTGCAAACCTTTGCGGGCAATCGTATGAATACCCTCGGCTTCACCATAAGACTTTTTAGGGTCTTCCAAATATTTGAGATCATACTTGTTGAACATCCAGTGAGGAGTCCAACCGGTAATAATGATCGGTTTTTTCGCTTTGATGGCTTTGTCCAATGTGGCCGTCATGGCTGCACCGGAACCCTCGACTAGCTTCCAATCAGACAAATTGTAGTCTTGAATTGCTTTAGCCGTCGACTTCATAATGCCTGCCCCGGCATCAATACCAATAATTTTATAATCAACCTCTGCGCCAATCGGATTGGCAGCAGCACTACCTTTACCAGCAGCGGAATGATCTGTTCCAACAAAATATTGAGATGCGCCAGCGATCAGAATAACCGCTGTAACTGCAGAGGTGATCCATACTTTTTGCTTGCTGGATACACGACTTTTGCTTCTTTTCGTCGGTTTGAACAGGTTTTGTGTAAAGCGGTCAAGTACAATAGCCAGAACGACCACAGCCAAGCCGGCTTCAAAGCCTTTAC
Source organism: Paenibacillus polymyxa (assembly GCF_015710975.1). Lineage (NCBI taxonomy): Bacteria > Bacillati > Bacillota > Bacilli > Caryophanales > Paenibacillaceae > Paenibacillus > Paenibacillus polymyxa. The sequence continues at coordinate 370,908 of NZ_CP049783.1, read as the reverse complement.
CAATTTGCAGTTGGGTCACAGCACGATACACAACCGCACCGATACCTTCCGCACCGATCATGGAAGCAATAACAACCATGGACAGTGACAGCATAATCGTCTGATTAATACCAGCCATTAAGGTAGGCAATGCCAGTGGCAGCTGTACTTTAAACAGCTTTTGCGCCGATGTTGAACCAAAAGCATCAGAGGCTTCAATCAGCTCATCCGATACTTGCATAATCCCCAGGTTGGTCATGCGAATGGTTGGGGGAATCGCAAAGATTACAGAGGCGATAACACCTGGTACAACACCCAAGCTGAAAAAGGTAACCGCCGGGAGCAAGTACACGAACGCTGGCATCGTCTGCATAAAATCAAGTAAAGGCGTGATAATGCGTGATGCTGATTTACTGTATGCACACCAGATTCCGATCGGAATCCCGATAACAATGGATACAAGCGCAGACGTGATGACCAGTCCGAGCGTGTTCATCGTTTCACTCCAATAGCCGAGATTATCAATCAGCAGGAAGCCGATGACAGTGAACAGTGTAAGCTGCACCCGCCCGATCATAAAGGCGATAATCCCGATGATCACGATGAACACCAGAGGGTGCGGAAGCATGAACAAGCCAGAGAAAAAGCCTACTACCGCTTCAATTACCGAAGAAATAACATTAAACAATCCAGCCAGATGAATACCCATCCAGTCTACAATGGATTGAATCCACTCAGCGATTGGTAGTTTCGGTATCATGGGCATTCACCTCCTTTGTAGTAGGTACATCTCCACTTAGTGCACCCAATAAAGCTCCACGGACGATAACGCCCAGCAATTTCTGCTTGTCATCGACGACAGCCAGTGGCACCTTGGACGAGCTTGTAATTTCAAACAAATCATTAATAACAGTTTCAGCAGGAACCTGCGGTCCGTCCGTGATCAAAATATCTTCAATCTTCAAATTGTTGCGCAGTGCATGGACAGCATCCTCGGCATTAATAACACCCAGTAGCTTTTTGGTGCGGTCAATGACGAATAGATTGGAAATTCCACGCTCCCGCATCAATTCCAGAGCTACACGTGGACCGCGGTCCATAGTGATGGTTTCTGGACGAAGCATGACATGAGCAGCCGTCAACACTTTGGACAGATCCACATCCTCGACGAAGCGGGCTACATAAGAGTTAGCTGGTTGGATCATAATTTCTTCCGGTGTACCAATTTGTACGACCACTCCGTCCCGCATCAATGCAATCCGGTCACCAATCCGCAGCGCTTCATCCAGATCATGGGTGATAAAGACAATCGTTTTCTTCATTTTATCTTGAAGCTCCAGCAGCTCATCTTGCATGTCACGGCGAATGAGAGGGTCCAATGCGCTGAATGCTTCATCCATCAGGAGAACTTCAGGGTCATTTGCCAGTGCCCGTGCCAGGCCGACACGCTGCTGCATACCGCCACTCAGCTCATCGGGCATTTTATCGCCCCAGTTTTTAAGACCAACCAGTTCCAGCGCTGTTTGTGCCTTTTCCTGGCGTTGTGCTTTATCTACCTTTTGAATTTCAAGACCGTATTCTACATTTTCTAATACAGTCCGATGTGGGAACAGGGCGAACTTTTGAAAAACCATGCTGATGGTTTTACGACGAACCTCGCGGAGTTGTTCTTTGTTCATCTTACGGAGATCTTTGCCGTGGACCAGAATTTCACCGGAGGTAGGCTCAATCAAGCGATTTAGCATTCGCACCAAAGTGGACTTGCCGCTACCTGATAACCCCATAATTACGAAAATTTCACCTTGCTTAATTTGCATGTTGGCCTTGTTAACACCAACAGTAATCTGTTTTTCTTTGGCCAGCTTTTCTTTGCCCCAGCCTTGCTCCAGGAGCGGAACACCTTGCTCTGCGTGAGGACCAAAGAGTTTGCTGACATTTTTGACTTCCAAAATCGTCATACATACACCTCTTCTTTCTATACTTTGCTTGGTATTAACCCCATGTTGCATGATGGATTGAGTATAAAAATCATAATTCTGTACATCCTGAACGGTTAATGACAAAATTAATTGTAACAGAAGCATCACTTACATTTCAAACAAAAAAACTGTTCGTAAAGTACGTACAGAAAAAACTGTACAAACTTTCCTTCGATATGCTCCTTCGTTCTTTAGAATGCTCAAACATTCGGAACTTTACAACCGATAGTGCTTTTTTTAAAATAGACAATGAAATATGACCATAACAAAAAGATTTATGTATATCCATAATTTTAAAAGTTTACTATCATTAGCAATTTTGCGAATTATGATTTTGAACGATCATGCTGTTGTAATATAGACAGAAGCTTTGCTTTTGAAACATTTCATTCGTATTGAAAGATTTCATATATTGCGTCAAAGCTAATCCTTTACGGGTAAGTCGTTCATACTAGGTTGTGCAAAATGCTCTAAAATTAGGAGGTTGCAAGCATGAGCTTGTACCAGTTAGGTGATGAGCAGCAGGCGTCGCTGCAAAAAATTCGCAAACGTGTCATAGAAGCTATAGGTAAAAACATGGACCTATATGGGATCACTCTGTCTGCGGGGCATTTGTACGGTTTGCTTTTTTTTGCGGATAAACCGATGACGCTGGATGAGATGGGCCGTGAAATGGAAATGAGCAAAACGAGCATGAGTACAGGAGTTCGAACGTTGTTGGATCTGAAAATGGTGAACAAGGTATGGAGCAAAGGCTCACGCAAGGACTTGTATGAAGTCGAATATGACTGGTACCAAACTTTTACTGACTTCTTCGCTATTAAATGGAGAAAAGCAGTAGAAACAAATTTACTCGTACTGCGCAAAGCCATTGAGGAACTGGACAAATTGATGGCACAGGGTGAAGAATACGAGGAATTTAAGACCATTCTTCAGCAAGACCGTATGAAAATGAAGCAGGCCGTGGCTTATTACAAGTGGCTAGACCGATTGATTGATTCGATGGAAAGCGAAGAAATTTACAAGCTGATTCCGAAAGAAGAGGTTCGGGATTAAGCAAGATCCACTCATTCTGTCTACAAAATGCCGGAGCGCAAAAGCGCTTCCGGTATTTTTTGGTTTGGTCCTGCGCAAAGGGTATAATAGAGATATGTAAAGATTGATAGTATACCGTTATGTTGAACATACAAAATAAAGGAGGGTTCATGATGGAGAGTAATACAGTACATACTCGTCTAGGTCAATTACGTGGAGAAACGGGGAATGGATATCATGTGTGGAAAGGTATTCCATATGCGCAGCCTCCTGTTGGAAAACTTCGTTTTCACGGACCACAGCCTTTGGAGCCTTGGGAGGGTGTACGGGCTGCGACGAGTTTCGGACCCATCTGTCCGCAACCCATGCCCTCCGCTGAAAGTATGACCGGAAATCTGGTGGAACCGCCGCAGCAGTCCGAGGATTGCTTGTATCTGAACATTTGGACACCGGCTTCGAAGGCTCCTGAGAAGGGACGTCCGGTGCTGGTGTGGATTCATGGCGGTGCCTTTGTCACCGGGTCTGGGATTATACCTTTATATGACGGGGAACGCATGGCGAAGAATGGCAATATTGTTGTAGTTACGATCAATTATCGGTTAGGACCATTAGGATTTTTGCATTTGACTCCAAAGGGAAATGGGCTGACCTCAAATGCCGGACTGTTGGATCAAATTGCTGCGCTGGAATGGGTTCGGGATCATATTTCTGCCTTTGGCGGCAACCCGGACGAAGTAACGGTGTTCGGTGAATCGGCAGGCGCGATGAGTATTGCCGCTCTATTGGCGATGCCAGCCGCTGAGGGGCTGTTCCAGCGTGCAATTTTGCAAAGTGGAGCATCGCAGGTGTTGCCAACTGCACAGGCAGAGCAAGTGGCGGCTGTGTATTTGCAGCAACTGGGTGTGGACACTCAGCATCCTGAGCGATTGTTTACGCTGCCGACAGAAGCGCTGATGCTCGCTATGGCCAAAACACATGAAGTCATCGGACCAGGAATGGCGATGATTTATCAACCCGTTGTAGACGGGGTGACCTTGCCGGATCTACCCCTGTCGGCAATCGCCCAAGGTTCAGCAAAACAGGTATCTGTTATGATTGGAACGAACTTGCATGAAGGGAACTATTTTATCCGCAAAGAATCCCATCTGATGAACAAGCTAACAGCACGTCAGGCATTGGAAATGATGACAGGTATGTCCGACATTGGCGACCTGATAGAACCTTTTCCAGTTACTATTGAGGGACAGGCACAAATGTTGACCGATCTCATTTTTTGGCGTCCGGCGTTGGCTCTTGCCGCTGCACAGTCGGTGTATGCATCGGTATGGATGTACCGTTTTGATTGGACACTGCCGGGTCATCCTACCTTTGGACAAGCGGTTCACGGTGCAGAAATTGCTTTTGTTTTCGATAATCTGAAACTGCTGGGTAAGCTGGGATTAGAGATTCAACCTTCGATGGAGAAGCTTGCTCATGATATGCAGCAGGCGTGGGTTGCTTTTGCACGGGATGGGGAGCCTATGCTACCTGAGCGAGCATGGCCGATGTACGACAGGCAACAGCGAGCTACAGCCATTTTTCATCAGGATATTATGGTGGAACATGATCCAGAAGGGGATAGACGCCGCCAGCTAACGGGGCAGATGAGCATATAGGTAAGTACGAGGCATCGTCTAAAGGAATCAACGAAAAAGCCTTCGCCCGTATTTTGTATGCGGGCGAAGGCTTTTGTTACTAAACAGATGCAGTGCTGTTGAGCTTTCGTTGGTGAAATTTCAATAATAGCTGTGGAAGCTAAATCTTAAATCGCTTAACAAGCTCTTGCAGGTCCTGTGCCATGTTGGACAACTCCTGTGAGGAAGAGGCGATTTCCTCCATGGCTGCCATTTGCTCTTGAGCGGCAGCAGAGGTTGTCTGCGAACTGTCCGCCGAATTGCGGGATAGGCTTGCCAAATGGGTGACAGTGGCTGAAACTTCCTCTGTACTGGCAGAGATTTGTTCAGCAGCAGCGGACACACTTTGAATTTGTTCCACGATATGAGAAGTAGAGCGTTCAATATTCGTAAAAGCACCTTCTGCATCTTGGCTGATTCGTAATCCTTCACCTACCTGATTACGAACATTACCGTTCATCGTAGCGGTAGAGCGTTGAATCAAATCGAGCATCTGCGTAATGATCTGACTGATGGAATCAGCGCTTTCCTTGGACTGTTCCGACAGCTTGCGTACCTCTATAGCGACTACGGCAAATCCACGTCCAGCTTCGCCTGCTCTGGAGGCTTCAATAGATGCGTTCAGGGACAATAAGTTAGTTTGCTTGGCAATGGCAGCTATAGCCGCGTTCATTTGCTTCGCATCGTCCGAGAGCTGGGATAGCTCATCCATCAGGCTAGCCGTTTGGCTTACAGCTTCCAAAATGCGGTCCATTTGTGTCCGCACATGACTGATCATTTGACTACCTTGAGCTACGTCCTGCTCGGTTTGTCCTGCTGAATCCACGATGGAGCTTGCCGATTCGGCAATCGTGCTGACACCCTTCGCCATTTCTTCAACAGCATTGGCGGTTTGCTCGGATGCCTCGGCGCTGGTCACTGCATTTTCCGCGGATTCCATAACTGTTTCCGCTACGTGTTGTACGGACTCCGTCGTTTGCTCTGTGCTTTCCTTGATTATCAGGGAAGAGGAAGCAAGTCGGGAGGAGGTTTGGTTGACTTCGGAGACCATTGAATGCAAGGAATGCGTCATCTGGTCAAAATTCTGTGCCAGCTCGCCGAACTCGTCTTTTCTAGACAGATTAACACGTTCGGTCAGATTTCCATCACGGACGATCCGTGTTCCTGCTTGCAGCTTTTTGAGTGGAATTAGGAATGAGCGGACCATAAGCACTATGATGATCGCAGCGGCCAGTATGGAAATAACAATTACAATCAGGCTTTGCTTCAGAATCGGTTGGGCTGCATCACTGTAATCCTCCAGATCCGATAGTGCAACAATGTTCCAGCCGGTGAGAGGGTCCTTAAGTGTAAAGGCCAGCATGTCCCGATTCATAAATTGAATTTGCGACACAGAAGGAGTATCATTTTCACCGGTTGCCGCCACTTCGGGAAGGCCCTCCATGGTATCAGCCGGTTTTTTGCCTGTCTTGGTAAAGGCTGTTCCAGTCCCAGATACAACTTTATGATCAGAATCAACAATGATGAGTCCTCCGCGTTCACCTATCTTCACAGACTGTAGACTTTCACCCATCTTGTCCAGATTCAAAGCCAATGCAACAGCTCCTTCACCGTCCTTGAGCGTTGCCGATACATTAACTACTAAGTTCCCTGTCGTAACGCTGGCAACTGGAACACCGACGAATACCTTTCCCTTATGTAGCATCGCGTTTTTGTACCATTTTCTCTCCCTAGGATCATAATCAGCCTCTTTTTTTATAGGAGAACGGATATATTGTCCTTCCATATTGCCGAGGAGCGCAGCATCTAACTCAGGATGAGCTTTGACGATGACATCCAACTTTTTCTGAAGGGCTTCTTGGTTGGAAGCAATGGAATCAGATTCGATCTCACTGGTAAGCACGTCTACGTCTTTTATAATCGGTGCTACATACTGATTAACATTGCTTCGGATCAGATACAGATTCGTGTTTACGGAAGCAGCCATCTGCTGACTGAGCTGTGTCGTGGCCCCCTGGTAAGAAAAGTATCCAATAAGTACGCTTGGAATCAATAACACAGCCAAAAAAGATATTATTAATTTTGTCCTCATTAAATAAAACTGCCTGAGAAACCTGTTCCACCACGGAACTGTTTGTTTTGCTTTAGTCATCGTTTTTTCTCCTCTGTGTCAGATGATCACTACATAGTTTTATTCGACATAAATCGACTAATTTTATAGATGTAATCTTTAAAAACGAGGAATAGTACACTTTTTTTGAGAAAATAGGTCTTAGGAACTAATGTTAATATGAATATGAATACATAAAAAGCCAAATCAGAGATGCAAAAGCATCTTCACGATTTGGCTTGGATGAGCATGAAAGAAGATTAAGCTATTAATTTTTCTGCTGACGAGAAATCATAAAGAGTGTAATCCAGATCAGCATAAAACCAGTCAATTGCGCTACGGTAACGATTTGCTGAAAAGCGATCCAGTTAATTACGACACCAACCATGGGGAAGCTCAATTCTGCCATCGTAGCATAAGAAGCTTTGGTTGTACTTAAGCCTTTGTAATACAGTAATAAACTGAGAAGACCCGGAAGCAATGCTTGCAGCAGCAAGTTGATAATTACAGCTGCGCCCGCCCATGTACCTGTAGGCATATTCCACGGAGCATGCTCCACCGAGGTGAGAACAATGAGCAGAGGGAGCGCCACCATGAAGCGGAGGGAGGTTACTGTCTCATATTTCATCGAACGGAGCAAGTAGCTGCCCATAACGGTCGAACCGCCCCACAGAATCGCTGCACCCAGTGCAAGCAGACTACCAACTTGAACAAAATCATGAACATGTCCAAAGGGAAGTGACCAACCGAAAGTCAGAAGATACGTCCCGAACAGAGCGATGACAATTAATATTCCAAAATGACGCGGTAACATTTCCTTCAATATAACGCGGGCCAGAATAATAGCGACCAAAGGCTGAAGCTTCTGGAGCAAAAGAACTGCATTCAGATCACCGTTGCTGAGTGCCATGGTGAAAATCACACTGGCCAGTGCTGAGCCACCCCATGAGACAAACAAAATAGCGAAAACCTGACGAAATCGTATCGTTTTGAGTTCCTTGCGATGCTTCCACAGCATCGGCGTCAGAGCGATAAAGAGTAGCGCATGCTCCATCAGTACGATTTGTGCTGAGGTAAATGATTTTAACAAAATAATACGAAACAGCGGGTCTGCGCCCCACAAGGCCGCTCCAATCGCGACTAGCCAAAAACCGCTTTTCATGTGGGAGCTACGATCAAAACCTTTGGATGATAGTACAGTTGATGATTGACTCATACTTATTTAGCTCCTTGCGAATACAGGACCGGTGGCACAAAAACCCCCGTCCATGGCGAAGGCCATGCAGGACGGGGGTTGATCAAATAAACTTGCCGTTTGATGCAAATTAAATGAAGTCACTGCACAACCATAATGCAGTATTCATCGACTTTGCGGCATGTTCATATTTCGATCTTCTTCCATCCGGACTTTACCGTCGGCTTTGGCATCTCACCAAATCAGTCCGTATCCTGTTGCCGGATACAGAGTCGCGGGCTTAGCTCCATGAGCCATACCGCCGGTTGGGAATCTCACCCTACCCCGAAGATCCTTATTCCGTTTTTTAATTTCTCCTATAGGATATACCTGTTTTTGAATGAAGTCCAGTGAAAAATGTGTGTATATCAAGCAAGGATTTTCATCTTTTTATGAAAGCGTTCTATGTTTGATCCTTATTACTAGGCAATATCCTTATACTCAATGCGCCGAATGGCTGCATAAGCCACAAGCATTCCCAGCACAGAGAAGCTGATTTGCACGGGGGCAATGGAGCTAAGGGTAGCACCGTTATTATTGGAGAAAAGCAATGCTACAATCAGAATCGAGGTCACTATAGTCGTGGGTACAGAGTATCTTCGCATTCCCATATACAGCGGAACTAGTCCCATAAAACTGGCGGCAACGGCATTGATTAGCGTACGTGCCGATTGGTCGGCTAGTATGGAAAGAGTAAGCTTATCCGGTACAATTATGACAAACTGGTTGAGCAAATGAATTGCAGCCGTAATGATGATTTCCGATATTACAATAGATAAAAACGTAAACATCAGTACAATCAAGAGCTTGGCGATCATTAGCTTTTGACGATGAATCGGATACATGAACAAGATTGTAATCGATTTGGATTTAAATTCTCCTACGATAAAACGGCATAGCAGGACGGAGGCAAATACAATAAACGTGGCCCTCACCATATTGTCCATGAGATCGAGAAGCTGAGCGTACTGTCTAAATTCGGGTACTCCTTCAATGTGGCTGTCCAGCCCAATAGTACTAAGTAACCCTAGAATGCAAGCGTTGGCGATCAGCGCTGAACGGATATAACCCGCTAGATGAAGCTTTTTCATCTCCAACTGTATCAATTTAAGCATGGTGATCCCCTCCATGTAACAGACGTAAAAAGTAGTCTTCCAGCGTACTGCTCTTCTGATGAATGGAATCGACCTCTACATCATTTAAAATGAGCGTTTTCGTAATTTGCTTTTGCGGTACACTAGTGTCGTAAATACGTATACTACGTTCATTCAGCACCCTTATATTATTCAGACTCAGATGATGGGAGAGGACGTAGGCTGCCTTTTTACAATCGTTGGTCGTAAATTCGATGTATTCAGTATTGGTATCCCGTACCTGTTCCATCGAAACTTCCTCAATCAGCCGTCCGTGATTAATCACGCCTATCGTATCCGCAATCTGCTCAATTTCCGCTAATATATGACTGGACACGAGCAGCGTCATCCCATATTCCTTGCATAGCATATGGAATAACTGCCGAATTTCCTTAATTCCCACTGGGTCCAGACCGTTAATCGGTTCATCTAAAATGAGTAACTCAGGCTTGGTCGCAATGGCTCGGGCAATCCCGAGACGCTGCTTCATTCCGAGTGAAAAGTCTTTTACCGGCTTGTCATCTGCATTCCGCAAATTCACTAATTCCAGTGCATCCCGGACAGCCTGCTTATTATAATAGCCCATGTATTCACAATGAAGTTCGAGATTTTGCTGAGCTGTCAGCCTTTCATAAAAAATCGGATATTCAATAATCGAACCCATCCGTCCGAGCAGATGATAAGACTGTGGCGTTAGCTTTTCACCGAACAATTCAATCTCGCCCAAGGTCGGCTTGAGCAGATTGGTAATCATTTTCATCACCGTCGTCTTGCCCGCTCCATTGGGACCGAGAAAGCCATAGGTTTCTCCCTTGCGCACATTCATACTGACCCCTGCTACAATTTCATTGCCCTTCAGAGTTTTGGTCAGCTGATGTGTACGTACTATGTAAGTCATGGGTGTTCTCCCTTCGTATGCTGTTGATATTTCAAGAATAAAGGGCGAAATGTTCATTTTTCTTTCGTAATTCTTACAAATTTATTAAGTTGAGCAGTTCGCTTAATAATTGATCTTCTTCAAGGTAAAAGAGAAAACGGTCTGGTCATAAGGTTTGCTGGTCAATTGCATCTCTCCATTCATGCATTCAACCAGGCGCTTGGCAATCGTAAGACCCAGTCCACTGCCCTGTACCGCTTTATTACGCGAATCCTCAAGTGTGTACATGCGTTCAAAAACCTTATCCTGCTCCGGCTCCTGTATGCCTTTTCCACGATCCCACACCTCTATACGCACCGTATCCTGCTGTTCTGACAGCGTCAGGCCTAGCGTTCGACCCTCTGCCCCGTACCGAATGGCATTTGAAATCAGATTGCTCAGCACCCGCCCAATGGCTCCTTCGTTCCCCAAGGCATGGATGGGATGCTCCGGGATGTCAATATGTACCGTAAAACCCTGAGCCGTCAGCAGATCATAAAACTCCAAAATGCTGCGTCTGCACAGTTCTCCTATCTCCAGTCGGGTCAGTGGAATGTCCGTATCGTTGGCTTCCAGCTTCGCCAAACTAAAAAAACTTCCGATCAACTCAATCGCTTCGCTTGTCTTTTGATGAATTCTGGATAACAGCTTTATACGTTCTTCCGGCAAAATATCCGGATCGCCATCCAGCATCTCGGCATATCCAAGCACAACGGTAAGCGGGGTCTTGAGATCGTGTGAAATATTCGAAATCATTTTGCGCATAGCGATTTGGCCCCGGTTGTAATCGGCTGATACCCTCAGATTTAAGTCTAGTAGTCGGTTGATTTCCGTCATGAGTCGCTGCAGTTCCACGTCACCTGTGACATATAGCAGTTTTTCCGCATGATTCACGGTCACGATCCGCTCTAGGGCGATTCGGATATCCTTTATTTTGCGCTTATAGGCTACACGTTCCCGCCAAAGCCATATGATAACGACGGACATCATGAGGACGACAATCCATTCGAAAATGTTTTCGATGTTCATATCAACCGTTCTCCCATTTGTAACCGATGCCCCACAGCGTTTTAATATGGACAGGGTGAGAGGGATCTTCTTCAATTTTTTCACGTAGGCGGCGAATATGGACGTTAATCACATTCTCATCACCCATATAATCGTCTTTCCAAATAAACCCGTATAATTGAGCTTTCGTAAATACCCGGTTCGGATTGGATGCAAACAGCTTCAGAATATCGGATTCTTTGGCTGTTAGCTGAATTTCATTTCCATCGCGAATGACTGTAAAATGATCAAAATCAATGCGTAGATTTCCATAGGTCAAAACTTGTGCTTGCGGCTGTTCCTCCTGCTGTTGCAGGCGGGCATATGTAGTCGATCTGCGGATCGCGGACTGAATACGAGCCGTCATTTCGAGCATTGAGAAAGGTTTGGCAACATAATCGTCTGCCCCGAAGCCCAGTCCAAGCGCTTTATCCACATCGCTGTCCTTAGCCGACATAATCAGAATCGGCACCGCGCTACGGGTACGAATTTGCCGGATTACCTCCATACCATCAACCTTCGGCATCATCAGATCCACGAGTACCAGGTCGTAAGTATGACGTTCAAAGGCATTAAGTCCTTCTTCTCCGTCATAGGCGGTGGTTAAATTGTAACCCTCCTTGGTGAGTGCTTTAAGCAGCATTTCAGCAATAGATAGATCATCTTCAATAAGTAAAATATGCTGTGGCATAGGTGTAAAACACCCCTAATTTTTAGATTAAGCTCGTGTGACGAACTGTACCTGAATTATATAGAGCAGTGGAGCCGATTTCCATAAAAAATATCCACTAAGAAAACGAAAATGCCCTGGATTGTCCTGAAGGAGCTACGTTCAACAGTGTCAGGTAATTAATCATTCCCCTATTCTATACTGAAATAGTCTATAATCGGATGTTTGGTATACGGTGTTATAATATCCGGGGCATACCTGGTGTGAGAGGTTAGGGATGCCAGATTACGAGCTACGGTACAGGACCGTCAAATAAAGGAGAGCAATAATGTTTGTTATACGTGGAACACAAAAACTGCTGAAGGAATGGGAGACTGAACCACTTCAAGTTGATATTTATCCGCCTTTGAATAGTTGGCATGCCAGCTTGTTTTTACTGAACCGGAGAAAAAACATTGTGTTTATGCATGATATTTCCCGCTTAAGCGTCACGCTGTTTGGGATTAAAAAATCGCAGTACAAAAACCTGCCGTCTCTTTTTGTACAAACCTTGATGGAATTAATGATCAGCGAAGGGTTTGATGAACAGATCGTTAAGGCATACATACAGGAAGGCGAGCAGATGCTGGCGACTACAACGAACAGACATAGTGTGATGGTAACCTTAGATGAGATTATATTTATTATGAAGGAACTGGATATGGAGCATGGATGCGAGCTGGAAAAGAATCAATGGAATAACCGAATTGTGTTCAAAACGGATCAATACAAGTACCCGATTGATGTTTTTAAGGAACTGCTAGAAAAGCATTATAAAGTGTAGAGTAGTTGAGAGTTTAATTGCTTACATATGGATAATTTGTTGTTCCAAGCTGTCCTGATTTCTAAAGGATTTCTGCTGATTAGGACATGCCAAAAGAGTATCCTCAAAGTTCATGCAGGCAGGGGATGCTTTTTTTATAACTCACAGGATAGTCATGCTTGCGATGAAATGAATCATAGCGCAATAAACCGTACACTTTGGTAGAATAAAATGATAAAGGGTTCGACACCATGGGTCAGACTTATAAAACGGGGGGTACATAACGAAAGATGAAGAGGATTATTGATATAGCCAAAGAAGCAGGAATTGAAGAAGAGCATCTGGAGACGTATGGCAAATATAAAGCGAAGCTGAATCCATCTCTGTGGGAGGAACTGAAGGATCGCCCGAATGGAAAGCTGGTGCTGGTTACGGCGATGAATCCCACTCCGGCTGGAGAAGGAAAAACGCTGACAACCATCGGGCTGTCCCAGGCACTCAACGCGATGGGGCATAAAACCGTTGCTGCGCTGCGTGAGCCGTCCCTTGGACCTTGCTTTGGGATGAAAGGTGGAGCCACCGGGGGAGGACAGGCCCAGATTGTTCCGGCGGAAGACATTAATCTGCATTTTACAGGGGATATACATGCGATTTCGGCAGCACATAATTTGCTGGCAGCGATGATTGATAACCATTTGTTCCATGGAAATGCTTTGCGGCTGAAGCCAGACCGAATCGTGTGGAAACGGGCTGTCGATATGAATGACCGGAGCTTGCGAAGTATTGTGACTGGATTGGGAACGGGGAATGGAGCGGTAAGAGAAAGCGGCTTTCTGATTACCTCGGCATCGGAAGTCATGGCGGTGCTATGCTTAAGTGAAAATATGGACGATCTTAAAGTACGGTTGGGTCGGATGGTGATTGGATATAACGAATCCGGTGAAGCGGTAACAGCAGAGGAGCTGCACGCGGTGGAAGGAATGGCTGTGCTGCTTCGGGAAGCATTAAAGCCTAATCTAGTGCAGACGTTGGAAGGCACTCCGGTTATTGTGCATGGTGGACCTTTTGCTAATATTGCCCATGGATGTAGCAGTCTGATCGGTACAAAGCTGGCGTTGAAGCTGGGAGAGGTCGTCGTCACAGAGGCGGGATTTGGGGCTGAGCTGGGAGCGGAAAAGTTCTTTGACATCAAGTGCCGCCAGTCCGGCTTGCAGCCGGATGCGGCTGTGCTGGTTGTAACCGCCAAAGCGCTGAAATATAACGGCGGTGTAGCTAAACATGAGCTGGATGCGGAAAATTTGGAGCAATTGCAACTCGGATTAGCCAATATGAGCCGGCATGTACGGAATTTGCAAAAGTTTGGTGTGCCTGTCTTGGTGGCGATTAACCATTTTGTAACAGATAGCGAAGCTGAGTTGGATTTGATTTTCTCAGAATGCCGCAAGCTGGGTGTACCCTCAGAGCTTTCACAAGTATGGGCGCAGGGAAGCCAAGGGGGAGAAAAATTGGCCCAAAGTCTGCTGAACTTACTTCAGGAGGATAAAGCCCATTTTGCCCCGCTATATGATCATACGCTTGATTTACAAGCGAAAATTAGTGTTATTGCCAAGGAGGTTTACGGTGCGGCAGAGGTGGCTTACACGCCTGCTGCCAAACGGGCATTGGCGGGTATGGAGCAGCTTGGTTTTGGACAACTGCCCGTATGTATGGCCAAAACGCCGTATTCTTTCTCAGATCAACCTTCCTTGCTAGGTGCGCCGGAGGGGTTCACCATTCACGTGTCCAGCGTATCATTGTCCGCAGGCGCAGGCTTTGTAGTCGTGGAAACAGGTAATACCATGACGATGCCAGGATTGCCCAAATCTCCAGCAGCTGAGCATATGTCGCTGGAGGCAGATGGGACTATTCAAGGACTCATGTAGCTTTTGAAAAATAGCAGCATTTCAGCATCAATGAACGAGCAGTTTGGGCAGTGCAGTGAGCAGCTTTTGCCGAGTCATGGCATCGCTCCAGTTCCAGCGGTCTGCTTCTACGAAATATACCTGGCCTTGACGCACAGCAGGGAGGTTGTGCCAGAGAGGGCTGTTGAGCATGCATTCCAGCGTATGCTTGGAGTCTGGTGCCGTAGGGACGAGCATAAATATGCGATCGCCAGCGTAATCAGGCAATTCGTTTGGATTAATTTCTGCGAAGCCCAGTCCCTCATCAAGCATTTTTTGGATTGGCTCGACAGGCTGGAAGCCGTGCGGGTGGTAGAGGGCCGATGAGAATCCGGACATGCCCATGACAAAGAGTCGATCGCCATGGTCGAAGATAAAAACAGAGGCGGTTTCTCCGGCTGTGATATGCGTGCTGAGCTGCTGCCACATCGCCAGATTACGAGCGGTGAAGGTCGCTAACCAGCGTTCGGCCTCTTGTTCCTTATCGAGCCAGGCGCCAAGTGTACGCAGTCGTTCCTCCAGGGCGGCAAAGGAGTTGAAGGTGACGGTGGGCGCGATGCTTGCAATACGCTCATATTCCTGTTCATCCGAGTTGGCGATGATAATCAGATCAGGATCAAGAGCGCTGGTCAAGCGGGTATCCAGCGGAAGTCCCACGTCAGTTACGTTCTCTAGACGATGCTTATAGACGCTGTATTCACTGAGCCGCAGGCTTCCGCCTATGGCTGTGGCTCCTAACGCGAGCAAATCGCCCATCGTTTCTCCGTGGTAGATGATGCGGCTCGCTCGACGAGGGATATGAATATGGTGGCCAGTCCAATCCTTAACGCACACAGAACCGGGAGCGGAAAGCGCATATTTACCCGGCGGAACCCCGGTCATTTGCCTAAAACGCCGATTAAAATAATATTCGTCAGAGAAACCCACCTGACGGGCAATTTCACGTAAAGGCCGTTTGCATTCCAGCAGCAGCCGCTTGGCATGGTTCAAGCGCAGCTCAGTGAGGTAATGCAACGGCTTTTTGCCCGTTATTTTGCGAAACAGCTGGGAGTATTGCCATATGGAAACGTTGGCCTGTTCGGCAAGCTGCTTGACCGTAATAGGCTTTTCGTAGTTGTTTTCCATATATGCAAGGGTACTTTCCACCGATGCAGGCAATGTCGGATTAAAGGCCTCGTTATGCTTAATAGGGACGTGGGCTTCCTGCCACAGTAAGAGCAGCTCTTGAAACATGATTTGCTGACGCAATGCAGTGGTTTGTCTATGCGGCTGTATTGTTTGTTGGGTGCTATAAAATAACTCTTCGGCCAACTGAATAGGCTTGAAGGAAGAGGAAACGATGTATTCACGCGGTTCTGGCAGGACAGATCCATGATATATGGATGGCATGCCCATTGCGTTTTCAACCAAGCTCGCGTCCGATTGTGGCTCCAACGGCATGGTAATGACCTTGAACGTGATTTTGTAGTATTCAGGAACAGTTCCATCCAAGGGAGCGATGCGATAGGATTCGCCAGGAGTTAACCAATACCCATGACCTGAATGGAATACATATTGTTCTTGACTCACATCCACCCTACCAGCCCCGCCGATGAACATAAGCAGACAGTGATCGGAATTTGATTGAGATATTAGTCCAACGGTAGGCTCACTAACCAACACAATTCCTTTAAAATGAAAAAGCAGTGTGTTGGGTGGAGGTGAATTTACAGACGATGAAGGCTGATTCACGGTGTAAAGCTCCTTTTACTGAGAATGGTTATCATATATGCATAAGTATACCTCCTTTAGGTTCAACAAAAAAGAAGCCTATCAACAAGGGCGATAGGCTTCTCCAATCTTATTTTATGAGCTTGGGCAATTCCTCCAGCAGCCATTCTCGAGTAGAAGCATCACTTTCGGTTTTGCCAATGTCCTGCATGTACACATGTCCCTGCTTGACAGCAGGGAGCTGAAGCCACAGCTTGCTTTTCATTAATTGTTCGGTGGATTGCTGGGCTTCTGAACTTGGAGTGCTTAGTATGAAAATCCGATCTCCAGCGTATTGTCCGATTACTTCCTGTGATAATTGCACGAATCCTTTGTCCTCATCCAGTGCTTTCTGAATAAGGGGAGTAGGCTTGAGACCATTTTTTTCATACAGTATTTGCGACAAGCCTGTCCGTGCCATGACGAACAGACGGTCACCGGGATAGTAGGTAAAGACCGAAGCTGTTTCACCCGGTTTTACACCTTTCGCCTGAAGTTTGCTCCACATCTCTGCTTCCTTGATTTTATATTGGGCAAGCCAGTCTTCAGCAGTCTTTTTCTTGTTCACAATGTCTCCGAGATGTACCAAACGCTCGTTTAATGGAGCAAAGGTATCGAACATAATTGTAGGTGCAATTTTTGATAACGCTGCGTATTGTTTTTCGTCCGTATCGGCGGTGATGATTAGGTCTGGTTGTAGAGCCAATGTTTTTTCTAAATCAATGGGAAATCCTAGGTCCGATACATTCTGAACTTTTTTTTCATATATCTTTCCCTCGATCATAGAAGTCGATGTACCAACAGCCTGTACGCCTAAAACCAATAGATCCCCATAGTTTTCTCCGAAGTAAGCAATGCGCCCAGGAGTCGTGGGAATGTCTACTGTATGTCCCTTATAGTCTGTGTAGGCGCGAGTTGTGGCTGCTTCCGATGTTTTTGTTGATGCTGCTGTGTTGCTGTTTGCAGTCTGATTGTTGTCTGATGCGCCGCACCCCAGCAGCAATGCCCCCATAAGAGAGAATAGACAGAGCAGAGAAGTGTATTGTCGAGTAGGTTTTTTGTTAATCATAGAGTTCTTGTTGATCATAGCAACCTCCGTATAATAGAATGATTCATAATATTGCAAATGAGAATTATTATCACAAAAGCAATGATAAGCGCTGAACCCTCAATACTCAATGGACAAACTTGGTCAATGCATCCGATTTTGTACAAAATAAGTCTCATGTGTTACTAGCTCATTTTATTCTTCAAATTTTATTGATTTGTCATTTTTTATGGTATAGAATAACGCTTTTATACATTTGAAAGGGGTTTTGAAATGGCATTGTTTATTACATATGTTTTACTAGGTTTCTCAATAGCACTACCTGTAGGTACCATCACGGTTGAAATGACGAAGCAAGGGCTAAAGAATGGATTCATGCATGGATGGATTGTTGGGCTTGGGGGGATGACCATCGATTTGTTATTAATCATTGGTTTATATTTTGGTCTGGCCTCTGTTCTGTCCTTACCTGTTGTACAGGTGATCATGTGGCTCGTTGGAGCCATATTTTTGTGCTACGTAGGGTACGAAAGCATTAAAAATGCGGATCATGATATTGCGCTAGAAGGAGAGAAAAAGACAAAGTCATTATTTTCTTCCTATAAAAATGGGCTGCTTGTAGCTGTTTCACCAGGGAATTTAGTGTTCTGGGTAAGTGTTTTTGGGACTGTGCTGGCAAGTTCGTTTGATCGGTCAAATACAAGTCAATTTTTGATTGTTGGTTTAGGTATTTTGTTTGGTATTCTTGTCCATGATTTAGGCTTAATGACCCTCGTAGCAACAACACGAAAAGCCATGAACCGAACTGCCATCAAGTGGGTTACGATCTGTGCCGGCGTAGTTTTGATTGGTTTTTCGGTTTATTTCCTATATGAATTTATGGTTAGTCTCCAAAAGATTTTATAGCATTACACAAGGATACGCTCAAGCTTGTCATGCCAGTCTGCATAAATCGAACAAGTCCTTCATAGACATGTACTAATTCATTTAAAACATGTGCTGAAGGGGTTGATGACATGCGCCGGATTTCATGGATGCTTGCCATGGTCATGTGTGTAACGTTGCTGCTGGCCGGGTGCGGCAAGAAGAGCGCAGACGATGTGGTTAAAGATTTGAGTGACGTGGTGAGCGACCTGAACAGCTACCACGGTACAGCTTTGATGACGCTGCATACCGGCGACACGCCGCAGGAATACAAGGTCGATATTTCCTACCGCAAGCCGTCCTATTACCGCATTGCCATGACGAACGAGAAAAAGGATGTTACACAAATTGTGCTTCGTAATGATGAGGGTGTATTTGTACTGACCCCTAGCCTGAACAAGAGTTTCCGTTTCAAAAGCGACTGGCCAAACAATCAGGGTCAGGTATATTTATATGAAACGCTGGTTCGCAGCATTATCGGTGATGCCTCCCGTCAGCTGGCTACCGATGATAAATCCTATGTGTTTGATGTGGCCGCGAACTACAACAGCCATGCGCTGGTAAGGCAAAAGATTTGGCTATCCAAAAATAACTATGCCCCTACTCAGGTACAGGTATCTGATGCGAATGCCAAGGTGGTTGTCGATCTGAAATTCGATCAATTCGCTTTTGATACGAAGTTTGACAAAGATTCCTTTGATATGGAACGGAATATGGCTTCCGGAAAAACGAGTGCTGGTAGCGAGGGACCGCCATCTTCAGGGGCAGTCGATTCCAGCGGTCTGCCCGATTCTTCCGGTACGTTAGAAGGGACGACTGGCGTGACATCTAGTGGATCTGGGCAAGAGCAGGGAACCGTAGGAAACGATGTTCAGCAACCGTCTGGTGAAGCGAAGAGCGACGGAGCTGTCACAGGCGATACGTCCAAGCCGGAAGCAGCAGCTAACGCAGAGGCGCAGCAACAAACACCGAGCACAGCGGATGGTGCAACCGGAACGTCAGCAGGAACGGATGCCGCAGAAGCTGTATTGGGTGAATTCGGCTTGATTGAACCGTCCTACACGCCAGCCGGAGTACAGATTAAGGATACGCCGGAGCTGGAGGATAATGGTACACATGCAGTGATGTTGCGGTATAGCGGAACGTATAACTATACCATTGTGGAGGCGCGTCCAAAAGATCGGGCGGTCGCACTTTCCGCAGGCGAACTGGTTGATATTGGAGGGAGCTTTGCCGTGCTGACAGGAAGCGAACAACAGACGATGACCTGGATGAATGATGGAATAGAATTCAGAATCACCAGTGCTGACCTGCCTGTGAGCGAAATGATACAAATTGCCGCTTCTATACAGGATCAATCGGGTAAATAAAATTTTATAGACGGATGCAGACGGTCTAGAGTGTAAAAAGCTCTGCTGCCGCCCGTATCCGTTTTTTGTTCATTCGCAGTCTAAGATGTGCATCGCTTGTATATCCTGTTCTATTGTAAAGATGGTAGAGGAGGCTGGCAAAGTCCCCCTGCCATTGACAGCCACGTCTCTGAACATTACCATTAACCTTTGGAAGCAAGGATTTTGCTACACTCCAAATGGTAAAAGGTTACGTTACAGGCTAACAATTGAAGAAGGTGACTGGATTTTGCAAGCACAATACAGATCGACCCGGGCCGAAATCAACCTGGATCACCTTGGCGCCAACTATGAAGCCTTTCGCAAGGCATTGCCTGCGGATAAGCTGATGCTGGTCTGTGTCAAGGCTAATGCCTACGGACATGGCGCCGTAGAAATTTCAAAGGAAATGGAACGCCTTGGTGCAGATTATTTGAGCGTCGCTTTTCTGGATGAGGCTCTGGAGCTTCGTCATGCGGGGGTTGGACTGCCGATCCTAGTACTCGGCTATACCCCACCTGAAGCTGTCCAAACGGCTTGGGAGCATGATATCTCATTGACTGTGTTTAGTGAGGAAGTGCTGGAAGGTATCCGCAGATTGGACCGCCAAGGAAGCGAACGCAAGCTGAAGGTGCACATCAAAATAGACAGCGGCATGGGAAGACTCGGTTTGCTGCCTGGAGAAGCGGCTTTGGCTTTTGTCCGGCAGGCTCACGAATTAGAGCAGGTGCTGCTGGAAGGCATGTACACCCATTTTGCCCGCGCGGATGAAGAAGATAAAAGCTATACACTGCTACAATATGATCGGTTTCGGGGCGTGGCGGATGCGCTAAGGGAACAAGGTATTACTATTCCCATTATACATACGGGCAACAGCGCGGCCACCATTGATACCCCTTCCCTTTCCCCCAATATGGTGCGGATTGGCATCAGTATATACGGTTTGTATCCGTCTGATGAGGTTAACCGGCAAGTCATTGAACTGTTGCCTGTATTGTCATTAAAGACGGCGGTGGTTTATACCAAGACGCTTCCTCCTGGATGGGGAGTTAGTTATGGTACCCGGTATGTGACCTCTAGTGAAGAGCGGATCGGCACACTGCCAATCGGTTATGCGGATGGATATTCTCGCATGCTAAGTGGGAAGGTTGAAGTGTTGATACGCGGTCGTCGCGTCCCTGTACTCGGTACGATCTGCATGGACCAGTGTATGGTATCCTTACAATCTTTCGCAGAGGATGCGGAAGAAATCCAAACCGGCGAAGAGGTTGTTCTCATCGGCCAGCAGTCCGGCGAAATCATTGCGGCGGATGAGCTGGCATCCAAGCTTGGTACGATCCACTATGAGGTGATCTGCATGATCGCAGACAGGGTACCGCGTGTTTACATGCGAGATCATGTTCCTGTCGTTCGGGTGAACTCGCTTCTTCCAACCTACTGGAATTAATTTCATAACGCAAATTACCGGATAAAAGCAGGAGTTTTCGTAGAACGTCCCGAAATATGTACAAAGGAAAGAAAAGAGCGCTATAACTGTCAAAAGACGCATTAGGCTCCGCTGACACTTGTATTTCGGGGATCAAACGCCTGTACGAAAACGAACTGCGTAGTTTATAATGGAATGCAGCATAGATGATATACGAATATCATATACATTCTCTTATATTCCGTTTGAATAAATTACCGGGAATAACGTTATAATGGTACAATGGCGACAAGGTTTTGGGGGTGGAAGAGAAGTTGGCCAATTTGCAGAACACCAAAAGAATAATGATCAGTTTGCCAGATCATCTCTTGCAGGAAGTGGACGGGATCGTAGCTATGGAAAATTCCAACCGCAGTGAATTTATCAGGCAGGCAATGAAGCTTTATGTAGGTGAACGTAAAAAACGTTACATTCGTGAAGCTATGCAGCGTGGATACATGGAAATGGCTAAAATTAACCTGACCATGGCATCCGAAGCCTTTCACGCGGAGGAAGATGCAAACAGCACCTTGGGCCGTACAGTTAGCGGGGTGTAATCCATATTGATCGTAAAGCGCGGCGACGTTTTTTTTGCAGACCTTTCACCCGTAGTCGGTTCCGAGCAAGGTGGCGTCAGACCTGTGCTGATCATTCAAAATGATATCGGCAACCGGTTTAGCCCTACCGTGATCGTAGCAGCCATCACTGCACAGATTCAGAAGGCAAAGCTGCCTACACACGTGGAAATCGACGCGGCGACGCATGGCTTTGATCGTGATTCTGTTGTTCTTCTGGAGCAAATCCGGACAATCGACAAGCAAAGGCTTACCGACAAAATCACCCATTTGGATGAAGAAACCATGCGCAAAGTGAGCGACTCGCTACAGATCAGTCTCGGTTTGATTGATTTTTAGTATGATGGAACGACGAGTGAAACGGGAAAGGACAGCGCTCTAGCGCTGTCCTTTTGCATGTCCGAAGAACAATACAGGTAGGGCTTGCTTTTACGTCACCTGCTGGCGCTTTGAATCATTTTTTGTGATAATAAAAGACATGATGTATGACAAGAGCTGTGAGGAAGAAGGGATAGGTTTGTCTAACGAGGAAATGAAGACGGAAATTGGGCAGGAGCCGAACGAAGCAGAACGCCAAGAACGGATTGTCAAACAAGTGGCGAGAGAGCTGTCGCTGGCACTCAAGCAAATCCGGACAACGATCAGTTTATTGGATGAAGGAAATACAATTCCTTTTATCGCGCGTTATCGTAAGGAAATGACAGGAGAGCTGGATGAAAATCAGCTGCGTGAAATTGAAGATCGTGTGCTGTATTTACGTAATCTGGAGGATCGTAAGGTAGAGGTCATCCGCATTATTGATGAACAGGGCAAGCTGACTGAAGAGCTGCAGGCTGCTATCACTTCTGCGGTTAAGCTTCAGGAAGTGGAGGATCTGTACCGTCCATATCGGCAAAAGCGCAAAACTCGCGCCAGTGTGGCAAAGGAACGGGGTTTGGAGCCGCTGTCCATCTGGATTTGGGGTCAGCCGAAGCAGGGTGATGCTTTGAAAGAAGCTGAATCCTATGTGAATGCTGAGCTGGGAGTCGAAACCCCTGAGTCTGCCATCCAAGGAGCCATGGATATTTTGGCTGAAAATATAGCTGATGATGCGGCTATTCGCCAATGGGTGCGCCGATATACACTGGATCATGGAATGCTGACCTCTGAAGCAAAGGACACCGAGCAAGAGTCTGTGTATGAAAATTACTACAGCTATCGTGAGCTGGCTAAGAAAATGCCACCTCACCGTATTCTGGCGATTAATCGCGGGGAGCGGGAAGGCATTCTTAAGGTTGGTTTGGAGGTAGCGCCAGATTCCATTTACACTTATGTGGCAGGTCAAGTGATTAAAGGATCGTCTGTGGTGGAAGACCTGCTGCGCAGTGTCATTGAGGATGCATACAAAAGGCTTATCGCGCCATCTATCGAACGTGAAGTGCGTGCTGAAATGACAGAGAAGGGCGAGCAGCAGGCCATCTCTATCTTTGCAGGCAATTTGCGCAGCCTGTTGCTACAGGCTCCGATTAAGGGGCGTCGTGTGCTTGGAGTCGATCCAGCCTATCGGACAGGCTGCAAGCTGGCTGTTGTCGATGACACAGGCAAGCTGCTGGAAGTGGCTGTGACGTATCCGACACCGCCAAACAACAAGAAACGTGAGGCTGCAGAAACGTTCAAGCAGCTGATTGCCAAATACGATATCGAGTTGATTGTCATTGGTAACGGAACTGCATCACGTGAGACAGAGCAATTCGTAGCCGAAGTTATCGCGGATATTGGTGACAGCAGCCTCGCGTATCTGATCGTCAATGAGGCAGGTGCGAGCGTATACTCTGCTTCCAAGCTGGCACAGGAAGAATTCCCTGATTTGGACGTAGCTGAGCGCAGTGCGGCGTCTATTGCGCGTCGTGTGCAGGACCCGCTTGCTGAGCTGGTCAAAATTGAGCCGAAAGCCATTGGTGTAGGCCAATACCAGCATGATGTGTCGCAGAAACATCTGGATGAAAGTTTGAAGGACGTTGTAGAATCGGCTGTTAACCACGTTGGTGTGGATGTGAACACAGCTTCCTCGGCGCTGCTGTCCTACGTAGCAGGGATCAACGCGACCATTGCTAAAAACATCGTTAAGTACCGTGAGGAAAACGGTAAATTCAGCAACCGTCGTCAGTTGCAGAAGGTGCCGCGTCTTGGTGCAAAAACCTACGAGCAATCCATTGGTTTTATCCGTATACCAGGTGGCGAAAATCCACTGGATCGCACGCCGATCCACCCTGAATCGTATGCTGTCGTAGACCGCCTGCTGGCGGAACTGGGCATCAGTGCCCATGATCTGGGTTCGAAAGCTGCGACAGAAGCGCTGAATGTGTCTAATATTGAGCAGTTGGCAGCGAAGCTGGAAGTTGGTGTGCCAACATTGCGGGATATTTTGGACAGCCTCCAGCGGCCGGGGCGTGACCCGCGTGACGAGCTGCCATTGCCTGTATTCCGCAAGGACGTGTTGAAGATCGAGGATCTGGCACCGGGTATGGAACTTCAAGGAACTGTCCGCAATGTCATTGATTTTGGTGCGTTTGTTGATATCGGTATTAAAAGTGACGGTCTGGTTCATATTTCACAGCTGCGCAGTGGTTTTGTTAAGCATCCGATGGATGTTGTATCTGTTGGTGATAACGTAACCGTGTGGGTGTTGAATGTTGATTTGAAAAAAGGCAGGGTAGGTCTGACTATGAAACCTCCCGCAGATGCGCAGTCACAGGCATAGTGCTTTAAATAAAGCTGTATAACCTTTTGTGAGAGTAAAAAAAGCCGGAATCTCCGAATCATATTGGAGACTCCGGTTTTCCGTTTCTGGAACTTTTCTGCTTCTACCCGTTGTTGGCGTCAAATTCTATACCAGGTGCTTTATGATAAAAAAACCAACAATCGTTCAACAGTTTAATTTGGCGTCGGTCCTTCTTGTAAAAGGCCCGCATGAGCTGGTTGCTGAGCCATTGAGGCAAGCCGATCTCCTCCTCTGCGTTACATCTGTATGTTTAGCATATGGGGTGGATACCTAAAGTGTGCTTATGAACCAGGGTTAGACTTCGGCCGTCATTTTATAATATGCTTGTCAGTATGAAGCAAAGGAGGGAAACCGTAAGGATGGAGTCCAAGTCTCTGAGCAATTCAATGAACCCTTCCATGAGTAATAAAGAACTTCAAGAATGGGTAGAGCGCATCTCGCTGGAGAGCTTTGGCGTGCCGTTTCAACATCAAGCCACCTTTAATGCGCGCCTGTCTTCTACAGGCGGTCGATATTTTATGAAAAGTCATCATATTGAAATTAATCCACATCAACTCGCAGCTTATGGACGTTCTGAGGTGGAAAAAATTATAAAGCATGAGCTGTGCCATTATCATCTACATCTGCGCGGAATGGGCTACCAGCATCGTGATGCTGATTTCAAAGCATGGCTGGCTCGCGTAGGAGGAAGCAGGCATTGTCAGACCCTACCGGGAAGAGTGGGAAGAAAGCCTCAGCCTTATCGTTACAAGCTAGTGTGTGTTTCCTGTCAACAGGAGTATATGCGTAAGCGTAAAATGAATCCACAGCGATATCGCTGTGGGAAATGTGGAGGTAAACTTCGCTTGTTGGCACTTGACGAGGCCCCCTGATTCATGGTAAATTAACCATACTGTATGATAATTTACAGTAATATTCCCTGATAGCTCAGTTGGTAGAGCACTCGACTGTTAATCGAGTTGTCACAGGTTCGAGTCCTGTTCGGGGAGCCATGGAGAGATACCCAAGTGGCTATAAGGGGACCCTCTGCTAAGGGGTTAGACTGCGTAAGCGGTGCGAGGGTTCGAATCCCTCTCTCTCCGTTGGTATTTCAAACAGAAAAGGACGCTCCTATGCATGGTAACCATGCTTGCGAGCGTCTTTTTCGTCTAGATCTGCTTTTTAAGAATTGTTATATGTAAGACGGACATGTTGCGTACAGCATGAAACAGCGTTAGCCTGAGTTGTACGCAGTACGCAACTAATCCCTTCTATTTCACAGTGTCAGCCTCAACGGTGTTGAGGAGGTTCAACAGAGCATGAGCAACGCCATCTTCCACATTGGTCAGGGTAACTTCGGAGCAGACAGCCTTAATGTCGTCATTTGCATTGCCCATGGCAATACCTCTTCCGGCCATCGTCAGCATGGAAATATCGTTATAGCTGTCACCGATCGCTACGGCTTCCTGCATAGGGATGTTCAGATAATTCGCGAGATAAAGCAATGCATTACCTTTAGACGCATCCTTATGCTCGACTTCAAAGTTGCGATCTGAGGAGATGACCATGTTTAGACCTTGAAAATCTCGGTAACGTTTACGCCCCCGTTCCAATTTGGCATGATCAAAGGAGAAACAGAGCACATTATATATCTCTACATCCATTGGAATCTGCTCATATGAAGCGATGCGGGTATGCCCGGTCTGTTCATATTGTTTTTCAGCTGCATGTAATAAAGTATCCAGCGAAATATCTGGGTTGGCGCTCAGCAAGCGGTCCATTTCAACAGCAAGTAGCTGATGCCCCTTTTGTGGAGAATAAATAGCCCGGTCTGTCATGACCTCATAGTAGAAGTCGTTACCCTCGAGCCAGCTTAGCACTTCAAATGTTTCGCTCCGGCCCATAGGAGTAGAGGTTAGCTGGCGACGATGCACATCGTGCACAGTGGCGCCGTTTGCCCCGATGACGGGAGTAACCAGCTCTGCTTCCTCTAGCTTTGTCCAGGCATCATAAGCGGCTCTGCCAGTGGCAATCGTCACTTGAACACCTTGCTGCTGTGCCTTGCGGATTGCCTCTGCGTTGGCTTTGCTTATTTTTCCTTCCTCGTTCAATAGCGTTCCATCCATATCAATCGCAAACAGTTTCATTTCTCTCCAGCTCCTGTCTTCTGATATCTCTGTTATACATATTGCGTCTAGTTAGAGCGATTGGCTTCAAGTTTATGAGGGGACAACAACTTCGATATCATGGTGTTGTAAAATTTCCAGCATCGCCGGTTCTGGTAAGCGATCGGTGATCACGATATTAACCTCAGACAAATCAGCAAAACGATACGGGAAATTGATTCCGAATTTCGAATGGTCCGCAAGGATGATCACCTGATCTGCCTGTTTCATCATCTGATGCTTCAGCATACCGTCTTCTTCATGAATCAGGCTTAGTCCGTGAGCTGATATGCCTCCAATCCCGATAAAAGCTTTGTCTACAAAATAGTGAGACAAAGTGGCGATTACGGACGAACCGTATACATATCGGTGTTCTTTTTGGAGGCGGCCCCCCAATAGATGAATGGAGACACCGTCTTTTCCAGATAGTACGTCAGCCTGATTGATTGAATTGGTGATAACCGAACATTCCTGCACATTCAGTCTTTCTGCACACGCCTGTACGGTGGTAGAGGAATCCAATATAATACGATCCCTATCTCGTACCATACTGGCAGCCAATTGTCCGATCACTTGTTTCTCCTCAGATACAGTAAGCAGTCTTTCGTTATAATTTCCAATTGGATCGTGATGCAGTTTAGGGAGAAGGGCACCGCCGCGGGTACGAATAATTTTTTGGTGCTCCTCAAGTTTTACCAGGTCTCGGCGGGCCGTATCCCGTGAAACATTAAAAATTTCGCAAATATCATCCACCGAAATACGCTTGTGAAGCTGTAAGTAATCAACGATTTTTAACATTCGTTCTTCCTGATACATAGAAAGCTCCTCTAATATATAATCATTTCGGTATCTCGTAAGTGATTATAAGTAAATGTAAGTGATATTGCAATCATTTATCGTGATTATTCAGGGTTTAGATGATAATAAATAAGTTAATGTAAGTAAATATGCATTTTACAATTATATAAAATAGCTTTTTTGAAAATTTTAAAAATAAGTATTGCCATTTACTATTCTATTTGATATACTCTTTCTTGTCGCCAAGTTGGTGTACATTCATAAGGCCCGTTGGTCAAGGGGTTAAGACACCTCCCTTTCACGGAGGTAACAGGGGTTCGAATCCCCTACGGGTCATTGTTGTCTTTACAGACTACATGTTGCATGCTTAAGGGGAATTCCTGAGGTCTGATCTAATGGCGGACAGCTAGGATGAACAGCATGAGCCATTAGCTCAGTTGGTAGAGCACCTGACTTTTAATCAGGGTGTCGAAGGTTCGAGTCCTTCATGGCTCACCATTTATATTTTGTTATGCGGTCGTGGTGGAATGGCAGACACGCTATCTTGAGGGGGTAGTGAGCGTACGCTCGTGGAGGTTCGAGTCCTCTCGACCGCATCAATGGAATAAACGGAAAAGTCTCTCGCGTTAGAGGCTTTTTTTATTTGTGCATGGATGCAATTAACAATGATTATGATGAAATAATGATTCCATAGTATAATATAACGCCATAATGTTATAGAATAATAAATATATAAACTTGTGAAGTGACGGTGAAAAATATGGACACTCAACTGTTAGGGAATATATCAGAAAATATTTTGGGCTTGTTTCCGATTGTGAAGAAGAAATTTTTCACCTACGGTCCGCTTGATTTTCCGTTGCATTTGTCGCCTAATAACTTTCAGGTACTCTTGCTTCTGCGTGAAGTGCGTTCGTCTACGGTATCCGATTTGTCCAAACAACTAAATGTCTCTCGTCCAAACATGACTCCTCTTCTGGATAAGCTGGTGGAGCATGGGTTGGCTGACCGCCAATCGTGCGACTCGGATCGTAGAGTCGTGAACGTAGCCATTACAGAAGAAGGCGACGCTTTTTGTGAACAGGTGTTTCATACCTTCTCTAATAAAATTCAAGAGAGACTGGTGTATCTGCCGGAAGAAGATTTATTGCACTTAAGTGAAACGTTGAACGAATTGAAGCGGATTTTACTTAAAATCGACAACTCTGCTACGTGATTGGCGTAAGCGAACTGACTTAAAGACCGCCCTTTCTTCGGAAAACAGGCGGTTTTTGTTGCATATTGTGGTATAATGAATACCAACATACATAATTCGGTAATTTTAGCACACGCGATCTTTGAAAAGGGAACAAGGGACATGATATCGTTATTTGGAGAGCCTGCTAGGGAGGAAGGAACTTCTATGCAATCTATTTACCAACGCATTGAGGAGCTCATTAAGGAACGAGGTATGACGAAAAAGGCGTTTTGCCAGCAGTTGGGCATTAGTACAGGGAACTTTGGAGATTGGAAAAGAGGAAAAACGACACCAGGCACGAATAAACTCATAGAAATCGCTTCTTTTTTTGACGCTAGTCTGGATTGGATTATGCTGGGTCGAGACGTGCAGAGTAAGGTGCTGAAGGAGTCGCAGGACCCTTATTTTTTTGGAGCTTCAGGGCAACTGAATTGCCAGGGGGGATCGCTAAGTGAGGCGGAAAGAGATTTTATACTTGAGTATATTGAATTTACCCGCTTTCGTAAAGAGAAAAACCAGCCCAATTCAACTACTGATTAATGTTTGCTGTGGGATTTGATAAGGATATTCTAATGTGTACAATTGAAAATTAATTAGAAAAAGCTACAGTGTCGGAGGGGAAACGTTGTGGGAGATCAAACTATTTATCAGCGGATTGAAGCTTTAATTAAGGATCGAGGAATGACCAAGAAGGCATTTTGTGAAAAGCTTAAAATTAGCTCAGGGAATCTCGGTGATTGGAGAAGGGGAAAAACAACGCCGGGTACCGCCCATTTGATTCAGATTTCGGACTTTTTTAATGTATCGCTCGACTGGTTGATGAAAGGGATTAAGCCGGGGGAAGGCGTGCTTCAGGAGCAGAAGGCTGCTTATTTTTTTGGGGTGATGGGGCCACTGAATTGCCAGGCTGAAGATCTTGAGACAGAAGAACAGAACTTTATTTTAGAATACGTTGAATTTGCGAAGTACCGTAAGCAAAAAAGAGAGAAGGATAAAACAAAACTTGAATAATCTATGGCTAAACGCCTGGGTGAATAACCCGTAAACCGAACTGAGGGTTCGGTTTACGGGTTTATTTGGTTTCCTGATAATATGGCGACGCGATGGATGCTGAAATGCTTGTTGGATTTAGTGTGGTGTTGCCTCCTTATAATCGTTATCGTCGATATTTAGAATTGCAGCAACTTGTTTTCTGTACCTTTGTGCTTTGCGGGTGCCGTGAATCAGATTGGACAAGCGTGAAGGCGGAATATTATGTGTCTCGCAAAATGTTTTCTGATCCAGCCGAAGCTCGACAAGCCTTTGTTTGATGGCCCACCCGAAGGAGGTGACAGGCATTTTGTTGTTCAAGAGAAATCGCCCCTTACGGATTCTTACGGAATAATTGGTGTGATATAATAATCATCAGTAAACATGTTAGAATTAACCATCTAAAACTATGATACACTTTTATACGTGTTTATACAATCTTAAATACGGCATTTCGTTAAAATAATTACTTAATTAAGTGCAAAAAGTGAAAATAATCCGACTATGGTCTGGTATTGGTGTGAATTTGGGATACATGAAATACTCTGCCGCTTGAGAAAAGGGCAGAGTATTTTTATTGTGACTGCTAGATTGGTAAACGACGCATCAGAGGGATGCTGGAAGGCGTTTAAATAGGACGGAGGAGGAAAAGGGTCTGGATGCATTCAATTGGCTGCTATGGCTCATATAGGGTGGCTGAGTGATGTAGGAGCTGGTCCGATGGCTGTGGAAAAGATGGCGCTGATATGAGCTTGGCGTAGGTTTGTTAATCTTCTTCCAGGTGGTAAGCAACTCGCTGGTCATATGATCGATAAGAGGACTTTTTTCCTCATAAGGAGGATTGAGTAGTCTGAAGGCATCTTCGATACAGAAGGATACCGCTGTGGCAAAATAGCCGTGAATGGTCTGTTCTATATCGCTTCCGAGGAGGGAGTTAATCCAAGTGTGGACAGTAGCGAGTGTGCCAATTGCATTGTATTGAGTGAGTGTGTCTTCCAGTTGGTCAAATGCGAGCCAAGGATAAAGAGCCTTGGTGAGCTTGAGCAGTCGCTGGCCAGAAAGTCGCGACTCTTTTACATGCTGCGAGGAAGGATGTTGGGCGTGCAGCATTTTATCAATAAGGGCGATCCGCCAACCGTCATTCTGCTGGATGGCTGCATACAGACTTTTAATGGCCATGCCGTCAAGGGTTGTGATTTGAGGATACCAATCGTCTCGCATGTAATGTTTCAGATCCTGTAGACTGTTCAGGTGTCCAGCGCGGAAACGCTCCTCCAATCCGTAGAAACGGGTGAAACCACCAATAGGTAGGGAAGGGTCCAACAATAATGCGTAGTTTAGCAACCGGTTACCTTTATGCAGGACGGTTCGCCTCCTTGAAGTGAATATTTGTGTGATGTTATTTGACTCAAATCTTATTTTTATAATAATAATTCAAATATTTATGTAATATATATTTACACTTCGAACTCAATTATGTCAAATTAAATAATTTTATTGCTTATATATGTTATATAAAATTACATTAAAAATAATTATAATATTCTTGTTTACAAATTGTTGCTGAGAGAGTATAATAAATCTGTTGCCTCAATACATTATGACATGCGGTCGTGGTGGAATGGCAGACACGCTATCTTGAGGGGGTAGTGGGCGTACGCCCGTGGAGGTTCGAGTCCTCTCGACCGCATTATATGCAATACCCAGTTGAAAAAGCATCCTGACACGTTTTACGTGAAGGGATGCTTTTTTGTTAAATACTTTTCGTCATATCCTCCCGTCACAGAAGCGGTCGTATGGACAACGGACCGCTCGTTGACTGTAGTGCATAAAGATTGTCAGTTTTTCTGCAAAAGCTTCTTAATATCTCCTACAAGCTTGTCTGGAGTGGTTTGCGGCGCATAACGCTTAAATACGTTACCTTCTCGTGTAATTAAAAATTTAGTAAAATTCCATTTGATCGCTTTGGAGCCTAATACGCCTGGAGCAGTGTGGGTCAGGTAGCGAAATAGAGGATGTGCCTGATCACCGTTAACATTTGTCTTGGCGAACATGGGAAAGGTCACTCCGTAATTGAGTTGGCAAAACTCGGAGATCTCCTCGCTGGAACCCGGCTCTTGTTTGGCGAACTGGTTGCTGGGAAATCCCAAAATTTCGAGCCCCTGTTCATGATACTGGTCATATAGCTCTTGTAGCGCCTTGTACTGGGGGGTTAACCCACATTTGCTGGCAGTATTCACGATAAGAAGAACTTTCCCTTCGTATGTGGATAACGGAATTTGTGCCCCTTGTAGGGTCTGTGCATCATATTTATATACGCTCATGATATCCCTCCTAATTCAATATTCTACAATTAAATTGTGAACAATTCAACAAGGGGTTGCAAGTCCAGAAGAGTCTACAAACATTGTGCATTGTAAAATCGTCTTTTGTTCAAAACGGTAAATCGCACTTCAAATGGAGCAAATTGAGGTGTTTCTTCTCATAAAAAAGGCTTCATTCGATAATTATCTAGTACATATAGCGCATTTTCTTTCTTTTTTATAATAAAGGGCAACCGTACCATACCCTACGCCAATATTGACATGCCTTTCATTTTCAAAAAGGGGTGAAATACAGAGTTTTAGAGAGATACGAGAAGCATAGGTTGGTTGTAAGCGTTATCCTTAATCTTCTATGCTCTAAAGGGTGATTTATAGCCTTGCCGTTGAGCTTTACAGTCTTCCTTGCACGGGTGTATGATTCAAGACGTAATTTCAAATTAACAACAATGAAGCAACAACGAATTGTCTAAAGCGCTGAATTTTGCAGTTGCAAAAGCGGGGGAACCAACGAGTATATACGGCTTTGCAAGCCGTGTGTCTCATGGGGTGAATTTTCCGGCCAAGTGCCGTAAATAGGGCGACTCTCACGTCCGAATCCGACAGCTAACCTCGTAAGCGTACAGGGAGAGGCAACAA
The DNA here is from genome assembly GCF_015710975.1 of Paenibacillus polymyxa. Taxonomy (NCBI): domain Bacteria; kingdom Bacillati; phylum Bacillota; class Bacilli; order Caryophanales; family Paenibacillaceae; genus Paenibacillus; species Paenibacillus polymyxa. Next base: position 338,312 of record NZ_CP049783.1, on the reverse strand, counting down.
ACCGCCGTGTGCAGCCATGGTTTATTTTATCATGGAATGTATGAAGCCGGAGGAAGCCTTTTTCCTTCGGCTTCTTTTTGTTGTCTTTTTATACCGGGAGAGGAGCTACTGATGGAAGGTCGGTTAATTATTGTCACTGCACCGAATGAAGCGGGCAGAAGTTTTGTGAAATTGCTTATGTTCAAAAAATTGGCGTTTGCAGTTCTCACAAATAGCACCCAGGAGGAACGACAACTCAAAAAAATGGGTGTGGAACACATTGTGCGCATCAATACGATGCAAGCGGGAAAATGGAATTTTCCTAAAAAAGAAATTGGTAGTGTGTATTTGTTCGAAAACAGCTTGAATCTAACTTGCCGTTTCCTGCAAATATGTCGGCCACTAACATCAGAATTGATCTATGTTATTACGCACGGCTGTAATCCACAAGGAATTTATCGGGGATTGGGAGCGGACCATGTGATCTACACATTGAACGGAGAGGTGGGTTTCCTGCTGAACGGATAAGCACTTATAACATAGCTGGTTTATGATTTTATGATGGAATCAAAAGGGCAATCTGAAAAGCGATACGGAGGGTATGAACATGATGGATTTATACATGCTGCTCGTAATGGCTGTGAGTTATGGAGTGATACTGCTGTTTGTACGCTGGTGTGATGCGCAGACCTCAAAAGGAGGGCGAAGAGGATGATCGTTGTGCTAGGACTTACGGCTATTGTGTTCGTGTATTTAATCTACGCACTCCTGAATCCTGAAAAATTCTAGTCAACTATAGGATCGAGCAGGTGGGAACAACAGATCAAGAATGCAGCATCAGAGATGCAGATTTTCGCAAACGTGTGCACTCAATGGATGGTCTGAATCAGGTCTGTTGTTCCAAATGCAGGAGCATTTTAAGGAGGAATAGAGGATGGAGCTACTGCAAATTGGGATTGTGATCATCATATTGTTGCTCTTGGTAAAGCCGATGGGCACCTATATGTATCACGTATTCTCGAATGAACCGAATCGGACGGATCGTATTTTTGGTGGAACGGAAAAGCTGATTTATAAGGCTGTAGGCTTGAAGAAACAGGACAGCATGCGCTGGACCACGTATGCTATGAGTTTCATTGCAACCAATGTGGTGCTTGTGGGGATCAGCTACCTGCTATTGCGCTTGCAGGCTATACTTCCGGGCAATCCGGTTGGGAACAGTAATATGGAAGCATCATTGGCCTTTAATACAGTAATCAGCTTTATGACCAATACGAATCTCCAACATTACAGCGGAGAAAGCGGGCTTACGTATCTGACACAGATGGCGTTTGTCACGATGATGATGTTTACTTCGGCTGCTTCGGGGTTTTCGGTTGCTGCGGCTTTTATGAGGGGATTGACGCGGCGCGGTGAAGGGCTGGGTAATTTTTTTCAAGATTTTATTAAAGCCAACATACGGATTTTCCTGCCGCTTGCCTTTGTACTTACGCTGGTGCTGGTGGGATTAAAAGTACCACAGACGCTACAGTCCACGGCGGATATTACGACTTTAAGTGGTACACAGCAGCAGATTGCTATGGGACCCATTGCCTCATTGGAATCCATCAAGCATTTGGGCACGAACGGGGGCGGTTTTGCGGGAGCTAATTCTGCGCATCCTTTTGAGAATCCAAGTCCTTGGACGAACGTACTGGAAATTTTGGCAATGTGGGTAATGCCGGCTTCGCTGCCGTATACATTTGGATTGTTTGCCCGTAATCGCAAGCAGGGCTGGATTATTTTCAGCTCGATGATGGTCTTGTTCCTTATTTTTCTAACCATAACGTATGTGTCGGAGAAAACAGGTAATCCGTTAATCCAGGCACTGGGTATGGATGCATCTCAGGGAAGCATGGAAGGGAAAGAGGTTCGTTTCGGCATTGGACAATCGGCATTATTCACTGCGGTCACAACGGCGGCAACGACAGGTTCGGTCAATAATATGCATGATACATTGACCCCGCTAGGTGGTATGGCTGCTTTGGGAGAAATGATGCTAAACGTCATTTTTGGCGGCAAGGGCGTCGGGCTGATGAATATGCTGATGTATGCGATTCTGGGAGTGTTTATATGCGGACTGATGGTCGGAAGAACCCCGGAATTTATGGGTAGGAAAATTGAAGGCAAGGAAATGAAGCTGATTGCAATTGCCATTTTGGTACATCCGTTTCTTATTCTTGCTCCCACTGCGCTTGCGTTTATGAGTCATTGGGGATATGATGCGGTCTCTAACCCCGGATATCACGGGTTGACTCAGGTGCTCTATGAATATGCATCATCTGCGGCAAATAACGGCTCGGGATTTGAAGGTCTTTCGGATAACAACGTGTTTTGGAATGTTACAACAGGTGCGGTTATGTTCTTTGGACGATATGTATCCATGATTGCATTGCTGGCTGTGGCGGCTTCGTTGAATGCCAAAGCGCCGACCCCGGTGACGATGGGTACACTGCGCACGGACAACAAGCTGTTTGGAGCCATCCTAATCGGAGTGGTCCTGTTGATTGGTGCGTTAACCTTTTTGCCGGTGATCGTACTGGGTCCTGTAGCTGAATTTTTGACCATGTGATGAAGAATGAGCATAGAAGGAAAATGAGAATGGATGAACGGGGTGCTTGATCATGAAGGAACAACGCAAACGCATGCTGGATAGAAGCATCTTGAAGCAGGCGGTCAAGGATAGCTTTATCAAATTAAATCCGATGATCATGATGAAAAATCCTGTCATGTTCGTCGTGGAGATCGGTACATTGGTCGTACTGCTCATGCTACTGCTTCCCGGTTATTTTGGAACCGGCAAGGAAATGGGCTTTAACTTGGCTGTATTTATTATTTTGTTGTTCACGCTGCTTTTTGCTAACTTTGCTGAAGCGCTCGCGGAGGGACGGGGGAAAGCACAAGCTGCTTCCTTGAAAAAATCGAAGCAGGACTCACAAGCTAATAAGCTCGTCGGGAATGAGATTCAGGTGGTCAGCTCAACAGCATTGCGTAAAGGTGACGTGGTAATCGTCTCTCAGGGCGAAATGATTCCAAGCGATGGTGAGGTTATTGAAGGCCTAGCCTCGGTAGACGAATCTGCAATTACGGGAGAATCAGCTCCGGTCATTAAGGAATCGGGCGGTGATTTTTGCTCGGTAACTGGCGGGACGCGGGTAGTCAGTGACCGCATTAAGGTGCGGATTACGACTGAGCCGGGTGAAACGTTTATTGATAAAATGATTTCGCTCGTGGAAGGTGCACAGCGGCAAAAAACGCCAAATGAAATTGCGCTGAATACATTGCTGATTAGCTTAACGATTATTTTTCTCATTGTGGTGGTGACACTGGCCCCGATAGCCCGTCATTTTAAGATTGATTTGCCTGTCCCCGTGCTGATTTCGTTGCTGGTCTGTCTGATTCCGACCACGATTGGCGGGCTTTTGTCGGCCATTGGGATTGCTGGTATGGACCGAGTTACCCAGTTTAACGTGCTGGCCATGTCAGGCAAGGCGGTAGAAGCATCCGGGGACATCAATACGATGATTCTAGATAAAACGGGTACCATCACCTTCGGTAACCGGATGGCGAGTGAATTCGTGGTTGTAGATGGTATAGAAAAGGCAGAGCTAGCGAAATGGGCGGCGATGAGTTCACTAAAGGATGAGACGCCTGAGGGACGCTCGGTACTGGAATTGATGCGTAAGCAGGAATACACGCTGGATGAATCCTTGGCAGCAGGTGGAACCTTTATCGAGTTCAAGGCAGAAACCCGGATGAGTGGTCTGGATCTCGCTGATGGACGAAGAGTACGCAAAGGCGCCGTGGACTCTGTCCGGCAGTGGGTTGTATCGCAAAAAGGCAGTGTTCCGACCGATTTGGAGGAAAAAGCGAATCAGGTAGCCGCAGAAGGGGGGACACCGCTGGCAGTGGCGCTGGATGATCGGATATACGGCATTATTTATTTGAAGGATACGGTGAAGCCGGGCATGAAGGAGCGCTTTGATCAGCTCCGGGAAATGGGCATCCGCACGATTATGTGTACAGGTGATAATCCGCTGACAGCAGCTACCATTGCACGGGAAGCGGGAGTGGACGACTTTGTAGCTGAGAGCAAGCCGGAGGACAAAATCGCGGTTATCCGCCGTGAGCAGGAACAGGGCAAGCTGGTAGCCATGACCGGGGATGGTACCAATGATGCGCCGGCGCTGGCGCAGGCAGATGTCGGTCTTGCCATGAATAGCGGCACAGTCGCGGCCAAGGAAGCTGCTAATATGGTGGACCTGGATTCTGATCCGTCCAAAATTATTGAGGTGGTCGCCATCGGTAAGCAGCTGCTTATGACACGTGGGGCATTGACAACGTTCAGTATTGCGAACGATGTGGCTAAATATTTTGCCATTATCCCGGCGATGTTCATGCTGGCTATTCCGCAAATGGGTGCATTGAACGTCATGAGGCTGGGCTCCCCGTTATCGGCTATTTTATCGGCGCTTATTTTTAATGCAGTCATTATTCCACTTCTGATTCCGCTGGCAATGAAGGGTGTAAAGTATAAGCCAATGAGCTCGGATCGGCTATTGGGACGGAATTTACTGATTTATGGTCTAGGCGGTATGGTGGTACCGTTTGTCGGCATTAAGGCCATTGATTTGCTGGTACATTTGTGGATTTAGTGCAGAAAGGGTGAGCGACATGAGTGGTTTTTATCGGATGTTGTCTGGACGCAGGTTTGCTGCACATGAGAAAGCCGGATCTGGCGGACAAGATCATAACAAGCGTACAGGAACGGAGGCAGTGCCGGAAAATCAACCGGAGAGACAAGAGATGCGAGGAAGCACGGTTATTGGAGTGGCTTTGCGAACTTCTGTGCTAATGATCCTATTGTGCGGTTTGGCATACCCGCTGGTCAGCACAGGAGTGGCGCAAGTCCTGTTTCCACGGCAAGCAAACGGCAGTATGCTTCGTGACACGGGGGGGCGGGTGGTCGGCTCTGAGCTGATTGGACAGTCCTTTGCCAATCCGGCGTTTTTTCAAGGTCGGGTATCAAGTATCGATTATAATGGGGCTGGTTCAGGCTCAAGTAACTACGCACCCTCGAACCCGGCATTGGTGCAGCGGATCAAGGAATCTATTGCGGATTGGCAGAAGCATAACCCGGATGTACCCGTCAGTCAGGTTCCATTGGACCTGATTACGAACTCCGGCTCTGGTCTGGACCCGCACATCTCGCCACAGGCGGCACAGGCTCAAATTCCACGTATTAGCGGCTTGACGGGAATTGGGCAGGACCAGCTGAAGGCGCTGGTGCAGGAGCAGACAGAAGGCCGCAGCGCCGGGGTGTTCGGCGAGCCGCGTGTGAACGTACTCAAGCTGAATCTCGCACTTGAAGCGCTAATGAAGGTAAAGCCAGTTAAGTCATAGATGGTGAAAAAGGTATCCCTGAGCGATAAGCTTGGGGGATACCTTTTTCTATGGGTTAGGGTGCTCTGGGATGGATAGCTGCAAAGGAAGTATTTTATTTCTTATAGGTGATATGAATTTGTTGTTTACTTATTTACTTAGTTTTATATTGTTTGATGAATTTTTGGCTTTCCTTAAGGCTGAAGCGAGTACCAACATGTATATTAATACAATCATACCAATGACTAAGTAAGATAATTTAATATTCATTAAATCGGTGAGAGTACTGCTCAAAATAGGGCCGATCATTAGACCAATCGAGTATGCCGTGTTATAGAGAGCAAAAGTAATTCCATAAGAATGAATTCCACTTCGTTGAGAAATATCAGCAAGTTGAGGTAAGCAGGGAGCAAGAACCATACCCATGCTAACTCCTAAAACAGCTAAAATAACAGCTTGAAGTGATAATATTGCTGGAAGTGCAGTTAGAGGAAGAGCAATGGATACCATAAGTAGACCGAGGAGAATTCCATTTTTATAGCCGATCTTGCTGGAGAATTGACCTATAAAGGGGGTTGCCAGGCCATAAGCAAGTGTGGGAATAGCAAATAACAGTCCAATAACTCCTGGATTAGCGCTAAAATTGTGCTGCAGGTGTAACGGTAATGTTGGCTCAAGTACGCTTGGGACGGATGCACCGATAATTACAACCCCGATAACCAAAAGCAAATCTTTATTTTTCATGAACGAAAAAGGAGATACGTACTTTTCATTTTTTTCTTCCGGAATATCGTGCAGGAGTACTAATCGAAGTATAGCATCAACGACAGCCAATGCGATGGCAAAGTAAAAAGGGAGTTGGTAACTTCCCCATTGATACAACCAACCGCCTATTGTCGGTCCGAGAAGGGTTCCAGCGGCTTGCCCAGATAACGCCAAGCCCATGGCTTTGCCGCGTTCTTCAGATGGGTATAGCTCAGCCAGCAGAGCGAGCCCTGCTGTCCAGGTCATTGCGGCTGCGACCCCTTGAAGAGCACGTGCCAGTACAAGCAGCCAGAAGGTGTGGGCTATGGCGAACATTAAAGTGGAAGCTATGAGTCCAATTAACCCCCATAACAGAGGAGTCTTTCTCCCAATCCGATCCGTTAACAGACCAAAAATAGGAGTAGCTATAAACAGTGCAATTGCATAACTGCTGAACAAAAATCCAATTTCGGTTTGAGTGGCTCCAAGAGAATCTGCGTATCTTGGCAAAATGGGGACGACTAATCCATAGATTAACATGTCAATGAACACAGCTAATCCGACAACCGTTAGAGCAGCTTTTTGTTTATAGTGCGCTCCTTTACTCATTTTCATCATTACATCCTCCTATAAGTTTCTTCTGATTTCCTCTTTAATTTGCTTAACAAATTTTAATTGCAGCTCGCATTGATCATAAATATTTTTGAAAATTAACATGACGTTTACAGGGATATCCATAAGTTCAGCTTTTTGTTCCTGACCTAATTTCATTTCTTTATAAATTTTTTCAATGGCTTGATGCTGAAAACTTAAAGCTTCTTCTATTTCATGGAGGCCAGCCTCATCCATAAAAGTCAAAGCTGTGTACAGGGCTGTTGGAAACACAACAGAAGTTTCTTTAAATGATTCTATTAAAAGCCGACTAAACTCGCCTTTTCCAGTCTCCGTAATAGCATATATAGCTTTAGACCGATTCCCTGTCTGTTCCAATGTTTCTAAACGCACAATACCTTCTGAGTCCAGTTTTTTTAAGGCGTGATATATGGAAGCTGGTTGCACATAAGCCCATTTATCCGTTTGTGCTGATTGCATTTTCTGTTGTATTTCATATCCAGACATTGCTCCGTATTGTAGCAAGAGCCCAAGAACCATTACACGTGTCGTACTCAAGATGATATCTCCTCCATAACTTTATTGCTAAATGTTTTATACTAAATATTTAGTAAAGGATTATAGTCGGATTATATCATTACAATCCAATGATGTATAGGTTTACAAAAACAGAGAGCCGTAAATATACGAAAGAAACAGTAGGTATTATGTTTTTTGTTGAACAGAATGCAGCGTTGATTCTAAGCATATTGGAAAAATAAATGAATAAAAAGAGGTATTCCATGGCTATTTTGGACTCCAGGAATACCTCTTTTTTTATTGGTTACTTGCAAACAGTCTGTCAACCTGTAATTGTCTGAATAATGAGGACTACATTCAAGATAATGATGACAGCAGTCACGATCCAGGTTATTACTTTTTGCCACATTTTATTTGCAAATTCACCCATAATCTTTTTGTCACTGGTAAAGAGCAGTAATGGAATGATGGCAAAAGGGAGCTGGATGGATAAAATAACCTGACTTAGCACAAGTAGCTCTTCTGCACCTTTTTCACCTGCAATCGCAGTGACGATGACTGCCGGAATAATTGCAATAAGGCGGGTCACCAAACGACGCAACCAAGGTGAGAGACGAAGGTTCAAGAAGCCCTCCATCACGATTTGTCCGGCTAAAGTACCTGTCACGGTCGAGTTTTGACCTGAGGCGAGTAATGCCACTCCAAACAGTATGCTCGCAAGTGTGGTTCCCAGTAATGGCGAAAGCAGATAATAGGCATCACTAATCTCTGCTACATCTGTTCTTCCTGCTGTATGGAACACGGCAGCTGCTACGATCAAGATGGCTGCATTAATGAATAGAGCGAACATGAGCGCTATACTGGAATCCCAAGTTGCAAATGTAATAGCTTCCCGTTTACCTGCTGATGTCTGCTCATATTTGCGAGTTTGTACAATAGAAGAATGCAGATACAGGTTATGTGGCATTACAGTAGCTCCCATAATACCGATGGCAATATACAGCATGCTTGGATTCGTCAATATTTGTGAGTCCGGTACAAAGCCACCCAATACACCGCCCCATTCCGGTTGTGCCAAAATGAGATTAATGCCAAAACAGCCGGCAATCGTGGCCATTAATACAATGACGAGTGTTTCCAATGCCCGGAAACCTTTATTTTGCAGCAGCAAAATGAGCATAACATCAAATGCGGTAATGATGACTCCGTATAGCAACGGGAGACCGAACAGCAGCTTCAGTGCAATGGCTGAACCGATGACCTCGGCCAAATCCATGGCTGCAATGGCAATTTCGCATAAAAGCCATAAGCCGATCGCGACAGGACGACTGTAAGCATCACGGCACATTTGAGCCAAATCTTTACCTGTAGCAATACCGAGCTTGCCAGATAAGGCTTGCAGCAGAATGGCCATCAGGTTGGAGATTAGAATGACACTAAGCAGTGTATAGCCGAATTTTGATCCCCCAGCGATGTCTGTAGCCCAGTTGCCAGGGTCCATATAGCCGACAGCGACCATATAGCCTGGTCCAGCAAAGGCAAGAAACTTCCGAAACCAGGTGCCATCCTTCGGAACGCTCAAAGAACGATTCACTTCCGATAGTGAAGCGATTTCCGCGAAGTTGCCCTTTGAATTTTTCATACGCTTCACCTTCTTTGTTCATATTGAAATATATTATTAGTGACATAGCGATTGCGTTATCCCTATTGTACACCCACAATAGTTTTTGTCTAGTGCAACTTTTATGTGGTTAAGCAAATTTATCGTATTTTTGAAGCAATTGGCCATCTTAATTAAAACTAAACAATGGAAAAAACCAAGCCATATTGCTCTCAAGGGGCAGCTTGGTCGTTTTGAATTTTCTAAGTGTAGGCGGCTCATCAAGTTAGGGGCTTATAACATATAGTGTAAACATAAAAGAAGTGGAACTAAACGGTAAATAAAAGGGTTATTATCCCTTTTGAAATGATTCATTTTGCGTGGCTCGTTTAAAGTACATACGAGAAGGAAATCATGTATTAACATGATGAGGATTCCTGCGGAATGCAAATAAGATGGAGAAGGAGAGATGAAATCATGGAAGCTTTATACACAGCATCAGCAACGGTACATGGTGGAAGAGATGGTTCAGTGGCTTCTTCAGACGGGGTATTGAAGCATAAGCTGAGCACACCGAAGGAACTGGGTGGCGCAGGTGGAGATGCTACGAATCCGGAGCAATTGTTTGCGGCAGGCTATGGCGCATGCTATGAGAGTGCGTTGGCGAATGTGGCCCGCAAAGCCAAGGTAAAGGTGGACAATGTAGAGGTCACCAGCCACGTATCGATCGGTAAGGACCCAAGCGACGGCGGCTTCCAGTTGGCAGTGCGTCTGGATGTAAAGATACCGGGGATTGAGCGTTCTCAGGCGGAAGATTTGGCACGCCAAGCACATGATTTTTGTCCGTACTCCAAAGCCACTCGCGGTAATATTGATGTTGAACTCAACGTCATTTGACCGCATTTTTTAAAGATCTCACACATGGCCGCCGATGGATCGGCGGCTTTTGCACCTAAATCTTGATCCGCTGATATGTACGACCATTTGACATCACCGCCAAAATTCATTAAGATGTCATAGGTGATTCTGGTCATCAGGTACGAAACAAATTTGAAAAATACGGGTGATATGATGTCTTACAGACCGAATATTGTTAATTTCACGCTGGCTGGTAGCAACGAAAAGGAAGGGCTTTATGAGTTTAAAATGAGTTTGGCCGATGGAACGGAGTGCCGCGTTTTTTCTCAACGTAATCCGGAGTGGACTTTGACGAATATTAGTCGACTGCTAACGACACCTTGCCCGGTATGCCATAAGGATTTTATCTGCAAGTGTATGGATCAGTTCCATGAAGAGTTTTTAGAGCAAATTAATGCTAAACAGCTGTTTGAGAAAGCATTGAGCTAGTTTTTCGAACAGGTAAGGATTATACAGTTCTAGACAAGCGTCGGATATTTTCGACGTTTTTTTGTTTATAATTGAATCGTTGCGTTTTCATGCCGTTGATTTCTCTGTGGAGGTGAAGTACGTTGATGAACCAGTCTAGTCATATCCATATCGAACATTCCATTGTATTGGTGGATGGGGTATGCCACTTTTGTCAGGGAGCAACCCGCTTCATTATCAAACGTGATCCTAAGGGAATATTCCATTTTGGTTCCCTGCAATCCGAGGCAGGACAAGAACTTTTACGTGCAGGTGGACTGTCTACAGATCAACTGGATACATTCGTGCTGATTGAAGACGGTACGTATTATACAAGGTCAACTGCAGCTTTACGGATTGCCAAACGCCTTCGTTTTCCATATCCGCTGGCTTATGTATTCATCTTGATTCCCCGCTTTGTGCGCAACGCAGTCTATAACTGGGTAGCTCGTAACCGATATCGTTGGTTTGGCAAGGATGAAGAGGATCAATGTCAGATCCCCCCACCAGAAATTAGGAAACGATTTTTTTAGTTGCTTTTTTTGTGGTTATTTTTGCGGCGAACATTACGAATCAGTAATATTACAGCTACTGCGATCAGTAGAAGACCCGTAACCGATACATACATGATATGGCGTACATTGGGTACGTTGACCGACAATTTTAGCTCGTTAGACTCTAATGGAGCAATGTCCCAATAGAGTGTCTTTCCGTCATCCGACACACGGTCCGCATTACTGGAAGCAGGCTGGATGGGTAGGGATAGGCTGAAGTTAAGATCCAGTTGCCGCTCTAGTAATTTGCGTGCGAACACATTCATTTGTTTTAATTTATCACTCAGGCCACGAGCTTCTTCAGGAAGCATCCGAGGTAGATCGAGCTTAAGCGTAAGATCCATATTGGTTGTGAAAAAATGCTGGCTCACTGCGCGATTTATTTCTAATCCCTCAGGCAGATTTGAACCCTGATCGGGATTTTTTTGGTTTGTACTCCAATCCCCTTGATAATGCCCCTTTATTTGATAACCCTTTCTCCCTTGTTCCGAAAGCGGCTGCACGTCTACATTATTGCTTTGCATACGTTGAACTAATCGATCGAGCAGCCCCGGATTGTCCAACATCATCAGTGTCTGGTTGTTTACACTGAACGTTGCATCCATATCTACACTTTGATCCAGATGAACATCTACATGAATGTCACCCCGAGCACAGGAAGTTAGGGCAAACAGACAACACACCAGCATAAAAATGAGCAGTATTTTTCGTAACTGTATTTGCCGACGTTTGTTCCAATTAGGGCTGTATCCTGTTGGGTCCATGACTTGCACCTTCTTTGTATGGTTTCTTTGGTATAACGACCGGATATCTTCTATATATTACACATTCGGAGAGCCAAAATCGAACGATATAAAAGAATAGTTAAGATTTATATTTCAAAAATGTTTCCTTAGGTAAAAACTTTAGTGTATACTCTAAAATATAGTATAGATAAAAAATAATTGTCTTAAGGAAATAGTTTGTCCTAAAACAAATATTAAAAGGAGGATTTTAAAACATGAACAAGCAGTTTAAGAAGGCTTTGCCACAATGGGTAGCGACGGTTGGAGTGTTGTCCCTAGTTCTGGTTCTAGCGACTGCATGTACAGATGCCAAGAAGACAGAACAGGGAGCTACGAAAGAGGCGGGACAGAAAATAAAGGCTACGACTACCATCGGTATGATCTCTGATATTGTCGGGAAGGTCGGTGGTGCTCATGTGGAGGTCACGGGAATTATGAAGTCAGGCGTTGACCCGCATTTGTACAAGGCGTCTCAGGGAGATATGCGTAAGCTGGATGAAGCCGACATCATTTTTTATAACGGGTTGCATCTGGAAGGAAAAATGCAGGACATTCTGGAGAAAATCAGCAAACAAAAGCCTGTTATACCCGTGTCCAAAAACATTGCCCAAAATCAATTGCGTGCAGCTAGCCCAGCAATGGGATCTGAGTATGATCCACATATCTGGTTTGATGTACAAAACTGGATGTCTGCGGTAGAAACCGTCAGAGATGAATTGTCGGCACTTGATGCTGCTCATGCGGAGGATTATAAGGCCAATGCCGAAGCTTATCTCGCTGAGCTACGAGAACTGGACGATTACACGAGAGAGCAGATTGCCAGTATACCGAAGGCACAGCGCGTACTTGTCACGGCACATGATGCATTTGGCTATTTCGGAGACTCTTACCAGATTCAAGTAAGAGGCCTTCAAGGCATGAGTACAGAGTCAGAGGCAGGCTCACAAGATGTGACCAAGCTGAGAGATTATCTGGTGGAGCATAAAATTAAAGCCATATTTGTAGAATCGAGTGTTCCGAGAAAGGCCATAGATGCGGTTATTCAAGGTGCAGCTCAGCAAGGTCATACGATAAAGGTTGGCGGCGAGCTGTATTCGGATGCTATGGGTGAAGAAGGTACAGAAGATGGAACATATATTGGAATGGTCAAGCATAACGTGAATACGATCGTTAGAGCTCTTAAATAAGGAGGCGTAGACACATGGGACATTCACCACTTGTTGTTCGTGATTTATCGGTAGCCTATCAAAAAAAGCCCGTATTGTTCGATGTCTCCTTTGAGGTGCCGGAAGGTAAGCTGATTGGTATTATCGGCCCCAACGGGGCTGGCAAATCTACACTGATCAAGGCCGTGCTTGGGCTGATTCCAAAGCTCAGGGGCGAGGTGCTGGTCTACGGCAAGCCCTATAAGCAACAGCTGCTCAAGGTTGGATATGTACCGCAGCGGGAGTCGGTGGATTGGGATTTTCCGACGAACGCTCTAGATGTGGTTATGATGGGACGTTACGGCAGACTGGGCTGGTTTAAACGTCCGGGAGCAGCAGATCGTCAGGCTGCGATGGAGAGTTTGGACAAGGTTGGAATGAGCAAATTTGCAGACAGGCAGATTAGTCAATTGTCAGGCGGGCAGCAGCAACGCGTTTTTTTGGCGAGAGCGCTTGCGCAGGACGCTCAGCTTTATTTTATGGATGAACCGTTTGTTGGTGTGGACGCTGTAACAGAAAAAGCTATCATTTCATTGCTTAACGATCTGAAACAGCAGGGGAAAACCGTGCTTGTCGTTCATCATGATTTATCTACGGTCACGGATTATTTTGACCAGGTTATGCTGTTGAACGGGCATCTGATGGCATTTGGAGAGACCGCAGATATTTTTACCGAGGGAAATCTGCAACGTACGTATGGCGGGCGTCTGAGTATACTCAAAACAGGTTCGGAATCCGGCACGATACTCGGAGTGAGGTGAGCAGTATGACAAGCTTGGCAGCGCTTTTGACAGACCCGAACATGCAATGGATTTTGCTTGGATGTATTTTACTCGGTTTAAGCAGCGGGGTGATTGGCAGTTTTATGTATTTGCGTAAGCAATCGCTTATGGGAGATGCTTTGGCACATGCGGCTTTGCCGGGAGTATGTGTGGCTTTTATGATCACAGGTACAAAATCCATGTTTGGATTTATGATTGGAGCAGCCATTGCAGGGATTGTTGCTACCTTTGCCATCAGTGCGTTAACCCGGTATTCGCGAATTAAAAGTGATTCAGCGATTGCAGCGGTGCTGTCCGTATTTTTTGGCTTCGGCATTATGTTGTTGACCGAAATTCAGCATAGTGGCGCAGGCAACCAAAGTGGGTTGGATAAATTTTTATTTGGCCAGGCTGCGGCAATGGTGTTGTCTGATGTCTATACGATGGCGGTAATTTCGGTGGTGCTCATTGGAATATGTTTATTATTTTTCAAGGAATTTAAGCTGCTCAGCTTTGATCCCGGCTTTGCTCGTGGACTTGGTTTTCCGGCAGGCTTACTGGATAAGTTGTTAATGCTGTTGATTGTCATTGCGGTGGTGGCTGGCATTCAAGCTGTGGGCGTCATTATGATGGCTGCCCTGCTGATTACCCCGGCCGTGTCGGCAAGATACTGGACAGAGAAGCTGGGTGTTATGGTATGCCTGTCAGGCTTGTTTGGTGCTATAGCGGGTCTTGGTGGGACTGTTATTAGCTCTCTGGGACAAAATTTGCCTACAGGACCATTGTGCGTGTTGTGTGCGACTGTGGTATTTGGTGTAAGTCTGATCTTTGCGCCGCAGCGTGGAATGATTTCCAAGGCTATCGTTCAGTTAAACGCCAGAAAAAGTCTGGAGCAGGGAGTTGGAACACAGCCCAGGGAGGAGCGTGCCCTATGAGTTCATTTTATGTGATCCTGACGGGAATGTTAGTGGCAGGGGGATGTAGTATCGTCGGATGCTTTCTCGTGCTTCGGAAAATGGCTATGATCGGTGATGCCATCAGTCATGCGGTACTGCCTGGTATTGTCATTGCCTTTCTCATCAGCGGATCGAGGGATTCGGTGTGGATGATGTTTGGTGCTGCCGTGCTGGGGCTTCTAACGGTGTATCTGATTCAGCTATTCCAACAAAGCGGTCTGCAAAGTGATGCTGCCATTGGCGTGGTGTTTACAACATTGTTTGCTATCGGTGTTTTACTGATCAGTGTGTTTGCTTCCAATGCTCATCTGGATATGGACCACGTTTTGTATGGGGAAATTGCTTATGTCCCGTGGAATACGATAGAGATTGCTGGCTTCGATATAGGTCCGAGGGCTGTGTGGATTACGGGCGCAATGTTTTTGATCAATCTGCTCGTGGTAGGGGGCTTTTTCAAGCAATTTAAAGTCACTTCCTTTGATCCCGCATTGGCAGCTTCATTGGGCATTCCGGTTGTTTTTTTTCATTATCTGCTAATGAGTCTCGTATCACTAACGACAGTGGCGTCATTTGAGAGTGTGGGTGCAATTCTAGTGGTTGGCATGCTCGTTGTACCGCCTCTTACCGCTTATTTGCTGACGGAGAAGCTGTCCCGTATGATTGCATACAGCGTGGGAGTTGGAGCCACTAGCTCGATCGTAGGCTTTTATACAGCAACTGTATTAGATGCTTCTATTGCGGCATGTATGCTGTGTGTATCGGGTGTGTTGCTGCTTTTGGCTTTTCTATTTTCCCCGTCTCATGGTGTGGTATGGCGAAAGTTATTTCAACAACGGGGAATTGTTGGCGAAAATAGCAAGTGAGTCTCGTAGGAAGTGATCCTATATGAATTACTCAAAATAGCGTGCAGACGGGCATAAAGTGCCTGAATGCACGCTTTTTTACGCTTATGCTAATCTGTGCGGCTTTTTTTGAGGCAAGCTTGTTGGGTCATCTTGAATTAACCGGGACACGGGAGTACATTCTTTACAATCACACAGAAGGATTCGGAACGAGCTGTTACGCTGCGGGGAGGAACGAAATTGGAGAGCTTCAAACGTAAATCACCAGAGGAGATACTGGATTCCATTAACAAATTGCATCGAGGCAGACTCAAAATATACATTGGCGCGGTCAGTGGCTCTGGCAAAACGTATCATATGCTGCAGGAGGGACAATCGCTGCAGCATGAAGGGATTGATGTTGTAATTTGTGCGGTATCGACTCTGCAACGGCGTGAGACCGTGGAACAGGTCGGCTCGCTAGAGCGAGTACCCAGTATTCATTGGATGAAGGATGGCGAAGAACAAAAGGATCTGAATTTGGAAGCTTTGGTGGCACGAAATCCTGAGGTGGTGCTGGTGGATCATTTGGCACATCATAACCGAAAAGACGCCTCGTTTCCAACAAGGCTGGAGGATATTCGGTATTTGCTGGAGATGGGAATTAGCGTCATTACGACGGTCAATGTTTATGAACTCGAAGGGATCACGGAGTGGGTATATCAGCTGACTGGCTTTGAAGCGGAATATACGGTTCCGGTTGATACATTGGAGCTGGCGGATGAAATTCGTCTAATTGATGCCACCCCGGAGATGATTCTGGAACGGCTGGCGAAAGGTTACATGCATACGCCCAATCCAGAGATGTTTCACCGGGGGAATTTGGGTAAATTGCGTGAGCTCGCTCTGCGATTAGTAGCAGAGGATGTGAATGATTCGCTGGAACGGCACCGGGAGGAGCTAGGCTTGCACGGGGCGTCAGGAGCAGCAGAGCGTATTTTGGTGCCTGTCCAATATCATTGGAATGGGTCCATTTATGTACGTAGGGGAGAACAGGTGGCCAAGCGGTTGGGTGGAGATATGCTGGTGGTCTCTTTTGTCAGCTCGAAGCGCAAGCTGTCCAAGGAATCAGCAGCCTTCAAACGTTCCATTGAGCAGTTGGCCGATAAGATCGGTTCGACATTTGAAGAAATCCCGCTCTTTTCCCGCAGAAGGCTGCCACGCCAACTTATCCATTATGCGGTGACTCACAATGTTACCCGAATTGTTATGGGGCATTCTCGGCAGACTCTGTGGCAGGAGCTAGTTAAAGGATCACTGGTGAACGGAATTTTAAAACGAATGAAAAATATGGATCTGCTGTTGATTGCAGACCGAGCGGAGCAGGAGGGCGAACGGATTTTGCCAACGATGAGACAGGAGGAAGGAGATACTGATCCGTATCATCGTTTGAGCGTTGAGGAAGTACAGGCTGAGGAAGCCAAAATTCTGCGGGGCAAGCTCAAAGTATATATTGGGGCTGCTCCGGGGGTCGGCAAAACATACACCATGCTGAGAGAGGGAAATGATCTGCTGGAAAGCGGGATTGATGTGGTGATCGGATTGCTGGAAACGCACGGAAGAGCAGAAACACTAGCCCAGGTAGGATCTCTAGAGATGATTCCCCGTCAGTCTATCGAGCGTCATGGTGCACATTTGGAAGAGATGAACACTGAAGCCATTCTCAGGCGTAATCCTGAGGTAGTGCTAATTGACGAGCTGGCGCATACCAACGTTCCGGGAAGTCTGAGATCTAAGCGTTATGAGGATGTACTGGCCATTTTGGAACAAGGTATTTCTGTTATATCCACAATGAATGTGCAGCATCTGGAGAGCTTGAATGACGCAGTAGAACAAATTACTGGGATTCGGGTGAGAGAGACTGTCCCCGACCATATGATGCGTCTGGCCGATGAAGTCCAGCTTGTTGATGTGGCTCCCAAATCGTTACAGCAACGTATGCGTGAGGGCAAAATTTACGCTCCTGCGAAGGTGGAGCAGGCACTTAGCCACTTTTTTAAGCTGGGTAATCTAATTGCGCTGCGTGAACTTGCTTTGCGGGAATTGGCAGATGATGTAGATGAGCGGCTGGAATCCTGGGATCGGCACGAGTCACTTCGGGGACCGTGGCGCAGGGAGGAAGTGATTTTTGTAGGCGTGACGCTAAGCGAAAATGCTGAAAGGTTGATTCGCCGCGGTTTTCGTATCGCATTTCGTTTGAAGGCTGTGTGGATTGTGACTTATGTCCATATCGGTGAGCGTATACCGGAGAGATTGAACCCTCGTCTGGAACAACTAAAGCTGCTGACCCACCGACTAGGGGGAACCTTTGAAATTCGGCTTGTTTCCAGCAGACGCGAGATTGCCGACATTTTGATTGCTCCAGTAGAAGGATATTCAGGTACGCAGCTCATCGTGGGACAGTCTTCCCGAAGTAGCTGTTGGGGGAAGACTGCGGTTGTGCCGAGGATTCTCCGTCAAGCACGTCATATGGATGTTCTTATCGTGGCGGATTATGATCCGGATATTAAGCTGGAGACAGATTATTAAAATGCCCAATCCATTCATAAATAGTCATATGCTGGTTACCGGTTATTCACTGCTTCCATAGTATATTCTATCTCAAAGAAATGGAGGCGAGTTTGAATGTATAAACATCGTAAGCATGATTGTCATTTTCCAAAGCCAAAAAAACGTGTTTTTAAGAAAATCATTAAGGTGACTGTCATTAAGTTTAAACCAAAATTTAAACGTGATCACTGGAAACATGAAGACTTTGATAAGAAATGTCATTGCCGGAAACGTCGTCATCATCGCCATCATCGCCATCATGACTGTCATCGTCGTCACCACAAATTCTACTAAGTTGAAGATCGTAGGAGGCGGGGCTAGACTGCCCGCCTTCTCCTAGTACCAGAATTCTAAGAAAATACTTGCGCAAAAAATACTTGCTCTAACACAGGTGCTATGCTATTCTACCAATAAATAGATTGCACGTGACGGAAGCACCGTTCACCAACCGTATGTACTTACGGATGGATGAACGGTGCTTTTTTGCGTTGTTGTGTTGGGAAAGGGGATGAGCATATTGGTTCCGGTAAAAGTGGTATTGGCCGTAGAAGGCCGGGATTATATTGAGCCTCTGCTGAATTATGTTCACGGAAGCGAGTACGCCAGAAGGCTCAGAATAACGGCTTTTTCGCAGCCGGAGGCATTTCATCAATACATGATGGAAACTAGCGGAATGAAAAGACCAGATGTGGTAGTAGGTGAAATGCCCTTTCTGAATCTATGGACAGCTCGGGAAGATGCGGATATTCCTTGTTTGGTATTGCATGAGGGAGAACAAGTAAGCGAATATGGGCAGCCTGTATTAAAATATAAGCCTTTATCTGAACTGGTCGGTATTATTTTGGAAACGGCGAGACAGAGGTCGAATGGTCGGAAAAGCGTAAACAGTCGGGAAGGTGGAATGATTATCGGCATGGTCGCAGCTTCAGGTGGATTGGGCAAGACAACGGCCGCGCTCAATATGTCCAAGCAGCTGGGGAATGAGGGATATTCGGTATTCTATTTGAATCTGGAAACGGTGGATTCAAGCTCGTTGTTCACTGGTTCAGACAGTTCTAGCGGAGTACAAGGAGAAGGACTGTCCAGACTGCTGTATGATCTCAAGTCGGAGGGAAATGAGGACACTTCGTTATCTTTGGCTTCGTATTGTGTGCGTCGTCCTGAAATTCAGGCTGATACGTTTCAACCTGTCTATAATCGCAAGGAATTGACAGACATGACTTGTGATGAAGCGAAAGAGCTCATTCGAACGATTGCTGAAAGCGGGCAGTATGATGTAGTGATCGTAGATTGCGATTCTGAACATGGTGAGCGGGCTCAAGCCGTGCTTGAAGCTAGTCATAAGCTGATCTGGTTGCTGGCTGACGATTTAATGAGTATGCACAAGTGCGGATTATGGCTGGATGTTTTAGAAACTACACAGCCTGAAGGGCTTGAAGCCATGATATGCAAAACCAGCTTTGTGGTGAATCGCTACATGGGAACTATGATCAACTCGTTACCTCGTGACTTCATGGAACTGAACGGAGCGTTACCCTATATACCTTCATGGAAACAAATGCAGCATCGTGAGCTGCTGCTTAGTTCACCGATTTATCAGCGGGAAATTCGTCATTTGTGCCGCGAGCTGCTGGATATGGAGAGCACAGCACAGTCGACGGTTGCTTGGTCTTAAGGGGATGATGACATGAATGAGGAACAATTTAAGGTATTGCGCGCGGATATTCGTAACGGGCTGGACGTAACGTCCTCGGTAAAGGATACAGATCTAGTACGGCATATCGAAAAGCGAATTTTACACGACGTAGAGCTGGCGAGCTTAACTTCCCGAGAAAAGCATGCACTTGTCCGCAAAATTTTCAACTCTTTCCGTGGGCTGGATGTGCTCCAGCCGTTGATTGACGACCCGACCGTAACGGAAATTATGATCAATAGTCATCGGGAAATCTTCGTGGAGCGGGCAGGTGAGGTGATTCAGGTGCCCGATCAATTCGAATCCCGCGAACGACTGGAGGATTTGATCCAGACGATTGTAGCCGGGGTGAACCGAATTGTGAATGAGGCTTCTCCTATTGTGGATGCCCGACTAAAGGACGGATCACGTGTGAATATCGTGCTGCCGCCAGTTGCTCTCAAGGGTCCGACGATGACCATACGGAAGTTTCCCGAGCGTCCCATGACGATGGATGATTTGATACGAATGGGTGCACTCAATACAGAAGCCGCCGCTATGCTCAAAGACTTGGTACGTAGCAAGTACAACATTTTTATAAGCGGCGGAACGGGCTCTGGTAAAACAACTTTTCTGAATGCATTATCCCAGTTCATCCCTTCGTCTGAACGGATTATTACGATTGAAGATTCGGCAGAGCTACAAATTGTGACTGTCCCCAACCTAGTTTCCATGGAAACACGGAACGCGAATACCGAGGGGAAGGGAGAAATCACGATTCGCGATCTGATTCGTTCATCCTTACGTATGCGACCTAACCGCATTGTGGTGGGTGAGGTCAGAGGGAGTGAGGCGTTGGATATGCTGCAAGCGATGAACACGGGACATGATGGATCGTTGTCAACTGGGCACTCGAATAATATCCGCGATATGGTCAGCCGGCTGGAAACGATGGTACTCGGTGGGGCAGAGCTTCCGCTTGGAGTAGTACGGCAGCAGATCAGCTCGGCCATTGATATATTCGTTCATCTGTCACGGCTACGCGACAAATCCAGAAGGGTGCTGGAAATTAGCGAAGTGATTGGTTTTGAACATGGTGAGGTGACGCTGAATCCCCTTTATCGCTTCCAGGAACACGGAGAAAGTAAAGGACAAATTGTAGGGGAACTGGAACGTTGTGGTGGGGGGCTACAACATACATTGAAGCTGCAAATGGCCGGGATCAAGCCGGAAATCTGGCACAAGGGAGGAGTATCGGCATGAGAACAGGAAAGGCGACTGCCAAGCAAGTGTCACGTGAGGTCCCTTCTCTGCCAGATTATACGGTGTATACATTATCGACTGTACAAAAAAGTATGTGCATTCTCTTTAGTGGAGTGCTGTTCGCGATGATCGGATATCTATTTTATCACCAATGGATATTATCGTTGCTGTGTGCTGCTGGAGCTGTGGTGATGCCTCGTTATTTTAGAAAGTTTTTGCTGCAACGACGTAGGTCTGCTTTAAGCATTCAATTTAAGCAGGCTTTATACTCGCTTTCGTCTTCTCTTTCAGCGGGAAGGTCGGTGGAGAATGGGTTTCGTGAGGCTGTAGAGGATTTGAGGTTGCTTAGTCCGGATGGAGATCACGATCTGATTTTTGAATTTAACATTATTACGGCCTGCCTCGAAATCGGACAGCCTGTAGAGGCTGCTTTGCAGGATTTGGCTCGTCGGGCTCAGATTGAGGATATTACGAATTTTGCGGACGTATTTGCGGCTTGCAAACGAACCGGAGGTGATCTGGTGGAAGTCGTACGACGGGCTTCAAGTGTCATTGGTGAGAAGCTGGAAATTCAGCAGGAGATCGGTGTAATGATTGCGCAGAAACGTTTTGAATCGAGGGTTATGTTTGCAGCGCCTTTTTTGTTTGTTTTGTTTATGACAGTGACAGCAGGAGACTACATGATGCCCTTATACAGCGGTACAGGTATGATTCTATCAACCTTTTGCCTACTGGTGCTTGGTGGCTGTCTTGTGTGGATCAACCACATTATGAAGATTGAAGTGTAAGGAGTGATGGGTGTGGTGACGTTGGTTTGTCTGGTTATGCTGGTTCTGCAAGTGGGAGGTTGGGTGGTGCTGAACCAAATGTACACTGCTAAGTATGCACATTTTCGCCATATGAAGCTGGAAGGACTGCGGCTGCAAAAACTTTCGGTGCCTTTTGTACACATGCTTCATGTTTCACGTGCCACTCATAGGTTGCCTTTGCTAATGTTCAAGCTACAGCGTTCAATACAGAAACTGTATGGTATGCGCAACAGCGGAGAAAAAACGATGCTTTTTCTGGCAGAAATGTTGGGGTACGGATATATGGTGGCTGCTGGTGGAGCTTTAATATCCATTATGATGGGCGGGGAAGTGACTGGACTGGTGCTTGGCTTGGGGCTCGGTGTTCTGGTGCCAGTAGCGCTGGTCAAGGATTTGCATGGAAAAGTACAGAAGCGGGATCAGCAAATCTTAATGGAATTGCCTGAATTATTGAGTAAAATGATGCTTTTGGTTGGTGCGGGAGAGACAGTACAACGGGCTTTGCTTCATTGCGTGGAGCGTAAAGGGGCGGATACGGTACACCCATTGTATCGGGAATTGCTGCAGACAGTGGGGGAATGGGAAAGTGGCTATTCCTTTCAACAGGCATTTGAACATCTGAGCAAACGTTGTGGTATTCAAGAAGTGACGATATTTACAACAACAGTTTTATTGAATATGAGGCGTGGCGGGAGCGATTTTGTAATGGCTTTACGTGAGTTATCTCAGACGTTATGGAGCAAGCGGACTTCGATTAGCCGCACAAGAGGGGAACAGGCTTCTTCAAAGTTAGTCTTCCCGATGGCACTAATTTTGCTAACGGTCATTGTGCTGGTGGGCGCTCCGGCTTTAATGATGATGAATATGTAGGAGGAATAAAATGATGATGACAATTGTAGCAGGTAGTATTCGTAAATTGCACAAGGATGAGGATGGTTTGGGGACGTTAGAAATGATCCTGATCATTGCGATTCTGATTGCGGTGGCGATTATTTTTAAAGATCAGATCAAGAAAATTGTAGAAGGGCTGTTGAAAAAGGCGGATAAAAAAAGTAACGATTTTATGGATTCATAATGCTGTGCAAATTGGTACAAAAAGAGGACGGAAGCTTCTCCTTGGAGGCTTCCCTCGTCTTTCCCATTTTGCTGCTGGTTATTTTTATAATGTTATTCTTTTGCCTGTATATATATCAAAAATCTATATTGGTGCAGGTTGCCTCTACTGCTTCGGAAAGAGCCGCTTACAGTTGGGATAACAGCTTTAAGGACCCGCGTACGGGAGCATTTGCGCAAGGGCAACGGGATTCTCTCTATTGGCGCTTGAAGGATGACGTTATGTTAGGCGCCCTGTTTGGCTGGGCCGGAGCCAATAATCAGGAAAGTGTACAGGTACCGGGCGGCAATGAAGGAGGCTCGTTACCTGCTCAGAAGCTGTCCAATGCAGAAAATAGAATGCCTGCGGGTATGCATGGGCAGATGACATATGAGAACAGTATGATTCACCGTAAGGTGACCACAGAGCTAAATAAGATCGTGGAGGTACCTTTGTTGAATCAGTTTTTAGATCAGACAGATTTACAAGGAAAAATGAGCTCGGGTGTGGTGGAACCTGTGGAATGGATTCGTACAGTCGAGTTGGTCCGTTATTATGGTGCGAAGTTTATGGGTAGAGGCTCAGGTGAAAAGGTAGATCCGGCAATTGTAGGGAAAGTATTGATGCAATATGGGCAAAACGGTCAGTAAGGAGTAGTTAACGGGAATATAACTGGAAAGGAGGAAGCGGGTGTTTGGTAAGGGACGAAATACAAAGGACGGAGAATCAGGTGCTGTCACGGTATTCCTCATTCTGATTTTGGCGGTCATGTTCGGTTTTATTGCTGTATTTATTGATTATGCTAGAATTGCTGCACTGCATGTGCAGACTGAACGGCTGACCCATGCAGCAGTACGGTCAGTGATGTCTGCTTATGATCCGGCATTACAACAGGAGTACGGTTTGTTTGCTTATGGTGAAGGCGGCGGCGAACAAATTATGGTCAAAGTGCTGAATGACAGTGCGCGGCGTACGGCGCGCGCGGAAGCGCTACCGCTAATGAATATGAAGCTGGATTCCAGTTCACTGCAAATGGAAAGGGAGCTTGGTAAATATGCCATATTTAACGAGCAGATCCGTGAAGAGATGAAGTATAAAGCGCCTGTCGATTTTACGATGGAAGTGCTAGAAAAGCTAAAGCCACTCTCTCAAAATATGAAGGAGGCTTCACACACGGTAGATTTGCTGAAACGGCTGCAAAAGCTGTATGACAGACGTGAGGCCAAACTGGATGACATGCTGGAGAAACAGCGTAAGGCAGGAGCTTATATGGAAGAGGTTCGCAAACGGATTATTAAACAGAGGGGGACATATATGCCTAATCAGTATATATGGGACCCACTTGAAGTTGTAGCCGACATTGCTGCTCAATATAAGCATTACGTACATGTATATGAGGACAACAAGAAGAGTGTGGATGACGTTAAAATCATGCAGATGGAGAAATATACAAGAAAGGCAAGGAAAGCACTGGATCGCCTGCGACAGGTCATGGTTCAGACTGGAGAGGAGCATGATAAGCTGCTTCTGCAAGCCAAGGAACCGTTAAATGAAGCCCGGCAGATTAATGAAGAAATGCGCAAAGTCATTGTTCAATATAAGCAGAGGGCGGCCAATGCAGGCTATGACGAGGTTTCTGCAGCCCCCACCCCAAGCGGAGCAGGCTCCAACGCTGATCCGTCTGTAGGAAGTGCCCGGCAAAGGGCAGAGGATTTGTTGGTTCCGAGCAATGAATTTGAGCAATGGGAAGCAGGAATCGAAAAGCAAAGGATCGCAATAAATACTGCTAACAATAGAATAACGAGCATGATGCGTACGCTGTCTTTCTATACAGATCCATTTTTGAATGCAGACATGCTCAAGCAAGAAGTTGCTTCAACGCTCAAGGAGATAGATAAATACTCAAATGCATATGCTTGGGCGGGACCCGCCAATGTACTCGACGGTGAGGCCAGAACGATGGATACGCGACGCGGCCCTGACAAAGAGCGCAAAAAAATGGAAAGAGAGGCAAAAAACAAGCTCAAGCAAGCTTATCGGATCATTGAGGTTCTTTCTAAAGGTAAACAAAGTGCTGAGCAATTTCGAGTAGTGGAGCAGTATTACAATGAAAGTATTTCGTTCAATCAGTCTTCATCCAGTCCATCTGTATCCGCTGATTTGCCCTATGACACCTATGATGCAACGGGGGCTTCCATGGATAGTATGGATGGTCTGTATGAGGCGGCATCTAACTTACTGATTCAACTGGGAGACGAGTTTTACCAGAATGAGTACGCGCTTTCTTACTTCCATCATGTGGATTTCAGCCGTTTTGGCAGTTTGGCCGGATCAGGTGGAAATGTGGGTAATGCTGCACAGATTTTAGGGGACCAGCTGGAGGTGAATAATCAAGAAGTTGAGTACATCTTGTATGGGTTTCATAATCCGACGGGTAATCTGGCAGCTGCCTATGGGGAGATTTTTGCTATGAGGCTTGCCATTCGAACGATGGAGGGACTGGTCAAAAACAGTTCAAAGGGTAACCCGTTGGTCGTTTTGGCGGCAGCTTTGTTATATGGAGTAGAGAAGGCGATTGAAGATATGATCATGCTGGCGCAAAAAGGGGATGTTCCTTTGTCTGATTTTCTGAAATTTCGAATGACTTACAAGGATCATTTGCGATTGTTCCTGATGCTCCATAGCAATAATGAACGAAAAATGTCCCGTATGCTTGCTCTGATCCGCCTGAATACAGATGTCAATCCAGCTGAGCGACGGACGTATGCGAAGGGTGAGGTCAAGAACGGGATGAGGCTGTGGTTTCTACCTGGAGTAATGAAAATGCTCGGAACCGCCTCCAAAGAAGGCGAGAGTATTAAGGGAAGTGTGTACTATGTCACGAAAACAGCGCATTTTTCCTATTAAACAGTATCTACGGCAGGCTTGTGGACTGAAGCAGCGTGAACAAGGAAGTATTGTTTTAGAAGCGTCACTGGTGTTGCCATTGTTTTTGTTTTTTATTATTTTTCTCATTTATATGGTCCAAATGACACTGGTCTCCACAGCCTTGCAGACTACCGCTTCAGAAACGGTTAAGCAGGTTTCGGCTAAAATCTACCCGGTGTCTCTAGCCGTGGAGACGGCGTCCGCTAAAATAGATGCAGTCCGCAAACCGCTAGATGAACTTCCTAAGTTATCTGTGAGTGAATATGCAAGCCAATTCGCTGCCCAACTACCACCTCCAATCGGCGACTGGGTAGAAAACGCTGTTCAAGGCGGTCAAAAGCCGCTGGAGGAGTTGCGGGGACGCTTGACGGAGGCTGCACTTGATCCTGTTCTGAAGCCGATGCTAAAGCCTTTTATGGAGAAAAGTATTCTGGAGTATGACCGTATTCATATAACGAGCGTACATGTACCCTCTCTTACAGAAACTAAGGACCCTTATTTTAGAGTAGAGCTATCGTATGAACTACCGATGAAAGTCCCCTTTTTGTATCGCAACATTGTGCTCCAAGCGGCGGCTGAGGAACGTCTTTGGATTGGTGATACAGGAGAGGGAGCAGGTACAGGTGATGAAACAGGGGATAAGGATGCGCAGCATTCCATACAGTTGCTTGTCAAGCCTGAGCCTGCTGTGAAGGGTGTATACAATTTGATCAAGGCCAAGGTTGAACCTGGGACGAATGCTACCCTTTCTGTACTTTATAAGTCAGGTGAAAGCACAGCTCAGCACTTGGGCTGGACCTCAGCCAATGCAGATGGGATTGTTGAATGGAACTGGTTTGTAGGAACAAACACAACACCAGGTCAATGGAGCTTTGTAATTGAAACGGAGGATGGCCAACGTATTGAGGTTCCGTTTTCTGTGCAGAAGACAACTGATGGATAGGCTAGATATAGACTTATAGAGATAACTACAATGAAAAATGATTTGGCAAGCCTGCTAATTTTCATTGTTATGAAGGGGGAAGACCGCATTGACATGGATGTATATTGTGTGTGGAGTTCTGCTGGCGATCGCGCTAGTGACAGATTTACGAAGCATGAAAATCCCTAATAAGCTTACATTGCCCGGTATAGCGGTGGGTTTGCTGTTCAATACTCTGTTCGGAGGCTGGCATGGTTTTTTATTTGCTATTGCTGGTCTTGGCACCGGCTTTGGATTCATGCTGATTTTGTACTGGATGGGAGCAGTTGGTGCAGGAGATGTAAAGCTGTTTGGCTTAATTGGAGCATGGACAGGTGCAGCTTTTGCGTGGCAATCGGCTCTATATTCGATTTTTTTTGCAGGCATTATTAGTATAGGGATTTTGCTATGGAGGAGGGAAACCATCATGAGATTACGACGCGTGGCGTTTAATTTAGGAGGATTTTTCCTATTTCGCAGCGGCAAAGCGCTGACTAGTGGGAGAGAAGCGCACCTCAGGTTTCCCTTTATGACGGCAGTCATTCCAGGAGCGGTCAGCGCTTATCTTTACTTCTTGTCATGACGTGTCCGCTTGGGGAGATCATGCTACCTCAGGGGATAAGAATTGTTAAGGAGGTCATGAATTGTTTGGTTTAAGCAGGGATTTTGCTCGCAATGGCGGGACGTTTATGATTCTAAACAAGGAAGGCGGGCTCAAAACCGATGATTTAAATTCTGTACAGACCCGAATGATGACTGGTAATCGGATTCCCGGTCTGCTGGAACTTAGAATCAAAGAAGTCGATTTTCAGATCGAGTTACATTACGATATTTCGGGGCAACGTATGCTTTCCCAAGTATGGAAAGGTGGGAATGTGTCGACTTCTGATTTCTACCGGATTCTTTTTGAAGTAGTAGATGCTCTTCATCGTAGCCCACAATATATGTTAAATATCCGCCAGTTTATTTTGCACGAAGATTACATTTTTATAAGCGGTTCAGGCACAAGGAAGAACGTTAGTTTAACCTATGTTCCTTTGTGTAGTGTACAGTATACGCAACAAACAGGTAGCTATTTTAAGCAGATGGTTATTCGTTTGATGACTCGTGTGGCTCACCTTCAGGGAGAATCTATACAGCGCATACTTGATCTATGCGATAGAAATGAATTTGAGTTGAGCGCGTTGAAGGAACTACTATTACAGGGGATGGCGACTGGTGAACAGAGCATCAGCGGTCAGGCTGAAGGTAGATCATCTGTTCATTCCTCTCATACCATACAGGATAACGATACAGATCGTGGCGGAAGAACGTACGGCCAAGAACATCGGGAGACTCTGCAGGAAATTCAGGAGCTTAAGCGAGTCAATCGACTCAAGCAGTCCGCAAAATCAGAGGAGAATGTCGAGGTAGGAGCCGACAACGAAATGGAAAATGAAGAGGTGGAGCCTAAATCACAAAAATATAAAACATACATTGCTCTCGGATGTCTGCTCGCCTCGGCCATTGTTTGGCGTTATATTTATTTGGATCATCCAGAGACGGTGCCCTTGCTTATTTCGATTGTGCTAACTTTAGTGCTTGTCGCTGTTGCTTATATAAGCTGGACGGGGAAATTAGAGCGCAACCGAGCTTTATCTCCTTTTTATAGCGAGGCAGTACCTGTATTGGATTCGGAATGGTTAGGAGCTGCTTCTCCAGCACAGCGAAAAAATGACCGTTATCAGGTAGATAAGCTAACTGGGTTTGTAGCGGGACGCCATCATCATGACAAGCAATCATCCGATTCAAGTGATCAAGGACAGGAAAGCTGGCGTTGGACTTTTCCAGACTCAGAATCTAAAAGCATGGGAAGCCGAACGACGGAGGATAGAGGGAAAGTAAGTACAAATTATGACTTGCACGAGCCTTCGAGGAAAGGTGCCATGCGGGGAAATGAATTGGACGACAGCGATACTAGCGAGGCTTATTATAAGTCCTTGTCCGGGGTAACGGAGCTACTCAATACTATATCCAAGCAGGAAACCGTGCTGCTTCGTCCGGATCAAGAGATACCGAGTCCAACTGTTCAGCACTCGCCGATTGCTTGTTTGGATCGTAAGTTATCTGGGAGTGGAGAAACCGAGCGCATACGGTTGCAGCCAGACCAATTCGTTGGAGGTAGCTTTATCATCGGAAGAGATCCGCAATTGGTCCAGTTTGTAGAGCATACCAATGGAGTTTCCCGTTCTCATATTGAGCTTTGTATAGTTACAGGAGGACAAAGCCATATCATTAAAGATTTATCCTCGACGAACGGAACAGTGCTGAATGGAGAGCCTATGGTGCCTTATAAGGAGTATACTATGAAGGATGGAGATACTTTTAAAATCGCTGGAGTCTCTTATATTTATCGATTGGACTCTTTTAAATCCTCTAATGCATCTTGAGTAAACGTTAAATGGATATATGTTAAGAAGAGGCCTGTTATATTCTGGGCTTCTTTTTTATAACTAGAAGACCATTCATAGGCCTAAAACAAGACAACTCAAAGATCTCAAGTTTAATTGATAGATTATGTCTAAATCAAAAATGAACCCTAAGCTGGTAGAGATACAAAGATATTATCTATCATCCATAGAGTTCATTTTTTAATTCAACGCTACTTGTGAGAAGAATGGAGTTCCTCTAGCGCTTCCTTCAGTGAAGAATACTTAAACTTAAATCCGTGCTCCAGCGCTTTACGCGGTATTACCTTTTGACCGTCTAATACAAGCGTGCTCATCTCACCCAATAGCTTTTGGACTAGAAAGCCAGGAACGGGAAACCAGTGCGGACGACGATATACCTTAGCTACTGTTTTCCCAAATTGGTCGTTCGTCATGGGGTGTGGTGATGAAGCGTTCACTGCCCCGGAAATCTCTGGTGTATGAATGCAGTACGAGATCAGACGAACGATATCGGCAATATGAATCCAACTTATCCATTGATGGCCGCTACCTATTTTTCCACCGAATCCGAAGACGTAAGGCATCTTCATGAGTGGAAATGCTCCTTTTTTTCTATCCAGCACTAGGCTGATGCGTAAATTAATTAAACGGGCATCGGTAGGGTAGGCGTTGGCTGCTTCCTCCCACTGCTCAACTACCTGAGACAGATAATCCTCCGAACGACGCGGACTTTTTTCGTCAAATGTTTCGGTCAGGGAAGTACCATAGGCGGCAACAGCCGAAGCCTGAATGATAACTTCCGGTTTTTTTTGCAGAGCATTCAACGCTTGAGCCAACCGGGCAACGGACAGCAGTCGTGATTGAAGAATTCTTTGTTTGGACTTATCCGTCCAGCGCTGATTCAGCGTCTCACCTGCTAAATTAACGACCGCATCTGTACCTTCCATTAATTCAGGCTTTTGTTTTAATTCGTTCCAGCTCATATACTGCAAGCGAGGGCTCGCTTCATGTCCAACCAGCGGCTTGCGGGTAATGACTTTCACGGTATATCCGTCATCTAGCAGACTTTTGACCAGTGCACTCCCCACCAATCCAGTTCCTCCGCATACGATGATATTCATGGAGTTATTCTCCTTCCAATTCAAAAAATGTTTCTGTTATAAAATATAACCCTTTTTGATACAAAAGCTTCATATTGAATGTATCTGGTGTACGCTAAAGAAGGTCCATTCATGCTTTAATCTACCTACATTTCAATAACACATATTCAGATGTGGACTATGTCTGTAGGTTCCCTTAGGGAGTCACCTAAAAAAGTTGCCATAAACGCTATGTTGTTTGATTTCAATAATCACGTTAAAATGATTAAATTAAAATAAGACAAGCATAACAGGATAGGGGGATGAATCAAAATCATGCTGAAAATTGGTTCTCATGTGTCTTTCTCGGACATGGGTCTGCTCAGCGCTACAAAAGAAGCGTCTTCTTACGGGTCCAGCTCGTTTATGATATACACGGGGGCACCTCAAAACACACGTCGTAAGCCGATGGAGTCTATGTATTTAGAGGAAGGCAAGCAGCTAATGGCGGAAAAGGGAATGGAAGATATCGTGGTGCATGCTCCGTATATCATCAATCTCGGCTCCTACAAAGAAAATACCTATGAGCTTGCTGTCAGCTTTCTTCAGGAGGAAATTCGGCGCACACATGCGATTGGTGTGAAAAATATCGTGCTGCATCCGGGGGCTTTTACAGATAAAGATGCAGAGTACGGAATTGGGCGAATTGCCGATGGTTTGAACGAGGTACTGAATGGTGTGAAGGAGACCGATGTCAACATTGCACTTGAAACGATGGCTGGCAAAGGCACAGAAATGGGTCGTAGTTTTGAGGAAATTGCCTCCATTATAGATAAAGTAGAGCGCAACGAGCGTCTGACGGTTTGTATGGACACCTGTCACATTCATGATGCGGGTTATGACATTGTCAATGATTTGGACGGTGTACTGGAGCAGTTCGACCGTATTGTCGGCTTGAATCGCATCCAAGTTGTTCACATAAATGACAGCAAAAACCCGGTTGGCGCTCATAAAGACCGCCATACGCCGATTGGATCAGGTTGGATTGGTTATCAGACTATTCATAATGTGGTACATCATGAAGCACTTCAAGGACGTCCGTTTATTTTGGAGACGCCGTGGATTGGAAAAGAAGCCAAAACTCAACGACCAATGTATGAAGTTGAGATTGCTTTGCTTCGTGGTAATGTAAAGGAACGCTTTGGAGATGAGTTTTTGGGTCAGGTGGAGCAGCTGCATTCGTTTTTCAAAAAACAGGATGTGGATGTCCGTAAATTTGTACTGGATACTTGGACTCTGCTGAAAAATGATGCCAAAGCAAGAAAAGCAGACCCGCGTGAGCCGCTGGAGCGTCTGTATGACATGATAACAGAAGCAGCACTCTTCCCAGAGATGAGCGAAGAACACATTAATCAACGGTTGATTGCCTGGTTTGCCGGTAGTCATCTGCCAGTGACGGTATAAGACAAGGGGGACTAATAGCCACATGGAACTTCACGTAAAACATCAGCCAAACAGCACTGTATCTACACATGAAAACCGTGCACGCATGCTTGTATCTTGTCCAGATGGTCCAGGTATTGTAGCGACTGTGTCCCGCTTTTTGTACGAGCATGGGGCCAATATCGTTCAATCTGACCAATATACAATGGACCCGTCCGGCGGTATGTTTTTTATGCGGATTGAATTTGATCTGCCAAATTTGAGTGCAGCTCAGTCGCAATTGGAGCAGGACTTTGTCGCTGTTGCTGAGCAATTCCGTATGGAGTGGACGATTTCTGCGGTCAGCCGTAAGAAAAAATTGGCTATTTTCGTTTCCAAAGAAGATCACTGTCTGGTAGAACTGCTGTGGCAATGGCAGGCAGGCGATCTGGATGCGGATATTGCATTGGTGGTTAGTAATCATCCGGATATGAAGGAGTATGTGGAATCCTTTGGCATTCCATATCACCATATCCCGGTGACAGCCGATACGAAGCCAGAGGCAGAGCGCCGTCAGCTAGAGGTCATTGGCGAAGAGATTGATGTGATCATTTTGGCTAGGTATATGCAGATTATTTCGCCTAAGTTTATTGAGCATTATCGCAACCGGATTATCAATATCCATCATTCCTTTCTACCTGCATTCGTGGGTGGTAAGCCGTATGCCCAAGCTTATAATCGTGGTGTGAAAATTATTGGTGCTACTGCGCATTATGTAACCGAGGAATTGGACGGTGGTCCGATCATTGAGCAGGACGTACAGCGGGTAAGCCACGGAGATGATGTAAATGAGCTAAAACGGATCGGTCGTACTATTGAACGGGTCGTGTTGGCAAGAGCCGTGAAGTGGCATACTGAGGATCGTATACTGGTTCATGAGAACAAAACGGTCGTTTTTAATTGAACTTAACAATTTCAAATTGATGAAAATACCTTTCGGATTAAACAAAGCCCAGTGCATAATGGGCTTTGTTTTTTTGTGTGGGGTAATTGTATTATATCTGGGCCCTATATAAATTTTTTTGCGATTTCATTATTTTTTAAATGATGTTAATACATAACGGGTATATTGATATGAGGGCTGTACTATATTTCGACCATTTCGACAATCATCTTTACAAACGATCTGGCAAACTTCCACGGCAAATGGTACAATACTTATGAGTGTATAAGTCATATTGAAACATTCAAGCAGATTCACTCACTTCAATAGTCTCTGTTTCTATATGAGACGGTGATTTTGAAGAGTATGACCGAATGCAATTGACATACTTCATACAATATGAGGAGGCAAACCATGACTGACCAGAATCAAGCGATTCAAAAGGATGAAAACTCCACTATCGACAATTTGTCCATCACAACAATTCGTACGTTGGCAATTGATGCCATCGAGAAAGCAAATTCAGGACACCCTGGTATGCCGATGGGCTCCGCGCCAATGGGCTACCAACTTTTTGCTAAAACAATGAACCATAACCCAGATCGCCCAACATGGGTGAACCGTGACCGTTTTGTACTGTCTGCAGGACACGGTTCCATGTTGCTATACAGCCTTCTGCACCTGAGCGGATATGATCTGCCTATGGAAGAGCTGAAGCAATTCCGTCAATGGGGCAGCCTTACACCGGGTCACCCTGAGTTTGGTCACACTGCCGGTGTAGATGCTACAACTGGACCTCTGGGACAAGGTTTAGCAATGTCCGTAGGTATGGCTATGGCAGAAGCACAACTGGGTGCAACATATAATAAAGACGAATTTAAAGTTGTGGATCACTTCACATATGCTATTTGTGGCGATGGCGATCTAATGGAAGGTATTTCCCACGAAGCTGCTTCGCTGGCTGGTCGCCTTCAACTGGGTAAGCTGATCGTATTGTTTGATTCCAATGATATTACACTGGATGGCAAGCTTAATCTCTCCTCTTCCGAGAGTGTTGCCAAACGCTTTGAAGCTTACAACTGGCAAGTGCTGCGCGTAGAAGATGGTAATGATCTTCCAGCGATCCAAAAAGCAATTGAAGAAGCACAAGCTGACTCGACTCGTCCTACGTTGATTGAAGTAAAAACAGTCATCGGTTACGGAAGCCCGAACAAACAAGGTAAAGGCGGACACGGCGGTACTCATGGTTCCCCGCTGGGAGCAGAAGAAGCTAAACTGACTAAAGAATTCTACAAATGGGTATACGAAGAGGATTTCCACGTACCACAAGAGGTTCGCGAGCACTTTGCTAAAGTAAAAGAGCGTGGTATCGCTGCTAATAAAGCATGGGATGAACAATTTGCGAAATACAAAGCGGCTCACCCTGATTTGGCAGCTCAGTTCGAAACAGCTGTAAACGGCGATCTTCCAGAAGGTTGGGATCGTGATCTTCCGAAATACTCCACAGAAGACAAAGCGGTTTCAACTCGCGTAGCTTCTGGTAATGCACTGAACGGATTGGCTCCAAACGTTCCTTTCCTGACAGGTGGATCTGCTGACTTGGAAAGCTCCACGATGACACATTTGAACAACCTGACGAACTTTACGCCAGAAGACTACGCTGGCCGTAATATTTACTTCGGTATCCGCGAGTTCGGTATGGCTGCTGCGATGAACGGTATGGCGCTGCACCAAGGTGTAAAAGTATTCGGTGGTACGTTCTTCGTATTTACAGACTATCTGCGTCCGGCCGTTCGTCTGGCAGCTCTGATGGGATTGCCTGTAACCTACGTTCTGACTCACGACAGTATTGCTGTTGGGGAAGATGGTCCAACTCATGAGCCGATTGAACAATTGGCTTCTCTGCGTATTATTCCGAACCTGACGGTCATTCGTCCGGCTGACGGTAATGAAACTTCTGCTGCTTGGGCTTACACGCTGGAAAACAAGAAAAACCCGGTTGCACTGGTATTGACTCGTCAAAACCTGCCAATCCTGGCTGCTACTGCTGAGCATGCACGTGAAGGTATCAAACGCGGTGCTTATGTGGTTGCAGATGCAGCAGACGGCAAACCGGTTGCTCAAATTCTGGCTACAGGCTCCGAAGTACAACTGGCTGTTAAAGCACAGGAAGCACTGGCAGAACAAGGTATTCAAGTACGCGTTATCAGCTTCCCAAGCTGGGATTTGTTCGAAAAACAAGACAAAGCTTACAAAGATTCCGTTCTGCTGCCTGAAGTTAAAGCTCGTTTGGCTGTAGAAATGGCGTATCCACTGGGATGGGAAAAATATGTTGGCGACCAAGGCGACATTCTCGGTATCAGCACATTTGGCGCATCCGCACCTGGTGACCGTGTAATTAAGGAATACGGCTTTACAGTAGAGAATGTTGTTAGCCGTGTCAAAGCATTGTTGAAATAAAACATTGGAGCATCAGTAATTAGGAAGAGTTTGTCCATAAAGCAATGATCGTGTATTGCTGGCAAACGACTTACCTGCTGTGGCAATCCATGTATCACAAACAGTCGTAACCTGAGTAAGGCTTACGGCTGTTTGTTTCATACATTTGTTTTTTGCGATAAAATGTCTTTGAATTATCAGTGGATAGAGTACGCAGATACAGTGTGTATTTTCATACTGAAGCTGGAATCCAAATTATGTTATGATGCACCATATTCATTCACCATTGAGAGCAGATGAGGGGATAACGAATGACACAGTTCGATGGAGTAAGCGTAGTTAAAAAAGCAAATGTTTATTACGATGGTCAGGTTACAAGCCGCACAGTTATCCTAGGTGATGGTAGTAAGGTAACACTGGGGATTATGTTGCCGGGAACATACGAGTTCGGTACGGATTCCCGTGAGATTATGGAGATTTTGGCAGGGGACCTGAGAGTGATGCTTCCAGGTACTGAGGAATGGCTGGAGATACATGGCACATCGACCTTCCATGTACCTGCGAAGTCTTCCTTCAAGCTGGAAGTACGAAGTGTAACGGATTATTGCTGTTCTTATCAGGAATAATGCTCTGAAAAGGGTAAGAGCACTCAAGCTACAAGCCGAGTGTTCTTACCCTAAAGCTGTGTTATAAATACAAACACACAGCAGCATGGTTACAAAGAAAAGTACAGCTTACTCAAGAGGCTGACCACCAATGGTGCGGCCAATCCATGCTTCGTATGTCTTTACGACGGCAGATAGATCCTCATCGCCGTAGCCTTGTGTTTGTCCGGCTTGAAACAAGCTTTTGGCTATGGACAACATGGGCGTAGGGATGGACAGGCTGTCTGTTAGTGAGGAAGCGAGCTTCAAATCCTTGAGCATCAGAGCAAGTGAGAACTGGTTGCTAAAATCATGCTCAATGATTTTGCGCCCTTTGAGGTCAGCGGCTTTGCTGCCTGCCGATCCGAGCTGTACCAATTCTAGGAAGCTGTCTGCTGGAATGCCGGATTTAGCGGCGATGGCAAAGCCTTCAGCCAGAGCGAGGTTATTTATACCGACCATCGTATTGTGAGCGAGCTTGGCCACGGCCCCGCTACCATTTGGTCCCATATGGAGCACC
The DNA here is from genome assembly GCF_015710975.1 of Paenibacillus polymyxa. Taxonomy (NCBI): domain Bacteria; kingdom Bacillati; phylum Bacillota; class Bacilli; order Caryophanales; family Paenibacillaceae; genus Paenibacillus; species Paenibacillus polymyxa. The sequence goes on along the minus strand of NZ_CP049783.1, from coordinate 302,178 downwards.
TTTTTGCCCAAGGTATCAAAAACATCTGATTGCGCCGCAATCGCTTCTGCATGACCGCCGACCATGAACACGAGTGTTCCATCTACAGCGGCAGGCTTGCTGCCTGTTACGGGGGCATCAATGAAGGAGCAGCCCAGCTTGTCCGCTTCGACGGCCAATTGTTTGACCAGCTCAGGTGAAATTGTGCTGTTGTCCATCACGGTCATACCAGCCGTAAGACCTGCAAACACACCGTCCTGACCGTAATACACGTCACGTATTGATTGATCATCGCTGACCATGGTAATGACCAGGTGCTGCCCTTCGGCCGCTTCACGAGGGGTTGAAGCTGCACGTGCGCCTTGCTCTACCAAGGGCTCGCAGCGCGAAGCGGTACGATTATAAACTGTGACTCCGAATCCCTGCTTTAGCAGATTGGATGCCATCGGGGCGCCCATCGTGCCCAGTCCGATAAATCCGATGTTTTTCATTGCTAATCACCTTTCTTGTTGGAAGTTGCCGTCCGATGCAGATGCGAGTTCGGCTTGAATTGAATATTGAAACAGATTGCTCTCAGTTCATTGTAGCATGGGCATGCTACCCTATCTACAGCAGGGTCTGTCAAGGCACAGAACACACAGGTAACGCAAGCTTGTCAGGCTCAGCAAATTAAAGTATCCTATTCCTAAGTCCTTATGTTCGTATTCATGGTCTTAGTAATACCAAACAGGAGGTTCCAAATATGTCTAAAAAAGTTATTTTTGATTACACTAAAGCGCTCTCCTTTGTAGGGCAGCACGAAATTGATTATTTTGCAGAGCCCATCAAGTTGGCTCATGAGCAACTGCACAATCAAACAGGTGTAGGTTCAGATTTCTTGGGTTGGATTGACCTGCCTACCAATTATGATAAAGAAGAATTTGCGCGCATCCAAAAGGCTGCTGCTAAAATTCAAAGCGATTCCGAGGTATTGATTGTAATCGGTATTGGCGGTTCTTACCTTGGAGCACGTGCTGCGATTGAAATGCTGTCGCATTCTTTCTACAATGCGCTGCCTAAAGATCAACGCAAGGGTCCAGCTATCTATTTTGCAGGCAACAACATCAGCTCTACATATGTGAATCATCTGTTGGAACTGATTGAAGGAAAAGACTTCTCTGTGAATGTCATCTCCAAATCAGGTACAACAACCGAGCCAGCTATCGCTTTCCGCGTATTCCGTGCGGCTCTGGAGAAAAAATATGGTAAAGAAGAAGCGCGCAAACGTATTTACGCTACAACGGATAAAGAACGTGGCGCTCTGAAAAAGCTCGCTAACGAGGAAGGCTATGAATCCTTCATTATTCCTGATGATGTGGGTGGCCGTTACTCCGTGCTGACAGCAGTAGGCTTGTTGCCGATTGCTACAGCAGGCATCAACATCGAAGAAATGATGCAAGGTGCAGCAGACGCTTCCAAAGAATACAGCAACCCGAATGTAGCTGAGAACGAGGCTTACCAATATGCAGCCGTTCGTAACGCTTTGTACCGCAAAGGTAAAGCAATTGAAATTCTCGTAAACTATGAGCCGTCTTTGCATTTCGTATCCGAGTGGTGGAAACAGCTGTACGGAGAAAGCGAAGGCAAGGATTATAAAGGTATTTATCCAGCTTCTGTTGACTTCTCGACAGACCTGCACTCTATGGGACAATTCATTCAGGAAGGCAGCCGTAACATTTTCGAAACGGTAATCCAAGTAGAAAATGTACCTAGTCACATCACCATTGAAGCAGATGAGGATGATCTGGATGGACTGAATTTCCTGGCAGGCAAAACAGTGGATTTTGTAAACAAAAAAGCATTCCAAGGTACATTGCTGGCTCACACAGACGGACAAGTACCAAACCTGATTGTAAATATTCCTGACTTGAGCCCTTACTCCTTTGGCTACCTTGCTTATTTCTTCGAAAAGGCTTGCGGTATCAGCGGCTACCTGTTGGGCGTAAATCCGTTCGATCAACCGGGGGTAGAAGCTTACAAAAAGAACATGTTTGCGCTGCTCGGCAAACCGGGCTTCGAAAAAGAAAAAGCTGAGCTTGAAGCTAGATTGTCTGAATAAGGGAACTATAATTTCTAATTCGAAACAGGCTTTCGGTCTGAAGCATTATAGTGTATAGCATCAATTAAGTACAGGAAAGCAGTTCGCCAGCTGCCAGAAGCGGGGAACTGCTTTCTTGTAAAATGAAGTAAGGAAGGTTATACGTGTATGTTGGAACAATACCGAACCGTACGCGGTGCCGGCAACAAGGAAATTGTAATCCGAAAATCCCGTTTTATCGGCCATATTCAGCCTGTTCAAACTGAGGAAGAAGCAGTTGCTTTTATAGAACGCATCAAAAAAGAGCATTGGAATGCTACCCATAATTGTTCGGCCTATATGATTGGGGAAAGAGACGAAATCCAAAAGCAATCGGATGACGGAGAACCGAGCGGGACGGCGGGTAAGCCCATTTTGGAGGTCATCCGCAATCAGAAACTGAAAAATGTCGCTATTGTGGTTACCCGTTACTTTGGCGGGATTTTGCTGGGAGCAGGCGGACTGATTCGCGCGTACTCAGATGGTGCTGTTGCAGCTATCGAGGCAGGGGATGCGATTACACGTGTGTTGCATCGTGAAGTTTTTGTGGAATTGGATTATACTTGGTTGGGCAAAGTGGAAAATGAATTACGCAATCGCAGCATCCGTACCGGAGAAACGATGTTTACGGATAAAGTTACCTTAACCTGTCTGCCGCTGGCTGGTGATGCGGAATCCTTCTGCAACTGGATAACCGACTTGACACAGGGACAATCGCTTGTGTCGGAGGGAGAGCAGCTTTACTTTATTGAAGGGGAATAAATAATATGGCTAGAAGAGCAGTAGAACAGGAGTTGTCAAGAGGGCGGATTCTGGAAGCGGCCAGGCACTTGTTTATCACCAAGGGCTACCGTGCGATTTCAATGCGCAGCATTGGCCAGCATCTGGGTTACAGTCATGGTTCGTTATACTATCATTTTAAAGAGAAGGCTGAACTGTTCTACGCCATTGTGATTGAAGATTTCAATACATTGCGTGGGATTCTACTGCAAGCAGCAACAGGCACGCCTGATGATGGCTTGAGCAGATTGGAGTACCTGATGCTGGAATATATCCGTTTTGGCTTGGAAAATCCATATCAGTACGAAATTATGTTCATGATGCACGATGAAGAGCTCTTTGCATACTGTCGGACAGAGCAAAACCGTTGTGTGGAATTATTTGCGTCTATGATTCGCCAGGAATTGAATGGTCAGGGACATTCGGAGGAAGAATGCTCAAGAGTACCGAAAAGTCTGTTTTTATCCATGCATGGCTTTGTGTCATTTTATATTCAGGACGGTTTAACATTTGAAGAGATCAGGCCCGCTGCTTTAGCACATGTAAAGCTGCTGTGCAGACACCTATGAGCGTACCTGCATTCATACGCTTCAGCCATGAACATGTAGGGCGCTTTTTTGGGTGTTTGCACTTCATGACGGTGACTTATCATTACGGTACTTTGCGAAAGCGACTAAGAATTTAACAGACGATGATGTATCCAGAGGGAGAACATCATCGTCTGTTTTTTTGCATGCCTCCGTCAGCCCTTCATAATTTTCACATGGTATTGGCGTCTGCGTGGGCCGTCGAATTCACAAAAATAAAGACCCTGCCATCGTCCAAGCAACAGCTTTCCATCATGAATGATAACTGTTTGTGATGGGCCTGTAGTAATGGATTTTAGGTGGGATGCCGTATTTCCCTCCATATGACGATATTGGGGATGTTCCCAGGGATAAACCTCATCCAGCCTTAAAATGACATCATGTTTGACATCTGGGTCGGCATTTTCATTAATGGCGATGCCGGCTGTCGTGTGTGGACAATAAATTAGAGCTGTTCCTTGCTGCACCCCGCTTTTTTCGATGAGTGCTGCAACCTCACGCGTAATATCACGCATTTCATCTCGCCGTGTCGTAGATAATTCAAAAGTATGCAACATAAATCCATCTCCTTTCTATGTATTACTTTACCCTTTTCATTCTTAAGATAATATATAGAGTTGACGAAAATTACTTTCCTTTGATAAAGTATCACATAAGAAAAACAAAGTAAGTTTATTGGAATAATTGAATGTTTTCAAATGAGGTGCGTGCTTTGCGATAAGCAAGGCTGCTGCTGTTCCTGAACTGGTCCAGAAGCGGAAAGGAAGTGTACGGATATGCATGTGGAAGTAAGAGGATTAAACAAGCATTTCGGTAATTTTCATGCGGTAAAGGACGTATCTTTTGATATTCAGACGGGTCATCTTATTGGTTTGCTCGGTCCAAGTGGCGGGGGGAAAACCTCCATTCTTCGCATTTTGGCGGGGCTGGAGCAACCGGATGCAGGAGAGATCCGCTTTCACGGAAAAAGGGTAAACGAGCTGACACCACAGGAGCGTGGAATCGGATTTGTATTTCAAAACTATGCTTTGTTCAAGCATATGAGCGTGTACGACAATATTGCCTTTGGTTTGAAAGTGAAAAAAAGCTCCAAAGCCCGCATCAAGGAAAGGGTCACTGAGCTGGTCGAACTCACGGGGCTCAAAGGTTTTGAGCATCGTTATCCGCATCAGTTGTCAGGTGGACAGCGACAGCGGGTTGCTTTTGCGCGTGCTTTGGCACCGGAGCCTCAACTACTGCTGCTGGATGAGCCATTTGCGGCTATTGACGCGAAGATTCGTCAGGAGCTGCGCACCTGGTTGCGAGAGTTGATTGAGCGAGTGGGCATTACCTCTATTTTCGTCACCCATGATCAGGACGAGGCGATTGAAGTAGCGGATGAGATTATGGTGATTAATCAAGGACGGCTGGAGCAGAAGGGAACGCCTTGGGATATTTATAAAAAACCGGGGACCCCGTTTGTGGCTTCCTTTATTGGGGAATCCACGGTGATTGAACAGGCGGCTAGTCTCAGAGGCTTCGAGGAAGCTGCTGGAGTGGGAACACGTGCCTTGATTCGCCCTGAATACATTGATGTCGGACCGAGTGAGGAATTTGCGCTCCTGTCGGCAACCGAGGAAGGCATTGTGAAGCATTTACATTTTCGTGGGAGTGAATGGATGGTTGAAGTCCAGGTCGGGGATCAGCGTCTCATGACATACCGTTCATTGGAAAAGTCTACACTGGAACCTGGTCAGCAGGTGCGAGTGTTGGTGCATCGGGCCTATCTATATAATGAGGAATCCAGCTGGATGGTGGAAAACCGACTGAAGGAAGACCCCATGCCTATTATCATTTGAAAATAAAAAGATCACATATAAGGGGGGTGTCTGGCCTGTTTTACGGCTTTGGACATGCTCCTTTTGTCGTTGGTCGCTGGGGTGATTTACGCAGGCTTGATATGTTCGTTATAATAGGAGTAAAAACACCCAGATAGATAGGAGTTAAATCATGAATCGGCTTATTTTTCTTGGCACAGGGGATGCAATGGGGGTTCCGCGTGTATATTGTGATTGTCTCGTGTGCACAGAGGCCCGCACGATAGGAACGAATGTAAGGTTGAGATCGTCTGTGCTGATCGAAAGCGAGACAGAGGATTTTATGATTGATTGTGGCCCCGACTGGCGTAGACAGTTAGAATTGCGCAGTTTGCGTTTTATCCCTACGATCCTCGTGACACATGCACATTTTGATCATATTGGAGGATTGCCAGAATGGGCGGATGCCTGTCGCTGGACCGGTAATAGAGGGCGCTTGTTCGCTCCACAGGAAGTGATCGACACGATCTTACGTCAATTTTCCTGGCTCCCTGGAAACCTGGATCTTATTCCAGTAGATCAGGGAGTCCAACTTGGCGGGTGGAACATCCGAGGATGGCGTGTGAATCACGGGAAGAACGGATATGCTTACGCATATCGTTTGGAAAAAGACGGCTTCTCATGGGCCTACTGTTCGGATTCGATTGGACTGAATGAGGCGGAAATTTTACCTTTACATAATCTGAATTTACTCGTGCTGGGGACGAGCTTTTACCATGAGGAAGCGGAGTATACCACCCGCTCAGTATATGACATGCTGGAGGCTCAGGAACTTGTAGGAAGACTGAAGCCCGGAAGCACGGTGTTTACACATATGTCCCATGATGTGGATATCACATACAACTACGGGTTGCTGGAAGGGATCAGTTTGGCACATACAGGCATGAGTTTGCCGTTAGAATAACGATGGTTTTACCTTTACATCGTTCGACTGATGCGTAGAAGTGTGGAGATCCCTTCTTTAATTTGCAGCTCATTGGCGTAAGAATAGGACAACCGTATATGCGTTTTACCCTCTGCACCGATGGGATCAAATACATTGCCTGGGACAAAGGAAACGGACTCTTGTATACTTTTGGCAAGCAGCTCATTAGGTTGTATCGTAGAAGGTAGCTGGAGCCACAGGTTGAGTCCTCCCGCCGGGCTGGTCCATGTCCAGCCGGAATCGCGGAGACTGGTCTCCATCGTTTCCTTACGAATCTGGAGCGCAATACATAGCTTTTTAATATGCTGCTGCATACGTGGGGATTGAAAGTATTGTAAAAACAGCTTTTGATTCAGCAGCGGCGATCCGTTGTCCACTAGCGCTTTGACGCTCAGTAGACTGTCCATGAGCTGAGGCCTACAGGTTACGGCTGCGATTCGCAGACCGGGTGCGACATATTTGCTGTAGCTGCGAATATAGACGACGCTCCCCGAGATATCATAGGAGAAAATCGGAGAAGGCGGCTTTTGCCCAAAGCTGATATCATAGGTGCTGTCATCCTCGACAATAAGACAGCCGTAGCGCTCGGCCAGTTCGGGCAGACGTTTGCGCTGCTCATCGGGGATCGTAAAGCCGGTCGGATTGTGAAAGGTCGGATTCACATAAAAGAGACGCGGTTTTTCCGTTTTCAGGCACCATTCAATCTGATCCATATCATAACCTTCTGGCCGTATATCAGTTACAGTTAGGCGGGCGCCTTGTCTACGGAATATTTCCATGGCGGGACCATAGACCGGACGTTCGATTAATACACGGTCTCCTGTACGGATCAGAGATCGGGAAACCAAATCGATGGCTTGCTGTGCGCCGGAGGTAATCAGTACTTCGTCCGTTGATACTGCAAAATGCTTATCTGTGCTAAAATGCTGCGCCATGGCATCACGAAGCTCAGCGTCTCCTTGTACAGAAGAATAGGTAGCTGCGATTTTTGGATGCTTTTCAAACACCTGCATCATTAATTCTCTCCAGTATCGGTTAGGCAGGAGAGAGGGATCAATCAGGGCCTTGGAAAATTGGAAGTCTGCGTTCACGGCATGAACCTGGGTGAGTCCATCCAGCCCCCTCCAGACGGAAACAGACGGGTCGTCTGCCATGTAAGTGGATTCCGATTGGAAGATCCGCTTTGTGGATGATCGTTCCGAATAGGCAGTACATATTCCCAATTCTGCTGCATGGGAAGCATGAGCGTAATATCCCGATTTATCTTTTACATAGATGCGTCCTTGTTGCTTTAACTCCTGATATGCCCGGAATACGGTTAACCGATGCACACCCAGCTCCTGAGCCAGACTTCGCACCGACGGCAATTTAACGTCTGCTGGCCAGTCCCCGCGCTCAATCCGCACATTTACGTAATGGACGACCTGCTCATACAGCTTTAAGCTCGGATCGGCCGAGTTATTTTCTGTTGAAAACAATAATTCGCTGTTAACCTTGCCCATGCTGTCCACGCTCCTTTGTGTGTATTGTACTATACAGCACTTCAAAAACGTATACAACTGTTCTGTGGTTGCCCATCTGTTCTGTATGTCTCCTTGTATGCTTGTGAGTAACAGAAGGGAGAGGGAAGTATCATGATTGGCATCGCCTTTACAGTTATGTGTCTTATTTTTGGCACCACATTTTTGGCTATCAAAGTGGGAGTGGAGGCCGGACTTCCGCCGTTCTTATCGGCAGGAGCACGTTTTATGACAGCAGGGGCGATCTTGTTTATTGCGATGAGGCTGTCGGGAAAGGTTCGGTGGTCGTTGTTATGGCGTAAGGAAATGCTGCTGATTGGCACGGGAACGACCTTCGGCACATTCTCAACACTGTATTGGGCAGAGCAATATGTCAGCTCGGGGATCGGCGCTATTTTGTCAGCCACCGGACCGATGATGATTGTACTGATGCAGTCTGCAATACTGCGGCAAAAAACGACGAGAATTACGCTCATGGGCTGTATAATCAGCTTTCTCGGGGTCGTGCTGGTGGTATTGCCCGGCTTAGCGGTTCAAATCAGCGGCCTGTGGTTGGCAGGTTGCATAGCCATTTTGCTGGGTGAGCTATGCTATTCGGGTGGAGCCCTGTATTCCAAGCGAGTTATGGATGCATTTCGTGATACGAATCCGATTGCCTTAAATGCAGCTCAAATGTTCCATGGTGGTTGGATGCTGCTAGTACTGTCGGCTTTCACTGAGCCTTGGAATTCTGAGGGATGGAATCTGCTGCCTGCCATAGGCTCTCTGTTTTATTTGATCCTGTTTGGCTCCATGATTGCGCAAACACTATTTTACTGGCTTATGGCGCGTACGAATCCATTGTTTCCGACCACATGGCTCTACATTTCACCACCAATTGCTGTAGGCCTGGGTGCTTTTTTGTATGGAGAACATGTAAGCTGGTGGATGCTGGCAGGGGTGCTGCTCATTGTGACCGGGTTGATGTGTATGAATAACGGAATCATCCGTCTGGTGAACAGACGCAAAGTACGCTCTGCTGCCTGATATTTCGAAGTTGTTAGAATATGATGTAATATGATAGAAAAAGCCTCCAAACTGCCGTATATTACTAAACATGCGGCGTTTGGAGGCTTTGTTGTTGTAATACTTTATTTAAGTATTATGGGTACAGTCAGTTTCTGCTTATTCAATATTGAGTACAAATTTGTCGATGGCATGCTTTACACCGTCTTCGTTATTACTGCGAGTAATGTAATCAGCCAGCTTTTTTAAATCAGGAATCGCATTCTCCATCGCTATGCCAAGACCGGCACATTCCAGCATTTCATGGTCATTCCAAGAGTCGCCGATCGCAATGGTCTCCGACAGATCACAGCCAAAATGGTTTGCAAGGAAGGCAAGAGCGTGGCCCTTGGTGCCTTCATGATGCATAATTTCCAGGAAATGAGGCTTGGATTTTGTAATATGCACTTCACTGCCAAGCAATTCGCGAAGTTCGGGAATTAATTCGTCCAACACTTCCGGCTCGTCGATAATCAGCAATTTAGGAGCTGGTTGCTCTATAACTTTACTGAACACAGGCTCTACAAAATATTCCGTGTTGTTCAGCTCGGTGTAATCTTTAATTTTTTGATTATCTTCACGAGTGTACAATTTGTCATCTATATACGTTTGCAAATGCAGATTGCGTTCCACGCAGAATTCATACAGACGACGTGCAGCTACGAGTGGAACATAACGCTCATACAGCACGTTTTCGTCCAGCAGGTTTTTAACCAAAGCTCCTTGGTACGTAATGATCGGTACGTTCAACCCCGTTTGGCGTGCAATTTTGTGCGCGGAGGCATAAGCTCGTCCAGTAGCGAGAGTAACCACCACACCTTTAGCTACAGCAGCTTCCAATGCCTGTTGTGTCGCTGGAGTAACTTCTTTCTGGTCATTAATGAGAGTATCATCAATATCAATGGCAATTAATTTATACATATCGGTATTCTCTCCTTTATCTCTATCATGGGGCAATATTAAAATTGTATCTTATAATATTCAAAATGACAATATCGCATTGAAAAAGGGACGACGCCCATAAGAGCCTGTCCCCTTATAACCACTGAAGTATTGGCTTGAAACCATGGAAAAAAGTAACGCTTAGTCTTCCAGAAATACAAGTCCAACAAAGTCGTCCAGTTCAATATTACCAAAGTAATGCTTCAAATCGAGAGAGGATAAGGCTTGACGGACCTCACCTTCATCATAACGCTTGCCACGCAGGATATTTTCAATATCAGCGACATCACCTACACCGAAGAAATCCCCGTAGATTTTAATATCACGGATGTAGCCTTCCTTCAGATCCATGCGGATATCTATAATACCGACCGGGAATTTACGTGTGTGCTTGATATTGCTCTCAGGGGATAGACCATAGTTCCAATCCCACGATTGATAGCGTTCTTTGGAAATTTCATGGATTTTAGCCCAATCCGCATCGGTGAGCTTATATTGAGGCACCTGATCCAATTCTGAACCAAAGATGGACCGCAGCAGTTCCTCGCGAAATTGTTCTATGGTCATCTCACGGTCCATCAGTTCGCTGATGTTAGCCACGCGGCTACGGACGGATTTTGTGCTTTTGGATTTGAATTTTTCGGGATTGGCGTGCAGCGATGCAGCCACATTGTCCAGATTCAGGTTGAACATCAATGTACCATGGCTGAACATACGTCCACGTGTGGCAAATTGAGCATTTCCTGAAATTTTACGTTCTCCGACTTGCAGATCGTTGCGTCCCGTCATTTCGGCTTCTACTCCCATTTGGTGGAGGGCGTCAATCACAGGTTGCGTAAATTTGAGGAAATTATGAAAGGACTCCCCGTTATCCTTGGTAATGAAGCTGAAATTTAAGTTACCGAGATCATGATATACAGCCCCGCCGCCGGACAGGCGACGAACGACTTGAATATTGTTGTCTCTCACAAACTCAGCATTGATTTCTTCAACGGTGTTTTGATGCTTGCCTATAATAATAGAAGGCTGATTAATGTAAAACAGCAGATAGCTGTCGTCCAGCGGTAAATGCTTGAGCGCGTATTCCTCAATAGCAAGATTAATGGCTGGATCGTGTATGCCCTGGTTGTCGATGAACAGCATGTCCATTCCTCCGTATATACAAACTGTGTATTTTATGTGTGCCTCCCCCTATTGTAACCCAAGTGAGCCATGTACAAAAGCTCATTTGCATTGACGGGACGCGAAAAGCAGCCTCATAATGGAGCTAAATGATTGAAAACGGGCGGAAAGGATATGAGGCAATGATAGAGGTTTACGGTCATGGCGGGGACAGGGAAACGGCTGCCGCGACATTTGGCGGAGCTGCGGCGGATTTTGTGGATTTTAGTGCGAATATTAATCCGCTCGGCCCGCCACCGGAGGTGCTTGAGGCACTGCGAAGCTCATTGGACACGGTGATTCGCTATCCAGACCCTGGACACCGCCACTTTAAAAATATGCTGGCACGGCGGCTGCACGTTCCACCGGAGTCGCTGAGCATCGGTAACGGCGCTGCTGAAAGCATGGCGCTGCTGCTATTGGGCCTGGCTCCCAAGCGTGTGGGCACAGTGGAGCCGTGTTTTTCGGAATATGCCGAGCTGGCTGGCAAATTTGGAGCCGAGATCCACCGGGTATACGGGAAGGCTTCGCTTCAATGGAAGGCAGACGTGGAGGACATCCTTCAGCTCATGAAGCAGGTAGATGTACTGTTCCTTGGGCAACCGAATAATCCGAACGGTGTGCAATATGGCGTGCAGGAGCTATACGAACTGGCAGAAGCGGCTGGCAGAACGGGTACCGTGCTGGTGGTGGATGAAGCCTTTATTGATTTTATCCCACTGGAACGACAAGTCTCATTATTGCCTGTGCTGGATCGCTATCCTCATGTGATTTTGATCCGATCGATGACCAAATTTTATGCCATTCCTGGCTTGCGATTGGGCTATGCGATTGCTCATCCGGACTATATCCGGCAAATGACGGCCAAACAGGTGACCTGGAGTGTTAATGGATTGGCGTTGCTGGCTGGAGAGGCGTGTCTGAGAAGTGGGCAAGCTTATGAGCGCCGCACACAGGAACTGATTGCGACGGAGCGCAGTCGCTTGCTGACTGCCTTAGCGGAATGGGGCTGCGGTGTCGTTCCCGGCGAAGCCAATTACGTGCTAGCAAGGGCGCCGGGAACGTGGAGTTCATCGGCTATTCAGCAGGCGCTTGGACAACGTGGGATTCTTATACGTAGCTGTGCCATGTATCCGGGGCTGTCGGCGAGCCATTTTCGAATTGCAGTCAAGGACGCCGAAGCCAATAATATGCTGCTGTCTGCACTCAGTGAAGTGTTGGAGGAGGAGCGGCGTGATCGTTAGCTTGGTTATCATGGCAGCCTATTTGCTGGACAGGCTAATCGGCGATCCGAGATGGTTGCCACATCCAGTCATCGGGATGGGACATGCCATTTCAGCATTGGAAAAAGCGATTCGTCGTAAGGTCCGCAGTGACCGGGGATTGAAACGTGCGGGTATACTGCTTCCACTCATTGTGGCAGGAGGCTCCTTTGGGCTTGCTTGGGGGCTATTGTGTGTGCTTGCCTGGATTCACCCATGGTTGTCTGTCGTCGTAGAAATTGTTCTGGTTGCAACCACAATTGCTTCCAAAGGACTAAAGGACGCAGGGATGGCCGTATACCGAGCGTTGCAGGCGAATGACCTGACTGTGGCACGTCGGGAGCTAGGCATGATTGTCGGGAGGGATACGCAGCAGCTTGACGAGCCTGAAATTGTACGCGGTACCGTCGAAACAGTCGCTGAAAATATCGTGGACGCCATTATTTCCCCGCTTTTTTATGCCCTGATCGGGGGAGCCCCCTTGGCACTGGCATATCGTGCCGTAAATACGCTCGACTCAATGGTTGGCTACAAAAATGAAAAGTACCTGCATTTAGGCTGGGCCTCGGCACGTCTGGACGATGTAGCTAACTACATTCCGGCTCGCCTGACAGCAGTTATGCTTGTGATAGCGGCGTGGTTGTATCGGCTGGATGCTGCAAGAAGCTGGCGCACAGTCAAGCGGGATGCCCGTCTGCACCCAAGCCCGAACAGCGGCTTCCCCGAATCAGCAGTGGCAGGTGCCTTGGGGATTCGTCTCGGTGGCTACAACGTGTATCACGGCGTACGCTCCTTTCGGGCATATATGGGCGAAGAGATACGACCACTGGAGTCGAAGGATATCCGGCATACCATCCGGCTGATGTTCGCCGTATCCACTATGTTTGTAGGGTTGTGTTTGTTGGGAGCTGCGGGGTGTTTTGCCTTGGGATGGATGCGGTGAGGAGTGACATTATTTTGAAACAAAATACAGAAGGGAAAAGAGTGCGAGAATGTGCACTAAGTCCGAACCCACAACAGGATAGTGAGCCGAATGATGCTAAAGAAGATCTGCAGTGGGACATGGAGCTCGTGCTAGTTCGTCATGGCACAACCTCATGGAATAAGGAACGTCGATATCTGGGACATGCCGATTTGAGTTTGCTGTCTGGAGCAGAGCAGGAATTAAAGCCTTTGCGGGAAAAATTGCAGGGCCAGTCCTTTGCTCAAATCTATTGCAGTGACTTGATGCGATGTCGCCAGACCTTGCAGATCATTTTGCCGGAGTCAGCATTGACGACTGAACGTTCCCTATCTGCTATGCCTCCCATGATGGAACCACGTCTGCGAGAACTTCACTTTGGCGAGTGGGATGGAAAAACGTATGACATGCTTAAGGATGTGGCGTTGTATCGCGCTTGGATTGATGAGCCGCAACGAATCACCCCGCCTGGAGGAGAGTCTTGGGTCCATTTTGTGAATCGTCTGCGTGAATTCCTTGACTCTCTGTTTGCGTGGCGCATTGCTTTGAAGGTTCAGCCAATAGAGTCGAATGCTGCACCGCCCTCTGTTTTGGTTGTCACGCATGGTGGAGTAATTCGCCAATTGGTTTGTATGCTGATACCAGGTCATGATTTTTGGAGTCTGAATCCAAAACCGGGAGAAGCGATTAGGCTTCAGTTAAGGCTGGCAGGACTGCACAATTGTATAGCAAAATTGCTTTTTCACTAGGGTAGTTGTGGCGAATCAAGCAGCTGTTTGGGTTGTAAGCTAACTCTTTTTAACCTATAATCATCAAGTAAAAGAACGGCTTGACTACACTACATCAAATATCCAGCAGACGAGGTCGGCGCCGTGTGAGGGAACTTGCTTTTCTTCATTGCGCTGTTAAAAGGGAAGTCGGTGTGAGTCCGACGCGGTCCCGCCACTGTAAATGGAAACATGCTCATTAGCCCTGTTACATGTGCCGCCAAGCATGTGAAAGAATATCAGGGCATGCCTCTTCCATAAGTCAGGATACCTGCCCGTCCGCCTGTCACCATAATCCTTCGAGGAAAGGATGACGTGTTCGCAGTGACTGTCCATGCGGAAAGAAGCTGCCCGCCTGCGCACGATCTGTGCTAACGTGACCCCTGTATCCTGATATGAGGATGCGGGGGTTTTTGATAGGAAAAGAAGGCTGGAATGAGGAAAATATCGGATGATGTTCAAGTAACGCTCTTAACGATTTTTGTATGAAGGGGTGCAAATCATGGCAGGCAAAAAAATAAAGGTATGGACAACAGGTCTATTGGCGCTGATATTGGCAGTTGTGCTGAGTGCATGTGGCGCGAATGGAAAAAATGTAGAAAATAAAGAGGGCCAAGCTTCTTCACAGCAGCCGGGACAGACCGTGACCGCACAAGAGCCTCCGGGCAAAACGGTTTACCCGCTAACGGTTAAGGATGCAACAGGACAGGAATTTACATTTAAAAAGGCACCGGACAAGATCGTTTCCGTCTCCCCGGCAGAAACCGAGGCGTTGTTCGCTATCGGATTGGATAAGGAAATTGTTGGTGTATCCGACTACTCTGATTACCCGGAGGCAGCTACGAAAAAGCCTAAAGTGGGCGGTATTATGAAACCGAACGAAGAGGCGATCATTGCTGCGAACCCTGATGTCGTTTTTGCAGGAATTTCACTTAGTGAACAGGCTACGACTAAGCTGCGTGACATGGGAATTATGATTTTTAAAACGGAACCGAAGACCGTTGAAGATGTCATAGCTAACATCGAATTGTATGGGAAAATCACCGATCATCAGAAAGAAGCGAGAGCGGTGACCGACAAGATGAGAGCAGATGTAGCGGAAGTGAAAGAAGGAGTTAAAAATATCGGCAAAGGGCAGAAGCTACGGGTATACGTCGAATTTTCACCAGGCTGGACAGTGGGTAAAGGCGAGTTTATGGACGAACTGATCACATTGGCGGGCGGCGAAAACGTGGGTGCCACGCAGAAGGGCTGGTACCAAATCAGTGAGGAAAATATTATAGCTGCCAACCCTGACGTGATTTTATACAGCAAAAGTGTGAAGGATGACAAAACAGGCCAGTCCCTCGGCGATATCATAAAAGCTCGTAGTGGATGGGATCAAATATCGGCTGTTCGTAACAATCGTGTATTTGCCGTGGATGATAATTTGATTAGCCGTCCAGGTCCACGCGTAACAGAAGGACTCAAGGAAGTAGCCAAGGGCGTGTACCCTGAAATTTTCAAATGAACCGTAGACTGATCGGTTTTGGGGGGACTGGTCTTGTCTTGCTGCTGCTGACGCTGCTGCTCTGTCTTGGCATCAGCTCGGTCAGTCTTCCGGTCAGCCAGATCACAGGTATTTTGATCAACCACCTACCGTGGTTAGGTGATACGTTTACACCGGATTGGAATACATCTGCAGAGCAGATTATTTTGAAGGTGAGACTGCCACGGGTGTTACTGGGAATGTTGGTTGGAGCAGCGCTGGCGCTGGCGGGAGCCGGATTTCAGGGTGTGCTGCGTAATCCTTTGGCTGATCCGTATACACTGGGAGTGTCTTCGGGAGCTTCGGTAGGAGCGGCAGTGCTGATTTATTGGGGGCTTCAATTTTCATTTGTGGGTATATGGACCCTTCCGCTAGTCGCATTTATAACCGGCATGCTGACGCTGTGGATGGTGTTGACGTTGGCGCGTGAAGGTGGGAAAATTCCGACCCAAAGCCTCATTTTATCAGGTGTGGTGATGCAATTTTTTGGGGGAGCCATTGTTTCTTTTCTGACAGCCATGTCGAAGGAAACAGTCAATGAAATATTGTACTGGACGTTGGGAAGTCTTAGTCTGCGAGGTTGGTCATATACGGGAATTCTGTTACCTTACGTGATCGTTGGGCTGGTGTTTCTATGGAACCGGGCACGGGTGCTGAATATTCTGGCTTTGGGTGAACGTCAAGCGGCTCATATGGGGGTTCATGTAGATGCGACGAAGCTATCTGTCCTGATCATATCTACCTTGCTGACAGCTGCCGCTGTCTCAGTATGCGGAGTCATTGGCTTTGTCGGACTCGTTGTACCACATATCATTCGTCTGGTGACAGGTCCTGATTACCGGATGATCGTTCCGTTGTCTGCACTGGGTGGAGCTATTTTTATGGCTTGGGCAGATACGGCAGCTCGTACGCTGTTAGCCCCGACGGAAATTCCTTTGGGCGTGATGACAGCCTTTGTGGGAGCACCGTTCTTCGCATATCTCCTGTACCGGAACAAGAAGCTACGCAGGGGGGATCTGCTGTGACCGAACAAAGTGAATTACTGAAGGCGCGTGATCAAGCGTTAGAAATAGCAGGTCTTACCCGTGCTTATGGAGAGTTTGATGTGTTGAAGAATATTAGCTGGAACGTAGACGAAGGAGCTTGGTGGGGGATCATTGGTCCGAATGGGAGTGGTAAATCGACGTTGCTGCATCTGCTTTCTGGCGTAGATCAGCCGACTTCTGGAAGTGTTCATATCTATGGCAAAAAGGTCGGTAGCTACAGCAGAAAAGAGCTTTCCCGACTTGTAGCCGTACTCCAGCAGGAGGGCATTCCTCCAGTGAGATACACCGTCAGGGAAGTTATAGAAATGGGGCGGTTTCCTCATCAGGACTGGCTAGGCAGGGAAAAGGGAGTTGATGTGGAGGCGATTACGGAACGGGTCCTAGCGCGATTGAGTCTAACTTCACTGGCCGACAGAACATTGGACCGCTTGAGTGGAGGACAGCGACAGCGTGTAGCATTAGCAAAGGTGATGGTACAGGAGCCACAGGTATTGCTGCTGGACGAACCTACGACCTATCTGGATTTGCGCTATCAGCTTGAATTTATGGAGTTGCTGGCAGAATGGCGCCAAGAAACGGGCGTGACAATCATTGCTGTCCTGCATGATCTTAATTTGGCGGCACAGTTTTGCGATAATTTGCTTGTACTTAAGGATGGAATGGTTGAAGGATTGGGTACTTCATCGGATTTGCTAACAGAGGACCGGATTCGTCGTGTATATGGTGTTGAGCCTGTGATGCTTCCGCATCCCGATAGCGGTGTGCCGCAGCTCTTGCTGCGCAGAAGCGCTGCGTCTACAGCAGACCAATAGGAGAATGGGAACATACTAAAAAAAGATCAGGGAGTGGAAGATATGAGCGACAAGCTGCGTCAGCTGATCGATAGCATTGCCCAGCCGGATGGAGTGGCGGCTTCGGCAGCTTCAGCACATTTGGACCAATTAACGAAGCCACCTGGAAGTCTTGGAAAGCTGGAGAGTTTGGCCATCCAGTTAGCAGGAATTACTGGTGTGGACAAGCCTGAATTTGATCGTAAAACGGTGATGGTCATGGCTGCGGATCATGGGGTGTGTGAAGAGGGAGTTAGCGCCTTTCCAGCTGAGGTTACGCAGCAAATGCTGTATAACATGCTGTCAGGCGGCGCAGCAATTAATGTGCTGGCACGTCATGCGGGCGCTGATGTCCAGGTAGTAGATGTTGGCGTGAATGCGGATGTCTCTCACCCGAGTTTGGTGAATCGTAAGGTGCGCATGGGCACTTCGAATATGGCTAAAGGGCCAGCCATGCTGCGTACGGAAGCGGAACAAGCAGTTTTGGCCGGAGCTGAAGCTGTAGCAGAAGCGGTTAAAGGTGGCACACGGCTATTCGTTACCGGAGAGCTGGGCATTGGAAATACGACAGCCAGTGCTGCTGTTGTATGTGCGCTCACCGGGCTTGAGCCGGAAGTTATCGTAGGCCGGGGGACGGGTGTAGATTCGGTGGGTCTTACCCGTAAAATAGCCGTTGTCTGCCGCGCATTGGATGTGAATCAGCCGGATGCCAATGACGCGCTGGACGTGCTGACCAAGGTCGGCGGTCTGGAGATTGCCGCCCTGGCAGGCGTCATCCTCGGCGCAGCCGCACATCGCTGTCCAGTGGTGCTGGACGGCTTTATTTCCGGCGCGGCTGCTCTCGCTGCACGCGCGCTTGCGCCTGCAAGCGCGGCGTACATGCTTGCTTCGCACGCCTCGGACGAGCGCGGACATTCAGCGGTGCTTCGCCAGCTCAAGCTGGAGCCCATGCTCCATCTGGACATGCGGCTCGGGGAGGGCACGGGCGGTGCGCTGAGCTTGCACCTGATTGATGCGGCGTGCCGCATTATGCGCGAAATGGCGACCTTTGCCGATGCAGGTGTATCGGACGGTCAGGGAGCCGCGCAGCGATGAAGGCGCTCGTGACCGGCGGGGCACGCAGCGGAAAAAGCGGCTTTGCCGAGCGATTATGCATGGCGCGCGCGCCGCGCGCCTGCTACATTGCAACGGCCCAAGCCTATGATGTGGAGATGAAGAAGCGCATCGCCCTTCATCGGCTCCAGCGCGATTCTGCCGGGTATGACTGGCAGACGCTGGAGGAAGCGCAGGCGCTGCCGGAGCTGCTGCGGCGGCTTGGCGACGCTCAAGCGTCGCAGCCTGCGTCTATGGTGCTGGTCGACTGCCTGACCCTGTGGCTGTCGAACGTACTGCTGGCCGCAGGCGAGGACGGTGAAACTGTCGCCAGAGCCGCCATGGATGAACTGGCAACAGCTGTGGAGCAGTATCCGGGATCGCTCGTCATCGTAACCAATGAGGTCGGTGACGGTATTGTACCAGAATATCCGCTTGGAAGGCTGTACCGGGATTTGAGCGGGATTATGAATCAGCGGATTGCCCGTCTTTGTGATGAAGTTTTTTTAGTAACGGCGGGCATCCCCGTAGAACTTAAACAGTTGGAATATAAGCTATGAGCAGTGAACGTCAGGCTGTTGCTGCGGCTTTTCAATTTTTATCCCGTCTACCGGTCAAGGCGGAGCTGGATTTTTCCCCGGAGTTGCTGAAACGCAGTACAAGCTATTATCCGCTGGTTGGATTGGTTATTGCCATTATCGTTTGGAGCTTTGCGGCGTTTACGGCTATGGTGCTGCCACCAGTGCCATGTGCGATTCTTACCCTTGCTGTCTGGGTGTGGTTGACGGGCGGACTGCATCTGGACGGGTGGATGGATGCGGCTGATGCCTTGTTTAGCTACAGGTCCCGTGAACGGATGCTGGAAATTATGAAGGATAGCCGTGTAGGAGCAATGGGTGTTATTGCTTGTGTGCTGCTACTCATGCTCAAGGCTTCTTTGTTGTATACCGTGCTGGTTGAGCGAAATGCGTCCGGCTTGCTGATACTTCCGATGGTTTGGAGCCGTTGGTTTATGGTACATGCGATGAGGCGCTGGCCTAAAGCCCGTAACGATGATGGGCTGGCGGCGCGTTTTGCTGATATGAACGGTAAACGTGTCGGACTGGCCGTATTCTGGGCAGTATTAGTGACGCTATGCGCTGCTGCAGGGCAATATATCTTTGCAGGTTTAGCTACAGTAACAGAGGAAGCAGGGGGCCTATCGTTAGCAGGGGCATACTTACAGATGCATCTTTCGAATTCTGGGTCTTTTCCAATCTGGCTAGGATTTGCATTGCTTCCGCTTTTGGCCTACGGAGCTGGAACCTTTGTTGCAAACCGTATTAACCGCCGCCTTGGGGACTTACGGGGGATATATACGGAGCTTTGAACGAATTGCTGGAGACGGTTTTGTTGCTGTTTATTGTCATTTTGTACGGGTTGTGATCAAATTTGAAATGAATTCGTTAAAGGGGAAGAGGCAATTGTCAACTTTCGAACCGTCCCGCACGAACCCGGCAGCTATATTGATGCTTCAAGGAACAGCGTCGGATGTGGGCAAAAGCGTAGTAACGACTGCACTGTGCCGGATCTTTCTGCAGGACGGCTATCGTCCCGCACCGTTTAAGTCACAAAATATGGCGTTAAACTCTTATGTTACTGAGGACGGCAAGGAAATTGGACGTGCTCAGGGTGTGCAGGCCGAAGCCTGTGGTATTGAGGCGACGACCGATATGAATCCAATTCTGATTAAGCCGGTCAAGGACATGCACTCACAAATTGTTGTACACGGTGTACCTTATGCCTATATGAGCGCCTCTGATTACCGAAAGGATTTTTTGCCACAAGCCAAGCATACCGTTATGGATGCGCTGAATCGGCTGCGTGATACCTATGATATTGTGCTTATGGAAGGGGCGGGCAGCCCAGCAGAGATTAATTTAAAGGACCGCGATATTGTAAATATGAACCTTGCAGGCTGGGCGGATGCTCCAGTATTGCTGGTTTCGGATATTGACCGGGGCGGTGTCTTTGCCTCTCTGGTAGGGACTATCGAATTGCTGGAACCCCATGAAGTACAGCGTATCCGTGGATTTATCATTAACAAATTCAGAGGCGATTTGTCCCTGCTTCAACCGGGATTAGACTGGCTGGAAGAACGGACAGGTATTCCTGTACTCGGTGTACTGCCCTATTTACCGGACATTCGCATTGAAGCAGAGGATTCGGTCGTACTGGACAAGAAGCCTAAGCAGTCAACAAAAGATAAAGAATTAGATATAGCGGTGATACGCTATCCGCGTATTTCCAACTTTACGGACACGGATGCTTTGGCTGCAGAGCCTGACGTGAGTGTACGTTATGTCACAGAGGCCGGACAATTGGGCGTACCGGACGCTATTATCTTACCGGGAACCAAAGACACCATCGGAGACCTGCTGGAATTGCGTGAAAGAGGGCTGGAGGAAGACATTCGAGAGGCCATGAAGACGGGACGCACACAACTGGTTGGTATTTGTGGGGGCTATCAGATGCTGGGCACAGCGCTATTTGACCCCGATGCCGTCGAATCTGGGTTGCCGCAGCAGGCAGATGGATTAGGATGGCTAGCTCTATCCACGACCTTCTTAAAGGAAAAGCAAACCGTGCGTGTTCAAGGAACCCTGTCTAATCATTGCCCGCTTTTGCTAAGCGCTGCACCTGATTCAGATTCTGCCGCCAAGCCAATCATTGAAGGTTATGAAATACATATGGGTGTTACGGAGTATGTCACGGAACCACATGTATCTATAGACAGGACTCCAGACTCAACGAATATGAAAACATTATTCCAGATTAAGCGTGGGGAAGGGGCCGCCTTTGAGGAAGGTTGGGGCACGATTGACGGTAAGGTATGGGGAACCTACTTGCATGGTGTGTTTGATAATGACCGTTTTCGCCGGTCCTGGTTGGATGGATTGCGACAAGCCAAGGGCTTGGCAGCTTTAGATAGCACTTTTACTGTACGTGAAGCCAAGGAACAAGAGTTTGACCGTGTCGCAGAGGTGGTACGCGCTCATTTAGATATGGAGCAAGTTTATCGCATTCTGGGGATGGATTCATAAACTTCTTCATGGAAGATCCTTTAAATCGCTTTTAAAAAATAAAGAGGTATCTCTACAGTCATTTTTGTGACTGAGAGATACCTTTTTTAGCAGCTCAGCTTACTTAATTTTAAATTTTTGGACCGCCTTTTGCAGCTCAGTTGCTTGTTGGCTTAATTGACGAACAACCTCACTGTGGCTTTCCATTTCATTCAGTTGCTCGTCGGCATTTAAACCGATCTCCTGAATCATATGCTGTGCATTGGCAGCAATGAGAGCTGTTTCTTCCACGGAAGCAGATACTTCCTCCGAGCTGGCGGATACTTGCTCTGTTGCTGCGGATACGGTTTGAATCGTAGCGTTGATCTTTTGCATGAGCTCACTTAGCTGGTTAAAAGCGAAACTCGCCTGCTGAACCATTTCTGTTCCCGAGTGAATCTCACGGCTAACCTGGGTCACAGAGTCCACAGATTGCTGCGATACTTCCTGAATGGTAACCAAGTAGTCCGAAATTTCCTGTGTTGCTTCTTTGGATTGCTCTGCGAGCTTGCGAACTTCCCCGGCAACTACAGCGAAGCCCCGTCCATGCTCGCCCGCACGGGCAGCCTCAATGGAGGCATTCAGGGACAACATTTGAATCTGCTTTGTAATATCGAAAATTGCAGAAACGATGCTACCAATAGCTTCTGAGCGTTCATTCATACTATGTATGTATCGAAGCGACTCATCAGCGGCATGTCCTACCTGTGACATTTGAGCTACAGCTTTTTGAGCAAGCGTATTACCGTTAACCGTTTCTTTCGTCGCTTCACTGATTTGATCAGATACATCATTGGCAGAGGAAGCGATATGCTGAACACCTTGAGCAATCTCCTCCATAGCCTGCGCATTTTCAGCAGCAGCAGAAGCGATGCTGTTGCTGCCCTTGGCTACTTCTTCAGCGGCAGCTGTAGAGTCCTGCACTTTTACACTCATAGCCTCAGTCCGACGAAGCAGCTCGTCCGACCCTTTAACAACTGCACCTGATGTAGTAAGCACATGGCCAATCATTTCTTTCAAGTTATGAGACATAGATTGGAAGCTGCGGGCAAGTTGAGCGATTTCATTAACTCCATGAACCTTCGTGTCTTGTGAAAGATCACCTTGGGCAATTTTTTCGCTATGACGAACCAATTCGGCAATGGGCTGTACAACTTTACGTATGACAAGGGTAGAAATAACTCCGCCCAGTATAAGTGTTGTCAGTGTAATACCTATGCAAATCCATAGAATTTGTTGGGATTTTTCCTGTACGAATCCAACATCTTCGTTCACGCCAAGAATCAGATTACTGCCTGATATGGCAAAGAAGGCGGTTTTGTGTACTCCGTGCGAGTCGCTGTAAATGCCACTGATATTCATCTCGCCTTGTTTGGCTTTTTTAATATCCTCAACAGGAACGAGGGTATCCTTGACCTTATATGCTGATTTTACGTTTCGTGCGACAACTTCGGCCTTACCATCATCCTTCAGCACCGCAATATATGCGGATTCTAATTTGAGGGTGTCAACCTTGTCCTGAAGATAAGCTTCCATCTGCATAGCAGAGCTGGAACCAGACCCACTTCCTTGCCCAGCTTGAACAGCTAAGGAAATATTGAGATCCTGATACACATTTTTAGCCCCAGTTTCTAGCAATTGGTCTACTTGAGGCATGACACTGCTATTAATGATACTCATGGAAACTGCATAAAAACTGATGCTGAACAGAAGAGACGCAAAGAGCTGAATGAGCAAAAACATAATTCGTAGCTTTGCGCCAAGGGAACGATTAAAACGCTTCATGAAAATTCTCCTCTCACATGATGGTGATAAAACAGACGAATTGCCCTGCTTGATGTAGGCCGCTTGTCCAATGAGATACTAGACAGCCATGATCTACTTGTTTCCTTTCTTTGCTTGAAGAAAAGACTGAAAATGTTCGGATTCTATGTATATTTCAGCTGTATTCAAGGGACAAGAATGAGAAAGGGAAGTAATCCATGATTTACTAAAAAGTAGGTTAGACCTATTTTACATAATTAACAGACGGTTGAATAGTCATATTTGCCCAAAAACAAACAAAAAATATATAACTATGGTCTTAGGTGTTTAGATGTAAGTTTGATGTAAATTATCAGGAGTAAAAAATTAAAATGCTTTACCTGTGCTTTTATAACTATTGTAAAAAAGAAGGAATATAAGTAGTATAAGGAATGCTACTTTTTACAAGCTTCTTCTAAGCTAGCTTTAGTACGTTCGAATGTGGTCTTCAATATACATATAAAAGGGGTAAAGGCAGTTATGGATCGTGAATTACTTTCTAAGGAAATAAACTCGGAGGTAGAAGGAGAAGATAAACAGGAACCGACTAGAAACAAAGATAAAGCGAATAGAGGAGGCAATCCGTTCAGCCGCCTGTTTGATTTTATCTCAGGTGTATTCACTCCGTGCTTGCCATTGCTAATTGGTGGAGGAATCATTCAGGTGATTGCGCCTGTTTTATTGTTCTTAGATTTTTTTTCTGATACTCAAGTTTCCACTGTTTTAGGGTACATTGGTGGGGTCGTATATTATTTTTTGCCCGTTATGATAGCGGTAAATGCGGCAAGAAAGCTTGGTAGCAATTTATTTAATGCGGCGGCAATTGCGGCCTGCTCATTTCATCCTGGCATTATAGAACTGCTGCAATCCAGCCTAAAAATGAACTCAGACGATTTACCCGTGGTGGAGCCGCAGTATGTTGCTTCTTTTATACTGATCCTTATTGTTGTCTGGCTTGCATCAAAGATTGAAAAGGGATTGAGTAGGTTCGACCGCTATTCTATTCAACTATTGGTCGTTCCGACATTGACGCTTATCATTATTGTGCCTTTATTACTGTTTGTTTTTGGTCCGCTGTGGACGACCCTGGCTCATAACTTGTCAGATGGTCTTGCTTCACTGTTTGACGATGCGGAAGTATTTGCGGGTCTGCTGTTTGGCGGGACGATACCTGTGCTCAATTCTACGGGCATGCAATATATGATGTCGATGAACATAATAGAATCCATAGCTACGAATGGCTATGATTCTATTACTCCTGTTGTTGGGGCAGCAGTTATGGCTCAGGCAGGCGCGGCCTTTGGTGTATGTGTTAAATCCAAAAATGCCAAAGTCAAAACACTAGCTGCTTCCACAGGCATATTGGCTATGTTTGGAATCATTGAACCGGCATTATACGGCGTTAATGTGCGCTTCAAAAAACCGCTTATCGCGGGACTGGTCGGCGGGGCTGTTGGCGGGGCGTGTATGTGTCTGTTTGAAGTGAAATTGACTGCTTTTACAGCCTTATCTGGCTTGCTTAGCTTACCACTGTTTTCCGACGCTACATTTGTTTACGCCATTTTGAGCATGCTGATTTCGTTCGTTACGGCTGGCGTAATTACGTATTTTATGGGCTTTGTGGACGAAAAAGAGGAGCGATCCAAAATTGCATCCGATCCCGCATCAGTGCTTCTTCGGATTTGAATGTGGAAAAGAGCTCTAACAGTTAAGGTGCAGCGACAGCACTTAATTACATCATGAAAGTGTTTACAAAAAATCTTGTCAGCTCAGTGTTTATATGATACTATGATGACAGTTATTCAAAACTGCACAATCATGGATTGTTACTGAGCATATCGGGCAAAACCATAAACAGGCACTTTGTGTCAGTTTTGGTGTTGCCTTTTTTTTACTACTCCAAGCGGCTTAAGGTGATGGAATGAAGATAGCAAAGGTGCTGAATAATAACGTCGTAACGGTCATTGATGAACAGCAGAAAGAATTAGTCATTATGGGAAGAGGAATTGCTTTTAAAAAGAACACAGGCGATGAGATTGAAGAGGAGAAAATCGAGAAAATTTTCAAGCTTGAAAGTACCGAGGTTTCCCGTAAATTGATGACCCTGATGTCTGATATCCCTATTGAGTATGTTGAAATTTCTGATGAAATCATCCAATATGCCAAAACGATACTTGGTGTAGAGTTGCATGACAGCATCTATATTTCGCTGACAGATCATATCCATTTTGCCATAGAGCGTTATCGTTTGGGTATGGACATCAAGAATGCACTTTACTGGGAAATCAAACGAATGTACCGCAAAGAATTCGCGATTGGAACCAAAGCATTACACATGATTCAGGACAAGCTGGGGGTTACACTTCCAGATGATGAAGGGGCGTTTATTGCCTTACATTTGGTGAATGCACAGCTTAACAGTGAAATGCGTGAAACGATAACCCTGACTAATATCGTCAAGGATATCATAAACATTGTAAGTCGCTTTTTTGTAATGGAGCTGGATGAAGAGTCATTAAGCTATTACCGCTTTATTACACATCTCAAATTTTTTGCCCAACGGGTTATGAATGGAACTCCTGTACAAAATACAGATAATTCCCTTCATGATATGGTTAAGGTACAATATAAGGACGCTTATGCTTGTGCGGAAAAAATAAGAGATTATACGACTAAGATCTATGGTCGAAGCTTGTCCCAGGATGAGATGCTGTATCTCACCATTCATATCGAACGCATCATTAAAAATCAATGATTTTATAGATGATCAGGGATTTAGGATTGCTACTTCTAAACCAGAAGGCAAAACCTGAATGCTGAAAGAAGATTGGCTTTTATAAAGCTGTCTGCTTTCTGTATTCAGGTTTTTTTTTATTCCTAATTTTCACACTTTATACCTTAAAAAGAAAAGAGGAACACCCCATGGATCGAAATCAATTATCCAAAGAGATACTTACATTGGTCGGTGGAGAAGAAAATGTAGAGCAGGTCATTCACTGTATGACGCGCTTGCGTTTCAATCTTCATGATGATAAGAAAGCTCAAAAAGAGCAGTTGCAAAAAACGGATGGTGTCATGGGAGTCATGGAGAGTGGCGGCCAGTTTCAGGTGATTATCGGTAATGATGTAGCTAATGTATATAAATCGTTGGTGAGCAACATGTCCAAGGCACCGCAAAGTGAAACAGGCGCAAGCACTGCATCCAAGAAAAAACAAAACCCGATCAGCCAACTGTTCGACTTTATTGCGGGTATGTTTACACCTATTTTGCCAGCGATCACCGGTGCAGGTATGATCAAAGGGATCATTGCCCTATTGGTAGCTATGCACTGGATGTCTGACAAGAGTCAAACCTATACGATTTTAGCGGCAATAGGTGATGGTGCGTTCTACTTCCTGCCTATTATTCTGGCTGTCAGTGCTGCTAGAAAACTCGGCAGTAATATGTTTATTGGTGCGGCGATTGGTGCTTCTATTTTACATCCAGACATTACAGCATTACTGGCTTCGAATGTGAAGGTTAGCTTTATTGGCCTTCCGGTGACAGCGGCCACGTATTCCTCGACCGTTATTCCAATTGTTATCGCGATCTGGCTGGCGTCCTATGTTGAAAAATTCATTGATAAGTATACTCATGCATCACTGAAGTTGCTTGTTGTCCCAACACTGACTTTATTGATTATTGTACCTTTGACTTTGGTTGCTGTAGGGCCGCTCGGCTCTATTATTGGTAACGGCCTGTCTGGTGGTATCTCTTGGTTGTTTGAAAATACAAGTGCACTTGCAGGTCTACTGCTCGGCGGTACCTTCTCCCTGATCATTATGACGGGTATGCACTACGCGTTGGTTCCGATTATGATCGGATCGATTGCAACGCTGGGTTATGACTACATGATTCCAATTATGGGAGCAGCTAACTTGGCTCAGGCTGGTGCTACACTCGGCGTATTCTTGAAATCCAAAAATGCCAAAGTCAAAACAGTGGCCTTCTCCACGAGCTTGACAGCTATTATGGGTGTAACCGAGCCTGCAATGTATGGTGTTAATATGCGGTTTAAAAAACCGTTTACGGCAGCGTTGATTGGCGGAGCTGTCGGCGGGGGCTTTATGAGTTTGTTTGGCACAAAAGCGTACGTCGTTGGGGGACTCGTTGGTTTGCCTGGTCTGGCTATGTTTATTGGACCGACTTTCTTGTATGCAATTCTTGGTCTCATTATTGCATTTGTGGTTGCTACGATTGTTACCTATGTGATCGGTTTTACAGATGAAAAGAACGAAGAAGCGACACAAGCAGCAGATGCTGCTGGCGAGATCTCTACTGAGGAAGTAGCACAATCTGCGATGAGCTCACTGCCAAAAGGTGAGAAAATCCCGGTATTCAGCCCAATTGTGGGTGAAGTTAAACCGCTCAGTGAAGTCAATGATCCTGCATTTTCTCAAGAAATTATGGGTAGAGGATGGGCTATTGAACCCTCCGAAGGTCGGGTTGTTTCCCCAGTTGAGGGCACAGTGTTCTCCATTTCCAAAAGTGGGCACGCTGTAGGTTTGGTGAGTGATTCAGGACTTGAAATGCTCATTCACGTAGGGATGGACACTGTTAAACTAAAAGGACTTCATTTTACACCTCATCTTAAAGCAGGAGATCGCGTAAAGGTAGGCGATCTTATACTGGAGTTTGATCTGGTGGAAATCCGCAAGGCTGGATACGAAACGATAACGCCTGTTATTGTTACAAATGTAGATCAGTTTAGC
This sequence comes from Paenibacillus polymyxa, assembly GCF_015710975.1. Lineage (NCBI taxonomy): Bacteria > Bacillati > Bacillota > Bacilli > Caryophanales > Paenibacillaceae > Paenibacillus > Paenibacillus polymyxa. The sequence goes on along the minus strand of NZ_CP049783.1, from coordinate 274,126 downwards.
GAATTGGAGCCCGCAGGGAATCAGCATAAAGTCGTTAAGGAACAAGAACTGTTATATACAGTGATCGTCTAACAGCTAAAAAAATCTACGTATAAATTGAAAACGAATTGTTGTGTTCAGGATAACAAACAGCAAGCCTTCATCTTACGAAGGCTTGCTGTTTGTCGTTTTCATAAAATCTAAGGCTGAAGCAGTTTTATTATTTTTATTTCAATAAAACCTACAAAAATAGTTGGCTTTGTGATATAGTAATCTTCGGATTGAAGGGTCACTTTAGAAAACATCTTACGTATAAGTTTGGAGGAAAAGATATATGGATACCTTCTTTATTATTTTAAATGTTATCGTGCTGCTTGCACTGCTCGGCGTGTTGGTCTGGATGCAGAAAAAGCGCATCTCTTTTACAAAAAGAGTTTTTACCGGGCTCGGCTTCGGACTGATCTACGGGGCTATTCTTCAGTACGCTTATGGGGCTGGCTCAGAGGTCATTACCAAATCGGTCGATTGGTTCAACCTTGCAGGTAATGGTTATGTCCGTTTGCTGCAAATGGTCGTTATTCCGCTTATCATGGTGTCGATTATTTCGGCTATTATGAATTTGAAGGGAAGACAGAACCTAGGCAAAATAAGCGTGTCCATTATTGCAGTGCTACTGATTACAACGGCGATTGCAGCTTCAGTAAGTATTGTAACCAGCCTGTCTTTTGATCTAAAAGCAATTGAGATTCAAAGTGGTGAAAAGGAGCAAGCGCAGGGACTGAAGATGGAAGAACGCCTGGGAACAGTTCAGGATATGACTATTCCACAGCAGGTGCTGGAATTTATTCCTTCGAATCCTTTTGAAGATATGACAGGGGCACGCCGTACATCGACGTTGGCAGTGGTTATCTTCTCAGCCTTTATCGGGGTGGCAGTACTCGGATTGGATCGTAAAAAACCGGAGCAGGCGCAAACCTTCCGCAAAGTGATCGACGCAGTGTACGCTGTAGTGATGCGGATTGTAACGCTGGTGCTAAGATTGACGCCTTACGGTATTTTAGCACTGATCACGAAAGTTGTAGCTACGACAAATCCGGATGAAATCTTGAAGCTGATCAAGTTTGTACTTGCTTCTTATGTGGCTTTATTGGTCATGTTCGTTATTCATCTTATTTTGCTGGCCTTGTTCGGTTATAATCCAGTGACATATGTGAAAAAGGTATTGCCTACGCTGGTTTTTGCTTTTACGTCTCGTTCCAGTGCAGCGACCATTCCATTAAATGTTGAAACACAAACGAAAAAGCTTGGTGTGTCCGACGGCATCGCAAATCTGTCCGCGACCCTGGGTGCAACCATTGGGCAAAACGGCTGTGCGGGTATTTATCCTGCCATGCTGGCGGTCATGATTGCTCCAACGGTGGGCATAGATCCTACAAGCTGGGATTTTATCCTCACACTTATTCTGGTTGTTACGGTGAGCTCGTTCGGTGTGGCAGGTGTAGGCGGGGGTGCCACTTTCGCTTCCCTGATCGTGCTTTCTACCCTGAACCTTCCCGTGGCCTTGGCAGGATTGCTCATTTCGGTTGAACCGTTAATTGATATGGGCCGTACCGCGTTGAATGTTAATGATTCTATTACCGCAGGTCTTATCTCTGGCAAAGTACTCAAGGAGAACGATCAAGACGTGTTCAACAACCATGGCACGGATCTGGATGCAGCGGCACACTCTTAAGTAAAAGATAGACGAATGGTATACACTGCAGCCTCATATCGCATTTATCGCATATGTATATGTAACACATGCAGTGTGCACCTCCATACTCAGAGCCGACCCTAAGGTCGGCTCTTTATTTTGGGCTGGTGGCAGTGTAAATTATAGCTGTTCACAAATCCTAATCTATGATACATTAAAATAATGTTTTTCCGGCTTGTTCGGATGAACCGCGGTTCGCAACCATCCCGCGCTATCAAAACTAGGAGGATTTCATGTTTAATCTGTTATGGGGGGCAGCATTTGTCCTCGTCAATTTTATGTTCTTTTTGCTATGTTATCGGTTGTTTGGTAAAAAAGGGCTATACGCCTGGATTGGCGTTGCTACTGTATTGGCCAATATTCAGGTAACCAAAACCATTGATCTGCTCGGCATTACCACGACATTGGGAAATACAATGTATGTTTCTATGTATATGGCCAGCGATTTACTAAATGAAAAATATGGGCCTAAAGAGGCGCGAAAAGCTGTGTGGTTTGGCTTTTTCACTCTGATTATGACGACGATCACGATGCAGATGGTGCTGTTATTTGAGCCTACTGCAACCGATTTTGCCCAGACACCGATGCAACAGCTCTTCGGATTGTTGCCAAGGCTTGCGCTTGCCAGCTTGACAGCCTATGCGGTCAGTCAATTGCTGGACGTGCGTCTATATGCCTGGATTCGCAAGTTTTTCCCGGAGCGTCATCAGCTCTGGATTCGCGGCAATGGCAGCACGATGATCAGCTCGTTTATAGACACCCTCATTTTCTGTAGCATTGCCTTTTACGGCTATGCGTGGGGGATATGGATCGAACTGCTGTTCACCACCTACATCTTAAAATTTGTACTGACTGCGGCAGGTACACCGATTTTATACATCGCACGTAATTTCCGTTTGATAGAAGAGGAGGGGCAAACCCTCAAGCCTTAATTGGCTTGGGGTTGCCCCTCTTTTTTTTCGTACTTTTAACATATCAATATAAAGAATAGCAATAGATTACCCCAGCACGGTCAGTTCCTTCGGAAAGGAAGTCAGCACTTCAACACCCTCAGAGGTGACCAGAACGTCATCTTCAATCCGCACCCCCCCCAGACCTGGTACGTAGATGCCGGGTTCGATCGTGAACACAAACCCTTCATGAAGCAGATCGTTATTGCCTCCGTGTACAGATGGATATTCATGAACACTCATACCAAGACCATGTCCAACCCGATGGTTAAAAGCAGGGCCATATCCAGCGGCTTCAACAACGGCTCGTGCTGCCTGATCTACGGATGCGCAGGAAACTCCCGGGCGAATGGCGGCAATTCCGGTTTCATTTGAGCGAAGAACCGTATTATATATCGTTTCCAACTCAGTTGACAGCTTGCCAAAGGCAAAAGTGCGCGTAATATCCGAAGCATAACCATCGGAATATACACCCATATCAAACATGAGCAGATCACCGTGTTGCAGCTTGCGGGTCCCTGGGACACCATGTGGCAAGGCTGTTTTGGGTCCAGACAACACTGTAGTGTCAAAGGATGGACCATCTGCACCGAGTTTTTTCATCTGGTATTCGATTTCGGCTACCAACTCGACTTCGGTCACCCCTTCGCGAACATGGGTTAGGCCGTGACGAAGAGCATCTTCCACCAAACGAGCTGCATGCTTCAGACGTTGTACTTCCTCAGGAGTTTTTCTCACGCGCATGTCTTGAAGCACCGGACCCAAGTCAACATATTGAGCAGCGCCAATGGCAGTATGTAGTTGTTCGTAACGGAGGACGGAGACGTGTTCCTTTTCCAGTGCGAATGCTTTCACTCCGGTACCTGTGCGTTGGCGTAACAGATCATACGGATTGTCCGTATCGGTGTGGGTGGATATACGCGTCACCGAGGAAGCAGCTTGGGCAGCTTCTGCGTCCAGGGCTGGTACAATTAGTTCTGGTTCTTGGTCACGAAGCAGCACGAGCCCTAGAAAACGCTCGTGCGGATCACTGGCGAAGCCTGTCAGGTAGTAAATATGTTTGGGATCGGTCACAAGTAGGCCATCCCAAGCTTGTGACTTCAGTTCATCATACAATCTGGTCATTTTATCATTCATAGAGTCTCATTCCTTTCTGTCCATTTATTCATTATAGCTCTTATTACATCATAATTTATATGGCTTATTCTCTTGACTGACTTAATGCTTGCAGATGTGCCTGCACATTCTGATCATAGTAACCACCATGGTAGCAGAGTACCTTATCTACATCCAATACGGTCAGTTTATCAAGGCTCTTCAGAGCCAACGGCATATCCGGCGTAGCCGACTCAGCGGGACCGACCAGCTCACCCTCGACTACACGCAGTTCATCTGCTGCCAACAGCAGCTTGTGTGCAGGCACATACAAGCTGATATGTCCGGGCGTGTGACCAGGTGTATGAATAATCTGTATGCCTCCACCATAAGGCAGATGTTCACCGTCCTCAAGCATATGAGCAAAGCGCAAATCTGGCAGGCGGCGAATCATATCCTCTGCTTGTTGCTTGAGTGCAGGCTCCATCAGATTGATGCGTTCCGGCGTCAGCTTTATAAATGGTCGTTCTCCTGTCATATATGGAATGTCATCCTTATGGGCCAGCAGGGCAGTGTTCGGTAGCAAGTCCAGCAGTGCTTGAACATTTCCGATATGGTCAATATCCTGATGCGTTATAATAATTCTTTTCAGACGGCTTATATCCTCACCCACATCTGAAATAGCTTTGCGCAGAGGCTCCAATTGGCCGAGCATGCCCGAGTCTATCAGTGTAAGTCCATCCTCGTCCTTGAGTAGTACAGGATGAATGATCGAGTGTCCAAAAAAAGGTCCCATAGACACTTCCAAAATCAAAATTTGAGTTCCAATATTCATATTAAGCTGCTTCGGATTCCTTTGACTCCGAAGCATACCTCCCGTCTCATGTTGTTAAATTGGTTAATGCAGTGCTGGCTTATCTTCAAATTCTATTATAAGACCCTTTGGGGTTAATCCGCAAAACAACTCGATATGGCTGTTCCAGCGCTTGTCCTGTACAATAAATAAATCACCACAATAGGGGGGCAGATACGATAATGAACAAGGACCAATCTTTTTCCATTGAAATTGCATGCAGGGAGGATCTTCCCGATATTGTGGATATTTATAATTCTACGATTGCAGGACGAATGGTCACGGCAGACCTGGAGCCTGTGACAGTGGAGAGCCGCATTCCATGGTTTGAAGCTCATCAGGAAAACCACCGCCCTTTGTGGGTACTAAGACAAAAGGGGAACATTGCCGGATGGGCCAGCCTTCAGTCCTTTTATGGCCGTCCAGCTTATAACGGTACAGCAGAAATTAGCATTTATGTCCATGAGGATTCTCGTGGAACCGGCACTGGAAGCCGTCTGGTACAGCATTTGCTAAATGAATGTCCTAGACTAGGAATTACAACGTTGTTGGGGTTTGTATTTGGTCATAATGAACCGAGTATTGCGCTGCTGCGGAAGTTTGGCTTTGAGCAGTGGGGATACTATCCACGTGTTGCCGTGCTGGACAGCATAGAGCGAGATCTGGCTATATTAGGTAAGCGAGTAGATTAATATTGAGCTACACAAAAAGGCTGTCCCCACCATCGTCTCATACACTGTCAGTGTGGCGATTTTGGGAGCAGCCTTTTTTACTTTGTTATTTCTTCGTTTTTAACGCTGAGGTTTAAAACGTACGTTGTGAAAGATTTGATTAAGCACCTCAGAGATCACCAAACCGACTGCTATTGCCCCGGCGATCATGAGTGTGCTCATGGCTAGCTCCAGTGCCTGAGGATAATTATGTTGTACGAACTGGCGCATGGCATTATAAGCCATTCCTCCTGGCACCAAGGGAATCATGCCTGCCACGCTGAAAATAATCACAGGCATTTTGTACAGTCTAGCAAAACCTTGACTGACGATGCCGATAAGGATCGTGGCTAAAAGGCTGGCGCTCACAGGTCCCATGCTATCCGTGGTTGAATAATAGACAAGCCAGCCCAGCATACCGACAAAACCACATTGCAGCAGCGAACGCCGAGGAGCGTGGAACAGTATACCGAAAGCAGCGGTGGCAATAAAGCTTGTGAATAATTGTGCAAGCATAAGCTTGAATCTCCTCCAAATTACATATAAGAAATGATAACTGCAACACCAGCACCAATGGCGAAAGACGTCAAGCAAGCATCTGCACCTTTGGAAAGCCCTGAGACTAGGTGCCCGGACATTAAATCCCGAAGAGCATTTGTAATTAACAAGCCCGGCACCAGTGGCATAACGGAGCCAATGATAATTTTATCCATCATCTGACCCCCGCCGACGATCACTAACAGAGCCGCCAGCAAGCCGATTAGAAAAGATGCAGAAAATTCTGAGAAAAACTTAACCTTAACGAGCCTGTGGAAATATTGTAAGGCTGCAAATCCGATACCGCCGCACAACACAGCTCCGGGGAAATCTCGCCACACTCCACCAAACATGATCATAAAGCAACCGCTGGCCAACGCTGCAGCGATCAGTTGTACACGATTGGAATAGCGGAGGGGACCACGTTCAATTTCCGAAAGCTCTTTTACGGCTGCGCTGGGAGACAAAGTGCCTGCGCTGATTTTACGTGAAATGGAGTTCACCTCGGTCACCTTGTGCAAATCTGTAGTCCGCTCTACGATCCGGATTAGCTTGGCAGGTTCCGAATCATTAATGGCAAAAAAAATTCCAGTGGGTGTTACATAGCTATGGGACTGGGATATGCCATAGGCTGAAGCAATGCGGGACATCGTGTCTTCAACACGATAGGTCTCGGCTCCATTTTGCATCATCAGTTTGCCTGCTAGCAGACAAACCTCAACGATTTCAGGAGTAGGATAGGAATGATTATTCATGCTCGCTCTCTTTCATGCGCCCCAGGTCGTTCGACCCTGTTGTTTTCATTTATTGTAGCACAAAAAGCCGCCTTTTCAGAGGCGGTTAAATTGGGGGAATCTATGGAGTTTATCGAGATTCTATCGTATCGGGAATAACGGTATAGTAGGACTCCTCTAGGTATGTTGCGGCCTCAGACAAGCCCATCAGCCTAAGCTGTCCTGTTACAAAAGCTCGAAGGGCTGAATGGGTGAACAGATGCCGTGTCTGAGCATCCCGAATAAAAGCTAGTCTGGCTTCACGCGAACCGCTGCGGAACAAATCACGTACAGCTTCACCTTGTTGTTCCCAAAGGAATGGCTCCGTTACGTTCAAGAAGTCGCTCTCAATAGAAGAGCTACGCTTTAAAGAAGAAGGTGCCTGAATACCCAAGCCATTCAGTGTAGGAGCAACTTCATTTTGCTTACGCTCTGTTCGCAAGCTGTCGATGTAGGCGGCCATATCTTGAATCGGCAGAATGCCAAAGCGCTCCCGAAAGCATTTGCGTACAAACGCGGTACGTTCATCCACAGCCTGCGGAGGACGCTGACCAGCATGTCCAGAATAGTCTGCTCCACTGGCATAGTATCGTTTTAATGAACTGTTTTCTGTATAAACAACACTTAAAAAATCCTGCAAATGGCGGGCAACCACCCATACCCCTGTCCAATCGACGGGAGAGACGCATACAATCGGAGCCTGTGAAAGGTCCTTTTCAAGACCAAAATCGGTTAAAAAGCCATAATGTATCCCGTCCACTCCAGCGTGGGCAAAAGGAATAACATCAGGCGGTGTAGCCATATATCGCGGAGCGCGGCCTTGTTCCATAATCAATCCCAAATCAAAACTCAGAGAATGCCGGTTCGCTTCAAGCTCCTGTTCAAACTCTATAAGTGCCTCAATCAAAGGTGTGGCTGATCCATAGGCTAGGTTAGAACCGGAATCCATTGTGTATACCTCCCTTATCCAAGTACATCTGTAAAGCGTTCATCCCTAAAAGGTACGTGATTTTACACGAAATGTAAACCTGTATGACGAATATTTTCAAAAATGTGACCTTTTACCCGTGTGCTATCAAAATAAAACGCTTTCGTTCAAATTAGGACAAGATGCCTATGTTAGCGCAGTAGTGAAGTAAAGTGAGTTTGCCAAAATGCAGTCTTTTCAGTGTATGTTATTATCTGAGAAGGGTGAATGACAGATACGGGCTGGGTAGGTCAGGGTGCAACGTAATAGGTCAACGGGTATAATATCAGGACAAGGTATAGAGAAGTGTCATCCAAAGATTTAACAGAAAGAAGTGGGCATATGAACTTGCAAAAGAAGGCTGTTTTTTTTGATGTAGATGATACGATGTACGATCATCTGCACCCTACACGTGATGCATTACGTACAGTATTAGGATTAAGTGAGCGTTTTCCATATGAGGAAGTCTACCACCGTATTCGCTATTACAGCGATTTACTATCGGCTAAAGGAGGACTATTGGAGGGGAAAGCAGGGCAGGAAGAACTGGATGAGATGAGGGAAGGTCGTTTTATTCTGGCTCTACAAGAATTCGGGGTAGATATTACCCGTGAGCAGGCAGTGCATGTCCAACAAGAATACTTGGATCGTCAGTACCGAATTGAGTCTTTTGAGGGGGCTACTTCGTTAATTGATGAATTGAGCTCGGCTGGCTATGTGGTTGGTTTAATTACGAACGGTCTTGAAGAACACCAGATGAGCAAAATTAAAGCCATGACACTGGAAAATCATGTTGCAGCAGAGCATATTTTTGTGTCTGGGACCGTTGGTTATGCTAAACCTGATCCGCGCATTTTCGAAATAGTGAACGAACGGACAGGAACTTTAGCAGAGCATTGCTGCTACATTGGGGATTCCTGGCGTAATGATGTGGCGGGAGCTATAGCTGCAAATTGGCAGGTCATTTGGTTCAATCACAGGAACGCTTTCCCGGAATCTGATGTGTCGGGGGCTTATAAAACCGCGGCAAGTTACACAGAGTTAAGAAAGCTGCTCCTGCCAGACGCACGTTAGACACGGTACATATCGTGTTATCCAAAAGAATCTAACCTATTTTGAAGCTATTTCAAAAGCTGGTCCGTAATACTATTTATCTGTTATAAATCTAACTTCATTTGAAATGGGTAGAACAGAGAAGGAGGGACCCGCGCATGGTAGAACCATGGAGGCAGGCAGACGACATCATAAGTCAAGTGACCGTATATAGTACGGAGGATAATGACCCAGTTACCATTAAAACAGCCACCCAAGGCGTACGCTGTATTGGCATTGGGACAGATGCGGCTGTATTTACACTCGATACGTTGCCAGGCTACGCGTTCAAGGTGTATTCAGACATGGCGATCGAAAAAAAAGATGCAGAAGCCGATGTATATGAGCGTTTGCAAGGGTCTGATTTTTTTCCTCATTATTACGGAAAAGGCGATAAGTATATTGTCATTAGTTACGAATCTGGTGTTACGTTGCTAGATTGCCTGCTGCAAGGAATTCCGGTGCCGGAGCAGGTCATTTTGGACGTGGAAAAGGCGAGGGAATTTGTTCGGTCCAGGGGACTGAATCCCCGTGATATTCATCTCAAGAATGTACTCATGCAAGACGGACGCGCCAAGGTATTAGACGTATCTGAATATGTAAAAGAAGGCGATGACAAGCGTTGGGAGCATTTGGTGTGGGCGTATCATACGTTCTATTCCGGTTTCTCCGAGGTTAAGGTTCCTTCATGGATTTTGGATACGATCAAAAAATGGTATTACAAGCTGGACAACTCCAGCATCAACCTGGAGGAGTTTGCCCAGCGTGCCAGTCAATTGTTTTCTAAATGGAAGTCATAACTGCTGTGAAGAGTATCGAAATACAGACCTAGCCTTCTATACAAAAGGATTGCACCCATTTTACGGGAGCAATCCTTTTCTTTTATCTGAAATCTCTAGGTACTCTTCTGGCCGTACCACTCGCAATCGCGGCTTGAATCACCTTTTTACGCACCTGCTGTACAGCGCCTTCGTTAAAAACACCCGGGATAATATATAGCTTGTTTAATTCATCGGGACGGATTGTGCTTGCGATGGCCTCTGCGGCCGCCAGCTTCATTTCTTCATTAATTTCACGGGCGCGGCAGTCCAGTGCTGCTCGGAATATGCCGGGGAAGCAAAGCACGTTGTTAATCTGGTTAGGATAGTCCGAACGCCCAGTGGCGATGACTCCTGCAATATCCTCGACATCCTCTGGGTTAATTTCCGGAACCGGGTTAGCCATGGTGAACAGGACAGGAGCTTCCTTCATACGCTTCACGTCTTCTCGTTGCAATATTCCGCCTGCCGACAGACCGATAAACACATCTGCGTCCTTCAGAACCTCAGATAGCGTGCCGGACAGCCGCTCAGGGTTGGTATGCTGCGCATACCAGTTCCACATCGGGTGCTCATAGGTTTCATCAGCTGTAAGCGCACCGTGACGGTCTACACCAATAATGTTCACTGCCCCTGCAGATAGCAAAATTTTGGTACAGGCGACACCTGCAGCCCCGATACCGCAGACGACAATTTTGACGTCAGACAGAGCTTTGCCGACCACCTTGAGCGCATTAATCAGCCCTGCGTACAAAACAACAGCTGTGCCATGCTGATCGTCATGAAAAACAGGGATGTCCAGCTCGTCACGTAATCGCTGTTCAATTTCAAAGCATCGTGGCGATGAAATATCCTCCAGATTAATACCGCCAAAGGCTGGGGCCAGTTGCTTAATAGCCTTAATGATTTCTTCCGTGTCCTGCGTATCCAGGCAGATTGGGAAGGCATCGACGGACCCAAGCTGCTTGAACAGCATGGCTTTGCCTTCCATAACCGGCATGGCTGCATACGGGCCGATGTTGCCGAGTCCGAGGACAGCGCTTCCGTCAGAGACGACAGCGACGGTGTTACGCTTAATTGTTAATCGGAAAGCCTTGTCCTGCTCCTCATGAATTGCCATGCATACGCGCGCCACATCAGGAGTGTATACCCGGGATAAGTCGTCGCGGTTTTGAATTGGGACCTTGGGCTGCATTTCAATCTTGCCCCCGAGATGTAAGAGGAAGGTGCGATCAGAGATGGACAGTACCTTTACACCTTGTGCTTTTTTAATCCGGGCGATCATTCGGTCGATTTCTGCTGGATCAGCAATGGTGACTGTAATATCTCTCACAGTGGCCTTCTCAGAGGTGCGGATGACGTCAATGGCGATGACATCTCCGCCATGTTCGTTTACCAACGTAATCAATTGACCAAACTGGATGTGCTCGGTGGAAATTTCCAGTCGTAAAATAATATTTTTACCGCCAATACCGCCTTGCATGCAAATTCCTCCTTTGTCTTTTAAAACAAAATAGTGATCAATTGATTGCGCTTACAATCGGGAGCAAGTCTAAGATCTAGGCTGATAGTTTAAATTAGTGGTTTCTTCCCCTATCATAGTGAACATTCTTCCACTTGTACAGATCAAGCTGAGTAATATATATGATCTTGTATCCAAAAAAGACGAAAGCCCGGCTGAATTCCAGTCTAAGCAATCGTCCTTTGTATAACGAAATGATCCATTTTTGGTTTACGTCATATTTTTGCCGTAGTAAATTTCGTCCATTTCGATTTTGAGTCGTGTTGATATATTTTGTTGCTCTTTTTCACTCAGACTTTCTTTTGTGTAGCCGAACAGGTAGTTGTCCAGATCAAATTGTTTTAGCTTGCATTTGGTATGGAAAATATTTTCCTGATACACGTTTACGTCGATCATGTCATACTGATTGCGCACTTCGTCGGGAATATAGTTTTGAATCGAGGCAATGTCGTGGTCGATAAAAAGCTTATGACCATTCGTATCACGTGTAAAGCCGCGTACCCGGTAATCAATCGTCATAATGTCAGTGTCAAAAGAATGAGTCAGATAGTGAAGTGCCTTGAGCGGGGAGATTTCCCCACAGGTAGAAACATCAATATCTGCACGAAACGTACTGATCCCCTCGTCTGGATGATATTCAGGGTAGGTGTGAACCGTAATATGACTTTTATCCAGCTGTATCACGACAGACTCAGGTAGGGGACCTGGTGATTCTGCATACGAATCATTCGGTACCTCCACAATCGGCCCTTCTGATATAAGCACTGTCACGCTCGCTCCTTGAGGGACATAATCCTGCTGAGCAACATTGAGTACATGGGCGCCGATAATATCGGATACATTTTTTAAAATAGCTGTCAGTCGATCCGAGTTATATTGTTCATCAATATATTCAATATAGGCCTCGCGTTCTTCTTTGGTTTTGGTGTAACAAATATCGTACATATTAAAGCTCAATGATTTGGTCAAATTGTTAAATCCGTGCAGGGTAATCCGCTGTTCCGGTGTTATGGTCATAGGCTATTTCCCCTTATAGTCGCAGTATTCATACATAATATTCCCAACACGCCTTTTCATATACCGATTCATAAAATCAGCTTTGTAGCGGATAAAATAAAGACTTGAACATGTATGTTTTACCCATTTGGTATCATTAAAAACAGCCAGATTCACTTGAGATCCTCTCGATTTTACATGTATGGGAATTAAACGTTAATATACTTTATTTCTTACTCAGCAATTTTTAAGTAACAGAGCTTATAATGTGGACTATGTATATATGTATACAGGAAGGGAACGGAATTGGCAGAAGGTTCGTAGTACAACAAAAGATCTAGGTTCGTAATTCATGAATTTAATGTATGTTACCTTCATAATGCTGAAAGCTTAACCGAATATGATTATAGGCCCTGAAAAATAGTGATTTTGTACATTGCATAAAATGAGAAAAGCAACTTCAGCCACTGTTATGCGTATAATGAAATAAACGTAACAAGCTAAGAATTATGAAGTTAAAATGAATTTTGATCGCAAACTCATTTTATAAACCTATCTCATGACTGTAAGAAAAACGGTGGAAGGAGTATAAAGATGCTGGCTTTGTCCGATCCGGCCTGGACTCTGCTCCAAGGCCCCTACGGTTCTTCTCAATACGTTCCAGAAATGTTAAAACAGCTCCAAGCCGGATATGATGGCGAAATGGCTGACACCTTGTATTGGGAGGAATTGTATCACCAAAATACGTTGTATACTTGTACTTTTGCTGCTGTACCTTACCTAGTAGACATTGCGCTAAAAAGTTCTGATATAGAGATTCGGGCAGATATATATACCATTTGTGGAATATTTGAAGCGAAAAATAATAATCCCTTACATACCAAAATCCCGTTGGAATTTGCAAGGGATCAGGTGGAAGTGGATTCTAGCCTGGCAGAATATATTTATACGCAATATCGAAGTGCCATCGTTCGCCTTGCAGAATTGACGGAAGAAATGGTGCTCTATGCGAAAGAACACGAAGAAGATGTCGGCAAGCGCTATGTTCTCGCTGCGGCTGCCGCCTTTGAGGGGGATCATTGCGTAGCCTATATGCTACAAACTTTTGATACAGGTGACGAATATATGCTGGATTGTCCCCATTGCGGTACCCCGCTCTATATTTGGCCTGATGAACAGGGTGACACTCTCGTTATCTATGATAAAGACCCTGTCAGTTCAGGCAATCTAATCCCCTATCCGATTCGCCCCCGTTCATTGGACCATAGAGGTGCCGATATACAGTGGCTATACGAATATGCTCAAAAAATAGATGAGAAATTACTTCTTGCCCAGTTACCTTACTTAAACGGTTGGGTAGAATGTCCAGTGTGTAATTCACCCATATACATATGGGATGAGTTGATGAAAATGGCTGATGGTGTTCGGAGGCATACCGCTTAACCAACAAAAAAGGGGCTGTTTTTTTACAGCCCCCTAATTTCTCTTTGTATTTTTACACTCTTCTTCGTGTGCTTTGCTCCAGTCTACTCCCGAAACGGATTCAAAAAGCTTTTAGGAATGTCGGATTCAAAACGCAGCAATACTCCGGTGACGGGATGAATAAACGACAATACCTGTGCATGCAGACCAAGGCGCCCAATCGACTTGCTCTTGGAACCGTATTTTTTATCTCCAACAATCGGATGACCGATATCCTCCATATGCACGCGAATTTGATTTTTGCGTCCGGTCTCTAAACGTACTTCCAGCAAAGAAAAATGCCGATTGGCCTGAAGCCGCTTGTAGTGAGTGATTGCATGCTGGCCGTCATTCGGATAAGGACTGGAGTACATTTTCAGCGTCTTGCTTTCTTTCAGCCATGAGGTGATTGTGCCCGCGTCTTTTTTAACCTGCCCTTCTACGAGAGCAATGTATGTTCGTTCATACACAACTTCCTTCCACGCTTGTTGCATTTCCTGCTGTATGGCTTCGCTTTTCGCAAACATCATCACTCCTGATGTATCACGATCCAAACGATGCAGTACAAAAATACGGTTGTACGGATGCTCGCGTCGTACGTGGGCTGTAAGCTGGCGATAGGCTGTGACTTCCTGTTCCTGCGCAGAAGCGACAGAAAGTAGCCCAGCATCTTTATGAATAACGATAATAGCTTCGTCCTCATGCAAAATACGCAGCCCGGTTAGCGGCACCACAGGAGCTACCTTTTCCTTGGAGAGCGCGACAGTCTGTCCTTGCTCCAGCGGAAAATTATGCACAGTACGAGGAGTACCGTTGACGGAAACTTGCCCACGCGCCAATGCCGATTTAATGGAATTACGACCCATGCCAGTCACATGCTCAACTAAAAAGCTCAATAGCTCTGCAGGTTCCTGAACGATGTATGTTTTGGCAGGGGATTTATCCAAAGTATGGGTTTTTCGTTGAGCTTCCGGTCTATAGGAGCCAGATTTTCCGGCGGGTTTGTGATTGCGTCTGGAGTGGCTTGTGTTTGAAGTTGATTTTGTATGATTTTTCCTTTGAGGTTTCCGATTATTCATGGGTTCTTTCTCCTTCTTGGAGCCGTATCTCTTCATATTGTGGACCATTTGCGGCACCGTGTTCACTATATCATGAGAAAACAGCGAATGCCATAAGAGACTAAAACCCGATGGACAGACTTCCAGCGGTTGAACATTGCCCTTAACCCCGGTAAACTATAAGGTAACGAAAGAAAAGCCGATATGCGTCGAGGACGCTAGAAATATGAGGAGTTTTGAAACTATGAGTGTACAAGCACCAACATTGGAACGGGCGCAGGACTTGCTGCAAAAATTTTATGGCTATCCCGATTTCCGGGAGGGACAAAAGAAAATTGTGGCCAGTATGCTGGAAGGCAACGATACGCTGGGCATCATGCCGACAGGTGGCGGAAAATCGATATGCTACCAGATTCCCGCGTTGTTGCATGAGGGGCTGACCATTGTTGTGTCACCACTGATCTCGTTAATGAAAGACCAGGTGGATGCGCTGACCACGATGGGGATTGCAGCTGCCTACATTAATAGCACGTTGAGCGGTCGAGAAGTCAATGACCGTATACGCGCCGCACGGAACGGAGATTTGAAGTTGCTGTATGTCGCCCCTGAACGACTGGAACTGGATTGGTTCCGTGATGAGATGGCTCAGTTACCGATTTCCTGCGTTGCGGTAGATGAGGCTCACTGCGTATCCCAGTGGGGTCATGATTTTCGTACCAGCTATCTGGCTGTGGCTCCATTCGTGGACGGGCTATATGAACGTCCAATCGTAGCTGCGTTTACGGCGACGGCTACACCACAGGTTATGGATGACATCGTACGCCTGCTTCGTTTGCGCTCACCGGAAACGTTCGTTACGGGGCTTGGGAGGCCGAATTTGGCGTTCAGTGTGCTGCGAGGGGAGGACAAACGCAGCTTTTTACTGAATTATGCCCGTGAACATGAGGGTGAATCGGGCATTATTTATGCGGCGACACGTAAGGACGTGGATGATTTATATCAACGCCTGCGCGACGCTGGCATGGCAGCCGGACGTTATCATGCAGGAATGACAGATCAGGAACGTGCAGATAGCCAGGAAGGGTTTCTGTACGACGATATCCGTGTCATTGTCGCAACCAATGCCTTCGGTATGGGGATAGATAAATCAAACGTACGCTATGTCATTCATTACAATATGCCTAAAAATATGGAGGCGTACGTACAAGAAGCGGGACGCGCAGGACGTGATGGCGACCCGAGTCAATGTATTTTGCTGTTCGGACCGCAAGATATTGTGACCCAGAAGTTCCTGATTGAGCAAAATCCACAGGATGAAGACCGCAAGCGCAACGACTACCGTAAGCTCCAGCAGATGGTTGACTATTGTTACACGACTCGCTGTCTACGTTCAGCACAGCTGGAGTATTTCGGAGAAGCGGAGGAGCATGAAGCCTGCGGCATATGCAGTTCATGTACTGACGAGCGGGAACTGGTCGATATGACCATAGATGCGCAAAAGATTTTTTCGTGCATTCATCGTATGCGGGAGAGGTATGGGGTTTCCATGGTGGCCTCAGTGTTGAAAGGCTCGCGTAACAAAAAAGTGCTGCAGTATGGTTTTGACAGCCTGCCAACCTATGGCGTGATGGGCAACCGAACGGAGAAAGAAATTGCTGAGATTATCAATGTTCTTGTGTCGGAAGGCTATCTGATGCTGTCCGAGGGGCAGTATCCGGTCGTACGCTTGCAACAGCTTGCTGCTGAAGTGCTGAGAGGTCAGCGAGAAGTCATGCAGCGTGTGGTGCGGCATGCCACTGCTTTAGCAGGGGGAGCGGGATCACGTGGACGAAAGGGACGCGACACCTATCCTGCTGCGGTCAACGAAACTGTGTTTGAGCAATTGCGCTTAATCCGTCGCGATCTGGCCGCTCAGGAGCATGTACCGTCTTATATCATCTTCAATGATGCCACGCTGCGAGAGATGAGCGTAGCGAGTCCGCAATCCGAAGCAGACATGCTGCGGATCAAGGGTGTTGGTGAAGTGAAGTTCCGCAAGTATGGCAAGCCGTTTCTTGATTTCTTTCAAAATCAGGGGAATACCGGCGGAATGGTGAGCGAGGATGAGATTTTTGCAGACGATGTGTACGAGGATTTTGAATAGCTATACTAAGGATATAAGAGTCCATGCAAACTTATAGAAGGTTGTGACCTATGAAAGTCATTTTATCAACGTTAAACGCAAAATATATTCATACCTCACTGGCCATCCGATGCCTCAAAGCCTACAGTGGAAAGGATTTTGATATCGAGCTGGCGGAGTATACAATTAAGGACCCGGTGATGAACATCGTATCTGATCTGTTTCAACGGGGAGCAGATGTCATCGGTTTTTCCTGTTATATTTGGAACATTGAAGAGACGATTAAAGTCATTGATGTGTTGAAAAAGATTATGCCCGAGGTCAAAATTGTTTTGGGTGGCCCGGAGGTATCTTACGATACGGAGCACTGGATGAAGCGCTTGGCGAATGTGGATTTTATTGTTGTTGGTGAGGGAGAGGAAACCTTCCATCAACTGCTGCAGGAACTGGAAGGAGATCGCAAGTTTCATTTTGTATATGGACTGGCTTACCGTAAGGGAGAAGAGGTTATTATCATGCCGGGTCGCCCTAAAGCGGACTTGAACGAGCTGCCGTCTCCATATCGTTTTGCAGAGGATATCCCGGAGCTCGGGAAACGGGTTGTCTATTTTGAAACGAGCCGGGGCTGTCCGTTCAGTTGCCAATTTTGTTTGTCCAGCATTGAGGTCGGGGTGCGTTATTACGATATTGAGCGCACTAAGTCGGATATTCTGTATCTGATTGACAATGGGGCTAAATTGATTAAATTTGTGGACCGAACCTTTAATATTAAACGCGATTATGCACTGGAAATGTTCAAGTTTTTGATTGAAAATCACCGTGGCTGTGTCTTCCAGTTTGAGATTACGGCAGATATTATGCGTCCCGAGGTGTTGGATTATTTGGCGGAGAATGCACCACCGGGGGTATTTCGCTTTGAGATCGGTGTCCAATCAACGAATGATCCCACCAATGAACTGGTTAAGCGCCGCCAGAACTTTGCCAAGCTTTCACGCACCGTTACAAAGGTCAAGCAAAGCGGTAAAATCGACCAGCATCTGGATCTGATCGCCGGATTGCCATTGGAGGACTACAATACATTCCGTAAAACGTTTAATGACGTTTTTGCGCTTGGTCCAGAAGAGCTTCAGCTTGGCTTTCTCAAAATGCTGCGTGGTACAGGTCTGCGCATTGACGCCGATAAGTATAACTATACCTATATGGATGTTGCGCCGTATGAAATGTTGAGCAATGACGTCCTTTCCTTTGCCGATATTGTGAGGCTCAAACGCTTGGAAGATGTATTGGAGAAATACTGGAACTCTCATCGTATGGACCATACGGTGAGCTACCTGATTGAGCGTGAATTCTCGTCCGCCTTTGATTTCTTTCAGGAATTTGGAGACTACTGGGAAGGACAGGGCTGGCAAAAAATCGGACATCAGCTCGAAGACCTGTTTACGCGTCTCCAGTCCTTTTTGGAATCGCGGGGAACCAAGCGAATGGAAATGGTACTTGGGCTGATGAAGCTTGATTATTTCTTAAACCATAAATATAAGCCGCGTAAAATCTGGTGGGAACATACCCTGAAGAAGGACGATTGGTCCAGCTATATGAAAATGGCCCTTCAGCACCCGGATGCGCTGTTGTCACCTGCGGTGGCAGATGTGGGCGAGGAAAGCACGGGTGAGATGGATGTGGCTAGCCAACAGCCGCAGCCATACCGCGAGATGATCCCAGCCTTTGCTTCCTTGAAGCTGGGTGAAAAGGAACTGCAAAAGCACGCTGTGCTGGATGTCCTGCCGTTCAGTCTGGATCATATCCTGAGTGGTGGTAGCCCATTAACAGCCGAAGGCCGCACACTGTTGCTTGTAGTTTATCAGCAAAACGGACAGCAAAAACCGCTATACTACACCATGCCCATCGGCAAAAATATCGCCGCGATTTAATATAAACACCAGAAGACATCAACTCTTGGAATATCAGGAGTCGATGTCTTCTTTTTTTATAAAATATAGATGACCACTTCAATTTTTTACATTCGGGAAACCTAGTGCTTTACGATTTTTTACAAAACCAATATATGATGAATTTATCATATATGAATATTAAATTTATTGGAGTGTGACCTTGTGAAAAAGCGTTCCATGAAAAAGAGTATCCTTGCGTTGAGTGCTGTGACTGTTTTGACTGTACCCTTATTATCTGCTGATATCCCTAAAGCTTTTGCAGCCGCGGCTCCTACGAAGTCCACTGTCGCAGAGTCCAAGGCACAGAAGGCTGTATCAGCTAAAGCGGATACTCCTAAAAACGTCATTCTTTTTATCGGTGATGGTATGGGAGAAGCCAGTCGTAACGCGATTCGCTTAGCAACGGTTGGAAAATCGGGATTGCTTGAAATGGACAAGATGCCTGTAACAGGCCTGGTTAGCACGAGTTCAGGGGACAACCTGGTTACAGATTCTGCCGCCGCTGCGACTGCCATTGCAACAGGTGTGAAAACGTATAACGGCGCGATCGGAATGGATTTGAATAAAAAACCAGTGACAACCATTATGGAGCTGGCTAAAAAAGCAGGCATGTCTACAGGAGTAGTGACGACAAGCCAAGTGACAGATGCGACGGGCGCTGCCTTTGGTGCGCATGTTGAGAAGCGTTCTGCTCAAAGCGAGATTGCCAAGCAGTATATTGAGAAAAGCAAGCTGGATGTGATTCTGGGCGGGGGTGAGGATTTCTGGTACCCTGCAGGAACAGCAGGCAAACATCCAGATGCACCGACAGAAGATCCTGAGGAAGCTAGTAAGGGAACTCAAGGAAATTTGGTGGAACAAGCGAAGAAGTTGGGCTATAGCTATGTGACAGACCAGGCTGAAATGAAAGCAGCCAAAGGCTCTAAATTACTAGGGCTGTTCGCCAATGAAGAAATGTTCCAAGCTCACAACAAACTAGGCAATTCTTACAACCCAACGGTTTCTTTACCGGATATGACAGCGAAAGCGATTGATGTTCTATCCAAAAACAAAAAAGGCTTTTTCCTGATGGTAGAGGAAGAAGGAACGGATGAGATGGCGCACGACAATGAAGGTGAATTAACCATTAAAGCCGGGCAGCAGCTGGATAAGGCTGTCAAAGTAGCTAAGGACTATGCCAAAGCGCATCCAGATACTTTGGTGTTAGTGACGGCAGACCATGAAACGGGCGGTTTGGCCATTGAAGGCGAAGATGCAGAGGATGAATCCGGTGAAGGTATTTCCAAAGAAGACGGTCCTTTTACCGTAAAAGGCTCTGATGAGAAGTTTTATATCGACTGGACCACAGGAGGGCATACATCCGTTGATGTAGCGCTAACTGCAATGGGTCCGGGTTCCTCCCAATTTAGCGGGAATTACCCGAATACGGCCATTCATGATAAGCTGGTTAAGCTGCTTCAATTAAAAAAATAGCCTAGGGTGAGAGGGCTTATTCATCGCAGTATGAACCCTTAATTAATCCATTAATTTAGAAATTCGAGTAACAAAGACATGTAATTACGTAATAAAATCGGTTATAATAAGGTAAGAATAAATAAGGAGCCGTGCGCTAACACGACTCCACCATACAATAACTGCATAAAGAGCAGTCGGCCGCGTAAGATATGGTCGAGAATAGACCGTTTACCTTTGGTCAGGGCGGTCTATTTCTTTTTCATGTAGGTAAGTAACGCCAAAATGAACATACCAAACATGATCATTAAGGAGATAGCATCTTTGACCTCCATGGGCATCACCTCCCTTCTGGGAGACTAGCCGACCGCCCTTTATAGCCGCATATTGTATTAGAAAAGTATACCATAAATAAGGAATAATCAAAGTGATAAAATACTTAAAAACGTCTTTTTGACTTTGGTGAGCTTTATCTCAGCTAATCCTCCGTTGTTTTCTTCCCCCACACGAATTTCATTATAAAAAATATAATTGTCAGCATGATGAGAAGCAGTGCCACCTGCAAGCCATAACGATGAATCAATTCTCCTGCTGCTTGTACATGATCGCCAAAGAGACGTCCGAGCAAAAAGAAGATCAGCGTCCAAATCAAGCCCGTTGAATAAGAGAATAGAGCGTAGCGCTTAAAACTCATTTTATTGATCCCCACAATATAAGGGACAATGTGGCGAACGATCGGTAGCAAGTAGCTGATGCATATCGTGAAGTTTCCATACTTATGTACTAAATTTTCTGAAAAAGTAATGTACTTGTCCATTTTCTTCTTCCGGCGCAAACGATCCAAAATGGGTGTACCCAAGCTTCTCCCCAACACATAACCTAAGGATAGGCCTGATACAACCCCGAGATATACAATTAAAAAAGCAGGTAACGGATGAAGTATCCCCATGCTTGTTACGGCCCCGCCAGTCATCACTATAACTTCGTCTGGAATGGGCAGTCCCACAATTCCGAGCCATAGAGAGAAGAATAATGCTGCATAGCCATATTGTTCGATAATGGAAATCAAATATTCAACATCCATCCCCATACTCCTTTCTTAAGCTTTCTTTCGGCATACATACACGAATGCGGGTGGAACATTCATAGGTACAAACTTGATTTCTTCAATATCAAACCATTCACCTAACTGCTGTTTCATCTGTTTAGAGTATTGAAAGGCGACAAACATCCCTCCATCCCTGAGTGACCGATGAATTTGTTCTACGATTTGATCTCGCATCGCTTGTGGAAAGTTGAAGAATGGCAGCCCGCTGATTATACAGTCAAGCTGTTCAATTTGAGCATTTTTCATAGCAAGCTGAAGCTCACGCGAGTCGGAATAGCACAGATAATTCGGGAATCTTCTTTTTAAACTCTGCTGCATGGTCGGGTCCTTCTCAAAGAGCAAAACCTTAGGTTGAATTTTTGTCGTAGACGGGATGTATTGGGTAATTGCGCCTGTTCCAGCCCCAAGCTCAGCCACGGCATGAACATCACTCCATGGAATGGATTCTATCATATTTTTAGCTAAAAATCTGGAACTGGGTGTTACGCTACCCACATATGCAGGCGAGTACAAAAATTTGAATAGGAACATAAGTCTCTCGTGAACTAAATGACTAATACGGATCATACTTCTTTCCCCTACCTTCAATTTTCAAAATGCGTTCATTTATTCTCTGCTAAGAGTAACAAATTATCCCTTTACTTGCTCCTGTCTGGAGTAGGGCTCGGTTCCCCGTCCTGCGGAGGGGATTTTCCTTGACTATAGTCTAGGAAGAAGGAAAAGGAGTACAGTATGGGACAGTCCGAATTCATTCAGTTATCATTCAGCATTCTCTCAGGCTGCCTTCAGTTTTACAACCGATGAAAGAGAGGTGGGCAGCTAAAAACATTATGTACACTGAGAGGGGATCTACTTTGTCATTATCCATCAACAGGCATCTCATCACGACTTCGACTTCCTACGATAACTCGAATACGCTGAAGTCAAATGAGAATGGACTAAATAACGCGGGGCATACCACACACAAGAAATCCAGCGATTCACTCGAATTAAGTGCGGAATTTATGGAATACGCCGGAGGTATGCAGGCTCCGCTTCCTACGGAAAACTACAGTTATGGCTACAAATACGACCAGAATACTGTGGCGCTGACTATGGACGAACAGAAAGCGTTATTGTCAGATTTACAAAGTTACTTGACGTCTTCAAGTGCTTTATCTGAAACGAATGAAATCAATAACAGTACAAACAATCCTTTGGCTACAGTCAGCGACTTGTTATCCGGGGTGGATCTTTCGACAGCAACAGATGAGGAAGTATCAGATTTATTCGATAAAGTAGCTGAAACGATCCAGAATAACCGCCCTACACCGCCGCCTGAAGGTGACTCATTCCGACCTGACGGTCTGCCTCCAATGATGCAGGCGATGGGTGGAATTATGCCCCCATTTGCATGGAATATTCAGGAGATTACTCATCAAGAGGATAACACCACTACATCTGAAGAAGAGCATACCGTAGATGAAAAAAGATCCTTACTGAATGATTTGCAAAACGTCCTGAGTTCCGATCTTCTATCTGGCTCCATATCTTCAGAAACAGATGAGCAAACAGACCTGATTTCTGCATTAAAAAACGCTTGGGGAAACACAGATGAATCGAATGCAACAGATGAAGAAGTATCAGTTTTATTCGATAAAATCGCTAAGATTTTTG
The DNA here is from genome assembly GCF_015710975.1 of Paenibacillus polymyxa. NCBI lineage: Bacteria > Bacillati > Bacillota > Bacilli > Caryophanales > Paenibacillaceae > Paenibacillus > Paenibacillus polymyxa. The sequence goes on along the minus strand of NZ_CP049783.1, from coordinate 251,275 downwards.
AACAATCTGTATCGTCTTCGTCATAATCTTTAGAGCGCAATAGCATACCTTAAAAACGCTTAGCCCACACTTGTAACTCAAACTTAGCTTTTAAAAAGGAGAATCCTTCTGTGAATATTTCAACCACATCTAGTAGCTCTATATCTATTGCCAATACTTCAACTTCATCTTCATCCAGTACCAACGATACAGCCAGTTTGGAAAAGCAAAAAGCCCAGCTTGAAGCAGAGTACAATAAGGTCCAGCAAAGCAAAGATAATAAGGATACAAAAGAAACGAAAATGAAGCAGCTTCAGCAGCAAATTAAGCAAATTGAAGCTCAGATTGCACAGCAAAGTTCTCAATCCAGCAGCACGTCAACACCAAAAATGGAAAAGTCCGCTCCAAGTAATATGGAAATGACTCGTACCAGCAGCTCGAATGGCAGTGATATCACGGGGGTTGGAAAATCACTGGATATTTCTATTTAGTCATCCTATCTTTTCTCCTGTAAGCCAGACGATGGATACAAAAGACAGCAGGCTCTCTGTTACATAGGGAGCCTGCTTTCGCGTTTTATAGTAGTTCAAAATGAATCATGTGACTAAACCTAAAAAAGTATTACAATAAATAACAGTGGGCAGATGGAAGGCTTTTGACTTTAGTATTTAATAGATTGTTATACATTCTAATTGGAGGATTTAAGCCATGACATTGGAACCTCAATGGAGTCGAAGTAGTAGGGATGAAGCTCGTTTCGTCAGAAACAAGTTGATTGAGTTTAATGCAAAACACGTCCCGGCAGATATTCAAACCCAATATGAAGAAATTAATCTTACGCTCAAAAAAGGAGACGGTCAGGTCATCGGCGGTCTTCTAAGTGTACTTTGTTGGAACTGGGTGGAGGTTGATATTTTGTGGGTAGATCAGGGCCATAGAGGAAGGGGCTACGGTTCGCAATTACTTAGTGAAATTGAACAAATCGCTAGAGATAAAGGATGTACTTTGATACAACTGAATACCTTTTCTTTTCAAGCACCTGAATTCTATGAAAAGCAGGGGTATGAAGTAGTCGGTGTCATTGATGAGGCTCCTAGAGGCTTTAAACATTATTATTATAAGAAAAATATCTACTGAGGACTTCATAAATGCGCGTACAGATCAAGGAAGTAAATCAAGATGAAAAGATTATCATTCGTAATATTGGCAAGGAAAAGATATACGGCTACTGGACATATTTTCGGCATGAACTGACCTCGGGATATGCGTATGTTGTTCCGTATGAACAAAGCTTGGAAAAGTTAATTCCCGGCTGTGTCATTTCGGTCGAGACTTCTCCATCCAGTATAGAAGGGTTCAGAAGACTGAGGCCTACGGAAAAGACAGGCATTGTTCAACCTCAACCAAAGCTAGGTGACTATTGGATTCAAGGGATGATACAACAAGTGATACAAGGCGAAGCAGGTGGGATAGACTGTCTGGAGATTGTTGTAGGAGAGGCTACGTTTGTTTTGGATTCTGACGAATTGAATGGTGATATCCACGTTAAAACGGGTGACGGTGTCGCCTTTGAAATCATAGGTCTACAGTTGTTTGACGAGGGACTGTAATCGTTCTATGGTGAATACCATATTCAACCAAGATATGTCGGTGAGAAAGTTAAAAGCTAGATCATAGAGAATGTGAATAGAGAAAGGTATGATCGGATTGAGTACAGAAGTGACACACAAAATATATACCATGTGCATGATTCAAGATGGAAACAAGGTATTGCTAATGAACAGACCCAATCGAAAGGGGTTTCCGGGTTATATTGCTCCAGGAGGAAAAGTAGAGTTCCCAGAGAGCATTGTGAATGGAGCCATTCGCGAAGTAAAAGAGGAAACAGGCTTAACGGTTACGGAAATTGCTTTTAAAGGAATCGACGAATATTGTGATCCAAACCAAGGGCTGAGATATATGGTCTTTAATTATTTGGCTACAGCAACGGAAGGTGAGCTATTAAAAAATCCTCCTGAGGGAGAACTACTGTGGGTAGATATGAAGGAAGCACTGAATTTGCCGATGCAGGATTGGTTTAAGCGGAGGTTCCCATTGTTTTTCGAGCCAGGGACGTTTGAGGTTAGCTCCGTGTGGCTGGCGGATACGGATGAAACATTGGAAGCAACGATGAAGAACTATGGGGTGTAGAGATGACGAGACCATTAGTAGATACATGGAGTGCTTAATGAGGGGGCGGTGAGTAGGATGCAGGCCATCAGATTGGTTGAGCCGGATCGGCGCTGGAAGGATGCTTATCTTTCATTTTATGAGGAATGGAAAAAGAGCCAGGAGCATATGGTGCCTTGGGTGATTTCTATAGAACCGTATGATTTTGAAGGTATGCTGACGTTTTTAAGTCAACAGAAAAACGGAATTGGCTTGTCTAAAGGCTGGGTTAAAAGTTCGACCTACTGGCTGATGGATGCAGATGACCAGGTCGTCGGAGCAGTGAATATCCGTCATGATCTTAATGAGCATCTGTTAAACGCTGGCGGTCATATCGGTTATGGTATCCGTCCTTCTGCACGAGGGAACAGGTACGCTGGGACTATGCTGGCCTTAGCATTGGGCAAAGCAAAAGAGTTGGGTATTTCCAAAGCCCTCGTCGTATGCGACTCCGATAATATCAGTTCCAAAAAAACAATTCTGCGAAACGGCGGAATACCGGACAAGGATTACATAGAGGAAGATGGAAACCGTGTAAACCGGTTTTGGATCGAGCTGTAAGTGAGGGAGGGGAACGCAAAAGCTCATGAAAATATGGCCAGAATATGCGAAAAATATCATTGTCGGTGTCATGTTTCAGGGACAATGGAATTGGTATGTGACGGAAAGAGAGTATTGGTTTTTGAATACCGAGATGGAGGAACGGTTTGGCATCGCTATTTTGGATGAGACCACAGCCGGAGCATTTTTGGAACACATCTGTGAATATAAGGTGGCTGCGGGAGAACTCACTACAATGCTCCAAATGCTAGATGAAGCAATCCAGCATAAGGATGAAGTGTTGGAATTCTGTCCTGCTTTGTATGTTGATTTTGACCAGAAAGTTCTCTACTCTCTATTTCCGGAGCCAGCTTCTTTCGAACACTATGTCCCGGTGGGGTGGAAAGGGGAATATCAGAACTTTTTGGAAGAGGTCCCTCCTGCTGAACGATATTGGATGATCCACGGAAGTGACTTTTTCAAAAAATACACCTGAAAAGATAAAGGAGGAAATGAACATATGAATTCTTCCATGCATGAATTTAAGATCATATCCAAGCACAGAATGTACGATCAATATTTGGTTAAGCTGCGGGTATGCATCAAGCTTTTGGATGAACCCATGTTATGGTTCGCTGGTGAAGCGGAACAGAACAGTATTGGAGGAATTGTCCATCATATAATGGTGCATGTGCGTAGAAATGCAGTCAAACTCATGGATCCGACGATTACATACAAGCAAGGGATGGAGGATAGCTTCAAGCCTTCAGTGCAAAACAAAGAACAGCTTATGGAGGAAGTTGAAGATGCTTTTTCTTCCTTCTGTGCAGCATTGGACAACACAGGCGATATAAATATGTATGACGTTTACCATGTGGTGGAGCATACGGCTTATCATCTGGGTCAGATCATAGATCGAGTTCAGAGGCTGGCAGGTCACCGTTTTCAATTTGTACAGACTGGGCTGAATGAAAAAGCATTGCGTGCAATAGTGCAGCAATCCCTACCTAATCCACAAGGTTAACGAAAGCAGTAGCCAAATAACTGTATAAACGTAGTTCCAAAGTCACTAATACCTCTGTCACAGATATGTTTTTATTTCTTAATTGATATTGATAATTATTATCACTTATAATAGAAGCAGACATAATACGCTATGATAGGGAGAGTTGCAGAGTGACAGAGTCCTTGGAATTATATGATGTAACGATCATCGGCGGCGGTCCTGCCGGTATGTATACTGCGTTTTACAGTGGCATGAGAGATATGAAAACCAAGCTGATCGAAGCCAAGCATGAGCTAGGCGGACGGATGCGCATATACCCGGAGAAGATGATATGGGATGTTGGCGGGGTAACCCCGATTTTATGTGAAAAGCTGATTGACCAGCTGGAGCAGCAGGCACGAACGTTCGAGCCTACCATTGTATTGGGACAACAGATTACAGGGATGGATCGGCAGGAAGATGGCACGTTCCTGCTGACTTCTGCCACAGGGGAACAGCACTGGACGCGTACGATCGTTCTGGCCGTAGGCTATGGTATTCTCAAAATGGCTAAACTGGAGATTGAAGGCGCTGACCGTTACGAGGTTACAAACCTGCATTATACCGTACAAGAGCTGGAGCCGTTCCGGGACAAGCATGTCCTGATTTCCGGTGGAGGCAACTCAGCGGTAGATTGGGCGAATGAGCTGGAATCTATTGCGGCGAGTGTGACAGTTGTACATCGTCGGGATCATTTTGGCGGACATGAGAAAAATGTAGCCCGTATGAAGTCCTCTTCGGTCCGTGTTCTCACACCTTATGCGGTAAGTCAGTTACATAGCAACAACGGAGAAACGATTGAGCAGGTGACGATCAATCATGTAGATACGGGCGAAATAGAGATGCTGAATGTTGATGCAGTTATCGTAAATCATGGCCTAAAATCCGATTTCGGCCCCCTGCGAGATTGGGGACTGGATATGGGAGAGTGGCATGCCCGCGTGAGCGACAAGCTGGAAACGAATCTACCGGGGATTTTTGCTGCAGGCGATTTTGTCGAGTACGGAAGCAAGCTGTATCTGATTGCAGGTACGTTCACAGATGCTGCTCTTGCCCTCAACAGCGCCAAGTTGTACATTGATCCGACAGCTGATAAAGCCGCATATGTATCTTCTCACAACAGCCGCTTCAAGGAAAAAAACCGCGAGCTTGGTGTCGTGGAATAAAATAAGGGAATCAGTTTAAAAAAGAACTTCCGTTAACTACAGCTGATGTGGTTAAGGGGGGTCTTTTTTTGCATAGTTACGGACTTGTCGACCTAAGGTTGGATACCATACACATATAGAATAAAATGGAGATAGCCTGTCCTTTTCAGGGATTAGATAATAGATTTGGAGTAGAAAGATTAGGAGTGTGGAAAAATGAGCTTACAAGAGGTGCTTGAACGCCAAGCGATTGATCTACCTGACGATACGCTGGAAGCTTTACTAATCCATAGCATGGACCGATGATCATTCTAATTATGTAGGTCTATATGTAGAGGGGCCACTAGCATATAAATTATGTTACATCAATCACGAGGAAACAGATTTGTCACCGATGTACCGAAGTACAGCTTCGCTGATTGCAGAGTTAGAGCAAAACCCAGAGCTGGATTGGGAACAGCTGCGTAAGGATTACCCGTCTGACAACGACATAAGCACTGAACAACTAGCAGAAGATATTCGCTGTATGCATGAAATGCAGGCTATACTGGAAAAGGATTCATCAATGGAGGATGATGTGAGGTGCCAGCTTCTTTACAGCTTAATGGCGATTACACCTGTTAGTGAGGTGGATTCATTGCTTCCTTATGTAGATGATGAAGATATGTATGTACAGGAACGTGCATGTATTCTATTGGGGTATCATGAGTATGAACCAGCGACTGAAATATTAAAAGAAGTAGTGAAACATGGAAGCCCGAATGGGAAGCTGGCAGCCCGTAAGGCGCTCTCGATGATTCGCGCTAAGCAAATGGACAAGCATATAAAAAAATAAACCAACCTCACATAGCAAATATGGACGGGATGGAAAGGTGACTTATGAAGAGACGAACAGAGCAGCAGGAAGCGATGATGGAAGATATTATTCAAAAGGCAGAGCCGTATGTACAGCAGCAGTTGGAGCATGACCACAGTGGTCATGATTGGTGGCATATTGACCGGGTGAGGAAGCTGTCTGTTGAAATTGCTGCAAAAGAAGGTGCAGATCCGTTCGTGTGCGAGCTGTCAGCACTGCTGCATGATGTAGCGGATGAAAAATTAAATGAATCCAAACAAGCGGGGCTGGATAAAGTTGATCAGTGGCTGCATCTGCATGTAAACGATGCGGATGTGATCACACACGTGATGAGCATTATTGCTACAATGTCCTACAATGGTGGACAAAATCCGCCTATGGAAACGCTGGAAGGTCAGGTTGTGCAGGATGCAGATCGGTTGGATGCTCTGGGAGCGATTGGGATTGCAAGAACCTTTATGTATGCAGGCTCAAAAGGCAGTATCATGCATGAACCGGGTCAAGACTATTCACAGTATGAATATCGTGCCGCAGGTAAAAGTGCCATATATCATTTTTACGAAAAGCTGCTCAAGCTCAAGGATTTAATGAATACCCCTTATGCCCGAGAACTGGCGGAGGTTCGGCATCAATGGATGGAAATGTATTTGGAGCAGTTTTATAAAGAATGGAATGTGAATGATATCCAACAGAATAGGGGAGGCTGATGCTTCCTAATTGCAAGGATTCTAGGGGAAGCTAGCTCTCTTTTTAATAAATATTAGAAAAAATATTGCAATACGCCGATTTCTCTCCTACTATTGATAATAGTTATCAATGATAATGATAATTATTATCTGTAAATTCAAGTAGGTAGAGGGGAGTCTTTCAGATTATGAAGAAGTTTGCAATATGGATGTGTACCTTATTATCGGCAAGTTTGCTGTTGACGGCATGTGGTGGAAAGGTGCAGGAGGTAGATAACTCAGCTCAAAAGAATACCAATGCATCGAGACAAACGTCTGTTTCTGACGTAGAAAGTGCTAAGACGATTACATATCTAGATAAGACTTATAAGCTAGCCAAGACGGATCATATTATTATAGCTAGTCTGGAAGCGATGGAAGATGCAGCTGTCCTGGGAGTGAAACCAACTGGGGCGGTTACTTCGGGCGGAACATTTCCTGAGTTCATGGAAAAAGCGATGGAAGGAGCCGCAGACGTTGGTGATCGAATGCAGCCTAGCGCTGAAACGATCCTGAAACTGAAGGCAGATGTGATTCTTGGGAGTTCTAAATTTCGGCCTGCGGTGGCAGAACAGCTAGGGAAGGTCGCTCCATTGGTTCCAGTATCCCATATTTCAACGAACTGGGAAGCGAATCTATTAATGTTGGGACAGCTTACAGGCAAAGAGGCGAAGGCGAAGGAGATCCTGGACAAGTACAAGCAAGATGCGGAGGCGGCCCAACAGAAGCTCAAACCAATATGGGGAAATAAAAAGGTACTGATGGTACGGATTCGTACAGGCAATCTGTATGTATACCCTGCGGATGTATATTTCAATCCTTCGCTGTATGCTGATCTAGGAGCTAAGGTACCGGAAGAGTTAAATACAGTTAAAGCACAAGAGGCGGTTTCTCTGGAGAAATTGGCTGATATGAACCCCGATTATCTGTTCGTGCAATTCTCCGAAGGAGAGAACAAGGACCAGCCGCAGGCATTGGCAGATTTGGAGAAGAATCCGATTTGGAGCAGCATCAATGCCGTCAAGAATGGGAAAACCTTCGTCAACATTGTAGATCCCAATGCTCAAGGTGGTACTTCATGGAGCAAACTTGCCTTTTTGGAAGCGGTTATGAACCGACTTTCGCAGTAAAGGTAGGAACATGGGAAAAAAGTTGATCTCTCCTTACCTTGTAATCTTCGTCTCTCCCTTGTTTATCGTACTAACATTACTGCTGTCTGTGATGTACGGAGCCAAGACGATAGAATGGGAGACGGTAACTGCTACCTTTTTCCATTTTGATGCTGGAAACGTGGACCATCAGGTCGTTTTAAACTCGCGTCTGCCTAGAGCGGTCGGCTCTATATTAATCGGTGCTTTTCTCGCGATTTCAGGAGCCATTATGCAAGGAATGACGCGGAATTTCTTGGCTTCACCCTCAATTATGGGGGTGTCGGATGGGGCGGCGTTTGTGATCACCTTAATGATGATCCTTGCACCGAACTCCACTTCGATGGGCCTGATTGGAAGTTCTTTTGTGGGATCGGCTCTGGGGTGGCTATTGTATTCGGTTTAGCCTGGATGATTCCCGGCGGTCTTGCCCCGGTTCGTATGGCCATTTTGGGAACGATCATTGGCACGTTTTTAAGCAGCCTGTCGGCCGTTCTCTCCATTTATTTTAATGTATCGCAAAATGTAAGCTTCTGGTTTAACGCTCGTCTGCACCAAATGGACCCCGGGATGATTCAATTGGCAATTCCCTTTGCTCTTGTGGCAATTGTAGGAGCAATGCTGCTGGCCAAGCCAATAACACTACTGTCTTTGGGCGACGACGTGGCCACAGGTCTGGGACAGCGGGCATTACCAGTCAAGTTGGGGGCGATGCTCTGTGTAGCATTGCTGACAGGTGTTTCTGTTGCGCTGGCAGGGAAAATTGCTTTTGTTGGCTTGTTGATTCCGCACATTACCCGATATTTAATCGGAGTAGATTACCGTTGGGTCATTCCATGCTCTGGTTTGATCGGTGGTGTTTTTTTGGGCATGTCTGATGTGTTGAGCCGTTTTCTTAATTATCCGTTTGAAACGCCTATTGGAGTGGTTACCTCGGTCATTGGCATCCCTTTCTTTCTGTACTTAATACGTAGAAAAGGAGGGGGAGAGCATGCGTAAAATCAGTGTGAAACGGCTGTGGTTCGTATTTTCAGGTGGGGCTGCACTTATTTTAGCAGCCTCCTATGTTAGTCTGACCCATGGAGAGTTCGACATGACCCTTCAGGAAGTAATTCAGACATTGTTCCGTATCCACCCTACTCCGCAGCTGGATTTGGTGATTTTTGATTTTCGGCTACCGCGTGTTGTGATTGCGGCCTTGGTCGGCTTAGGTCTGGGGATTGCTGGGGCGGCGGTACAGGGAGTTACACGGAATGGTTTGGCCGATCCCGGCATTTTAGGCATTAACGCAGGGGCGGGAGCAGCAATCGTCATATTTATGTTCTTTTACCAAGGACAAATGGAAACGACAGGCTGGACTGCGGCGTTGGCTATGCCCTTTTTTGGCTTGATTGGAGGTTTGTTGGCTGCGCTGCTGATCTATTCATTTGCTTGGAAAGCAGGACGTCTGGATTCGCAGCGACTGCTACTTGTAGGTATCGCGATTGGCTCTGGCTTCGGTTCCTTAAGCTTATATCTGTCGCTGAAAATGAAAGCCTCGGATTTCGAGATGGCGACAGTATGGATGTCGGGCAGTATTTGGAGTGCTGATTGGAAGCTGGTTGCTGCCGTAATTCCATGGCTTGTCATATTAATTCCTGTTATTTGGTTGAAATCGTATGTGCTGGATCTATTTCAATTACATGAACATACAGCTAAAAGTCTTGGCGTTGCGACCGAAAAGGAAAAGTCTATTCTCTTGCTGTCCAGCATTGGACTGGTGAGTGCCTGTGTGTCTGTTTCTGGAGGAATAGGCTTTGTAGGATTATTGTCTCCTCATATCGCCAGAAGGCTTGTTGGCCTTCATCATCGTTTTGTGATTCCCGTATGCGGTATGGTCGGTATGGTACTGGTGCTGTTGTCTGATTTTGTTGCCAAAACGGTGGTTGCGCCTGCGGAAATTCCCGTTGGACTGATTATTGCGGTGATCGGGGTCCCTTATTTTGTAGTCTTGCTTATGAAAAAAACGGCCTGATTTCATTGGAATTAAGGTTCTATAGGAGGTAATTCTCATTAAAAACGTATTTACGCAAGATTATCATTCCAGCGATGCACATGGAGCTGTGTATGTTCCTCGCAGTCAGCATCGAGTAATGTACTCGCAGGCTGAAAACTGTGAGTATCATATTTATATTGCCATTCCTGCCGAGGAACCTCCTGTATCTGGCTATCCCGTTATTTATGTGCTGGATGCCAATTCTGTTTTTGGAACCATGGTGGAAGCGGTGCGCGTTCAGGGGAGACGACCTGACAAAACGGGGGTTGTTCCAGCTATCATTGTAGGAATAGGCTATCCAACAGAGGCTCCCTTTCATCCTTCACGATATTACGATCTTACACTGCCTGGGGCGGCTGTGGAGCTTCCGGTAAAGCCAAATGAAGATGCCTGCAAAGAAAGCGGGGGCGCCGAGCATTTCTTGTCATTTATTGAAGATGAGCTTAAGCCAATGATCGAGGGTGATTTTCTTATCGACCGCAACCGACAGACGATCTTCGGGCATTCGCTTGGAGGACTGTTCGTATTACATACCCTGTTTACAAGACCAAACTCTTTTCAGGTGTATGTGGCGGGAAGTCCGTCTATACACTGGGGCGGACAAGTTATTATGGATGAAGAGAAACAGTTTGTAGCTTCTATAGCTCAGAAGCATTGGAATAAAAAGCTGTTGATTGCTGTAGGGGAGTTAGAGGCCGGACATTTTAGTGGCATGCAGGAAAAGGCCAGGGACTTAGCTACGCGTTTAACGACTAGGGACGATCTAGGACTACACGTAGAGTACCGAGAATTTACAGATGAAGGTCATATATCCGTGCTGCCTGTTTTAGTTAGCAGAGCGGTTCGTTTTGCTGCTGATTCTATGTAAATATGCAGTTAGGTATAAATTTTTAAAAGTGTACTTATAAAATAAAATGCAAGAAATCTGAGGCTGTTTTCTTTAACCGAGCGTATCGGAGAGGAAGCGGCCTTTATTTTTTTTGTAAATGTCATATTGATATTATGGATTATCTGTGTTATTTTATTGTTAATAACAAATTGATAATAACAATTAAGAAATAATAAAAATGAACACTCTAAAGAAAGCGAGGAAGCGCTGATGTTTGGATTTAATTTTGTTAAATTTCAGCCCAGTGAGTATGTCATGAAGGTGAAGAACGGGAAGGTGGTTCGAGAGGGTGTTGGGTTATCTTTTTATTACTACGCGCCGACCACCTCGGTCGTTGTCGTGCCTGTCTCTTCCATTGATGTACCGTTTATGTTTGAAGATATGACAAATGATTTCCAGGCGGTGACCGTGCAGGGGCAACTGACTTATCGGATCGTGGATTACCGCAGAACGACGCAGATTTTAAACTACACGTATGATTTGAAGGAACGTCGCTACATTTCGGACGATCCAAGCAAGCTGGCTCAACGGGTGATTAACATCGCCAAGGTGCTTACCAAAAAGTATTTGGAACGTGTTCCACTCAAAGAAGCGGTTCAGTCCAGTGAACGTCTGGCCCAAAACATGACGAAGGATATTGCTCAGCATACTGAAATGGAGAAACTGGGCATTGAGGTTATGGGGCTGTCCATTTTGGCGGTTTTACCAAATAAGGAGACGATGAGAGCACTGGAAGCGCAGGCGAGAGAAGAAATTCTTCGCAGTGCGGATCACGCATTGTATGAGCGTCGTAACGCATCCATTGAGCAGGAGCGGCGTGTGAAGGAAAATGAGCTGAATACGGAAATTGCGGTGGAGACGAAAAAAAGGCAGATTCGCGAAACCCAACTGGATGCCGAGCGTTCCGTAAAGCAAAAGCAAAGTGAGATGAAGGAGGAGCAGCTGCGGTTTGACACGGCCTTGGAAGAGAAAAAGCGCGAACTGATTGAGCTGACCGTAACGAATAAAAAGGCCGAAGCCGATGCCAAGGCCTATGAGCTGACAGCGGTGATGAAATCGTTGCAGGATGTCGAGCCTAACGTACTTCAAGCTATGGCCAACATGGATATGAGCCCGGATAAGCTGATTGCGATCGCCTTTCAGGAACTCGCAGAAAATGCAGGGAAAATCGGCCAGTTGAATATTACGCCTGATCTGCTGCAAGGTCTCATGTCAGATACGGGAACAAGTGGATCAGCAGGATCGAGAGGGTCTGGAGGAAGATCACGATGAGCAGCCGAATGACTGAGCAGAAGATTATTTTGGTGAAGCGTAAAACGCGACTGGAGGAACTGATTGTTCGTTACAATACGGTGCAGCAGGCTCGCTTCTTTATGGAACGGCTGGGTGCGGATTTTAGTGATTATGTGCTGGAGGATGAAAATTACCGCAGGGCGGTGGCAACGGCGACGTCCGAGTTATCGGCCTTGGGGCGTGTCCAGATTGTGGAGCGGGAACATGTGCCGAACTTTATTTTTGGTGAGCAGGATACGGTGGTGGTACTGGGTCAGGATGGGCTGGTAGCCAACACGTTAAAATATTTGAGCGAGCAGCCGCTAATCGGCGTGAATCCAGATCCGATGCGCTGGGATGGAGTATTGCTGCCGTTTACTGTATCTGATCTGCGCTGGGTGGTGCCGGATGTGTTCGTGCACAGACGGCCGATTAAGGAGGTTACACTGGCTAAGGCCCAACTAAATGATGGCCAATCCATATATGCTGTGAACGATTTGTTCATCGGGCGCAAAACTCATGTTTCTGCGAGATATGAGCTGAGATTGGAGGATCAGGTAGAGCAGCAATCGTCCAGCGGTATTATTGTTTCCACCGGGTTGGGGGCGACGGGCTGGCTGACCAGTGTGCTGGCTGGAGCTGCCGGGATTGTCGGCAGTGCTACACGGCATCCGGTCTCGCTGACTCCAGATCACCTGATGTCAGATGCTGCTTTCAGCCAGGAAGGGACAGTAGAAGGAATGGGGCATGATCATCGTGCAACCTGGAGCTCGCCTTCGCTTTATTTTACAGTGAGAGAACCATTCCCCAGTCGGACGACTGCTGCGGAGCTGGTGTTTGGACAGGTGGCCGTTGAAAGACCGCTGCGAATTGCTTCGCAGATGCCGGAGAATGGAGTTATTTTTAGTGATGGAGTAGAGAGCGACTTTCTGGAGTTTAATGCTGGCATTGAGGCGACCATTGGACCGGCGGAGAAAAAAGGGCATCTGGTGGTGTAGAGGTTTGTACAGGACGGCAATGGGTAATTATGAGTAAGGTACAACCATCAGATGAAATTAAAAAAGGAGGAATCAACATGAGCGACCACACTCAAGACGAAGCGAAAATCCGCAACAAGAAGAACGAGGACGGAGATTCCTTGATGGAGAAAACGAAGCTGGACAATGGCGTGGATATCGAGCCTGAGGCTGATGAATGGATTGCGAAGCCCTCACCAGTATCATACGATGATACGAAATCCTCTTCGCAGAAATAAGACTCTTGCGTCTCAATAGAGCAGTGATGCAAAGACAGATGATCCTTAACCGGGTCATCTGTCTTTTTTACATAATTAATTGAATCTGGAATATACCTTCCATACTAGCTCACGACGGCTGCTTACCTCTGTTTTCAAGAAAATGGCTTTCAGATGATCCTGCACCGTGTAGGCCGTAATATGAAGTGCACTTGCCAGTTCCTTGGTAGAAAAGCCTTGGACAATGAGCCGGACAAGCTGTCTCTCTCGTTCAGTCCATGAGTAGATCTCAGCCATGAGCGGCAACATGTCGGTTGCTTTAGCAGGCTCAAACCATACAGCCAGCTGCTTCTCGCCCGTATGCTCACGTCCGCTTTGCAGGAGAGTAGCTCTGACGGTGACCCAAGGAGTTCCAGCGTCTGCGGAAGGGATACATAGTCTGGCTGGTGCAGTAGTAGTGGATAGCGCTCGCAAGCTTACCGCCCGAACAGAGGCCGGCAGCTCGTCCTCATGGATTCCCTCCTGCTGCCGAAGCAGCTTTAGCCACTGTTCTGCTACTATATTGGACGAGAGGGGTTCTAGTTGAGCGGAAAGCGTCAGAACACCTGGCTCAAGTTCATGTTCCATAGCCATAGCGGGGGCTGGAGATACACCGACACTGGTTTGACGCAGATGGTAGGCTATGGATGGCGCTAACGCTTCAAGCAGTTGTTGCTCTTCCGCGCTGAATACAGGCTTTCCATAGTGGCGGAACAACGTAAGAAATCCCCAGCAGCTTCCTTTGTACATAAATGGAATACGCAGCTCATCGCCGAATCCAGCGGGCTGCAAAACATTTCTAAAACGTGTGCTGCGATCCGGCTGGCCTTGTGTAGATCCATGAAGCGTCGCGATAGGCTGTCCTTCTCGCACCAATTGATCGTATTTCATGATATCATCGTGCAGATACTCGTATTCTAGCAGTTTGCTATGAATGTCCTCTACACCCGACTCCGTAAATGCACCCGTGGAAAGCAGCGTTCGCGGATCTACTGAGGTACAGCATGCCGCATCAAAAGAAATCTGAGTACGCAAGCGGTCGATTAGCGTGTGCTTGTATGTAGGAGATGAGGGTGATTTATTTCCCATTTCCATGATTGGTTGTTGATCATTCTTAAGCTGTGCAAATTGAGTATAATGTGCGTTCATCGTTTACTCCTATCGTGAAAGCTGGAGATTCTTAAAGTGCCTCTTCCTAAATCCCATATTTATGGGATGGTGGATATTCGTATTGTCTTTATAATTGAGAATGATTCTTAATTAAATCTACAATAAATGAATGGTCATTGAAGATCAAGGCTAAATGTTTGGAGGAGAGCACATATGAAACAACCCCATATTGGAAATACCGACTCAAATCAACCTATGAGCTGGAATCATCCGAATGTACATAAATATGCGGATACGATTTCTTTAAAAATACCTGGATACACCCATCTGTATGAGATGACAGATTGTTTGATAACCGCACAGCTTGAAGCGCAGGCTCATAACAGGAATATCGATCCGAATGTGCTGATTGTCGGAGCCGGGGGCGGTCAGGAATTGATTACGCTCGGAGGGCGGCATGAGGCATGGTCCTTTACGGCAGTTGATCCCTCTGAGCACATGCTGGACTTGGCACGTCAACGTGTGACACAAGCGGGCATCGGTTCACAAATATCATTTGTTACAGGCACGTTGGAAGAGTTGTCTGGAGAATCGCCTGAAGAACAGCACGAAAAGTACTGCAAAGAATTATCCGATGAACCAGTCTATGACGCTGCTACCTGCCTACTGGTGCTTCATTTTCTTCAGAGCTTGGAAAGTAAACAGGCATTGCTGCGCCAGATATCCGCTCGACTCAAGCCGGATGCACCTTTTTGTCTAGCTTCTATTAATGGGAATCCGCAGGAGCCTTCTTTTTCCCTCCAAATGCAGGCATGGAAAGCTCATATGCTGAGTCAGGGCATTTCACTGGAGGATTGGGAGCGATTCGCTGCTTCCATCGGCCGTGAGTCAAACCCGGTGTCCAATGCAGCAATTCAGGAACTGTTGATAGATGCAGGCTTTACCCACATCACCCGGTATTACGGTGCTTTTTTAGTGAATGCATGGTTTGCGGTTAAAGAGGGAGAGACGGCTTATGACAAAGGATAACATCATCATTATTGGCGGGTATGGCCATGTTGGAAAAATTGTATGTACAGAGTTAAGTGAAATGTTCCCCGGCAAGGTATTTGCCGCAGGCCGCAGTCTGGAACGTGCCACTGCATTCAGCCAACAATCGAATGGCAAGATACGACCCTTGCAGCTTAATATTCATGAACCGCTGGACCCGTCGATATTAAAGCAAGCCAAAATGGTTATTATGTGTCTGGATCAGGACAATACAGCCTTGGTACGCACCTGTCTTCAGCATGGGGTGCATTACATGGATATTACTGCGAATGCGGCCTTTTTGAGTCAGGTGGAGCAGTGTCATCAGGAGGCCCGAGCTTATCAGGCCACTGCGCTGCTAAGTGTAGGGTTAGCTCCAGGGCTAACTAATCTATTGGCATTGCAAGCGACACAGCTCATGGATCAAACGGATGAACTGAACATATCATTGATGCTGGGTTTGGGTGATCGACACGGTCAGGCTGCGATTGAGTGGACTGTAGATCAGATTCATACCGACTTGGAGGTGATAGAACAGGGACGCCCAGTGACTCGAAGAAGCTTTACCGACGGCATAGTGGCAGACTTTGGTGCAGGAGTGGGTCGTCATCGGGCGTATCGGTTTCCTTTTTCGGATCAACAGACACTTCCACGTACACTTGATGTTCCTACGGTCAGCACACGCCTGTGCTTCGATTCGCGATTGACCACCCGGCTTCTGGCAGGGCTTCGGACAATAGGAATATCAGGTCTGCTCCGAAAGCCAACGGTTCGTGAGGCAGTAGTTCGCAGCTTTGGCAAGGTGCATTTTGGAGGAAATGCTGTAGCGGTCAAGGTAGACGCCCAAGGAACTCTTAATGGTAAGGAGACGAGGGTCGAATGCAGGCTAAGGGGACATCATCAGTCTGATTTGACTGCTAAAGCCGCCGTTTTTGCGGCGCTTGCCCTGTATCGTTCAGAACTTCCATATGGTGTTTTTCACATGGAGCAGGTTTTTTCGTGGAATCGCATGCGGGCTTGGCTGGGACAGCAGGTAGACGTAGATATTCAGGTGAACGGACAGCAAGTATAAAAGTCATATATTCTGAAAAAAAGACTCTCATATCATCCAAGCTTATTCAGCAATGTCTTGCGGATAGGTCTTGGATTTCTTTTCCTATTGGATTACACTAGAAAGAAGTACATATTTTTGGGAAAGACCAGAGGGGATGATATGAAATGTGGAATCCCTATGAACATAGTAGGCAGCATCCGCACGATTTTATAGTAGAATATCGATTTTACACACCGGAAGAAGGAGGCAGGAAACAACTGCCTATTCAGGGTTATCGCTGCGATTTTTCCTATGAGGGCGACGATATTACAACAACGGGAATTTATGCAATACATCCTGAGTTTGAAGATGAAGAGGGTCAATTGATCATGGATACCAGGCACCCGGTTCACCGGGAAGGTCAGGCAAGAATGTGGATTTTGTTTGGAGAAATGAGGGAAAAGGTACACCGACACCGGATACATGTAGGAACCAGGGGATATTTTATGGAAGGCCCACGCCGAGTCGGTGAAGTTGAAGTTACAAGTCTGGTAGGCCTCTTGACCAATCCGCTCGACTAAGCTGCTAGAATTCAATCAGAAGGTGCAATCAGACAGCGAATAGAGGTGTTCAATCGAAGATGGATGTCGCTTATATTATCGATCTATTACGTAAAGACGATGTAACCTTAACCCCAGGCTTATCCACCCGGGAGATTACTGAAGTCGAAGACAGGTATGATATTCAATTTCCGCCCGACTTAAGAGAGCTGCTGATGAACGTTCTTCCAGTCGGTAAAAGCTTTATTCCTTGGAGAGATACGTCACCACAGCGGATGGGTGTCATTTGGGAAAGGCTGAATTGGCCGCTTGAAGGTATGATTTTCGATGTGGAACAGAACATGTTCTGGCATTCTGAATGGGGGAATAGACCAACAGATTTGCAGGAAGCCGTGGACATATGTAAACGTGAGTTTTTGCGTGTGCCCAAGCTGATCCCCGTCTATGGTCACCGATATATCCCAGAGCAGCCATGTGAAGAAGGAAATCCGGTATTTTCAGTGTATCAAACGGATATTATCGTGTATGGAGAAAGTTTGCAGGAGTATTTCAAGCTGGAATTTGGGGAGAAGACTTACGAACAGATTAATTTTGAGGCGGTAAAAACAGTTCGCTTTTGGAGTGATTTATGTAGCTGAATCGCCGAATCGTTAGGAAATTAAATAAGTCGAGATAAAGGAAGGAGAGACTAAGGTGAAGTTGGAGCAGGATTTGGAAGAAATCAAAGAAAGGTTGACCCAGATCGAGACCAAACTGGAACAAAAGTCGACTTCCAGCAAAATCTTAAAGTACATGATCATCATTTTCTTGTCTATTTTTTTCTTGCTTATTATGATCGGAGTTATTCAATTTGTTTCGAGCTGATCGGTATAAATTTACGGACAGAAAGGAGCTTGTTATGTCTATAGAAGCTATTATTTTTGATCTGGATAATACACTGATTAACCGCAAACTGGCATTCGCGGCATATACGGAGCGGTTTATAGAACGATTTATTGTGGCAGAAGAACCGGCCAGCCGTGCGGCGGTCGTTGAACGAATACGTCTGGCAGATCAGGCAGATCAGGACGGCTACCGGGATAAAAGGGAGCTGTATACGGAGCTGCATGCAGACCTGAAACTGAAAAATCCCGATACGACAGTACAGGAGATGCTGGGCTTTTGGTATGGTCAATTCCATAAATTCACGGTACTGATGGACGGAGCCAAGGAAGTGCTGTCTGAACTGCGGTCTCGGGGCTTGAAGCTTGGTATGATTACCAACGGCTCACTTCGTACGCAGCAGGCTAAGATTGACCGGGTTATGCTGAGAGATTATGTGGATTCCATTATCGTATCGGGTGGCGTCAACGTCGAGAAGCCTAATCCTCGTATTTTCGAGTTGGCACTGAAAGAGCTGGACATTGCCGAACCTGGTCATGCCTGCTATGTAGGCGATCATCCGACAAATGATATTCGTGGGGCGCAAAGTGCAGGATTGCATACCATTTGGCTGGAAGGCTTTATGACGTGGAATGAAGCAGGCATTGTACCTGATCATCAGATTCAGAGCCTACGAGAAATCACTGGCTGGCTGGATCGTCTCAGTTATCCATCGAATATGGAGGAGGGAGCATCATGAGTATCGAGCAGCAACCGAATCCCATTCTGTTATCATTCCCGGAACAATTCCAGACGGAGCGATTGACTATACGCGCTCCGCAATGGGGCGATGGTGCGGCGGTCAATGAGGCGATACGCGAGAGTGTACATGAGCTGCGGCCTTGGCTTCCTTTTGCGAGAAATCTCCCTACGGTAGAGGAATCTGAAATCCGTTCACGCCAAGCCAGACTTAAATTTCTGGATCGGTCTGACATGGTGCTGTATATATTTGATACGGCTTCGGGACAATTTGTAGCCAGTAGCGGTCTGCACCGAATTAATTGGGATGCACGAAGATTCGAAATTGGGTATTGGCTCAGAACCTCATGGACCGGAAAGGGGATTATAACAGAGGCCGTGCACGGTATTACAGATTTTGCCATACAGCATTTACATGCTAACCGGTTAGAGATTCTTTGTGATTCCAGAAATACGCGCAGCGCCAAGGTAGCGGAACGGGCAGGTTTTACATTAGAGGGGATTTTAAGGAATGTCGAGTATGATGAAGAGGGGAATATGGTACACCATATGGTTTTTGCCAAAGTGCGTGGTATTGAATTTTAGCAAGCGATTGTATGATATTGCGGGAGCTTATATGATTCATAATATGACGAAAAATACAGACAAGTTGGTGTGCATACAATGTGACATCAGCTTAAGGTTCAGCAATCTTGCGAGCGCTATCCCTAGAGGATGCTTTACGAAGTTTTAGAAGTTTGGTAGGTATTTTCCGGTGTTAGGAAAGGTAATTTAGTATGAGAAAATTTCGTAAGAGCAGCAGTAGGGGAATTAATCAGGAAATAAAGGAAAAGTTCCACTGGAAGGCTCGCGCTGCGTATCTGGTTGCCGTGCTGGTCATGATCTTGTTGGGCTTGGGAAGCAGGGCTTTCTCCACCCAGTTACCTGCATTCGTTGCCAATCACTTTGGGGATGCCTTGTGGGCATGCATGATTTATTTTGGGCTGAGAATGTTGTGGGTGAACCGTCAGTTGTCTGTAGCCCTTTGGGGCAGTGTGCTGTTTTGCTTCGCTATTGAATTCAGTCAGATGTACCAGGCTCCTTGGATTAACCACATTCGGGCGACCACCCTGGGCGGCCTAGTGCTTGGGAAAGGGTTTCTGACCGTGGATCTGATCAGGTACACGGTTGGTATTGTGGTATCCTGGGTACTGGACCAAGGCTGCCAAAGGCTGGTGGGGATCAATAGACGTATGGACGATGACACACCACTCAAATAATCTGAGAAGCGAGGGTTGCGCTTGAAACAAAAGGGAAAGCATCACAGGTCGTTCGGTAAGATGATTGGGTTATGCGTAGGGTTCAGCTTGTTGTTTGCAACCATACTTATTCCAGGGCAGGCATTAGCGGAAAAGCAGCTTGCGGCGCCTCTTCGTTTTGATTTTGGTCCTGGGGATGTGGCTGACGGCTACACTCAGGTCACTGCTAAGGATGCTTACACGCCTGAGCGTGGCTATGGATTTACCGATCTTTCCAAGGTAAATGAAGAGAACCGTGGTGGAAGTGATGCTATCCGCTCAGATTTTGTGCGTGTTCAAGGCTCATCCTTTGTCGTCAATTTACCACCTGCGGATTACACGCTTTCTCTAATTGCCGGAGATACTGCCGGAAACACGGATATTACGGTTAAAGCCGAATCCATTGTTAAAGTAGAACCTACCGCCAAAACAGCAGGACAATTTGTTGAGGCTGCGTTTGAGCTTGCACTCATCGACGGTCAGCTAGAATTGTATTTCTCAGGAAATGAAGCGAAGATCAACGCCTTGGTTATCACTCCCAAGGAGGCTCGAACAGCTGGAGAGCATCCTTCCGTATACCTGGCGGGCGATTCTACGGTTCAAACTTACAAAGCCTCGATGAAGCCTCAGGCAGGCTGGGGGCAAATGATTGCTCCATTTTTTACAGATGAGACTATTTTTGTGAACCGTTCTATTGGTGGACGTAGCACGAAGACTTTTTTGGTTCAAGGGCGGTTAGATGATATTTTACGGAATATCCGTCCAGGAGATTACCTGTTCATACAGTTTGGGCATAATGATGCCGCGATCAATAATCAGGAACGTTATGTTTCACCTGCCGATTACAAAGTTTACTTGAAAACGTACATCCAAGGAGCCAACCAACGCGGTGCGGTCCCTGTGCTAATTACTCCTGTAGGCCGCCGCGATTATGATGCAGCAAGTGCATCGTTTCGGATCAGTTTCCCGGAATATGTGCAGGCGATGAAGGAAACAGCATCAGAGACGGGTGTTGCACTGGTCGATCTTAGTCAATTGAGTGTAGCCTACTATGATACACTAGGCCTGGAAGGAACACTTCCACTGTTTTTACATTTGGATCCAGGTGTGTATCCTGCATTTCCTGATGGCGTGAAGGATGATACACATTTTCAGGAGTATGGTGCGGAGCAAATAGCCCGCTTGGTAGCTCAAGGGGTTCGTGACTTGAATATTCCTTTATCTTCAAATGTAAAGACGGAGAATCTGCAATAGCACCGAGTCTCCATAATGATATACTCAGAAAATGAGCTGGCCCTGCCCAAACCCAGCATGATTTAGGCTTGGGTGGGGCTTTAATGTTCTGGACTTTAAGGAGGAAGCACTATGACAGTCGCTCAACTTCATAATCTTATTACCGGTCAACTCCTGCATAATCAGCATCGGAGTTTATTTTACATGCGCGAGGGTTCTGTTCTGTTAGGACCTTCAACGGAAATGACGTACTGGCTGACGCAGCGAAGCTCGGAACTGATCCTCATGCTTCAAAGCTTGAAGCGCCAGCATACGTATCATGTTTTTGTGAAGGATGTAGCGGCCAAAATACTGTCTCAGTTTGTAAATACCAATCAGTATCTACATTTTCACACAGATCATGCGAGGGAGCTTGCGGAGCTGTATGATCGATTCTTCACCCGGATTGAAAAGCTGTTCCAAAAGAAGTCTATAGCAGGGGCAACTCTGGACTTACTGCTCCAGCAGCATTATGGGCATTTGAGAGATTTTTTAACTCGTACCAATGGACGTGAAGTGTTCGCTAAGTATGCAGAGAATGAATATACCTTTTGGGTACCTTGTGAGGAATATACACCGGAGTTACAAGCGAATCTGCTAGGATTAGACATTGCTCGTTTGCAAGAGCCTGTTCTAGATGTTGGCTGCGGATCAGAGGCACGGTTGGTTACTTATTTACGTGCCTATGGAATTGAGGCATACGGAACAGATCGGCTGGCTGAAACAGACGGTTGTATCACCCGAGGAGATTGGTTAGCGACTACTTATGAAGAAAGTACATGGGGAACGATCGTTTCACATATGGCATTCTCCAATCATTTTATACATCATCATCTGAAGACAGACGGTAATATTCATGAGTACGCTCATAAATATATGGAATTGCTTAGAGCCATTCGGCCAGGAGGGAGCTTTATTTACAGTCCATGTCTCCTATTCATGGAAGAGCTTTTGGATGCCCGAATGGGGTATCAAGTAGAGTATATCGAGTCCTCTAAAGGTTACAGAGCTACGAAAATAACGCGTATACATTCATAAGTGCTAGTATCAATCATTTGTCAGATTCACTCTTGGAATGGTAGTATAAGGATAGATATTACTCTATTTGGGATTCTGTTAATGATCGGGATTCCCATGACGTTAATTTGATAGCATAGTTGCCCTGAATAATAAATTATTGTATAGATAACGGAATTTTTCAGGGAAGATTAAACCATATTTTCCTAAAAGCCGATATATGGAAATGAGGCGAGAACACACTGTTATTATGCCCGCCGCAAAATGGAGGTATATAATTGGGTTAGGAGAGTAGAAGAAGTGTCCGATTTGTATACGAAAAAAGAAGTAGAAGATTATGTAACGAACGTGGTTTTCGAACGACCTTTAGGTGTAAGCATTGCAGCTATTTTACTAATTTTTAATGGAGCACTCCTGTTGGTGACACAGCTATTGACGCTCAATGCACTAAATGAGGCT
Source organism: Paenibacillus polymyxa (assembly GCF_015710975.1). Lineage (NCBI taxonomy): Bacteria > Bacillati > Bacillota > Bacilli > Caryophanales > Paenibacillaceae > Paenibacillus > Paenibacillus polymyxa. The sequence goes on along the minus strand of NZ_CP049783.1, from coordinate 228,783 downwards.
TCTACGTTATTAGGCATGTGCAGAGGCATGTTTCAAGGGTTTATCGCGTTGCTTGGCTTGGCAGGAACGGCTGCCGGTATTGGTATGTTGTTCGGTAAGAAGTGGGCTTGGTGGCTGGCATTATTTTATTTTACATATGAGACCATGCGTTATGCGTGTGCAATTCTGTTTATTCCCGATGTCTCCCCAATGTTAGGTGGTGTGCAGCTAAGCCCTGCTCTATACTACGTTAAATATGGTATGCGTATTATTTGGAATTTATTGTTTACATTGTTTATGTGCCGTAGTACGGTAACCAGCTTTTTTCAAACAAGTAAAATCAACAAGTGGAGAGCATGTATCGCATTATTCTTCATCAATGGATTGATGGTGGGGATCGGCTGGTGGTTGACAAGGTAGGTTCTGTGAATGTGAAGGAGGAGATGAATGATGACAATGGAAACGTTTCCGATTCTGGAAACCGATCGGCTTCGTTTAAGACAGCTTACATTAGGAGACGCGAGGGATGTATTTGCCTATTTTTCCAGAGATGAGGTCACAAAATATTATGATTTGGAAAGTTTTACGGAGGTAGAGCAAGCTGAGAAATTTATTCGTTCCATGCTAACCAGATACGAGAAGCAAGCGGGTTTTCGTTGGGGAATTACGTTAAAAGAAGCTCCTGAGCAGGTGGTGGGTACAATTGGATTTCATAACTGGCAGAAGGAGCACTCTCGTATTGAAATTGGCTATGAGCTGGCGCCGGAATATTGGCAACAAGGGCTGATGACAGAAGCGTTGAGAGCGGTAGTGGATTATGGCTTTCAATTGCCGCAGGTTCACCGTATAGAAGCCTTCATTGATCCAGATAACGAAGGCTCCAGACGGCTGCTGCTCAAAAGTGGCTTTACTAAAGAGGGTCACCTGAGAGATTACTTCTATGAAAAAGGTCAGTTTGTTGACGCTGTTGTTTTTGGTTATCTTCGAAAGGAGTTTCCCGTAAAGCAGTAAGTTTATAAATATCCTTTGTCTCCGTAAGGCTGGAGTCGATCAAGCCAGGTCTGCTCCAGCTTTTCCAGTGCATCTTTGACATCAAAGAATTCCGAATCTTTTTTCTTCAAAACGTCCAGCACTTCAAATTCAAACGAATCTTCGCCATATTCATTCCATTCCTGTTGTAGTGGTTTGTTCTTAAATCCACCCATTTGCAGCTCAAAACGCCGTCCATTCAGCGACTTTAAATTCGGCGTGGAAGCGACAAAAATTTTCCCATTGCGTGTATTGCGAATACAATAGATTCCTGCCTCTGTCTTCATCTCCATGTATTGCTGAACTAGTTCTTTTCTTCGATCCATTGTCGAATCCTCCTATTTGAGCATTTTGCATAAATCCCAAGAGCGTTTTCAAATCAGCAATGTATAGATCGAAACGCTTTAGTTCGTCTATATATTGTACCTACGAGCGTCGAGAATCGAATTATGCAAAATGCTGATTTTATAAGCGCCTAGCTTCACGATTCCTTCAACCAATATTCACTGCCATCCGGTTTGCGATCTAGTAGACCATATTCGATCATATATCTTCGCACCGTGACATAATCGTCATACACTTCCTGTAAAATCGCATTGATATCTTCCTCATGATATATTTGTCCCTTCACAAAACGGCCCGCAATTTCACGCAGCACAATCAGCTTGTGCTTTTCTTGCATTTTAAAGGTCTTTAGGCGCCCGTCTGTCCCATTCGGAAAATACTTCGTGAGTACCTTTTGCCTTTCGTCTTCTGTAATGTTGTAACGTTCGTCTACCATCCGTGCTTGTACGGGTACTTCTACCATGGCGGGAGCGTGGCGATCTTTCTCCTTTAACAGTTCCATTAATGTGAGAAATACCTTGGCCTGCCGTTCTTTTTCCTTGAGACCAAAGCGATGATTGCGTATGGTGGATGCACTGCCGATTCCGGTTTCCTTTTGAATATCCGCATCGCCCATCCCTTGATAAAATAACTGAAGTAACCGATTCTGGTGATCCGTCAGTCCAGTCAGCTTTTTGTCCAGACCGATCAAATAGTCAAAGACCGAACCGTACGTCCGCTCAATATGAAGACGCATATACCGTTCCGCGTCATAAAATACCCCTTGATCCTGATATATGATGCCTTGTTCATATCGTTGTCCGTCCAAGAGGCAAATTACCTGCTCCCCTTGGCGAATATATCCACGCTTCAGTTCTTCGATACCAGCATTCCAGAATAGTTCGGAATGGTCCATTTTAGCAAACACCTCAATCGAATGATGATTATTTTATAGACAATATAACATTTTGTTTATTTTAAATCAATGGATGGGATGAGCGTGAGGACGTTTTTCACTATTCAAATTTATATAATGTATAAAAAAGAAGGCTATTATTTTAAATGTAAGAGAATACCTTTACGTACGATAAGCTGAATCGGTTTGCTGCCTCCACCGAAAATCAGAATGCTTATTCGTATGATGCCAGAGGGAACCGATTTACGAGAGTACCGATACAACGGGGATGGATTACTGACAGATCGTATACAGAATAGCGCCTATACCCGATATTAAGGTCTAATGTCAATCCAACAAGTAAAGAGATTATTGGAGTTCAACTTGGCAGTTTCAAATAATGAGCGAAAGGAGAACTTTAGTAGTGCTACTAAAAGAGATTGATACGAACCACAGTACCTCTAGCGTGTCATGCACATACACTCCGTCTATTGAAACCTACAATATTGTCACAGATAATATGACAGATGATTGTAAACCTACTCAGCTTGGTAATGGATGTTGCATTTGGCTAAATGAGAAAGGGCAACTTGGAGAGATTGAATGTATTTATCCTAAGAGTTTCAAAGCTGAAATTTCAACATATTTTCATCTTGACGAATGGATTTATGGGACACCTTCTTTTGAGATATCTTCAATTGATGATGATGTAGTCATTGAACAGATTGAGGATGGATATATTATTTGGTTATCGAGTAAAAGTAACGTAGACCTAGAAGTATCGCAAGGTGGAATAAGCTACTTGTTATCAGGAAATAAACTATCAGGTATAGTAGCTAAAAAAAGCGAAATAATTGAATGAATATCATGGATTGTCATACCTAGTAGGAATGAGGTTTTGCCCAAATCCAAATAAGGGAATAGTAAGAGATTTTAAAGGGATTAGAGGAAGAGAAATATACCGCGATGAACCCCCAAGCTATTCTACTGTTAGCCAAGCATTCTCATCAAACACTATAATTCTTATTTCAGCAACTCATTATCTTCAAGAGATGTTGGAAATAAAGCAGTAAATTGTTGAAAAGAAGTATGATGCTTCGTTAACATTTAAGTCCGAGTTAGGAAAAGTTCATTTTGCAATACCTGCAGAAGAACTGAAAAAAATTAAAAAGCCAGAGGACTTCAATTCTTATCGGCTTCAGAATAATTGATTATTCTACCCAAAAAACTAAAAATGAAGTCCTAAAATGCTATATTCCTTAAAATTATTGTGAGGAGATATGATACAAAATGAGGCAGAGATTTGCTGTCATGGATGATGAAAGTGGGCTCACAGTTGGTTATTGTCAAGATGTGGTTGGGCTAACGGGTGATATTATGGTCGAAACGTATGAAAAGGTCATTTTTGAACAATTTGTCTTTAATGAGGAATTCATAAGAAACATAGCAAAGACAAAACAATCTGTATCCAACTTGTGCATTGTCATTTTAAATGACGAAGAAAAAGGGATTGGAAGCTATTATTATCACCTACCTGAATCCTTTATAATCCATAAACTAAATTACAATAAAGGAAACTTCAATCTGGAACTAACCGGTATACTTGAAACGAAGCCCTCTCCTGTTGAATTAAGATTATGGGAGTTCTTAAAGTGCTCTCAGTCGCTTGAAAATAATATATGGCAAGGCTTTTCTAACGAAGAACGGTCTGAATGGCTAAATGTGACTAGAATACATTCTGCATCTAATCATTTTGCCAGACCGGATAAACGAGGAGAAGTCTACACCTTAGACGGGGAATACATGTTTGATTTTACAACATTTTTTATAGCACTTGGTGAAGCAATTAATGGGCCTGGAGGGTACTATGGATTTAGCTTGGACAGTATATCGGACTGTCTCTGTGGAGGTTTTGGGGCAGTAGGACCGTTCACGATCCATTGGAAAAACGCACATTATTTCTTGGAAAGATTCGAGGAAGAATGGGATCAAGAAGAAAGAAGTTATGGATTTTCACCACAGCAATATTTTAGGGATCTTTTAACGATCTTAGTATCAGGCGGTGTCACCGTGAATTTTTCTTCGAATTAAGATAGCAAAGCAAGAAGGGATTTTGAAATGGAATATAAATTAATGCAACCACCTTTTTGCACATAGATATTTGGGAATGGTATCTAGGGAATGTACAGATTCAAAGTAAAGTGCTTTGGAGTTAGAAGAGGATCATTCAGGAACCAAAGTCTTATTTTAGCGTAAATCGTCCTGTTATCACTGGTTTGTCTAAGGAAATAGATATGGATGTGATCATGATCTTAACGAATAAAATGTATCGAGTTTTAGACGGTGATCGTAATCCTAATGCTTTATTGGACATTTATCATACGTGGGAAAAATATATTTAAAATTACCTTATAGAAAGGGATTACGGTGTGAAATCTAATTGAGTGGGAAGATCGGTAAAAAAGTACTTTAAATATTATACAAAAAACAGAGAGCCCTTAACATGTTAACGGCTCTCTTCGTCGTCTTCTGGCAAGTATTCGATCAGTTCACCAGGGAGTACGCCATGGGTTCTAAACCTAACTGAAACAGTTTCTCATAACAAGAGAAGTGCCATTTTACTAATTTGTATCATCCTCTACATACTCGATAACATCTTGAACATGGCAATCTAGAGCTTTACAGATTTTATCCAGCGTATCAAATTTCACACCGTCTGTTTCTTCGTTGTAAAGTTTGGTGATTCCGTTTCTATGTAATCCAGTCATGCGGGAAAGCTCGGCAATATTTATCCGTTTTTCACCCATAATACGGGAAAGATGAATCTTTATCATATTTTCCTCCAGCTTAATGCATTCTATAGTGTTAAAAAGAAACATCAAAGTATTGACAATAAACACTGTTGGATGTATTCTGAAAACAACAAAAGTAACACTGTAATGTGCATTTAGTTTGTTGAAATGTTATTTGTGAACGTTGTAGTAATATGCCTATCGTATCAAAAGGTTTTGCAATTAGCAATTAATTATCGTTCAACAGCCTAGTTTGAAAAACTACCTGTAAAAGAAAGCTTATTGGCAAATAAGAAACTTTGAACAAAGGAATGGAGCGAGGATGTATGACAGAATCGGTAATAGAATTGGAGCGGGTATCCATGGTACAGGGGCCGTATGATTACCCTCATATGTATGAGATATTTGAAGGAGTTCTTTATGACTGTCAATATTTCTTTTACCTCGAAAATGGCATCCTGTGTTTGCGCCATGTGAAGAAGGTGGAGCAGTCATATCATACGCATCTTTACCTGGATGGAGAGAGCGGAGGCTTGCAACTGGCAGAGGGTGTACAAGGGGAAGTTATGCAAGTTGTCACGGAGATTATCGAACGCTTACGCGCGAAGGATGGACTGACATTTTTATTCGATGAACTGCTGTGGTTATATGGTAGGGGCCCCATTGAATTAAACCTTCTTAAAAAAGGATGAAATGACTCCAGGCAGCAGGCAACTTGCTACAAAAAAATGATCCTAATGTTTTACATTATTGAATTTTCCATATATGAAAAAAGGCTTATGATTTTAGCGAATGAATCAATTGATGACTAATAAATATAAGTGGGTCGTGAGTTAAGCTAATTAAGTCCTGCACAACAGCACTAACAGGAAAACTAAATCCCCAATCAGCTCCGAATAATATTTTTTGCTGTTGCTCAGATGTAGGTGGCTGAGGTTCTTCCAAGCCATATTGCTCTGCTAGTCTCTCTTTCGTTTTTTGATCTATGACAAGTTCATCCTGTGCAAAGGTATAGCACATAGGATTGCTTAATTGTACTAAAAAAAGTAATAATGCTGCGGAAATGATTATTTTTTTGCTCTGCATGGTTAGCTCCTGTGATCTCAGATTTTAGTCTATACTTTTTGCGTCACTCAGACTAAATTATGCCTTTACAGGCTTTTATGACCAGATTATAATGGTAAATAACAGCAACGGTTTACATACACTGGTTCATCGGGGTATAGCGCAGCTAGGTAGCGCGCACCCTTGGGGTGGGTGAGGTCGTGGGTTCGAATCCCGCTACTCCGATTATAATCCAAATGTCCTGCTGGTGCGGATAGTGCGCCTGCCGGGCATTTTTTTGTATATTACATACTCTATCAGTCTTTGTCTCTACTGGGTTTTGACGAGATAGTCGTATACAACAAATGTATGTACTTGTGAAGTATTGAGGGGAGATAGGATGAAGCCACTTCTGCACGGGATTCGGAAGCAAAAGTGGCAAATCAACAATCTCTCAATGCTGCCATTTATGATTTTTTAATTTACCTATAGAGATTCCTGAAGGGCCTTAGAAGAAGTGCTGTAATCAGCATAACGGGGAAGCACAATAGTGTAGTATATGCCTACCATAACGGTACAGACCCCAACTAATAAAAACAAGAGCTCAATTGAAATAAACGAAGGAAAGCTTACAGCAATGAAACCTAATGTAAGTGACTGGGACAGCATCATTAACGGATTAATCAAACCTTGCACACGTCCCATCATTTGAGGATCTACAATACGAGGCAGCCATCCTCCTATGCCGATGTTAATGAACGGAAGGATCAGTGCAATGACAAAATTGATAATCAGAAAAGCATAGAGGTGGTTAACAAATCCAAGTATGCACATACCTATTCCGGCAACCAGAACTCCGGCTGCAATCATTTGGTGTAACTTTAGCTTGGCGGAGATGAGCGAAGCGATTAGGGTACCAAGCAACACACCAGCTCCAAAAATAATACCTGTCCAAACCATATACTGCTCATAGTTACCTGGAGCTAGCTTATATTTAAGAATAAACATCGGTAAAACGCTAAAGCCACCATTTAAAATACCGAACATAAAAAAGCCTGAAACCAACCAAAGCAATAGTCTGTTGCGTAATATGTAAAGAAACCCTTGTTTAAAATCGATCATGACAAGTTTGAATTTTAATTGTTTAAATTGATGTGCCCCGTTCGGAAGGCGTACTTCCTTGGGAATTTTGCAGGAACGAATAAGCAGTGCAGACACAATAAAAGAAACAGCATCAATGAGGATGGCTCCAGTAATTCCAAGGTGCCAGTAGACGACGGCCCCCAAAGTTCCTCCAAATAACATGAAAAGACTCCCCATCATTTGATTGAGGCCTGCGGCAATGGTGTAATCTTCTTCGTTTAATATCCCCTGTATAATGGCACTTTCGGCTGGGAAGAAAAATTTGGAGGCAGCACTACGGATGAAGAGAAGGGCAAATACCAAAGGAATCGAATCGACCCAAATAAAAATAAGTAAGCATAAAGATAAAAAAGCGCTAATCCAGTCACAATTAACAGCAATTTTTTGTCTGTCCATCCGATCTGCCAGCACTCCAACCACGAGAAATACTACCAGCATCGGGAGCGAATACATTAACTCGGCAAGTGTTGCATAGTAAGGCTGATTTGTAAACCGTTTCAACAAATAAAACATGAATGCAGTAACCCCGATAATTCCCCCCATTTGTGAGGCGAAGGTTGCCAGAAAAAACCTGACATAATTCTTGTTTCTGAGTATTTGTTTTAGTCCAGTCACAGTTCCATCCCTTTCGCTTTCAAAGCGGTTTTTAGATGCCTAAGTAAAATAATAGTGAAAAGTAGGAAAATTGTACAGAAAAGTGACTTTAATGTCACTTTAAGTTTGAATTTGCATCGTAACGGCCATCTACCATTTTTATTCTGCTGTCAACGATAATCATAGTGGGTTGGACTGGAAAGTTGTTTTTAACTCGTTTGGCGTAGTATGAGAGCAACATAACTTAAATAACCAGCCGTCGGTTGATATCCGGTGGCTGGTTATTTAAGTTGCCAAGTGTTTGATTCCTGAAATTAAATATCATCTCCATTGTGGTTTTGCCCATATTACCGATAACAAGCCTTACGGATAAGTTGTATGTTCTGAAAGCGTTGTTAACTTTTTTTGATTAGGATATCCTTTTATACCACATTCTAATCTTTAAATGATCAAGGCTGCAGAATTACAGAACAACCCGATTCATCTCATTTACGCATGGATATGTTGAGAAAAAGGAAATGCTCATAGCTAGAAAACTTTATACAATGGAAGAGAAATAAGCACTGTGAAATTCGACTTTTGATGATGGATTTCATATAATGTGAACATAGTGTGAATTACTCAAATTAAAGATTTAACAAAACATCAAAATGAAAATGATTTCCGTCCAGCTATGAATTTCAAAATTTGACGGAGGGAACGAGATGACAATGGAAGAGAGCAGCAGACAGGTACCTTGGCAGACGTATTACGGACCTAATCTAGGTTATGTGCAGGACCAGTATGAAAAGTATGTAGCGGACCCCGGAACAGTTGATCCGGCTTACCGCGAGCTGTTTGATCAATGGGGCGAGCCGCCACAATCCGAATATTCGGCTGCTTCCATGATAGACAACAAGTTGCAAGGCCCCCTACAAGTGCTCTGGGGCACCTTGATTCAAACATATTACAGAAAGCGGTTACAGCGGGCAAAATGGTGTGGAATATCCGTGAATACGGACATTTGGCCGCCCAAATTGACCCACTGGGATTGGATGCAGAGCAGGATACACGTTTGCTTGATCCAGCATCTTACGGTTTAACTGAACAAGACCTGAAGGCTTTTCCAGCCTCTTTAATATGGGATAACGCTCCTGCGGGAACACTGAACGGGTGGGAAGCCATTCAACGGCTACGTGTAGCGTACACAGGACCGATCGCCTATGAATTTAGTCATATTCATAACGAGGAGGAACGTAGCTGGTTGAATAGCTATGCTGAATCCGGTTGGTCCTCCAAGCCGCTCACTACACAGGAACGCAAGTCATTGCTAGGCAGATTGGTAGAAGTAGAACAGTTCGAAGAGTTCTTGCATAAAACATTCGTCGGACAGAAGCGTTTTTCCATCGAGGGTAATGATGTGCTTGTCCCTGTACTCGACGAGATTATTCGTCTAACCACAAATGCAGGAGCAAGTCATGTCCTGATGGGGATGGCGCATCGCGGCCGTCTGAATGTATTGGCACATGTGCTGGGCAAGCCTTACAGCAAAATTTTCTCTGAATTTCATCATTCACCGAATAAGGATCTGATTCCGTCGGAAGGTTCCACGGGAATTAATTACGGCTGGACTGGGGATGTAAAATATCATCTGGGCGCAGACCGTTTTGTAAAAGATGGGGAAGCCGTGCAAGCCCGTCTAACGTTGGCGAACAACCCAAGTCACCTAGAATATGTCAATCCGGTTGTCCAAGGCTTTTCGCGCGCGGCGCAGGAAGACCGCAGTGAAGCAGGCTATCCGAAGCTGGATGTCAGCAAGGCAGCTACCATTATTATGCACGGTGATGCGGCGTTTCCGGGTGAAGGTATCGTAGCCGAATCACTCAATTTCACCAATTTGCGCGGCTTCCGTAATGGCGGTACAGTGCATATTATTGTGAACAATCGTCTGGGTTTTACGACAGAGAGTGTTGATTCACGTTCGACCCGTTATGCTAGCGATCTGGCTAAGGGCTACGAAATTCCGATTGTACACGTGAACGCGGATAATCCCGAGGCTTGTATTGCAGCGGCTCGTATGGCTGGCGAATACCGCAATCGTTTCAAGAAGGATTTTCTGATTGATCTGATTGGTTACCGTCGTTATGGTCACAATGAATCCGATGATCCAGAAACAACACAACCACTAGTGTATCGTAAGGTGAAGAATCATCCGACGGTTAGCAAATTGTATGCTCAAAAGCTGATGAAGCAGGGCATAGTTGATGAAGCATTTAGTACTGCTCTGATTGAGAAGGTGCAAAACCGACTGAAGGAAGCGCATGAGCATGTGAAAAATCAACCAGAAGAGGAACCTGAATTTACAGCTGTGAAGGGGAAAAAAAATCAGAGCTCTCCGGTCCGTACTGCGGTTGAACTGAAAAAGCTGCGCCAAATCAATGAAAACTTGCTCAAATGGCCACAGGCTTTTCATGTATATCCGAAGCTGGAACGAATTTTACAACGTAGAAAAACAGCTCTGAACGAGGGTGAAAAGGTAGATTGGAGCTTGGCAGAGACGCTGGCTTTGGCCACCATTCTAGCAGACGGCAAGCCTATTCGTATGACAGGTCAGGATGCGGAGCGTGCTACTTTTGCTCACCGTAACCTTGTGCTGCATGAGCCCGAAACCGGGCGTACCCATTGCCCGCTGCATACATTGCCGGAAGCGCGTGCTTCGTTCAGTATTCATAACAGTCCATTGTCTGAGGCGTCAGTCCTCGGCTTCGAGTATGGCTATAACGTGTTTTCTCCCGAAACGTTGGTCATTTGGGAAGCGCAATTTGGCGATTTTGCCAACTGTGCGCAGGTTATTTTCGACCAATTCATTTCCGCTGGCCGTGCCAAATGGAGACAGAAATCCAGTCTGGTGATGCTGTTGCCGCATGGTAGCGAAGGACAAGGACCTGAGCATACGAGTGCACGTCTGGAGCGTTTCCTCCAGCTGTCTGCACAAAATAACTGGACTGTCGCCAATTTGAGTAGCGCCTCACAGTATTTTCATCTGCTGCGCCGTCAGGCTGCATTAAGCGAAAGTGAGGAAGCTCGCCCGCTGGTGATGATGTCGCCGAAGAGCCTGATTCGCAACAATCGTGTTGCTTCGCCTGCTTCTGAATTCAGTGAGGGAACATTCCGTCCTGTGTTGGAGCAACCTGGTCTGGGATCACGTCCAGATCGGGTAGAGCGCATTGTATTGTGTAGTGGCAAGATTGCCATTGATCTGGAGGAAGCGTTGGAGAAAGATAAGAACGGGAATGAGGCAGAAGAGCACTTGCATATTATTCGTGTGGAGCAGCTCTATCCTTTCCCGGCAGAGGAAATTCGGAATATTTTCAATCGCTTCCCACATGTTAAGGAGTTCGTATGGGCTCAGGAAGAACCTAAAAATATGGGAGCCTGGAGTTATATGGAGCCTCGTCTGCGAGAGGTTGTGCCACAGGGAGCGGAAATTCGCTACGCAGGCAGACCGGATCGTTCCAGCCCGGCGAGTGGTTATCAGCAAGTACACAGCCTAGAACAACAGCGAATTATTCAATCGGCGTTGAAGCAGGATTCCAAAAACAATATTACACTGGGGAGGTAGCGGCTGTGAGCGACATTATAGTGCCAGCAATGGGAGAATCCATCACGGAAGGGACAATCTCCAAATGGCTTGTGAAGGAAGGAGATTCCGTAGGACAGGGAGATGTTCTACTGGAGCTGGAAACGGATAAGGTTAATCTGGAAATTAGTGCGGAAGAAGCAGGTGTGGTTCAGAAAATCCTTCGTCAGGAGGGGGATACTGTGGTTATCGGTGAAGCTGTTGGCTTGATCGGAAGCGGCAGTGGCGCGGAAGCAACCGGTGCCGGAGAAGCCGCAGCGACCCAAGCGCCTGAAGCGCCGTCCGTAGCAACTTCACCAACTTCCGTAGAAAGCAGCGGTAAGGCAGTAGAAAAGTCTGCGCCGCCAGTTCCCTCCAATAGTGACGGAAATGGTCAGACGGCATCACCATCCGCCCGGAAGCTGGCGCGTGAGCGCGGGATTAATCTGGAGCAGGTACAGGGAAAGGACCCGCTTGGACGTGTGTTCCAGGAGGACGTAAAAACGCATAATGGTGCTGAAGTATCACGTACAGCATCTGTACCTGCGCCTCCCGTTGCCAGCAAGCCTGTGTCACCGTCTCCAGCTCAAACAGAGTACAGCAAGCCTGTGGAGCGGCAGCGGATGTCCCGTCGGAGAGCGACGATTGCCAAGCGTCTTGTTGAAGCACAGCAAACAGCCGCCATGCTTACTACTTTTAATGAAGTGGATATGACCGCCATTCTTGATGTGCGTAAACGCCGTAAAGATAAGTTTAAGGAGAAACACGATGTAGGGTTGGGTTTTATGTCCTTCTTTACGAAAGCAGTGGTTGGCGCGCTCAAGCGCTTCCCTACTGTGAATGCAGAAATCAACGGCGATGATATCGTACTGAAAAAATACTATGATATTGGGATTGCTGTATCTGCTAAGGAAGGTTTGGTCGTTCCCGTTGTCCGGGATGCGGATCGGCTTGGTTTTGCTGAAATTGAGAAGAGCATTGCCGATTTGGCTAGCAAAGCTCGTTCCAATTCACTTTCTCTGGCAGACTTGCAAGGAGGAACCTTTACCATAACCAATGGAGGTATTTTCGGTTCCCTGCTGTCTACGCCAATTCTGAATACACCGCAAGTGGGTATTTTGGGAATGCATAAAATCCAACTTCGCCCGATTGCCATCGACGAGGAACGCATGGAAAATCGTCCAATGATGTATATCGCCTTGTCCTATGACCACCGTATTATTGATGGCAGCGAGGCGGTCCGGTTCCTGGTAACGGTCAAAGAATTGCTGGAAGATCCCGAATCATTGTTGCTGGAAGGATAAAAATAAATTAAGCGAGTGTATTTCCTCTGTACGTGCATGACAAAAGCAGACTCTTGCGGGTCTGCTTTTTTTCCTGCATAGTACTAACATAAGGCTATAGGCATTGCAGACATTCAGATATAGAGAAGGGCGGGAATTGTTTTGGACAAAGACTTGCGCTACCCAATTGGACCGTTTGTGGTTCCAGATACCATTACAGAAGAACAGCTGATCACATGGATCGACGACATTGCTGAATTGCCTGGACAACTGCGTCAGGCGGTCGAAGGACTGAATGAGCAACAACTAAATACGCCTTATCGCGAAGGAGGATGGACAATTCGACAGGTTGTTCATCATTTGGCAGACAGCCATATGAACAGTTATATCCGTTTTAAGCTGGCGCTGACCGAGGATACACCGACAATCAAACCCTATGATGAGGGGCGTTGGGCTGAAATACCAGATGCCAGAGAGCTTCCACTGGAACCTTCGTTGCAATTGCTGGAAGGACTGCATGCACGATGGGTGACCATGTTACGCTCGTTAGGGGAAGATCAGCTACACCGAACATTTATTCATCCTGAATCGGGCCAGACGATCCGCCTGGAACGAAACATTGGCATCTATGCCTGGCATGGCAAACATCACATAGCTCATATTACTTCCCTGAAAGAACGAAATGCATGGTAATAACTTAAAAATGATGTCCTGATGAAATATAAAGGAATACAAAAGAAACCTTTAAAGCCACTTTTATCGTGCTTTAAAGGTTTCTTTTGCTTATTCCTCACTAGGATGATGACTTGGGCGAAGCTGATAAAGAGGGCGCTTCGGAGGCTCCAGACAAAACGGAAACAGAGGTTGCTCCTGTGTTAATATGACGGTCGAGCCAGTCCACGATGTCACTCATTACCTCGTTACGATTGGTTTCATGCAACATCTCATGGCGACCGTCAGGATAAAGGCGATACTCCACGTCTTGAAGCTTCAGGCTTCGATACATATCCACTAGCGACAACACACCTTTTCCAAACAAGCCCACCGGATCACGATCCCCGGCAAAAATATAAACGGGCAGTTTTGGATTAATGTTTTGCAGCGAGGAAGGCCAGTGGATTTCTTGTAAAAGCCTGAAAAAATCGAGGAAAAAGCCTGTCGTGCAAATAGCTCCGCATAATGGGTCGTGCACGAACTGATCTACTTCCTCAGGATCACGGGACAGCCAGTCGAACGCTGTGCGCACCGGACGAAAGGCACGGTTAAAGCCGCCAAAGACCATAGCGTTGAGCAGCATGCTGCGATGATCCATTCCTTGCAGTTTGGCTTGCAGCAGGGCAACCTGCTCCCCGAGTTTCAGCAGACTACGTCGTCCGTTGGTCCCTGATAAAATAAACCCGTGATACGACTGCTGATCATCATACATAATTTTCTGGGTTAAAAAGGACCCCATGCTGTGACCCAGTAAAAAACGAGATTGATCAGGGAATTCCTTGGCCGCAATTTCGCCTAGCTCCAGCATGCCTTTTGCCATTCGATTGAATGCATTGGCTCCCGGCATACCGAGCTTATCAGGATCACCCGCTGTGCGTCCGTGGCCGATATGATCGTTGGCATACACACCGTAGCCAGAAGCGGTAAGTTTTTCGGCCAGCCGAATGTAGCGGTAGGACGTCTCACACATGCCATGCGAAACTTGAACGATCCCCTTGACGGGAACATTCTGCTCGGGTAGCCATCGGTAAGCAAAAAGCTCTGTTCCGTCATCTTCAGCGATGGTGAAGGTGTATTCCCGCATGATTAGACATCACATCCTTTAAGCTTTAAGGAAGATAAGATCTAAGTACGGTCATTCCGTCATTCAGCGTGTAACCGCCCAGATTAGCGGGGAGCAGGAAGCAATCTCCAGCTTTACAGGAAAGAGACTCCGTATTATTGTCCCATGTTATGGTTCCACTGCCTTCGCAAATTACAAGGATAGTGAAGCTGTCTTCCGTTGTAGAAAGTGTCCAACTTCCCTCTACGATACCCTTTTCCACAACAAAATACTCACAGGATGCCAGTTGGAGCCATTCTCCAGGCTGCAAGCCGTCCGTTTTCATCGTTGTTGCACCTGCACCTTCGTAAGAAGTTACATTAAGGGAGTCCTCGATGTGCAACTCACGAGGTTTGCCGTCCAGACCGGGGCGATTGTAGTCATATAAGCGATAGGTTGTATCCGAATTTTGCTGAATTTCAGCAACCACAACACCTGCACACAGTGCATGCACGGTTCCAGCGGGGATGAAGAATGTATCGCCTGCTTCAACTGGAACCTGACGCAAACTGCCCATGATATCTCCGCTTTCAAGAGCTGTACGCAGACTTTCACGGGTTACACCTTCGGTCAGACCATAAATAATTTTGGCATCCGGCTTGGCATCAAGCACGTACCACATTTCGGTTTTTCCTAATTCTCCAGCTGGAAGTCCAGCGTAATCATCCGTCGGATGGACCTGAACGGATAAGTCATCGTTGCAATCCAGTAGCTTGATCAAAAGTGGAAAACGTCCGCCTTTTTTCGATACGCCCTTTGCGCCAAGCCAATCCTGTCCGTAGGTCTGGCGGATTTCATCCAGTCCTTTTCCAGCCAGCTCGCCATTGATAACCGTTGTTGTTCCATTTGGATGATCGGCAATCATCCATCCTTCACCAATATGTCCTTCTGGTGGGGTCAGACCAAATTGTTCTAAGGCTCGTCCTCCCCAAACTCTCTCTTTGAATTCAGGTTGAAATTGCAGCGGGTATGGCTTTAGCATAATTTCTCTCCTCCATAATGAGTAATGAGTACGATCTAACAGAATCAGGCAATCAAAACGTGCCGCTGGGCAATAGACCAGGATGAATAGACCCATATGGCGCTAAAAATATATGTAAGGCGGCTAAGAAAGTCGCTCATTACCAAATATGCGAGTTTAACAACCCGACATTATTTCTTTTCAACCGCGACTACGTAAGGCGAAGCGTCTCGTTGTAATTGACGGTAAATAATGCTTTGACCGCTGGAGACTGGGAGGGCAGAAGCCCATTGAAGAACCGCTTCCGCTTCTTCCCTGCCTCCGGCGTGTCCTGGATATAATACGGCAGACAAAATACCGCGCGGGCGCAGCAAATGCAAGGCAGCTTCAAGTGCGACGAGCGTGCTGTCTGTATGTGTGATAACCGTAAGATCGGCGCCTTCGGACGGCAAGTAGCCAAGGTTAAACATGACAGCAGCCACTTTACCATGCAGCAGATCTGGAACGGCCTCCCGCATTTGCTCATGGCCTTGCAGCAATAGTGATACTTCTGCTAATGAAGAGGAAGTATCTTCTTCTAGCCGACGACGAGCGTAATCCAAAGCTGCCTGCTGGATATCGAACCCATAGACGCGGCCCCGTTTGCCAGCAGCTTTAGCCAGAAACAACGTATCGGCTCCTGTGCCGACAGTGGCGTCTATAGCAGTATCGCCTGGCTGCACCCGCGCAGCTACTAATTGATGAGCATAGCTCAGAACAGACAGGAATCCCATTTAAGATTTCCTCCAGTATTTTCCCTGCCACGTTACACGTGATTTTAGTTCATTATCAATGCCGTTAAGCACTTCCCATTTTTTAAGCGACCACATAGGCCCCATCAGTAAATCACGTGGTGCATCTCCGGTCAACCGATGAACGATCATTTCAGGGGGTAAAAACTCCAGGGTATCTACAATGAGCTTAATGTACTCGTCCTTTTCCAGAAAGCGTAGCAATCCGGCTTCGTACTGCTTGACCATTGGCGTTTTACGCATGAGATGCAGGAGATGGATTTTGATGCCCTGCACATCCATAGCAGCTACTGCACGTCCTGTATCGAGCATCATTTCATGCGTCTCCTGCGGTAGACCATAAATGATATGGGCGCACACACGGATATTCCGCTTACGTAGCTTTTCTACAGCATCCAGATAGCACTGAGTATCATGAGCACGATTAATCAGCTCAGAGGTCGATTCATGGACAGTTTGCAGGCCCATTTCGACCCACAGGTACGTGCGTTCGTTCAGCTCGGCTAGATAATCGACTACATCATCAGGCAGGCAATCGGGACGTGTAGCGATGGACAGACCGACAACACCGGGCTGTTCCAAAATAACCTCGAAATATTCTCGTAGTTCCTCAACCGGGGCATACGTATTGGTGTAGGCTTGAAAATAGCCAATATATTTAGCATTGGGCCATTTTAAATGCTGGCGATCCCGAATCGTATTGAACTGGGTGACCAAATCATCGCGGCGACGTCCGGCAAAATCACCTGAGCCGCGTGCACTACAAAAGGTACAACCCCCTTTGGCAATGGATCCATCGCGATTTGGACAAGTAAAACCCGCATCCAGCATGACTTTAAACACTTTATTTTGAAATTGCTCGCGCATTTCGTAATTCCATGTATGGAACCGTTTATCTCCCCACAGGAGAGGAGCAGGCAACAAATCTGTTTTCATGGGAGGACTCCTTTTTTTACGATCACCCTATTGTAACAAAATTCAATCTTAAATGGGAATCACTTGACCAAGAAAGTCATTAAAAAGTGCGGATTTTATCGCTTTCCGGATTGAAAAAGGTTACACAATATGTTATATTGTAAGCGGTACCAGACATATGATAAAAGGACTGTTTTTAATCCTGAAGATAAAAACTTATCAGCCGCTAATGATTATTCTTCAGGGAGACAGCTATGCTATTTCTATCGCCTGCTTTAGGGGAAGTGCACGTCGGTTCCATCACAAATAACCCGTGAGGTGATCTTTTATGAATACGCAGGATAAGACGCGTATGGATAAAGTTACTGTTGAGTTAACCTTTGATGAGGCGTTAGCATTGACTGGTGTCCGTTTTGGGCAGGATCGTCAGATTGGAACGGCTGCACGTCAAAAAATCAGAGCCGCTTGCCAAAAGACAATTGATTTTTCACCTGCTGATGGGGTAGACTATGAACAATTAAACTAGTTGGACCCCAATCCAAATATATTGAAAAAGGAATTTCATTTCCGTATCTTCAAGCGGGGGTGGAATTCCTTTTTCCTTGATAACAGAGCATATGGAGGAGTAACATGCGTTTACGCGGAAGAAAAGGAATACGTGAAAGTCTGGAAGAACAGCAAGATCTGGTCATCTTGGAGCCATCACAGTATAAGGGGAATTGGCAGCAGCTTTTTGGTAATGATCGCCCCATTCATGTGGAATTTGGTATGGGTAAAGGGCAATTTATAAGCCAAATGAGCTACCGAAATCCAGAGGTTAACTATATCGGATTTGATATGTATGATGAGCTGGTTCGCCGTGCTACGGAAAAGTCCCGCCTGGCCTGGAGTGATTCAGAGGTTGTTACACCGCCCAATATCAAATTGGCACTGGCAAACATCGAACAGATCGAGAATGTTTTCGAAACAGGGGAAGTAGAACGCATTTATCTGAATTTTAGCGATCCCTGGCCTAAAGCCAAGCATGCTCGCCGTCGTTTGACGCATCCGCGTTTTTTGGACAAGTATCGTCAGCTTTTGAATAGCAGAGGACAAATTCATTTTAAGACAGATTCGGAGACATTGTTTGAGTTTTCTCTGAATTCATTCGCTGACAGCGGTCTGCAAATGACGAATATTTCGTTAAACCTTCATCGTGATGGAATCAATGAGGAGCATGTCATGACGGAATATGAACAAAAGTTCATGGGTAAAGGTATGAATATTCATCGCGTCGAGGTGCTGATTGGTAAAGATGCTTTGGAAGAGTACGGAAAAACACGGCTTGAAAAATACGGAAAGTAAAAGCAGACAAAATAAATAAAGTGAACAAGACAGGGTGCTTCCTTTTAGGAAAGCACCCTGTTTGGTTCCAGTATATCCAAAATACTCTGTGCGCTCTGAAGAGGATAATATCGCGCTATATTATGAATGTGCTCCTGTCGCTTGCGAACGATTTCTGGAAAATCGTATAGCAGCCGGTTCATCCATTTAACGACAACATCCAGCGAAGTAATCGGTTCTCCGAAGCCTTGAGCCGTAAAATACTGACAATTTTCCTCCTCCTGTCCAGGGAGAGGCTTGTGAAACAGCATCGGAATCCCTTTGGCCAACCCCTCGGTGCATGTCATTCCGCCGGGTTTGGTAATGAGCAAATTCGATACTTCCATTAATTTGTCGATTTCCCGTGTGAATCCGAAAATATGAATATTTGGATGATTAAACCGGGGATCTAGCTCCATTTTACGACGAATTTTATCATTATGCCCCAAACAAAAAATAAATTGAATCTTTTCTCTCCAATCGGTAAGTGAACGATGTATAAATTCGTCATTCATCAGCCCCCAGCCGCCGCCCATAACAAGTACTGTCGGGATGGGTTTAAGTCCAAATTGTTCTCTGATTTCATCGTGCCCTGGATGTTCCCAAAAATTGGGATGCACCGGAATGCCGGTCACCTGGATTTTTGATACGGGTACTCCACGCGCGCGCAGCTTACGCATGACTTCAGGCGTAGATACAAAGTACCGGTCAACCTCAGGACTAATCCATGTTCCATGTGCATCGTAGTCTGTTATGACGGTACACAGCGGGACATGTAGACCTAAGCGCTTCAAACGTGAAATGACCGCGCTTGGGATGGGGTGAGTACATACCACCAAATCGGGACGAAGCTGCCGAAGAATATTTCGGGTCTGTGTGTAGAACAGACGGTGCAAAGCGAGCGTTGTAAGACGGTTTAATGATTTTTTGTATTGATGACGGTAAACCAATCCGACTAGGCGAGGCTGCGATACAACAGTCTTCTTGTATGCTGTAATAATGAGCGGGGCCATTCTCGGATTCAAAAAGCTCCCCAGCTCCAGCACTCTTGTCTGCACATCCGGAGAAAGCTTCCGCAAGCTGCTTGAGAGCGCGTAGGCAGCTTGAGTATGTCCGGCACCGAAACCTTCCGATAATAATAACACTCGTTTTTTAGCCACTCTCATTTCACCTGTTCCTGCTGGGATGTTCTCAATCATACCATATCGGCTTTAAGGCCAGAATGCAACCGTTCCTATTGCTGCAGACGTTCCGATGACTGCTCCTGCAAGTACATCCGTGGGATAGTGAAGCCCCAGATAAATTCGAGAAAAACCTACAATTATCGCTACAGGCAACAGCAACAGTGCTAGCATGGGTGACTGCAGCATAAAAGGAACGGTAGCCGAAAAAATTGCGGTCGTGTGTCCTGAGGGAAAAGAATGATCCGACAGGGGATTGCGAAATGTATTCGTACCTGGTAGCGCCAAGTACGGACGTATCCGCGGATACAGCTTTTTAACGATAGCCACGGGGATGTGACTGACCGCAAGAGCGATAGCTCCTTTCATGCCGGAATCTTTCCATGGATACGGAGCGAGCCACCAGATAAGAAGCGTAGAGGCTATAGTAAAGGTAGCGCCGCCTAAATGTGTGAGATAGTACAGCCAAAAGTTCAAAAAACGGTTGTGTAAGCGCCCGTTGATCCATTTGAACAATCGCTGCTCCAGATTTACAAGTTTTACGACTAGACGTTGCATTTGGTTTCCTCCGGTTGCCGGTTCAGGTCTGTCGGCAAATATTTTGAATCAATTTGACAGAATCAGATCTAAGTAATTATTCTCTTGCTCTCATCATATTTTTAAACGCTGTTCATTTCAAGAATCACCACTTATCTGGTTCAATTCTACACAAAAATGTTAATGGAATATAAGCAGTATTGTATAACTTTCTTTGCGTTCATCCGTCTAATAAGATAGAGTGATTAGAAGTGGTTGCTAATTGGCCCACAAAAAGGAGGGACCAAAGAAATAAAAAGTTAGCAAATGGATGAAAATAAGACCTAAGCGTCATGAATGAAAGGTCCAGCGCCGCATTCTCGGTTCAAACGGGAATTTGTCGTGTTTTTTTGCTGCTGAGACCCGTTTAGGGGCTTTGACAAAAGATTGAAAACCAACGAAAATCGTAATGGCATTCCTGTGTCAGCCAAAAGGGGGCTGCGCAGAGCCGAAAGAAGAAAGCAAGGGTCGGGTCAAAACTACAGAAAAGGCGCACAAAGCGCCGCAACTTGCGCTACACAGATAGAAAACAGACAAACGCAAGATTTTTAAAGGGGTATAAAAAGGGGGTAACAAGAGATCATGTTAGACGCTATTTTTGTGACGCTCCAGATTATACTGGCGTTGATCGCAGTCTATCAGTTTGCATTCTCCTTGTTCGGATTGGTTCGCAAGAAAAGGAAAGAGCAGGCGGCTCCAGAAAAATCATTTGCCATTTTAGTCGCTGCCCACAATGAAGAACAAGTTGTCGGAGCATTGATGGAAAATCTCAAGCAGCTTGACTATCCAAAGGAGCTGTACGACGTATTCGTAATCTGTGATAACTGCACAGATAAGACAGCGGACATCGTTCGTGCTCACGGCATGAATGCATGTGAACGTACGAATCCGAATTTGCGTGGTAAAGGCTATGCTATTGAGTGGATGCTCAAGGAGCTATGGGCTATGCCGCGTCAATATGATGCCATTGTCATGTTTGATGCTGACAATTTGGCGCATACCAATTTCTTAAGCGAAATGAACAATGACTTGTGCTCAGGCGCCCGTGTTATCCAGGGATACATTGATACTAAGAATCCTGAGGACTCTTGGATCACAGCCGCATACGGGGTATCTTATTGGTACATCAACCGTTTGTGGCAGTTGTCACGTCATAACCTGAATATGGCTAATTTCCTCGGTGGTACAGGCATGTGCTTTGAAACAAATCTGCTCAAGGAAATGGGCTGGGGTGCAACAAGTCTGGTAGAGGATTTGGAATTCACTATGCGTTGTACACAACGCAACGTATATCCAAGATTTAATTACGATGCCAAGGTTTATGATGAGAAGCCGTTGACGTTCAAAGCTTCGTCCAGACAGCGTCTGCGCTGGATGCAAGGTCACTTTACGGTTGCTCGTCGTTATTTCTTCCCGTTGCTGTGGCAGAGTATCAAGCATAGAAGCCTGATTAAATTCGATATGGCTCTTTATGGTCTAAACGTGTATATCGTACTGTTTACCTTCTTGATGACAGTAGCGATGTGGGTAGATATTGCATTATTTGGTGGACCCAATATTGAAAATATCTACGTACAATTCCCTGCTTGGACCGGTTTTGTGGCTGTGGGGCTGAATATTGTTACCTTTTTGATCGCGATGATCTTGGAAAAGGTCACGTTCAAAAAAGTATATTTGTACTTGCTGCTGTTCCCGGTCTATCTGATTTCGTGGTATCCGATTACGTTCTATGCGTTCTTTACACAGAACAACAAGCAATGGAGTCACACCCAGCATACGCGTGTCGTTCGTCTGGAAGAGGTTCAGAGCAAGCAAGGTTAATGGACGATAAAGTAAAACTTTGTGTCCTACAGAGGCTGGGCTTCAACTGTTTTTATAAAAGTGTTGACGACTCAGTAGTAACATGATATGATATTTGAGTATGTTAATTGAAAAGTATGGATTAACAAGTAGAAGGACCGACTTCTCACCTGTCCGGTATTGCCGGCTGGTCATGATCCAATGATTTGTGAATTGAACTTTCATGATGAATTGAGTATCAGACAGGGATGTCGGCTGCATAGTCGTCATCCCTTTTTTGTGCTTAAACACAATACAACAATAACAGGTTCTGGAGGTGGAGGGTTATTAGTAAGGAACATATGATCAATGATGAGATTCGAGTGAGAGAAGTGCGTCTAGTTGGTGCAAACGGGGAACAAATCGGGATTAAACCGACTCGTGAAGCTTTGCAAATGGCGATTGACGCAAACTTGGATCTCGTGAACGTGGCGCCTCAAGCGAAGCCGCCCGTGTGTCGGATTATGGATTACGGAAAATTCCGCTATGAGCAACAAAAGAAAGAAAAGGAAGCCCGTAAAAACCAGAAGATCGTTGACATCAAAGAGGTATGGTTCCGTTCCAACATCGAGGAACATGACTACCAAACCAAGTTTCGCAATGTGGTGAAGTTCCTGAATGAAGGGGACAAGGTGAAATGCTCTGTTCGTTTCCGTGGTCGCGAAATTACCCATGCTAATGTGGGTCAAAAAATTCTCGAACGTGTGAAAACGGAAGTTGCTGATCTTTGTACCGTGGAGCGCCAACCCAAGCTCGAAGGACGCAGCATGATTATGATATTGGCTCCAAAGAGTCAATGACAAATTAAGGAGGAAGTTCAATGCCAAAAATGAAAACACATAGCAGCCTTAAAGGCCGCTTCAAAATTACCGGTACTGGTAAAGTGACGCGTTACAAAGCTTACAGAAACCACTTGCTTTCCCACAAATCCAAACGTGCAAAACGCGTTCTGGGTACTAACCCTGAGATGGCACCTGGGGACGTTAGACGTTTGAAACAAGGTCTTGCTAACCTGAAATAGCATAAGCACGGCAATAAATAAAGTATAAACATTATTTGGGAGGTCTTTTGATATGGCAAGAGTAAAGGGCGGATTCGTCGTTCGTCGTCGTCATAAAAAAGTATTGAAGCTTGCTAAAGGTTATTTTGGTTCCAAACACCGCATTTTTAAAACAGCTAACGAGCAGGTAATGAAATCGCTTGTTTACGCATACCGTGACCGTCGTCAGACGAAACGTAACTTCCGCAGACTGTGGATCGTGCGTATCAACGCAGCAGCTCGTTTGAATGGTTTGTCTTACAGCAAATTGATGCACGGTCTGAAATTGGCTGGTGTAGACATTAACCGTAAAATCTTGGCTGATCTTGCAGTCAATGATATTAATGCATTCAACTCTTTGGCAACTGTTGCTAAAGGTAAAATCAACGCTTAATTAAGGCGTGAAAACCACGGAAGTGGTAACAAAGGTGTCCCGAGCAGTACGCTGTGTAGGGACGCCTTTTTTTGTACATACTTAACATTAAAAAAGACTTCATTTTCTTCAAAATACGAATAAATATGACGTATGATGATAGAATGTATGGTTTTTTTAACTTTGTAACGCTTACATTTTTGAAATTCTAAAAAAAATTGACCCAAGGTTATTAATTGTCTAGATTTTAGCCGATCATAATTGTATAATCTCTAAAGTAAGTCTTCTGTACGATCTGTCTCGTCAGTAAATGACATGAAAATGAAATACATTTTCTAAAGAAAAGAGACAGTCCAGGGATCTAACACTAAGGGGGAACAGTATCAGCATGAAGAAATTGTTTAGTATGTCTTTGGTTATGCTGCTGGCGATCTCGGTCATTCTCGCAGGCTGCGGTAACAAAAATCAAGGTGCTTCCAATGCAAATGGTGGAGAAGCAGGCGGTTCTGCCAAAACATCAAATGTCCAACTTGGCATGGTTACAGATGTGGGCGGAGTAAACGACAAATCGTTTAACCAATCTGCTTGGGAGGCACTTCAAGCTATTGAGAAAGAATCAGGCGTTAAAGTTAAATACCTGCAAAGTAAATCCGACCAAGATTATATTCCTAACCTGAACCAATTCGTTAAAGGTGATTTTAACCTGACTTGGGGTATCGGTTTTAATCTGGCGAATGCGATTGGACAAGTAGCAAAAGACAATCCGAACAAAAATTTGGCGATCATTGACAGTGTTGTGGATGCGCCTAATGTCAAATCGGTTGTATTTGCTGAAAATGAAGGTTCCTTCCTGGTAGGGGTTGTAGCTGGTAAGCTTACTAAAACAAACAAAATTGGTTTTGTGGGTGGACAAGACAGCCCGTTGATCAAACGTTTTGAAAAAGGGTTTGAAGCAGGGATTAAGGCTGTAAATCCAAAAGCACAACTGATTGTGAACTATACGGGTGCGTTTGATAAGCCGGATTTAGGTAAAGCTGCAGCAGCAACGATCTACAACGATGGTGCAGATATTATTTTCCATGCAGCTGGCGGATCAGGAACAGGCGTATTTAACGAAGCACTTGCACGTAAGCAGCAAGGTCAGCAAGTATGGGTTATCGGCGTAGATAAAGACCAATCCCTTGAGTTTGGTGATGAAGTAACATTAACGTCGATGGTAAAACGCGTAGATGAAGCAGTAAAACGCGTATCCCAAGAAGTAATTGACGGTAAGTTTAAGGGCGGTGTCGAAACACTGGCTCTGAAGGATAACGGAATTGGTTTGGCAGATACATCTACGAAAAACGTTCCTAAAGACGTGCTTGATCTTGTAGAACAATACAAGCAAAAAATCATTAAAGGCGAAATTACAGTTCCTTCGAAATAAGTTAGGTGAAGAACATAAAGGTGGCAACAAGGCTGGTTCATAAGACTAGCCTTGTTCTTACGTCTGGAGTTATAAGATTATAACGGTCAAAATCAGCTCATTGGAGCACATACTATAAAGTGTATAAGGGTGATCTCATGGATGCAGCGACCCCCGTCGTTGAGTTAAAGCAAATTACAAAACGATTCCCCGGCATCGTTGCCAACGACTCCATCAGCATCAAGCTGCATAAAGGAGAAATTCACGCCCTTTTGGGTGAGAATGGCGCGGGCAAATCTACGCTTATGAATATTCTTTTCGGACTGTATCAGCCGGATGAAGGGACCATTGAAATGGGAGGGAACCCCGTACAGATTGATAGTCCAAATAAGGCAATTGATCTGGGGATCGGCATGGTGCATCAGCATTTTAAGCTCGTACAGCCGTTTACCGTAACCGAAAATATTGTCCTTGGGTCGGAGCCACGTAAAGGTCTGAAAATCAATTATAAAAAGGCTGCCGCAGAAGTACAGCGGTTGTCTGAACAATACGGACTTCAGGTAAATCCGAATGCCAAAATTGAGGATATATCTGTTGGTATGCAACAGCGTGTGGAAATTATCAAAACGCTTTATCGCGGTGCAGATATTCTAATTTTTGATGAGCCAACAGCGGTGCTGACACCACAGGAAATCTCTGAGTTGCTGGACATTATGAAGCGCTTAGTAGCTGAAGGCAAATCAATTATTCTTATCACTCATAAACTCAAAGAAATTATGCAAATTGCAGATACGGTTACGATTATTCGCCGAGGTAAAGTTATTGACACGGTCAAAACATCTGAAACAACACCAAATGAGTTGGCTGAGAAAATGGTGGGCCGTCGTGTGTCCTTTAAAGTGGATAAGAAGCTTGCTCAACCAGGACAAACTGTACTGGAAATGAACAAAGTAATTTCTAAAAACAAGGATGGCATTCATGTTCTGAATGAATTGAACCTGCAGGTCAAGGCCGGCGAGATTTTGGGGATTGCCGGAGTAGACGGCAATGGACAGAGTGAGCTAATAGAAGCTTTGACAGGCTTGCGCAAGGTGGATAGCGGGAGTATCCGTTTGCTCGGAACAGAACTGGCAAATCAGCCACCGCGCAAAATTTCAGAGGCAGGCGTTTCACATATACCAGAGGATCGCCATAAGCATGGGTTGGTGCTCGATTTTTCCATGAGTGAAAATATGGTGCTGGAGACGTATTATCAGGCTCCTTACAGTAAAAATGGCTTCTTGAACAAGGACGCTATAGAAAAACAGGCAAAAAGTCTTATTGAGAAGTTTGATGTTAGAACACCAGATATTCATACCAAGGCAAGATCGCTATCTGGTGGAAATCAGCAAAAGGCAATCATAGCGCGTGAAATTGATAAAAACCCAGACCTTCTCATTGCGGCGCAGCCTACACGCGGGCTGGATGTTGGAGCTATTGAATTTGTCCAGAAGCAACTGATTGCTCAGCGGGATCAAGGTAAAGCGGTACTGCTCATTTCTTTTGAGCTGGACGAGATTATGAATGTATCCGATCGAATTGCTGTTATTTATGAGGGTAAGATTGTCGGGGAAGTGCTGCCTGAAGAAACGAATGACCAGGAACTGGGGCTAATGATGGCAGGAAGTGCAGTGAAGAAAGGAGTAGAGAATGGCTAACCTATTGAAAATATTCACAAAAGACTCCTTTGTTCTGGCTCTGGTCTCTATTATTCTAGGCCTCATTCTGGGTGCTATCGTGATGTTGATTGGCGGGTATGATCCTATTGTGGCTTATTCCGCTTTGTTTAGCCGTGTGTACGGAGATTCCTACAATTTTGGCGAAGCGATCCGTGAGATGACACCGTTGATTTTAACAGGCTTGGCATTTGCTTTTGCGGCTCGTGCCGGGTTGTTTAACATCGGTGGCGAAGGTCAGTTTTTGGTCGGTATGACAGCTGCTTCGATTGTAGGTATCAAACTTCATGGGCTGCCTGCTATCCTTCATGCACCGCTGGCTGTGATCGCAGGAGCTGTTTTCGGAGGCTTGTGGGCTGCGATTGCTGGCTATTTGAAGGCCAAGCGAGGCGTGAACGAAGTTATTACATGTATTATGATGAACTGGATCGGTCTGTATTTGGCTAATTTGGTAATTAATCAGTTCGCACTTATGGAAGGCGAAAATCGCTCTGTGGATATCCAACCTTCCGCTTCTATTTCCATTGATTGGCTGTCCCAGATGATGGGGAATGCTCGGGTTCATTGGGGCACAGTTATTGCTGTGCTGGCGGCAGTGTTTTTCTATATTTTCATGTGGAAAACAAAGCAGGGCTATGAGCTTCGCGCTGTCGGATTTAATCAGGATGCATCCCGCTATGCAGGTATGAATGTAAATCGTAATATCATAAAAGCGATGTTTATTAGTGGTGTTTTTGCCGGATTGGCTGGTGCCTTTGAGGTGCTGGGGGTTTTCCATTATCAATCTGTCATGGCAGGATCACCAGGAACCGGCTTTGACGGTATCGCTGTGTCTTTGATCGGGATGAATAATCCGTTCGGTGTGTTGCTCGGTTCTGTTTTGTTCGGAACGCTCACGTATGGTTCTGCGGGAATGAGCTTTAGCGCGGATGTACCGCCAGAAATTATCCGGGTAGTTATTGGCTCGATTATTTTCTTCATTGCGGCCCAAGGTATTGTGCGTTGGGTTGTGAAGCCGCTCTACTCCAAGCGGAAGAAAGAGAAGGTGTTGTAAAATGAGTTGGTTAACACTTGGTGAATTAATCCATACAACGCTCGTTTTTGCGACGGCGATTATTTTTGCGTCTCTTGGCGGAGTTTTTTCGGAAAAATCCGGTGTAACGAATCTTGGACTGGAAGGTCTTATGGTGTTTGGCGCGTTTGCGGCAGGTGTGGGCGGATTTTATGCTGAGCAAGCAGGATTAGGTGGCACCTCTGCGGCTTGGGTAGGTGTGCTGTCAGCTGCGGTGTTCGGTATTCTGGTTTCGCTAATTCATGCTGTAGCCTCTATTACATTCAAGGCTGATCAGGTAATCAGCGGGATTGTCATTAACTTCTTGGCAGCAGGTAGTACACTTTACATGGTTAAGCTGTTATTTGAGGGTGATGGGGACACCGGTCGAATTCAAGGTTTTAACGAGATATCCATTCCTTATCTTGTGGATATTCCGATTGCAGGAAAAGCATTCTTCCAAGCCTATCCAACGACATATCTAGCTATTCTATTAGTTATTATCGGCTACTTTACTTTGTATAAAACTCCGTTTGGCTTGCGTTTGCGTTCAGTAGGGGAGCATCCGGGTGCAGCCGATACCGTGGGGATCAAGGTCAATCGCCTTCGTTATATCGGTGTTATGATTAGTGGTGCGTTGGCTGGGATTGGTGGAGCTACGATCACTTTGACTACAACCAATATGTTCTCACATAATACCGTTTCAGGGCAGGGCTATATTGCTATTGCGGCTATGATTTTCGGTAAATGGAATCCGCTCGGTGCTTTTGGAGCGGCAGTGTTTTTCGGTTTTTCACAAGCAATTCGCAACTATGTGCAGTTGTTTGCATGGTCGCAAAGTATTCCCCAGGAAATTATTTTTATGTTGCCGTATCTCCTGACAATTATTGTGCTGGTAGCGGCAGTTGGACGTTCACGCGCTCCGGCCGCTTTGGGTCAACTGTATGATCCAAGCAAGCGTTAATGACTCATAGACAACTGAATGTTTTTAAATACACATATTGGTGTATATGAAAATCTGGTATCTGCATGTGCAGGTACCAGATTTTTTTACATTGTGCAGGCATTTAAACATACGCTTATGGCTTGAATGGAATAGACTGTGCTATGCAGATTGGACGGACGCTCGGCCCCTGTCAGCTCCAGTCTATTTTGTGGTGGTGGTAAGCTATCAAGGAGCCGTTCAATCTGTCCATCCGTTGAGAAAGAAGGAGGAAATACGATGAAACAGGCAGTAACCAGAAAGCAGGTGGAGAAGCTTGTCGGCAAAGTCATCTTCGCTATACGTAAGGATGGCTCCCGGGTCAGTGGCAAGCTGATTCGCATTTCAGGTAACCGACTGATTCTCCAACCAAACCGTAAGAAAAAAGTAAACACGAAGGCGATTATTCCTCTGGTGCTTTTTGATTTGCTTGCCATTGGCACAGCTCCATACGTGGGTGCCTACGGTGGCTACGGTCCAGGTTATGGAGGACCAGGCTATGGAGGGCCAGGATATGGTCCACAGTATGGACCGTACACAGACGGGGGCTACCCAGGGGTAGGCTATCCTTTTTACCCTAACTTTTTTTAGTTTTACAAAATCACGACCCTGAAAACCATACTTTTCACAGTGACTTTTCGAGTTCGTGACATCGGCTTAGAGCCACATATCGTAGCATGTGGTATTGATGGCGTAGATAAAAATGGATCCCTCGCACATTGTCTTCGTCCACCATCACTTTAGCCCGCTTGCAACGTCGCAGTCTGCCGTATTGCTCGGCATACTCCAGCAACTTTTTTCCGTATCTTTTACCTTGATGAGCCGAAGAAATTGCGATCAAATCAATGTATAATAGTTCTCCATGCAGCATAACATGAATGAAGCCAACAACCTGTGCATTATCCGGTCTGCAAGCTACAAAAGTGATGCCCCGGTTTAAGCGCCGGGGTAATTCTTTACGTATTTGATCCATTTCTTGGGCACTTAAATGCGATAGAGGGACAAGCTCTTGCTCGATTAGACGAAAGATCATGTTGTCATCTTGGGCGCATCGTTTGCGAATCATAAACGGGCCTCCTTTTTTACCCTTTTAACAAGATATGTCATGGCTTTGGAGGAGTACAAAGTCTCACTGTGCGGTCTTTTTTATCATATGCGGGTACCTCTTACAAGCGTGCGGCTCAGAGGGGCTTAAGCAGAGAAACATAAATTTTTATGAAATCTGGGTATTGACTATCCCAGATGGGGGACATATAATGTGTCTAAACATTTGAAAGAATGACATGAACACAACGGCAATGAAGAGGACGAAGTGATTAGGGCTCTTTTGTTCAGAGAGTGAGGCATTAGCTGCAAGCTTCACCAAAATCCCTTTTTAACGAGCTCACCTTGGAGCTGTTTTCCTGAAAAGTATTCGGGCCCCATGATATTAACGGTGCGCCGAATCGCCTATTAGGGAAAATCGTACGGTCTACGTTACAGACGCCAGATATGGAGATCCTTTGTGATTTCTGTACCTGCCAAGGTTCGATATTGCGAAATATCGGGCAAACACGGGTGGTACCACGGAAGCTACAGCCTTTCGTCCCTCAGTAACAGCAAGTCTGTTCTAGGGATGAAAGGTTTTTTTGTTTTTACAAATGTCAGCTGTATGTAAATTTTGTAAAGGAGGATGACCAATGAGTGCACAAATTCCTGAAGTTAGGTCAACCGATGAATTACGTCAAAAGTGGATGAAGCCTGAGGTGATTACAGGTTCGGAAATTTTACTCCGTAGCCTTTTGCTGGAGGGAGTAGAGTGTGTCTTTGGATATCCAGGTGGTGCAGTGCTTTATATCTATGATGCCATGTACGGCTTCAAGGATTTCAAGCATGTCCTCACTCGTCATGAGCAGGGAGCTATTCATGCGGCAGATGGTTATGCACGGGCAAGCGGTAAAGTTGGTGTCTGTATCGCGACTTCCGGACCTGGAGCGACAAACCTGGTAACTGGCATAGCGACAGCTTATATGGATTCGGTGCCGTTGGTGGTCATCACGGGTAATGTTGTATCTTCCCTGATCGGTACAGATGCTTTCCAGGAAGCTGATATCACGGGAATTACAATGCCGATTACGAAACACAGCTATCTGGTGAGAGATGTAGAGGATCTGCCGCGAATCATCCATGAGGCATTTCATATTGCCAATACAGGTAGAAAAGGACCAGTACTGATTGATATTCCGAAGGATGTCTCCGCAGCCCAGACGTTGTTTGTTCCACAGACGGAACCTGTGACCATGCGGGGTTACAACCCGAATGTGTTGCCCAACAAAATTCAACTAGACAAGCTGACTCAAGCTATCGCCGAAGCAGAACGTCCATTCATTCTGGCAGGTGGAGGAGTTGTATACTCCGGTGGACATGAAGCACTTTACGAATTTGTTCGTAAAACGGAAATTCCGATTGCAACAACATTGCTTGGTTTGGGAGGATTCCCAAGTGGACATGAGCTCTGGACAGGGATGCCGGGAATGCACGGAACATACACTTCCAATCAGGCGATTCAACAGTCGGATTTGCTGATCTGTATTGGTGCCCGCTTTGATGATCGGGTGACAGGCAAGTTGGATGGATTTGCTCCTCAAGCCAAAATTGTACACATTGATATCGATCCTGCTGAAATCGGAAAAAATGTTGCCGCGGATATTCCAATCGTAGGCGACGTGAAGGCAGTATTGGAATTGCTGAATCAGGATGTGAAACGCGCGGATCTGGCAGATGCATGGAGAGCGCAAATTCAGCAATGGAAAGCTGCGAAACCTTTTTCTTATAAGGATTCTGAAACAGTGCTTAAACCACAATGGGTTATTGAATTGTTGGATAAAACGACCAAGGGCGGAGCAATCGTTACGACGGACGTAGGACAGCATCAAATGTGGGCAGCACAGTATTACAAATTCAATCAGCCACGTTCATGGGTCACCTCCGGTGGACTGGGTACGATGGGATTTGGTTTCCCTTCTGCCATCGGCGCTCAGATGGCCAATCCTGACAGATTGGTAATATCGATTAACGGAGACGGCGGCATGCAGATGTGTTCGCAGGAATTAGCCATCTGTGCAATCAATAACATTCCGGTCAAAATCGTAATCATCAACAACCAGGTACTTGGAATGGTTCGCCAATGGCAGGAATTGATCTATAACAATCGGTACAGTCACATTGACCTGGCTGGAAGCCCGGATTTTGTGAAACTGGCCGAAGCATACGGTGTCAAAGGACTGCGTGCTACGAATAAGGAAGAAGCACGTCGGGCTTGGCAGGAGGCGCTTGATACACCCGGACCGGTCGTTGTCGAGTTTGTAGTCAGCAAGGAAGAGAATGTATATCCGATGGTGACGCAAGGTTCGACAATTGATCAAATGCTGATGGGGGACGAGTAAAATGACGACAAAAAATACCATTGCTGTACTGGTAAATGATCATCCCGGCGTTTTGCAACGTGTATCTGGACTGTTTGGTCGCCGTGGCTTCAACATTGAAAGCATAACTGTGGGTCAATCGGAGGAAGTTGGATTATCCCGTATGGTCATTGTGACTGTAGGAGATGAGAACAACCTGGAGCAGATTGAAAAGCAGCTTTACAAGCTGGTTGATGTGATCAAGGTCATTGATCTCAGTTCCAAGCCGATGGTTGCTCGGGAATTGGCAATGATTAAGGTAAAGGCTGAACCGCCCCAGCGACCAGAAATTATGGGCGTGGTAGAAACGTTCAGAGCAGCTGTAATTGATGTTGGAACGACGAGCTTAATTGTTCAGGTCATTGGCGATACCGAAAAAATTGATGCAATGATCGAATTGCTGAAGCCTTATGGTATTCGCGAGTTGACCCGAACCGGGGTTACAGCTATGATACGTGGCAATGCATAATATGAAGCTTTAACGATTTACCGCTTATAGCGCATTACATCATTAAAGAACCGCCCGCATAAGAGCGGGTGCTCGAAGAGATTTTTAAATGCCATTCAGAGGCGAAGTCTCTTGGACTACCCGCTCATTATGAAGGGTCCAATTAAAAGGAGGAAATTAACCATGGCAGTTACAACGTACTACGAAAAAGATGCAGAACTTAGCGTATTGAAAGGAAAAACAGTGGCCGTTATCGGTTACGGTAGCCAAGGACATGCCCAAGCACAAAACTTGCGTGACAGTGGTGTGAATGTTGTTATTGGTTTGCGTGAAGGCAAATCAGCTGATGTCGCAAGAAACGACGGTTTTGAAGTTCTGAACGTAGCTGATGCAACAAGCCGTGCAGATGTGGTTCAAATTTTGTTGCCTGATGAAACTCAAGCTTCTGTCTACAAAAATGAAATCGAACCTAACCTGAAAAAAGGCGCAGCACTTTTGTTCTCCCATGGTTTCAATGTTCATTTTGGACAAATCGTAGCTCCTAAAGATAGCGATGTATTGCTGGTTGCTCCAAAATCCCCAGGACATATGGTACGTCGTACCTATGTAGAAGGGTTTGGCGTACCGGGGTTGATCGCAATTGAGCAGGACGCAACAGGTCAAGCCAAGGAGATCGGTCTTGCATACGCAAAAGGCATTGGCTGTACACGTGCGGGCGTAATTGAAACCTCCTTCCGTGAAGAAACGGAGACGGACCTGTTCGGTGAGCAGGCGGTATTGTGTGGCGGTGTGAGCGCACTCGTAAAAGCGGGCTTTGAAACATTGACTGAGGCAGGTTATGCTCCTGAGATGGCATACTTCGAATGCTTGCATGAGCTTAAGCTGATCGTTGACCTGATGTATGAAGGTGGATTGGCAACAATGCGTGATTCCATCAGTAATACAGCAGAATATGGCGATTATGTAACTGGACCACGTGTGGTAACAGAAGATACGAAGAAAGCTATGAAGGATGTATTGACTGACATTCAACAAGGTAAATTTGCTCGTGACTTCATCCTTGAAAATCAATCTGGACGTGCATTCCTGACGGCTACTCGTCGTAATGAAGCTAACCATCCGATTGAAGTAGTGGGCGGACAATTGCGTGAAATGATGCATTGGATCAAAAAGTAATAACCTTTTGTACTATAAGCTCGACAATATGAATTATTTATAAATATTAATTACAATGCGGCCCTGCTTATTGCGTGAGCCGCATTGTAATTTAAGGGTCCAAATCCTGAGGAGGTGCGTTAGGTTGCGCAAAATATATATATTTGACACAACGTTGAGAGACGGAGAACAGTCACCTGGCGTGAACTTGAATACTCGTGAGAAAGTAGAGATCGCTCATCAGTTGGAGAAGCTGGGAATCGATCGTATGGAGGCTGGGTTCCCAGCTGCTTCTCCGGGTGATCTCGCGGCTGTTAATGCAGTAGCAAAAGCTGTAAAAAATTCGACTGTTATTGGCCTTTCGCGTGCAAGGGAACAGGATATTGATGCGGTTCGCGAGGCACTTAAGGGAGCACAGGACCCGTGTATCCATATCTTTTTGGCAACCTCTCCAATTCATCGTCAGCATAAGCTGCGGATGGAGAAGGCACAGGTACTGGAAACGGCCCGTGCAGCCATTCGTTATGGATTGAAGTATTTGCCAAAAGTGGAGTTTTCATTGGAGGATGCAGGGCGAACGGAGCTTGATTTTGTGGTTGAAATGGTCACCATGGCTGTACAGGAAGGGGCTTCTGTCGTCAATATTCCAGATACGGTAGGTTACCTAACACCATACGAATACGGAAATATATTCAAACATATCAAGCAAAATGTGGTTGATGTGGAGAAGATTCAATTGAGTGCACATTGCCACAATGACTTGGGAATGGCTACTGCGAATACGCTTGCTGCCATCCTGCACGGTGCAGATCAGATTGAGGGAACGATTAACGGTATCGGTGAACGTGCTGGAAACACGGCCATTGAGGAAATCGCCATGGCACTGGAGACGAGACAGGAATTTTTCCAGGCCAAAACGTCTCTGCAACTGTCTGAAATTGCACGTACGAGCCGTTTGGTTAGCCGTTTGACGGGGATGGTAGTGCCGGGCAACAAGGCGATCGTGGGTGCTAACGCTTTTGCGCACGAATCAGGTATTCACCAAGACGGCATGCTGAAGGAAAAGACGACCTATGAGATTATGACACCGGAAAGTATCGGTCTGAAAGAAAGCAAGCTAGTACTGGGCAAGCATTCAGGGCGTCATGCTTTCCGAGAGCGTTTGGTCGAATTGGGCTACGAATTGAACGATGAAGATCTGAATCGCGCTTTTGGTCAGTTTAAGGATTTGGCTGATAAGAAGAAGGAAGTATCGGATGATGATATCTTGGCATTGTTGGAAGAAAAATTGGCCGATGCACCTGAAGTCTTCAAGCTGGAAACCATTTTCGTAACTTACGGGAACAAGGCTACGCCTTCCGCACAAGTGCGCCTGGTTAACGATGAAGGTCAGGTAATCGAGACAGAAGCTGAGGGAAATGGTTCAGTCGATGCGATCTATAATGCGATTGACCAAGCCAGCAGCGAGAGTGTTGTACTTTCTGATTACTCCATCAAATCTGTTACCCATGGCAAGGACGCTCTAGGTGAAGTACATGTGGTGCTGACTCAAAACGGAATATCTGTACAGGGACGCGGGGTAAGCACTGATATTTTGGAAGCAAGTGCACGAGCTTATGTGGATGCACTGAATGGTTTGATCGACAAGCGTAAAAATTACAGCAATCGCGTAGATTATAAATCCTAAGTTTATACATGCCTATGAAATGAATATAGACAGGATCGGGTGTTACCGGTCCTGTTTTCTTGTTCTCTGATGGAAAAATCAGCTTATAGGCTGAGCCTATTGAATTGATAGATTCTATATCTTGGTCAAAGCCCTGCTTTATATGTTACAAAGAAGGTATGAGAAATACGGCTGTATGGCTGTATAACAAGAGGAGTGTACGTGATGGCAGACGTTAAAAAGATTGCAGTAATAGCGGGAGACGGAATCGGACCTGAAGTGGTCGCAGAGGCAGAGAAAATTTTGAAACGTACGGAAGAAGTATTTGGCCTTTCATTTGAAACAGAGCATGCGCTGTTCGGCGGGATTGCCATTGATAAGAAAGGGACTCCATTGCCGGAAGAAACACTGGCCGTATGTCAATCTGCAGATGCCGTGCTGTTGGGAGCGGTAGGAGGACCACAATGGGACAACAATCCTAAGGAGCTTCGTCCTGAAACCGGATTGCTCGGTATTCGCAAAGAGCTTGGTCTGTTTTCAAATCTTCGTCCTGCTGTCGTTTTCGATTGTCTTAAGGACGCATCTACTTTGAAACCAGAGGTACTGGAAGGAACGGACTTGATCGTGGTGCGCGAACTGACGGGCGGCATTTATTTCGGTGAGAAGTATAGACGAGAGAGTGCTCAGGGTGAAGAAGCGGTCGATACTTGCGCATATAATGTAACAGAAGTAGAGCGTATTGTTCGTCAATCCTTCGAAATTGCACAAAAACGTCGCAAAAAACTCGCATCGGTGGATAAGGCTAATGTACTGGAAACTTCCCGTTTGTGGCGTGAAGTCGTTAACCGGGTCGCTGTAGATTACCCAGATGTCGAGCTTGAGCATGTATTGGTTGATAACTGTGCCATGCAATTGTTGCGTCGTCCATCTAGTTTTGACGTCATCGTAACGGAAAATATGTTTGGTGACATTCTTAGTGATGAAGCAGCTATGCTGACCGGGTCCATCGGTATGCTCTCCTCTGCATCACTGGGAGAAGGCAGCTTCGGTCTGTACGAGCCGGTGCACGGCTCGGCGCCTGATATTGCAGGCCAAGGACTGGCGAATCCTATTGCAACAATTTTGTCCGTTGCTTTGATGTTCCGCCTCACCTTCGGGTACGAGAAAGCAGCTGACGCTATTGAGAAGGCGGTAGCTGAGGTACTGGATGCAGGACACCGTACGGCAGATATCGCAGTGGATAAATCACAAGCGATCTCGACTACCCAAATGGGCGATTTAATTGCAGCAGCTATTCGCTAAAGGCTCCGAAAACGCACCCGTTCTGAAAAAAAGCTTCCTATTATATAGGGCGGTTATACAGTATAACTTTACAGCAAATAATTAACATCGTAGCTCCTGAGCAATCAGGAGCTACTTGCGTATCAGAAAACTCCAAATGTGAATAAATCGTGAATTTTTAAGCTAGTTTAAAATAATTATAAAAAAGTAATGGTTATAATATTGACTTTGATTTCAGCGAATGATAACATTTATCAAGTAGGTTGTTTATTACAATACAGATGATTGAGGAAAGCACAATTGGTGTTTTTCTTACATATTTTAAAGGAGGATTTCACATTATGGCAGAAAGATTGGTAGGAAGACCCGCACCTGATTTTGCATTGGAAACAGTATCTGGAGACGGTCAAGAATTTGGCTCGGTGAAACTTTCCGATTACCGTGGCAAGTGGCTCGTATTTTTCTTCTATCCACTGGATTTCACGTTTGTATGCCCAACAGAAATTACAGCATTGAGCGATGCTGCTGACCAATTCAAAGAGCTTGATACTGAAATTTTGGGTATCAGTGTAGACTCCGTGCACAGCCACAAAGCATGGATCAACACAGCTAAAGAAAACAACGGTCTGGGCAAACTGAACTTCCCATTGGCTTCTGACATCACGAAAAAAACAGCAAGCGACTATGGCGTTCTGATCGAAGAAGAAGGCGTTGCATTGCGCGGCTTGTTCATCATTGATCCAGAAGGCGAACTGAAATATCAAGTGGTTAACCACAACGATGTAGGCCGCAGTGTAGAAGAAACATTGCGTGTACTGCAAGCTTTGCAATCCGGTGGCTTGTGCCCAATGAACTGGAAACCAGGCGATAAAAATCTGTAATATTAGCTTTACAAGTTGAACTTAAACAAGCAAGCCCCCAACAAGCGGTTACTTTACCGTTGTTGGGGGCTTGCTTGCCTGCACTATGCAGCCGAAGATATAGGAATAGCCTGTCTGATTCATGTAATACAGAGTGAAGTAACAAATAATTATGGAAATGTTGTTGTGTTCTGGAGGAATTTTGCCTGATGAAAGCGAATAAGGTATTGTAGAAGATAAACAAGGCAGAACAGGTTTTGTTCAGAGGAGGCTGAGCCCGGATGAGTTATTGCTGTGGAGCAAGCATGGTAGGAACCAAGGGAACGCTGAAGCATTACCGCACCCAAGTCCATAATGTTCCTTTGCTGTTTTGCCCGGTATGTCGTCGCATTGAAGTTCATTATAAAGTCGAAAATGAGTATGAAATTTTGGCTGAGTATGCACATGGAGATGGGGCATCCGAGATTGATTTTCAGGATTATGTCATGGAAGACGATGATACGATATTTGAAAATTGTGTAAATCGTGAGAGTGAAGATGCAGTTGAAATTGTGAAGCGCCAAATTGACATGTCGCTGGATTTATTGACGGTAGCCAAACAAATGAACGATGAGAAATGGCAGGGAGAGCTTAAGAGAAGACTGGCTGTTATGAGTCAAAGACGATCCCGGCTTCAACATAATAAGAGCGGCAGTTGACATCCTACACACCAAAGAAGCTCTCAAATCTGGAGAGCTTCTTTGGTGTGTAGGGCGCTTATTTTTAACTTATTTTTTTATTTTGGTAATGTTGCGCAGATATTATGACGAAAGAAAATAAGATAAAAATGTGGATTCGACACTTTTTCCGATTGACTGTGATCCTTAATCTTGTCTATCATAAAATAAGACTCGAATCGAAAAAAATGGTCGGAGTTGATTGAAACTGTTTTCTACACCATTTGAAGGGTAATCGATAGATACCTTTCTATTCTTCAAGAATATTACACGTCCGATACGGCCAGTTTATCATTCCGATACAAGGGGGAAGCCTGGCATGATCAGTGAATTCCAAGAAGCCTTGCTTGATACCGTGGGAGCTTGCCCTTCCACACAGATCGCCAATAATAAGTATGAAAATGTACTGGAGAACCTGGATAGTGGTATCATGCTGTTTGACAGTGACGGGGTACTGACCTTTATTAACGTGCAAATGGCGAGATTACTGGAGCTACCACGTAGTTCGCTCGCAGGTCGCAACCTGATGCAAATTTTGCATCATCCTGAGTTAAGTCGGTTTAAGAAGAAGAAAATTATGCGGATTTATAAAGAAACTATCTTTCATAGAAAGCGCTATCATGAGTTGATTGATGAGTATGGTCGGCATTGGTTGATAACAGTGACCTACGGTGATCAGATGGATGGCGATTTTTTGTTTAGTGTAAAGGATGTGTCGGATTATAAGCAGATTGAGCAAACGGCGTATCAAAACGACAAGCTGGCGATGCTGGGACGTATTTCGGCCTCTATCGCCCATGAAATCCGTAACCCGCTTACTGCAATCCGGGGTTTTATTCAATTGCTTCGGCCGCACTTGGTGGAGTTGGGTAGGGATGAGTATGCCCGTATTATTTTAACCGAGATTGATCGTGCGAACGACATTATTTATGAGTTTTTAAATTCGTCCAAGCCTTCTGCTCCACAAAAAACGGCTGTATCTGTGATGGGA
This sequence comes from Paenibacillus polymyxa, assembly GCF_015710975.1. Classification (NCBI taxonomy): domain Bacteria; kingdom Bacillati; phylum Bacillota; class Bacilli; order Caryophanales; family Paenibacillaceae; genus Paenibacillus; species Paenibacillus polymyxa. The sequence continues at coordinate 189,536 of NZ_CP049783.1, read as the reverse complement.
CTGTTGAAAGAAGTAGTGATGCTGACAGAAAGCGAGGCGTTGATGAAGGGCTGCCAGATCGTACTGGATGAAAATGATGAGCTCATGAAGGTTTCCATTGACGTGAAGCAGATTAAGCAGGTTATCCTCAATATGATTAAAAATGCGATGGATGCCATTGAAAGCATCAGCGGGGAACGAGAGGGATGCATTGATATCCATACCGTGCTTGAGGGCTCTTATGTGCACATTTGCATTGAGGATAACGGCTTAGGTATGGATCACAATACATTGGCGCGTTTATTCGATCCTTTTTTTACAACAAAAGAAAGTGGAACCGGCTTGGGATTGGCTGTGAGCTATCGTATTATCAAAAATCACGGAGGCTTCATTCATGTAGACAGTAAACATGGAAGCGGTACACAATTTAAAATCACACTTCCTGTAGTCTAATATGATGAGATTTTCGCAGAGGGGTCCTGTACATACTATTTCTGTTGTGGTGTGCAGCGTTGGGGTATAGGTATCACCTATTTGAAAAATGTCATCTGAAGCGCATGATCTGAAAAGATGATGCGCTTTTTTGGTACTGTAAGCATGTGCATTTGCATAAATGCGAAAATAAATTCATGAATATAGAACAAAAAAATGATTCACCTTTCACAGATTAAATGCTATTATATACCAGAATACAACATTTTTTTGATACTATAGACTTAAACAACGGCTTCCAAAGCTGTCAAACGTCTTAGATGATCGGAATCTCCGATATGCAGGGGCTGAAGAGGCTGAATGAATATACGGCTGGAAGTAAAAAAAACGATAGGCATTGGAATTGCCGCCATAGTTTTATTTGTCTTAGTGCAATTATTTCACGTAACTTTGAATAAAATATACTCCTATAATGTATTTTTCTTGGTATATCCGATTATAGGATTTGCCTGTGCGGCGATTTGTTTTTCTATTTTTTATCAATCCTGGTCCGTATTGCTGGAACAGTTAACCTGGCAGAGACTTCTTATTGCCCCAACGTTTTTGGTGGCTGGTCTGCTTTATCTTGTTCATATCGTTTCGTTTAGTTTCGTAAGCCTGACGGACTTTGCTTTGTCTCCGGGCATTTCGTTGTGGCTGCTGTTTGTAAATCGTGCCTTTACCTCGGTCATGCTCTTATTCGTTTGTTCCCTTCCATTTAGAAAGACGAAGTCAGAATACAAGACAGTGGCTTTGTGGGCAGGGATAGGCTGCACGTTGCTGATTCTAGGAGTTATAAAGGCATATGATGCAGGCTTACCGGATCTACGTATACGGTACGAATTAGGTAACCTGGGCTGGACGTTGAATCTGGTTGTCATGTTACTGCTGGTACTCACATTTATTTTTGGAGTACGAAAATATCGGAAAGTTCGCCCCGCGGAATTGGGCATGTTGCTTATGGTTCGTGGGATTGGGCTGTGTGTTGTGAGCCAGTTGTTCTATTTATTTGCTGAGCAAATGAGTGATATCAATCATCTTATAGGACTTTTGACTAACGTGATTGCGTTTTATAATTTGTTGAGCGGTCTGGTCCGGCTTATGGTTCTGGTTCCTTATCGGGAAAAACAGGCGGCAGAATCTGAATTTAATCATATTGCTTATAACGATGATATAACAGGCCTCCCCAATCGGCGACGTCTTTCCCAGCGCCTGGATAAAATATTGCGCCATTCATTGAAATCTGATGAGACAGTAGCGCTTTTAGTGCTAAATATTGATCGTTTCAAAGCGATTAATGATTCGCTTGGGCATACGGCAGGCAATTATTTGCTGTATGCGGTAGGCGAACGCTTGGGGCATTTTTGCCGCGAAGGTGAAGCGGTCTTTAGCATGGGTGGAGATGAATTTGCCTTTCTTCTAATGGGCTACGAAGATTCAGATGTCATGAGAAATCGTATTGATGATATGGTGAAGCTGTTCGATCAGCCGTTTGATATTAATGGGGAGTCTTATCATGTAATGGTGAGCGTTGGCATAGCTTTGTACCCGTCGGATGCGAATCAGAGCGAACAACTTATTCAACAGGCGGATACTGCTGTACATAGTGCCAAGGAGCAAGGGGTGAATTTTCAGCGGTATGCTAGTGCGATGCAGATGCGAGCGCATGAAAGACTCCAGTTGGAGAATGATTTGCGGCGTGCGCTTGAAAATGAAGAATTTTCATTGGTGTATCAGCCACGTGTCCACCTGCAAAGTGGCGAGCTAACGAGTTTGGAAGCGCTGGTGCGTTGGAATCATCCTCATCGCGGGATGGTGATGCCGGGTGATTTTATTCCAGTAGCTGAAGAAAGTGGCCTGATCGTGCCCTTGGGGGAATGGGTGTTGCGTGAGGCATGTCTCCAAAATAAGCAGTGGCAGGAGCTGGGGTATCCATCGATTCCGATTTCGGTCAATTTATCCATGCGCCAATTCCAGCAAAAAAAGCTGGTTGATGTCATTCGGGGGATTTTGTCCGATACGGGACTGGAGGCACGCTATTTAGAGCTGGAGATTACCGAGAGTATGACTTTTGATAAGGACCGGGCCTTTGAACAGTTGAAAAAAATAAAAGCTATTGGTGTTGCAATCAGTATTGATGATTTTGGAACGGGTTATAGCTCATTGCATTATTTGAAAAATCTTCCGATTGATCGTCTGAAAATTGACCGGTCCTTTGTAAATGAGGTACTGGTTGACAGCAAAAATGCGGCCATTGTATCTACCATTGCCTCTATGGCTCACCATTTGAAGCTGAAGGTTACGGCTGAAGGGGTGGAGAATGAGGAGCAGCTTCAATTTTTGCAGGCGCAGGATTGTCATGAAGGTCAGGGGTATTATTTTAGTCGTCCCATTCCGGCAGAAGTTTTTGAAAAATTGTTTTTACGTAAACCTGTGAATTGGCTGGCTCAGGATGGCGTCTAGTATGCTTGCATTTTTCAAAAAGGTAAGTTATACTAAATACCATCCTGATTCAGTTAGTTGACAAAGTTTTGTGCATGTCATACATAAGAATCAAGATGTTATATAATGCGGGTGTAGTTCAATGGTAGAACTTCAGCCTTCCAAGCTGATAGCGTGGGTTCGATTCCCATCACCCGCTTTGATTCGAAAATGTTTGAAACCCTTGTGGCGCAAGGGTTTTTTCTTTACCCTTAATTAGTAAAACGACAGAGCTATTTTTGGTTATGGGGCAGTTCATGGGGCAAATTTTCATTTGTTTGGATCAAACGATTCTAATCGGTCTGCTGCTGCTCGACTAATAATGTCGGATGCGTGTGTATAGATGTCTGCTGTAGTTCCGATTTTGGTATGTCTTAATCGTTCTTGTATTGTTTTCAAATCCACGCCATTTTCCCGTAGCAGCATACCAGCGGTATGACGTAAACCATGTAGTTTTACATGCGGCAGATTATGCTTTTTGAGAAACTTTCGCCAGGTAACAGTAGGGGTTGTGGGGTAGTACATCATGCCCTGCCCACTATGGAATACATATTGTTTGTTTTCACCTTTCCAATCTTTGCAGCGCGCCGCTTCTTTTTTCCACTCTTTTTCAAAATCTTTTAGCTGGTCCATATACCATTTTGGCATTGCAATCCACCCCTCACTTTCCTCTGTCTTAACCTCACCTTCGATTTTTTCACCCAACTCGTTAAAGGTTATCTGTTTATCAATCCAAATCGCTTGGTTGCCATAGCTTACGTCAGGCCACTCTATAGCCAACAGTTCGCCCCGTCTAAAGCCTCCAAGCATAGACCCGGTGAAATATAACCTCCATCTGTCAGGAAGGCTGTATAGGGCTGCTAGAAGCGTCCCAACCTCAGTAGTGCTGTACGACTTCTTCACGCTACGCATTGCCTTCTTTTCTTTCTTTCCCGCTCGGGGGCGTTGAACACCGTCAATAGGATTTTTAGTAATCACTTCCCATGTAAATGCTGCGTCGAAGATGGACTTAGCTGCCTTATAGATATTTAGCTTTGTATTTGTTGCATATTCCTTGCCATCTTGACGCTTCAAATCTGCAAAAAACGTCACTAGTTGCAATGTGGTGATTCTTTCAATTCCCACGTTGCCAAACTCAGGCAGCAAGAAAGATTCAATGTACCACATGTTAGTTTTAAGAGTGTATTTCCCCATGTTTTTTTCAGCGTAACCTTTTTTCCAGATCGGTACAAAATCCATGAATTTGACTTTCTCAGACTTGTTCGCTTTACCAGCTTCAACCTTTGCAGCCCATTTCGCTAATTCCAATGTGAGCCACTGCTTTGTTTTCCTCTCTGATTTAACAATCTCTTTGGGTACCTCAACGGAAATGGACCGTTTGGGTTTATTTACTTTCGATGGATCACGGGCAACTAATTTGTACTTGTTGCCCCCTAAGTGTTCTGTCCATGCCATGTTCTTCTTCCTTTCTGCTATTTATTAAACACCAACCATTTCCATTCACATCTAAATCACCTCCTTTTAGGGAACATATGTTCTATTTTTGGGCGTGAAAAACCGCATCGCAACGACGAGATTGCGAAGGTCACACTTTTAACTCTACGACACCTAACGGGTCAAAATAGATTATATGCCTTTCATCAGCTTGAACCGATAAACCAAATTTTTCAGTATATCGATCGATTGCAGCCTGAAGAAACTCTTCTGTTACCCCCAGGTATTCTGCCAGATCATAGCGGCCTGATATTCGGGCATGATGGGCTTGAATGATGCCATTAAGAGGTATCAGGCATTGGTACGCCCATTGTCTGGCGCGAAGTTCTTGTTTTCGTTTATGTATGATGTTTTGATCAAGAATATCGCCGAAACTCGTGTGATGGTGCCCAAGCTCTTCTGAAAGTATGCAAGCTTTTTCGATAATAGTCGAAATTCGTGTGTCTATGAGAATCAACCCGTCGGAATAGAAACCTTTGTTTCGGCCCCGTAATTGCTTCTCGACAATCTCAACGTTCGATTCACGAGCCTTGGCGGATAGAGTTTCATAGTTGTAGGATACCATCATGTCACTCCTTGTTCTTCCTAAGCTGCCTTCTTAGTTTTACTAATTCTTTAAATTCCTCAATGTCCTGAAGTTCTTCTTCCGTCCAGTCTTCTCCATCATGATGGGCTGCTATAGTTTCCACATCAGGATTTGCATATAAACCAGACTGACCCTTCATTTCAACTTCCAAGTCTATAAACCTTCGAACATCCGAATTTACCAAAATATAATCAGAGTTGATCCCAAATAAATTGGCCATATCTTTTACAACGTTGCCAGGTGGAATGGTTCTTCCCGACTCATAGTTTGAAATGTTAGTTCTGTTCATCCCTAGTATTTCACCTAGTTTTTCTTGAGACCAACCCTTGAGTTCTCTTTCAGTTCTAATCCGTTGCCCCATTGTTTTTTTCTCTTGTTCATTCACATTTACACACTCCATGTCAAAAAAAATATTAAAATGTGTTGCGCCAATTTAATTGACGTGATATATTGGGTGTACGTCAATTAAATAAACGTCATTCAGGAAGGTGGTGAGCTAAATGAAACATGATACTCCTGTTAAACGTATGGCTTTCAAGAATCGTCGAAAATTTTTCAACTTGACTCAACGGGAAGTTGCTAATGCTGTGGGTGTGACAGAAAATCACATCCGACATATTGAAGCTGGCAGAGCTAACCCAGATGCTAAACTACTTTTCAAGTTGGTAAAGTATTTGAAGACCACTGCTGAAGAACTATTTCCTGACTTAGCAGAAGTTGAGATTGAGCCAGCAGGCTCAATCTAATTAATAACCCGTTAATGGCTATTATACACCGTCAATTATATTGACGCAAGGTGTTGTTTTAAATTACTTATTTTTTTAAATTCAACGTCAATTTAATTGACGATTAAGTAGGTGCTTGAATGCCGTCAACCACAGATTTCATTGAGGCTCTACGAGTGGAGATCAAGCAGGAACTGAGAGACCAGATTCTTTCCGAACTTAAACCAGACATCGAACGACTGCTATATGCCAATGTGTTCGACTTTGCTGGGGCTTGCAGGTATCTGAAAGTTTCGGATTCTACGTTACGGCGCATGGTCAAAGACCGTGAGATTCCTTTCATTCGAAATCGAACGTTAATTCACTTTCGCCAGATTGCACTAGATAAATGGTTGGAAGACAAGGAACAATCAAATTGAACAAAACACCAAAGTGATGGATTGCCGCTCAGAAACAGTGTACTGGAATGATGTAACAACGTACTGTGAAGAATCGCTATGAATTTAATCGGAAGGAGTAGTTTTATGATCCAATTGGTATTTATCCAAAAAGGACAAGCCGTAACAGATAGCCTTACTGTAGCTGAAGCATTTGGCAAAGAGCATCGCAGAGTAATGCAAGATATCAGAGAGTTACCTTGCAGTGATGATTTTCGACTGCACCATTTCGTGCAGTCAGATTATACAAACGGGCAAGGCCGACCAACTCCAAAATACCTTATGACAGAGCAAGGCTTCACGATGTTGGTCATGGGCTACACTGGCCCAAAGGCTATGGAATTTAAGGAAAGATACATTACCGAGTTCCACCGGATGCGTGAGAAGATACAGACCACAGCCGTAGACACATCCCAACTAAGTCCGATACTCCAGCTATTGATTCAGCAGGAGCAGCAGCAACAAGCCATTATGCAGCGCCAGGACGCAACAGACCAAAGGGTAGCTGTAATACAGGAAACAATCTTGCAGCGTGACGACGATTGGAGAGACAAGCTAAACGGGATGCTTAATGGAGCTGCTAGGCGGTCAGGCGGAGTATTTCGGGATTTGCGAAAGCGGAGTTATGAAATGCTGGAGAGTCGGGCTAAATGCGACCTTAACCGCCGACTTCGTAACCTCCATGATCGGTTGCGCGAGTCAGGTGCAACCAAGACCAAGATATCTGAAACGAACCGCCTTGATGTGATCGAGGCAGATCCAAAGTTAAAAGAGATATACACAACCGTTGTAAAAGAACTGTCCATCGGGACACTGACCTGAAAGGAGTATGAACATTGACACCTGAAAGATTAGCTGAGCGACGTATGTTGTGGAAACGGCTGTGTAAGCTGTGCGCGATGCGTGCAGTTCTGCAAACAGATTACTTTGATGAAGCAATAACAGATCTTGAAACGGCTTTACGCCAGAGAGAGGGGATTCAACTTGGAAACACGCTTAATACCAGTAATAGACAATTCCGGCTTGCGAAGTTACCTAGAGGTACCGGGCGGAACAATCTTCGAGGGCGCTTACTTCATAAACAGTTTGCTTAGTGATGCGGTTCGCCTGGACATGTCGTTATTGCATTTAACAGGAGAAGAGGTAGCGGAGTTGGACAAACAGACGGAATGCAAGCAGATACGTAAACGAATGCGGGAATTGAACTATAAGAAACTAGAAGCTATTTCATTGGGGATTAACCCGATCGAGTATAAAAAGGAGTGGCATGTTCTTAGCGGAAAGCTATTTCGTTTAGAACGGGAAATGAAAAAAGGATCTGCTCAATTATGAACAGACCCATAATCGTGCTACCAACACGATTGCATGAATAAACAATTAACGGGATTATAGCACACATTTAATTTTTTGAAAATAGGAGTCTCACGCATGGACATTAAGGAAATCAAACAGTACATCCATGACATACAGCGTCTTCGGGATACAGCAGAGTCGTTCACTGACGATTCACCGGGTGCATTGGTGCGAAAGGTTGAATTGCTGACGCAGGCTCATACGTTAATGGGGCGAGTATCCGCCTATATGAGCGGAAGGCATATGCAAACCTATAATTTGCGAAAGCGAGTTTATGCCGAAACCATGCGAGATACAACCGAGAGGAACAAAAAGGTTGCGGCAGAACTGGCTGTGTTGGATATACGGGATACCGAAGCGGAAGATTTCGAGCGGATGCATTTATGGAAGAACGAATTTAAATCGTTGGCTGAATACCTGTATGAACTGCGCTTGAGGCTCCGTGTTGATATGCATATAGGGGGTGGTGGTTCGTGACTTTACCTTTTCAACCGTACAGTAAAAAGCAGCAAACCAGCAGTAAACGTATCAGGCATACGCAACGCCAGAAAGGCGACATAAGCAATACAGTAGATCAGCAGTTAAAAGAACGTTCTGCTGGATTATGTGAGCTTTGTGGTAAAGCTTGGGCAGAGGAAAGGGCGCATTTGACCGGGCGGGGTCATATTGATGAAAAAACGAAGGTCACTGACCTTATCCATGTCTGCATTCCCTGCCATCGTTGGTTGGACGGTACGCAGGATGGTATACGATCAAGGCGTTTTATGGCGGCAGCTATTAACGCAGTGTTGGACCATTATGTCAGGAACTTCCCGGAACTTCCCGGAACTTCTAAGAATAATCCAGAATCGAAGGGAAGCGTTAGGGATGGCTGAAAAAAGGATGATATCTAAGGTTATATCCATTTCAGAAAAAGTTAATGAACTGCCGGACATATTTGATATGTTGCTGTTCACATGGATGATTCCTCATACAGATGATTTTGGACGTTTAGCAGGATCGCCAGCTAAAGTTAAAGCGCTGGTGGTTCCTATGTTGGACAAGCTGGTTTCTGATGTGAAAGAGTCTTTGCACCGTTTGCAGTCTGCTGGCCTTATTGAATGGTATGAAGCTGACGGTCAAAAGGTGGTTCAAGTGGTCAATTTTGAAGCACATCAACAAGGATTGCATAAACGGACACGCTCAAAATTTCCTGACCCTCCTTTGGACTTTCCCGGTAGTTCCGGGAATTTCCCAAATATTCCTCTAGAAGAGAACAGAAGAGAAGAGAACAGAACTGAACAGAAGGGAAGGGAAGAGAACGGAACAGAACAGATTTCTGGTAGTAGTCTTCCTGAAATTGAGAATAACCCTTTTAGATTATTTGAAAATGAAGGCTTTGGAACAATCAGCCCTCTTATAGCCGATGAAATAGCAATCTTAGAAAAGGACTATGGTAACCGCTGGCTATGTGAAGCTATGAAAAAAGCCGTAGTTGCCGGAAAACGCAGTATGTCATATGTCAACGGCATTCTAAAAAATTGGAAGGCTGAGGGTATAGACGAACCTTGGACCAAGGAGAAGCCACCGAACAAAGGCGGTGGTAGGAGCGGTAAGCAGCCTATTGATATTGTTAAGTCTCCAGAGCCAGGGGATGAGCAAGACGTATCCCAAGAAGAATACGAGGAATTGCTACGGCTAGCTGAACGTATGCAATCAGGCAAGGGGGAACAGCGGTGACACCAACAGCATATATGGAAAAACAATCTGTTTCCCGGTTGCGTGAAATGCTTCATGACGAACGATTGGATTATGACATTCGGGCATATGCCGAAGTGGAGTTATTAAGGCGGATCGGAGGTGCCGGATTTGGGAAAAAGGATATACACGCCAGAAGATTGGGACAAGCGTCTGGAACAACAGGGAAAACAGACTAGGAAAATTTATGTTGCGTGCGAGGAATTGAACTTTATTTGGTCCGCAGACGATTTGAAAAAGTTTCGTGATATGTGGAGACAAGGCAAAAGCGTAGAACAGATTCGGAAGCACTTTAAGCGGGATAGTTGGCAGGAAGTAATTATTATCGCTTTGGACCAGATACGATGGGGCTACATCAAAATACGTCCTGACGTTTTGATTGTGGAATAGGACTCAGTTATGGACAGAGGCCGCAGCCCTCCACAGCCGTTATACCAAACGTATGTACTTATAAATTTATTATTTGGAGGTTGTTTACATGCAAAACCGTATTGAACTGAGCAGGCTGGTACAAGGTGGCGTGCAGGAAAAATTCAATAAAGAATGGGATCGGGTCATGAGGAATATTGACGATCCCAATACGTCCGCAACGGCTGCACGCAGCATCACAATAACGGTAAACCTTAAACCGGATGCAAAACGGAAAAAAATTAATACCAATGTTACCACTAAGTCAACCATAGCTCCAGATAACCCATTGGAGACCACCTTTATCATGGGTACCGACAATGCTGGAAATGTTGTGGCGCAGGAATTGCTTTTCGGTGATGAGGATCAGACGTTTTTTGACAATGAAGGTACCGTACGTACTGGAACTGGGGAAACAATTGACCAGGATACCGGGGAAATAAAATCCGGTACAGGCAATGTTGTCGTCTTCAAATAAAAAAACAAATTTTAGGAGGAATTATAAATGATTAAGGAAGCAATGCAGTACATCGCAGCTCTGGCGAATAAAGAGGTCAAGGAAGTAGGCGGTCAGATTTACACTACGGGTTCGCTGGAGTTGGTACAGGAGCCAGTAACAAGCACGCTCAAGGTAAATACGCTGTCCGCCTTGGTAACATACCTGATGGACAACTACGACAAATTGGAGCCTGTATTGGTTCATGTGGTCAGCGAGACTGATGTACGGGTGCTGAGTGCTTTTAACCGGGATAAGCGGCGTAATGTGATGCTTCAAGCATCTGCGGTTTTACCAGATATTAATTTTGAAAGGTACATGGATGTAGAGAGTTTCAATGTCCAATTACAAGCTTGCTTTGTGGAAAACCTTGATCGGGCTGCTGTATTGAAGTTAGTAGGAAACGTTAAAGAAGAGTCTGGAAATACCTACGCAGACGATGGGGTATCGCAACAGGTAACAGCCAAAAGCGGGGTCGCCAGTCTTGAAAAGGTAACGGTTCCTAATCCCGTTAAACTGAAACCGTACAGAACGTTTATTGATATTCCTCAGCCAGAATGCAGCTTTGTGTTCCGTTTGCAATCTGGACCCCGCGCAGCCCTATTTGAAGCAGATGGAGGCGCGTGGAAGTTACAAGCTATGGCAAGCATTAAGGAGCATCTTTATGCCGAGCTGGAGGACGAGATTAAATCCGGTTTTGTAACTATCATTGCTTAATACATCCTTGGGGCGGCTAAGGCTGCCCCTCTACCAAGGAAGTGAGAATATATGCCGAATGCAAACGGCTGGTTAAGCCGCGATGAAGTCAGACAATTAAACATGCCTGTGCTGATACCGGATAAGGACGCACAGCGGGGCAAATGGCACAATGGGCTGCCCCCAGCTGGAGGGATATTGCTTACTCGTACGAGCTGCGTAACCATGAACTGCCCAGTAGCGGAAAATGAAACACCCGTAGCATACATGTACAATCCAAAACACCGATCCGAATACCGATATGCCCCCTTCTACTTCCGTACTAAAGAGCAGTTGAACGGCTTGGAGACGGTATGACGCAACTGGAATTTAACTTTTATTCTGCTGAGATTGTACAGGAAACACCGGATTTGCGAAAAGGGATGGATGGGCAGCTTTTGAACGGATGTTTTTACGAACGCAGCACGGGCAGTTTTGTATCTTACGTGCTGGGCCGTAGACATTACGTGTTTAACATAGACAATCTTCAAAAAGACTGGATGGAAAAGACGAAACGTGACCGCTGGATCGAATAGACCGCCCCCAAGGGCAGAGAGGACATACAAATGGATATGAACTTAATCATTAATAACCAATTGGCAGCATAAAACGAAGAAGGCTACGTAGAAAAAGTCATTAGGAAGCAACTAGAAGAAACTATTAAGGATGTTGTCGAAGATTCCTTGCGTAGTTGGAGTGACTTCGGAAAAGGGTTGAAGGAAGCAGTACGCAATCAACTTCAGATTAATTTGGAGAACCTCGATATCCCATCTTACAACCATATAATTCTAGACGTGATAAAAAGCGAAGTTGAAAAATCCATTCACAGTGTCGGCGTTGCCAAGATGCAAGAAAATCTTCAAGAATTGCTTGGAACCAAAAGAGAAGAAGTCAATTTTTCTGAGCTTATTAAAGAAATGGTTGAAGATGAATGCGAGTTGAATGAACTAGATTACGAGGAAGTTCAAGAGATCACAGTTCATGTTGATGCTGATAGACGGGTTCTGTCGTTCATCTATTTTGATCCGGAGCCAGATAAGTCCCAATACAATTGTAAATATCGCCTTGTCCTTGATAAAGAAGGCTACATCAACAGTGTAGAAATTGCCGATAAGTCGTTCGACAAAAAAACGATCATGGGCGGTTTGTATGGCCTTGAGGCGACTTTGTTTAAGCTATACACGCATGGGTCAAAAGTCATCATGGATGATTACGAAACAGAATTTAGCAATCCTGAGCATGAATAGGACAATTCAAAGTGTTTCGAGGGATGAGGCATAACAGCCTTTACCCCCGTACTCTAAATCACTTCAGATTTATAAAACTACTTGCAACTACCAATTCAATTATAACTGAGAGAGGTATTCTACACCTTCTGTAATTATAAAAAATCCCAAAACGATAAATATAAAATAAGCAAAAAAAGTTAGAGCTTTTAGTGTCGTTTTTGGGATTCTTTTTTTTGCTTCTGGATCACGAGTGATTGTAAAAGCTCTGAATGCAGCATAAAGCGGAATACACATAAGAAGTACTGTTAAAAAGTTCATATTATTCTCCTAATTTTTTGAATTTAATTTTACCAGATTTAATTGAGGTGAACAATATGTTAAATGAAGTTGTAGACAATATGAGAGACGAAGTTTTAACTCGACACTTATGATGATTAAACCAATACAGGGTGTAGGACCTACACCCACTAAGGGAGGATTAATATTGCCTAAATTCAAACAGCTTGTTAAAATGCCTGGTCCTCCGAAGGTAGACATTGAGCAAATTCGGAGGGAACTTGAAGGAGGAAAGTTTTCATACTGGAAAAGTGCGGCTGGTATGCTAATTGAAGAGATAGACCGGATGAAGATTATCATGCGGGAGTCTTCTTCTGCTTTAACCGACACTATTAGGAAGTCAGACGAGCTTATAGAGGATCATAAAGCCACGGCGAGGATGTGGCATGATAAATACATGGAGCTGCTACAAAAATATGAAGGATGAACACAACAAAGCCCCCGCAACCTTGACAGGGAGCACGGGGGCCTGTTACTTCATTTCTCACACCCATTATATCACAAAGGGGATTAGATCATGGGGCTGAGAATTAAGAATATGCAAGATATAAATATTGTTGACCTGGGCGCTGCTACATCTCTTAACTATCACAAGTCCCTAAACATTGCCAGAAGACTGTACGCTAAAGCGGATGCTGATGATAAGAAAGTTATTTCAGGTATGATATCGGATTGTGAGTATGTGGAGGAATGGCTAAATACAGGAAGAAGACCAGGGAATAAACGTGGAGCTGAACGGATGGCTGCTTATCAGCGAGAACGTCCGGTAGATCCACTAAGAATGCAGGCATATGTACAACGCAATCATGCGGGGAGTCCGGCGAATCTATCTGAGTGGCAGTTGTTCCAGATAGAGGACGCATTATCTACGCTCAGTCCACGCGAGCGCGAATGCTACACTATGGCTCATGGACAATGTTTCAGCCGGAGTCAGATAGCAGAGTTTTTGGATATTACAAGGGATAGCGTAACCGAGTATGTGGAGAGGGCACAAAAAAAAGTTGCTCAAGCGGTGTCAGAAAGCTTATTTTTGTCCCCCAACTGCCACCTATAGGTAGAAACTATTTTTTGGTACCCACTAATAGTTTAATAACATAAGCAGACATGAGGGGCGTAGGGTAACCGCGTCCTTTTTGTTATGCACACATGGAGGAAAATAATATGTCTGTAAAACCACGTTTCGCATTTCTCAGTTCTGACGGTATCCTTCACTTGCACGATGAGGAGCACGCAGCACAGCACGGCAAGCATGTACAAACTTCGCTGACTGACGATGAAAGCGGCTTTCCGGTAATTGAGGGCCAAGGCGTTGTCTATTATGCCCGAGAGGATAAAGCCTACATTCATGGTAACAAGTCAAAAGGTAAACTCATTGCCACACCACCAGTGCTCAAGCAGCTTGCAGCAGAGCTATTATAGTAACTTTCCAGGATGGGATGCAGAAAAAGGCACCCGCAATGGACGCCTTAATTCATTTTATTTCACTCTGTAGTTACTTTTGCTTAATGCCCAAAGCATCTTTTACGGAGCTTTGAAGCAGCTGGGAGAAATTCAAACCAGCATCCTTCCCGGCATCACGAAGCCACTGAGGCGCAGTGCAATTGATGGTCACAGATTTATTCATTGCTGCATCCCGGTATGGAGGCAAGAAAACTTCAACGTATACAATCCGGTCACTGGCATCGTTTAACTCAATGCTGGCCGGATCAGACGGAGACGGAATTGCCATATTATTATCTTCAAGTTCCAGTATACGATCAACTAACATGTTTTTAGCATCAACAACAGCCGTTGGAATATCAGGGGCAAGAACGGCCGTTCCGGGAATATCCGGGAAGTACAGTCCTATACCATCATCTGCTTTTTCAATGACAGCAGGATAAACATAGGTGTTTTTCAATTTATCTCACTCCTTTTGTTTTTGAGACATATGTCTCAATTAAAGACTAAATTTTTTTGAACCATATGGTTCAAGTATAGACTAAACTTTTTTGAAGCATATGCTTCAATAATTGGGGTGAAAAATTCACCTGCTTATGATCCTTACTGGAGGTAAGCGTTTAGGGAGAAGCGCAGGGGTTAAAAGATAACCCCTGTTGTCTTCTCGATGCTCTTGAGTGTACCAATCGGTATGGTGGCTCCTTCATTGTGGAAACTGATATCCGCATAGCGTGTTGGATCATCTTTATGTTTCCACCGCTTATGACTACCGCCGCCAGTGTGTGAAGGTGAAGGCCTAAACCCTTCTCTTCTCAACCGTTTGACTAACTCTCTTACTGTTATTTGTTTCGGCATCGCTTACCTCCTTTCTATACTCTTATTATAACACGTGTTATCATGCGCGTCAATACATTATGCGCATTATTATGCGTATCAATTCAAAGGAGATAGAAGCATGACCAACCCATTCTATAAATCAAAACGTTGGAAGCGAAAGCGTGCTGCTATCCTGCGGCGTGATAAATACATGTGCCAAGAAAGCAAAAGGTTTGGAAAATCTGAATCGGCTGTCACGGTACATCACATCTATCCGCTGGAGCATTACCCAGAGCTTGCGCTAAAGGATTGGAACTTAGTATCACTATCAGACAGGCAGCACAACGCCATGCATGATAGACAATCGCATGAGCTTACAGAGCTAGGCAAAGCATGGCAAGGGAGAGTAAGGGAACATTTCGACAGAGAGCAAGGCAATGTATTTTCTCTAAGCGGACTGAGCAAATAAATTTGAAATTATTTTTTTGAAAAATATATTTTTTTTAGAAAGCCCCCCCTTTTTATTTTTTTTTAAAATTTTATCTGGGGACCGGGCAAGGGAGCCTTTTCCAATAGTGCGAGTCCCGAAAAACTTTTTTTGGATCAATAAATTACAGTAAATGGGAGGTGAAGGCATGTGGCGAAGGCACCGACAAAGGAGACGATCAAGCGGGCGACTGTTGCGGATATGAAAGCACTTGGTGTTCATAAACCGCAGTACAATAGGATAATTGACATCTATGCGGAACTGGTTTTTCAGTATAACACGCTGACCAAAGAGTTCGAGGACGGTGGTTACCAGTACGAGGTAAGTACAGACCAGGGAGGCGCAAAAAAAAGCCCGATTCTTGCGTCTCTCGAAACGTTGCGAAAGGATATTCTGGCATACTCTGACCGTCTATGCCTGAATCCTAAATCCCTTGATACTGTGACGGTTGATAAACCGAAGGAATCCAAATTACAAAGCTTATTGAGTAAGAGGAAATAAGTGATTGAACAGTTTCCGAACTACAATATAGTCATGGAGTATGCCGACAGCATTGTAGAAGGGCGAAAATTAGCTGGCAAAGAGCTTATTCAAGGTTGCCAGCGTTTTAAAGATGATGTTGCATCGGGTGTTTATGATTTTAATCCTTCCGACGCTGAATATGTCATTGAAATCATTGAAAGTACATTTGTTCATGAAAAGGGCGAACGTCTTGATGGCACACCATTGAGAGGTAAGCCTTTTTTATTGGAACCATGGCAGAAATTTATTATCTATAACCTTCTTTCATTCTTCAATAAAGGGACCATCATCCGAAGGTATCAGGAAGCATTCATTTACTTGCCCCGGAAGAATGGTAAGACGCCATTTTCAGCGGCATTGGCTTGGGCGCTTGCACTTCTTAGTGTTAAGTCTAGTTCAACGATTTACATTGTGGGCGCTGCTTTACGTCAAGCACTTCAAAGTTTTAAATTCATCCTTTTTAACCTTCGACAAATGGGGGAAGAAAAGAGTTTTAGAATATTGGACAATAACCAGAACCATAGTATCTCTGGCGATTTTGGGGAAGGTTCGATAAACATTGAAGCTTTGGCGGCAAATCCTGATGCCCAGGACTCTTTGAACTGTAACTATGCTATTGCCGACGAGCTGCACGCTTATACACGGCCCAAGCAATATAACATCATCAAGGAAGCAATGAAGGCGTATGCCAATAAACTGATGATCGGTATAACCACAGCTGGCGATGATATGACAAGCTTCTGTTATCAGCGGCTCCAGTATTGTAAAAAGATACTGGACAGGACGATTAAAGCTGAACACTATTTTGTGTTTATCTGCAAAGCCGATCAGGGTGAAAAGGGCGAAGTGGATTATACTTCCGCTGCTGAACATGAGAAGGCAAACCCGAATTATGGGGTCAGCATTCGTCCGCAAGACATCATGAAAGAAGCCTTAGAAGCTCAGAATGATCCGCAGCAACGAAAAGATTTTCTGGCTAAGTCTCTGAACGTTTATACGGGCGCCATGAAAGCCTATTTCAATCTGGATGAATTTAAAGCTAGTGACCGTAAGTACAAATGGACTTTATCGGATCTGGCTAAATTGCCAGTGAAGTGGTATGGCGGCGCTGATCTTAGTAAAATGCATGACTTAACTGCTAGTGCGTTGTATGGAAATTATAACGGGGTGGATATTGTCATTTCTCATGCATGGTTCCCGGTTGTTAGAGCTACCGCCAAAGCGGAAGAAGATAACATTCCATTGTTTGGCTGGAAGGAAGATGGCTGGCTAGACATGTGTAATACTCCAACCGTGAATCATTCAGACGTTGTGAAGTGGTTTGTCAAAATGAAGGAAATGGGATTCAAAATTCATCAAGTGGGCTTTGACAGGAAGTTTGGGCGAGAGTTTTTCTTAGGTATGAAACGAGCTGGATTTTCCATCATTGACCAACCGCAGTTCTTTTATAAAAAGTCGGAAGGTTTCCGCAGAATTGAGAAGTCAGCCAAGGACGGTAATTTCTATTACCTTCATTCTGAAGCGTTTGAATATTGTCTACAGAATGTACACGCCATTGAAAAGACTGACGACATGATCCAGTATGAAAAAGTTTCGATGAATCAGCGGATTGATATATTTGACGCTGCGGTGTTTGGAGCTGTTCGAATGCTGGAGAACTTGGAGAAGTCAGGCAGCGCAGCAAACTGGCTAAAAAATGGATGAAAGGAGTTGGTTTAATTGGGGCTTAGAAATTGGATGCGCAAGAAACGTGACACACGGGCTGCACCAGAAAGTAGCATTGGTTATTTTCTGACACAAGATGCATATGACACGCTTTGTGTACCTGGTTATACAAGACTGTCTGATAATCCAGAAGTGAAGATGGCTGTTCATAAGATAGCGGACCTGATATCTTCCATGACAATCCACCTGATGCAGAACACGAGTGATGGGGATATTCGCGTTAAGAATGAGCTTTCTCGCAAGCTGGACGTTAATCCTTACAGCCTCATGACGCGTAAGGCATGGATATACAACATCGTTCAAAACCTACTGCTTTCGGGCGAGGGGAATAGTGTGGTATATCCCAAAATGTTAAATGGTTTTATAGCCGATTTAATCCCACTCAAACCGTCCAGCGTCAGCTTTATGGAGACATTGGACGCATATCAAATTTTGTATAAAGGAAATATCTATCAGCATGATGAGGTACTTCACTTTATCATAAACCCCGATCCTGAACGGCCGTGGAAAGGGCAGGGGTACCGGGCTGTACTCAAGGATATTATTCATAATCTCAAGCAGGCTACGGCTACCAAGAAGGGGTTTATGTCCGGTAAGTACATGCCCTCTCTCATTATCAAGGTTGATGCTAATACAGCGGAACTGAGTAGCGAGGAAGGGCGAGAAAAAGTATTTGATATGTACTTGAAACGGTCTGAGGCAGGACAGCCGTGGATCATTCCTGCGGAAATGATTGATGTGGAGCAGGTCAAACCCCTGAGCCTGAACGATTTGGCAATTAATGATTCAGTACAACTGGATAAGCGAACAGTGGCGGGCATCTTTGGGGTGCCGGCTTTTTTTGTTGGGGTTGGTGACTTCAAAAAAGATGAATATAACAGCTTCATCAATACGACGATCCTGCCAATGGCTACCGGGCTTGTCCAAGAATTGACCCGCAAGCTGCTTTATAGCCCGGATTTATATTTCAAGTTTAATCCCCGTAGCCTATACGCCTATGACCTCAAGGAGCTGGCAGATGTCGGAAGCAATCTTTTTGTTCGCAGCCTCATGCTGGGGAACGAGGTACGGGATTGGATCGGTTTATCGCCGCTTGAAGGATTGAACGAACGCATCATCTTAGAAAATTATATCCCAGCTGGAATGATTGGTGATCAGAAAAAATTAAACCAGGGGGGAGGTGAGGATGATGATGGATAGGAGTCAGAAGGTTGTGCGCAGCCTGCACACGGAGCTAAAAACCCGATCTGAACAGGATGGACAGGACATGTTTATTGAAGGCTATTTTGCCGTGTTCAACCGTCCAACAGAATTATGGACCGGAGCATTTGAAGAGTTGGCCCCTGAAGCGTTCAGTAACACGCTAGGGAATGACGTACGCGCCTTAATTAACCATGACACCACATTGGTACTTGGCAGGAATAAATCTGGCACGCTGGAGCTTAAAGCCGATTCTCACGGCTTGTGGGGGCGTGTGAAGGTGAATCCGAACGATAGCGACGCAGTGAACATGTACGAGCGCGTTAAACGCGGAGACGTGGACCAGTGTTCCTTTGGCTTCAGCATTTTGAAAGAGGACACGGATTGGAGAGACGACGGAACTGTTAAATGGACCATTCGAGAAGTTGACCTTCACGAAGTTTCCGTTTGCACCTTCCCCGCTTATGCAGATACGGGAGTACAAGCGCGAAAATCTGAGGTTGAGCAGCACCGGGAGCGACAGCTCCAGCAACGAAAACACCAATTGAAAGCGAGGCTGAAAAGATAATGGCACTTAGACAAATTATGCTAGCAAAAAAGATTCAGCAGCGTAAAGCTGCTCTTGAAGAACTGTTGGGGCAAGAACGCAGCTTGCAAACGAGATCCGATGAGTTGGAATCCGCAATTGAGGAAGCCGCCACCGACGAAGAAATTGCGGCTGTAGAAGAAAGTGTTACGGAGCTGGAGCAGGAGAAAACGGGGGTTGCTGAGCAGAAAGGCGTATTGGAAGGCGAGATTGCAGCACTTGAAGGAGAGCTGGAACAACTCAACAGCCAAGCACCTGATAATACCCCGAACCCTGTACCAGCTCCAGCACCATCCGAAAGAAACCATACACAAACAGGAGGCGAAACAAGAATGAGAGGCAACAAATACGAAACACGGGCGCAAACACTTGAGAGATTGAACCAACCGGAGGTACGTGATTTTTATTCCGCACTGGCTACGGCTGTGAAAGAAAATCGTGCACTCACAGGAGCAGATGCAACGATTCCAACCGTTGTTATTGATATGATCCGCACGCGAATTGGTGATTTTAGCCGCCTTTACAAAGAGGTTGAAGTAGTTCCGCTGAATGGTGATGCACGTGTTATTTTGGACGGTGCAATTCCTGAAGCGATTTGGGTTGAAATGTGTGATCCTGTTCAAGAGCTGGCAGATGCCTTCACACAAACCGAACTGGATGGTTTTAAAGTGGGCGGCTTTATTCCTCTGTGCAACGCCATTTTAGAGGACAGCATGATTGATTTGGCGAATTTTGTCGAACGCCGTTTGGCAATGGCAATTGGTAAGGCGTTGGACAAGGCTATTTTGATTGGTACAGGCCCGACAGCAAAACAGCCGCTTGGGGTGGTAACGGCATTGAAAGATGATACAAGCCGCAATGTTACCGTGGATAAATCTATCGAAAGTATTGTCACCCAGTTGGCACTGATTGATGATGGAGAAGACGGAGCGCCAATTGAAGAAGTCATTGCTGTTATGCGTCGATCCACTTATTACAAGCACATTGTACCGCAAACGCTTGTTAAAACAGCAGATGGTAGAGTGGTTGTACAAAATGCAACTAATCCACTCCTACCGGACGGTACCCGTATTGTATTTTCACAATATGCCCCGGCTGAAACAATTGTCTTGGGTGATTTTAAGAAATATTTGTTGGCTGAACGTGCAGGGGTAAAAATTGAAAGCTCTAAAGAGGTACGCTTTATTCAGGATCAAACGGTATTCAAGGGTACTGGACGATATGACGGCAAACCAGTTTATAAAGAATACTTTGCACTACTCACAATTACAGCGGGGGGTGCTCAGGGATGAGCAAGTTTACAGCGGTAGTGACTGAGGATGTGGCAGCAAACAGACTCCTATCTAAAACGGTAGGAGCTGAAGGTATCACGTTGGCGGCAACTACAGCAGGCGGTACGCCTGACTTCCGTTCAACTGGTACGCTGAAAAAGGGTGATGTTATCACCGTAATCATTAACAATAGCCCCACTTGGTTAGTGGAAGCTGGTGAGGATATCGCGGCCGGGGCAACAGTGGCGGCAGGCACTGGCGGTGTAGTTGTAGCGTCAGAAACGGGATTCGGGTATGTAGCCAAAGAGGTAAAGGCTGGTGAGTTGGCTTCCGTGATTCGCTCTACTACCGGAGGCGGCGCAGGGCAACCAGGGCCAAAAGGTGATAAAGGAGAAACAGGCCCAGCGGGACCAACAGGGCCAGCAGGACCAAAGGGCGATAAAGGCGATACTGGGGCAACGGGCGCAGCCGGGGCAAAAGGTGACAAGGGAGATAAAGGCGATCCGGGCGAGGTCACAAAGGTCCAATATGACGCTCTAGCAGCCCGCGTAACGGCTTTAGAAGCCAAGGGTTGATATGGATGCATCCACAATCGTTAACCTTGTAAAAGAACGGCTGGGCATTCGTACAACGGTGCGTGACAGTTATCTGGAGTCTATTACACAATCAGTCATTACCGAACTGGAAGATGAAAAAGGGCTTGCACTTGATGCGGAGAACTTCAATCATCTTCTTTTTTGTGCTGATTATGCTACATGGCGGTATCAGTCCCGGGATGAATCCGGGGCTATGCCGCGTCATCTCCAATTCAGATTACACAATCTAATTCTTCATAACCGGAGGGTACCATGAGTTGGGATTATGAGCTTACGCTAATCAGGCCCGGTGAAATTACACAGGACGATATAGGCAATCAGATTCCCGGTGATCCAGTAGAGACGGTCGTATTGTGTAAACTCCAATCTGTGGGACGTACTGAGTTTTACAATGCAGCGGTTGCAGGGCTACGACCTGAAATGGTGTTTGTTATTCATGGCTATGAGTACAACTATGAACAGTCTGTCCGTTTTGATGGCGTGCTGTACAGGGTGATTCGCACCTATGCAACCGGATTTGAAGAACTAGAACTAACGTGTGAGAGGGTGGCGGCAGATGGCTAGAGACATTGACATTGATCAGCTTGTTTCCGAAATCACCCGATCCGTACAGGAATACACCGATGATGTAGAAAAGGGAATTGACCAGCATTTGGATGAAGTAGCCGAAAAGGTACGACAGGAAGCAGAGACAAGCGCACCTAAGCATACCGGGAAGTACGCCAAGGGCTTCAAAGTATCGGACCAAAGCAAAGGGACACTAAAACGGCTGGTGGTCTGGAACAAAAAGCATTCCCGCCGTGTGCATTTGCTGGAGTTTGGACACGCCAAGCGTGGAGGTGGGCGGGTAAGGGCTTATCCTCACTTACGGCCTGCATATGATCACCATGCGGCACATCTCGCTGATGATATCAAGCGCATCATTCGTAACGGAGGTAGGTAATGGAACAATCAGAGTTGTTTGTCGAACTTAAATCACTAGGAATCCCAGTAACTTATAGTCATTTTACAGTGACGGAAAAAAATCCCGCCCCGGCCCCGCCGTTCATAACATTTCAGTTCGCATACAGTTCTGACATGATAGCAGATAACCAAAATTATGTAGATGTTGGGAACTATCAGGTGGAGTTGTACACCACTAAAAAGGATTTGGCTACTGAAAAGAAAGTCCAAGATAAGCTGAAGGAATTGGGCTTACCTTATTCAAAGTTGGAAAGCTGGCTGGATGATGAAAAAATGTATCAGATTTTATATGAAATTCAACTTATAGGAGCGTGACGAAATGCCTAAGAACAAAGTTACATTTGGTTTGGACAAGGTGCATATTGCTTTTTACGATGAGGACAGCACAACTCAACCCGCTTGGGGTACACCAATCCCTATTCCGGGCGCGGTTAGATGGACACCGGAGGCGCAGGGCGAACAGTCGGAGTTTTACGCCGATAATACCAAATATTATGTAGCGACTTCGAACAATGGCTATACAGGTGAATTGGAATTAGCATTGGTTCCCGATGATATTCTGGCCAAAATGCTTGGATGGATCATCGACGAGAATGGAATGTTGGTGGAAGTGTCTGACGCAACGCCTAAAAAGTTTGCGCTGCTTGGACAGGTACAGGGCGATCAGAAGAACCGCCGTTTTGTTTATTACGATTGCCAAGCTGACCGCCCGGCTAAGGAACGCCAGACGAAAGGTGAATCCGTCGAAGTTGCAACCGATGTATTGAACCTGACAGTTTCCCCGATTGAGCTTGGTGGGCGCACAGTTGTTAAAGGTGACCTGGAGCTAAATGAAACAAATGCTGCTGCTTATAGCGCGTTTTTTGATTCTGTGTATACGCCTAAATTCACAAATGTAACTACAGGGGGAGCAGAAGCATGAGAGATTTAACCATTGGTAGCAAGCAAATTCGAGTCAAGGCGGGTGCCTTGGCTCTTTTATTTTATAAGCAGGAATTTAAGTCGGATTTGCTGGGCGATATGTTGAAAATGGTGGGCGATAATGTGGGGGGAGGACCAAACGTTGAAATTGATCCAAGCTCTATTGATTTTCTTGCCAACTTGCAAATGGTCTGGGCTATGGCTAAATCAGCCGAATATCCAAAACCATATGACGGCTTTTCGACATGGCTTGCCGCTTTAGATGATGATCTGGATTTTTCGGACACAACATTCTTTGTCGGGGCATTGGAGGAAGCCACGGAAGGCTTTTTTCGTCAGCAGTCCAACGGGATCAAAGGCGGCGTCCCAGCCAACCAATGATTCCCATCTTGAAATGGATTTGCTTGCCATCGGTAAACGGATTGGTTTGAGCTTTACGGAGATTAATGATTTGAGGTGTCAGGATCTTATAGACTTAGCCCGTAGCTTCACAGGTAGCGACAACGAGGAAGAAACCAAAGAGGCGACACAGGATGATATAGACGCATTTTACGGCAGATAAGAGGGGAGGTGTAGATTTTGGCTGAAACGATCAAGGGTATTAATGTCGTTATCGGAGCAGAGACAAAAGGGCTATCGGCTGCTTTATCAGATGTGAATAAACGTAGTAAGGATTTACAGGGTGAGCTAAAACAGATTGATAAGCTGCTTAAATTTGACCCTGGGAATACGGAGCTATTAGCACAGAAGCAGAAGATTTTAACGGATGCCATTTCAAACACTTCGGACAAGCTTCAAACCCTAAAGGCAGCGCAACAGCAAGTAGCTGACCAATTTGCGCGTGGCGATATCACAGAAGGTCAGTACCGTGCTTTTCAAAGAGAGCTTGTCCAGACTGAACAGGAATTGAAAAGGCTACAAAACAGCCTGAACAGTTTGAACGTGCCAACAATTAACGTTGTCATTAATGGAGACACCAAGGATTTATACGCATCATTGGACGGTGTTAACAAGCGTAGTAAAGAGCTGCAAACGGAACTGCGGCAAGTGGACCAGCTTTTGAAATTTGATCCAGGTAACACGGAATTGCTTGCTCAAAAACAAAAGCTTCTATCCGATGCCATTTCCAATACATCCGATAAGCTGAACACGCTTCGCAGCGCTCAACAACAGGTCACAGAGCAGTTTCAGCGTGGCGAGATATCGGAAGAACAGTATCGAGCTTTTCAACGTGAACTAGTTCGCACAGAACAGGAACTTCAACGGTTTGAAAACGGCTTACGTGAAGCCCGTGGAGAACTGGACGATTTAAGCGATGAAGCAGGCGATGCAGGCAACAAGATAGGGGAAGTCGGGGAAAAGTTCAAGGCGGCAGGCGATAAAATTAAAGGTGTCGGCGTAGGACTTACGGCGGGTGTTACTGCGCCGCTTGTGGCTATCGGTGCGATAGCTGGGAAAACGGCAATGGATCTAGACGCGGCAGCGGGGAAAATGGAAGCTTCCCTGGGGATCACGGCAGAGGAAGCGGAAAAGCTGGCTGTTGCAGCTCAGGGTATCTGGAAGAACGGATTCGGGGAAAGCCTTGGAGAAGTCGATCAGGCGCTTATCACCACCAAAACCAATATTCGTGGTTTGAATGATTCAACTCTGACAGATTTAACCCAAAAAGCAATGATCCTCAAGGAAACATTTGATGCTGAGGTAAATGAAACGACCCGGACTGCATCGGTCTTGATGAAGAACTTTAAAATTTCTGGATCAGATGCTATGGACCTTATCACCGTAGGTTTTCAGCGTGGTGGTAACTTTTCGGATGAATTGCTGGATACCTTACGGGAGTATGCTCCACAGTTCAAGGGATTGGGCTACAGCGCCGAACAGTTCACCGCTATTCTGATTGCTGGTGCAGAAAAAGGCGCGTTCAATCTGGATAAAATTGGGGACAGCGCAAAGGAAGCCTTTCTTCGTATCGGAGACGGTAGCGGTGGTTCGCGCGACGCATTAAAAGCTTTGGGTTTGGACTTCAAAAAAGTGGAGAACGACATAAACAGCGGCGGGGCATCAACCCAAAAAGCATTTATGGCTGTTACAACAGCTATTTCTTCCATCAAGGACCCGGCAAAGAGGGCGCAAACTGCTGTTGCTCTCATGGGTACACCGCTGGAGGACTTAGGGCCTCAGTTCCGTGACTTTTTCGCCACGGTAAATACTGACCTGGGAGAATTTAGAGGATCAACGGATAAAGCGGGAGCTGCACTTAAAGATAATTTGGGTGACCGATTCACGATCTTAATTCGGAACCTACAAAGCAGTTTGACCCCATTAGGGGAAACACTGGTAAGCCTAGCCGAAAAAGCTCTGCCTCCGATCACACAGGCCGTGGACACCCTTGCGACTGCGTTTTCGTCTATGTCTCCATCTATGCAAATGGTTGTGCTTGCTATAGCGGGTATTTTAGCAGCCATTGGCCCGCTGGTTGTAATTTTCGGCACCATTATATCTTCTATAGGTACGATCATCACAGCCTTTAGCGCGGTATCTGGAGCCTTTGCCGCTTTTGGTCCGGTTGTTGCTGCACTGACCGGACCTATAGGTATAGTAATAGCGGCAATAACCGCTTTAGTGGCGGGTCTGACCTATCTATACAACAACAACGAAACGGTGCGTAATGGGCTTAATGCCGCTTGGGAAGCTATCAAGGCGGCGGCGATGGCCATCTTTGGAGCAATTAAAGACTTCTGGGACCAATGGGGCGGGCAAATCACTGAACTGTTTCAAGGAATGTGGGATCTAGTCAAGTCTGTATTTGACACCGTTATTAACGCGATTGCCGATGTGGTCAAGTCCGTTTTTGACGGTATAAAAGCTTTTTGGGATAAGTGGGGCAAAGATATTACCATATTCTTTAAAGCGAATTTGGAAGCCTTAAAGCTTATCTACGGCACTATTTTTTCGGCAATCTTTGAAGCCATAAAATTTATATTCAATGAGATTAAAGCCTTTTGGGATAAATGGGGCAGCACCATTATTGAAGCCTTTAAAGGGATTTTTACAATCCTGAATACCATCTTCGGTGCAACATTTAACGCGATATTTGTTGTGATCAAATCCATCTTTACGCAAATTAAAGCTTTCTGGGATACCTGGGGAGCTACAATAACCACGCTGTTTAAAACTGTATTTGCAGTGGTGAAGACAGTTTTTTCAGGTACTTGGAACGCTATCAAAATCATCATCGAAACCGTCATTGGGGTTATCTCTGGCATTATTAAAACATGGCTGGCTATTTTCAAAGGGGATTGGGCTGGAGCTTGGGAAAATGCAAAGTCCGTTGTTACGACGATCTGGAACGGCATCACAGGATTGTTTAAAAACGCGTTCCAGACGATGGTTAAAATCGGTCAAGATATCATCCGAGGCCTTATAAAAGGTATCGGTGAAATGAAGGATGCGGCTGTTAAAAAAGCCAAGGAAATAAGTGAGAGTGTCGGGGGTTCTATAAAAGAGTTCTTTGGTATTCATTCACCGTCCCGATTAACTACAGAATATGGTGAATACATCGCGCAGGGCTTGGCAAACGGGATTGATAATAAATCTAAAGCAGCGGAAAAATCCGCCAAAAATACAGCAAAAAAGGTGAATGATGCTTTTAAAGAATCGTTTGCCAGCGCACAGCATAAATACAAAGTCGGTACGCTGGATACGTCACAGTACATTGCTGCTCTGCAAGGTGTGCAGGGACAATATGCTAAAACCTCAGCGCAATACCGCAAAGTAACAGAAGAAATATCTAAGGTAAACAAGACTTTAACCAAGGAACAGGAACAGGCGCTAAAACAGTCTTTTGACAACTCTAAAGCGTGGATTGATAAGCAGACTCAAGCGAATCAGCTTTCGTTGACTCAGCAGCTTGTAGCCTGGGAAAAGGTACAGGCACGGTATAAAGCTGGATCAGAGCAACGAAAGGCAGCAGAGGAAGCAGCGGGAAAGGTGAGACTGGAGATTTATAATCAGTTGAACCAAGCGGGCGATGACTTTTTGGCCAAGACTAAAGCCATCAATGAAAATGTGGCGGCTGAAGAATTACGGCTGAATCAGGTATATGAACAGGCCGTAGAGCAGCGAGCGAAATCTATTAATGATTTTGCTGGCTTATTTGATGCTGTCGTCATGAAGTCAGAGACAACCGGACAACAACTCTTAGATAATTTGCGCGGTCAGGTGGATTATCTTGCTACCTGGGCCTCAAGCATTGAAACACTGGCGGCACGAGGCATTGATAAAGGTTTGCTGGAGGAATTACGACAGATGGGTCCGAAAGCTGCGCCTGAGCTTGCAGCGTTGAATGAATTGACAGATGCCCAACTAGCGGAATATTCAGAGCTTTGGCGTACCAAGTCCGCAGAATCACGGGCTATTGCGGTGCAGGAGTTACAAGGAATGCGGCAAGACACTGACCTTCAGATTCAACAGCTTCGTGCCAAGGCTAACACGGAAATGGACGGTCTGAAAAAGGACTTTGAAGCGAAGGTAAAAGCAATCCGGTCCGGTACCGTTGGTCAGTTTAACGCAATGAAAGCTGATCTTCCGACGATCGGTAAGCAGGCCATGCAGGGGTTGTTAAATGGTTTATCTTCCATGCAGGGGGCTGTAACAGCTAAAGCACGCGAGATTGCCAATTCTGTTCGTACTACCATGCAAAAAGCGTTAGACATTCATTCCCCTTCCCGCGAAATGGCGTGGATCGGTGAAATGGCTGGTCAGGGGCTTGTACAAGGTATGGCAGGCATGATGTCCAGTGTTAGGCAGCAGGCGCATGAAATGGCTGTAGCTGTTCAACCTTCTGTGTCACCAACAACAGGTGATGCCGCTGCAAGCGGGACAACCACCATTAACATGGAAGGCTTGTTTGCTGGAGCAATATTTAACGTCAGACGGGACGAAGACATTAAATCGTTGGCTAAAGAGATGGCGTATGAATTATTTGCGCTGACTCAGGGAGCCGCACGCGGGGCAGGTGGAACACGTTGATTGATGAGATGATATGGCTTGGTGGGAAGTCCAATGCTGAATTGGGCTTTTTTGTGCTGGGTACGTCCAAACGTCCGGGGTTACCAAACACGGTAGACCGGACGTTATCTATCCCAGGGCGCAACGGGCTGTGGAATTATGGAGCCGATCATGAGGCTAGAAACTTTAACTATGAATGTGCTTTTATCACAAAAGATTATATGGAGTTGCAACAGCGGGTCATGACCTTAGCTGCACATTTGGTGGACAGCTACGGCAAGCCGCGGGAGTTAGAGCTAAAGCAACGGGAGCGTCCGGGGCAATCTTTCGTAGTTCAATATGCAGGGAGTTTTGATGTGGAACGGATTATGGGTGTAGGAAAATTTTCCTTGCCTTTAGTCGCTTTTGATCCGTTTGCCTATGGTCAGGAGCGCATAACTGAATTGCATATCACTGAGTCCCCTCAAGAGATTCAAGTATTTAGCGGTGGCAACATTAGAGCTTTTCCATATATCGTTCTGACCAATGTGGGAACAACGACTTTGCGTAGCTTCCGTATTGCGAACGAATACCAAGTAGAATAGGAGGTCTTTATATTGGCAGACATAATACTAAGTAAGTCGAACTGGTGGAAAACAGCCTGTATTAATGCGGCCTTGCGTGGGATTAACTTTGCTTCTCCTCAAGCGCTATACATTGCCCTATACACCAGTAGTCCAACCGATGCGGATACAGGGCAGGAGGTAAGCGGTGGAGGCTATACGCGCCGTGCTGTGACGTTTTCTGAACCAGTTATAGCGGATCGACGCGCCGTTACTTCCAGCGTGGGGGATGTCTCTTTCCCTATAGCTGGAGCAGATTGGGGCTTGGTAACTCATATCGGCATTCGCACGGCGGCAACAGGGGGCAATCTTGTATATCACGGGGCAGTCAAAACACCGCGCACGGTCCAGACGAATGACACACTTCGGTTTCTGGCTGGGCAAATAAAAGTAGACGAAGGGTAGGTGTGAAGCGTGGAAAAAATGTATCCACCAGTGGTGAACTCTCCTAAAACTGAGCTTGCAGAACTGATCACAGACACGCAAACCGAAATTACAGTCGCCAACGCCGCTGTGCTTTTACAGGGCGAGGGTATTGCTGTTTTAGGCAATGGGGATGTAGCAGAAACCATTACGTATACAAGCGTAAAGGAAAACATTCTGAAAGGCTGTGTACGTGGCTATGAGGGTGTTGCCCGTGCTTGGCCTGTCGGTACACGGATTGCACGCAATTTCACGGCAGCGGACTTCCGGGCAGTACAGGGCAATGTTACTGAGATTGATGAAAAGGTAACAGACTTGTCCGCTACGGTAGCCGAGAAGACTCAGAATGCATCTTTAACTAAAAAGGGTGTTACCCAACTCTCCAAGGCAGTCAACGGGACACGGGATGATATAGCGGCTACAGAGAGTGCAGTAAGTTCTGCGTATGGCCTAGCAAATAGCGCATATCGTAATCGAGGCAATGCACCAGCAAACTGTAATGATGCCACCCTATCGGGCAGCTACAATGTGGCTCTTTCCGCATGGACAGGTTTTTCGAACTATCCACCCGGAGCCTATACCTATGGCAAACTTGTGGTGAATTACGACAGCGGTGCTATTGTTCAAATGTACTTTTCACATGATAATCCAGGTCGTGTCTATACACGAATTGCGTTTGCTGGTGCTGACTGGAGAGAGTGGACGGAAATTTTCATGACTCGTGGCGGAGCAGTATCAGGCACAATTACAGCATCTTCGCCTATTCCCCTGGCATCCGTAATTCCTGGACAACCGTCATGGGTGTTTCATAGTAGTGCGAGCGGAAGCTTCTTCATCGCCCCATCTTGGACTAACGGAAAAACTGATTGGAACTTTGACCGAGGAATAAATGTATCACGCGACAATGTTATTATCGCTACTTCTAGCGGCACAATATCGGCTGACAATTTAGTAGAGATGTATAGAGGAGTAGGAAGCCCCGAGGGAGTGATTGTTGCCCCTGTGGGTGCGTTTTATCGTAATAGAGTCGGAGGAACCGGATCAACGCTCTACATTAAAGAGTCCGGCTCAGGTAATACAGGATGGAGGGCGGTCTAATGATTAAAGATGTAGTGGTACTAGATGGACAAGTAATTAATATTGGTCCATGGGATTACAAGCTTCTGTCTGTTATGGTATCACCAGCCGAGCATGATGATGAGGGTAACGTAACAAAAGAGGCTGTTTACGAGGATCGGGTCACCAACCCATTACCAGAAGGAGCTGTTATTGAGCAGCAGGAAATTGAAGTTGCACCGGATGGCGGTCTGATTGTAAAGGGTTCTGCACAACTGACCAGTGATGAACTTCTTGGGCAGCAACTCGCTGAAATGAAGATTCAAACCATGCAACAAACTCAACTTTTAGCCAGCATGGGCGCTGAACTGGCAGCTACAAAATTGGAACTAATCAATCTGAAAGGGGCTAATCAATCATGACATTTTGGACTCTTGCTTTTAAGTGGAACTGGGTAACGGCAGAGAAATTGAAGGGCGCAGTAATCACGGAGACAAACCGTTTCGGAGAAATCACACCGGAAGAATACAAGACCATTACAGGCGTGGACTTCCAGTAAGGAAAATTTTCCTTGCCTGATAGGAGGACGCTATGTTTAATGGTGGATTTAATAGCCTTGGTTTTAATATAGGGGATGTAGAAGGGAACATTATTGACCTTTCTGCATCTCTTTCTGGTTCCGGGCAAATGTACTCACGGAAGGTGGAAACGGATGGAACCGAAAGCGATAATGCGTTCAATCTTATGGCTTTTAATGTGGACGAACCTGGTACCGTAACGGAATACATTTTGGAGTTTGTTTTGGATATGACTGCCGCTGCGGAGTTGTCCGGTGAAGGTCAGGCGCAGGCTGATTTTGTCCGTGAATATGCCTTGGAAGCTGTACCTATGTCTGGTGAGGGACGTATGACAGATGCCGTGTATATCCGTGATATATTGGCGCAGGCTGTACCTATGCACGGCGAGGGCCGCATAACAGCAGATGCCAGCCGATTCCACACAGATTATATCGAGCTTATAGGATTATTCGCGCCAGGAGATAAAGTCATTATTGATTCAAAGAACCTCAAAATTACAAAGAACGGCCGGAATGCTCTGCATGAGATGCAGGGTAATTTTTTTGATTTGAACTTGGGAAATAACGTCCTAACGTGGACAGACCCGGAAACAGGGCGTGACATTTTGTTCCGCATCACCTACCGGGATCGGTTTGTATAAGGAGGAAACATGAGGACACATGTGACAGTTTATGATTTACAAATGCGCCGGGTGGCATTTCTGGAAAATGCATTCGATATTGGTTATGACGCATCAATGAACGCACTTTGGACAGCTCAATTTTCTTTGCCTGCTGGGGATGAAAAGAACGCCGAATGTCAACCGTTGTACTTCGTAGAAATATTTGATGGTGATGTTCGACTTGAGTTGTTCCGCATCCTATCCAGTGCGGCAAAGCGCGGTAGCGGCGGGGAAACAATCACGTATCAGTGTGAACACGTTTTAGCTACGCTGCTGGATGATGTGCTGTTTCAATATCACACGGTTGGTAATTTGGGTTATTACACACCGCAAGTACTTAAATACATTCTGGATCGGCAGACTACGCAGCGTTGGCGGCTGGGTGATATTCAATTCACACATCAATTCGAATATAACTGGGAAAATGAAAACCTTCTAGGCGCTCTTTTTTCCGTACCCCAGCCCTTTACGGACGAATACATGTGGACGTTTGACACAACAGCCTACCCGTGGACTCTGAACCTTGTACAGCCTTCTGGACGAGAAGAAGCATACATTCGTTACGGTGTGAATTTGCAGGGCATAGAAAGGAAAATAGACCCGTCTCAGGTTACTACGCGCATTTATGGCTTGGGCTATGGTGAAGGGGTTAACCAGCTCACTTTCGCTGATATTAATGGTGGTAAGCCCTATATTGACGCAGAACCGGAATACATTCAGCGCTTTGGTCTTGTACAAACCATTTTTGCGGACAAGCGTTTTGAATTTGCTGACACCTTATTAGCACGGTGCCGGGCCATGCTCAATGAACTGAAGGTGCCAAGCATGCAATATACGGTTGATGCCGCTGAAATCTACGCGATAACAAAGGACCCTATTGACCGTTTTAAAGTAGGGGCTATGGTTCGGGTGCAGGACGCGGAAATGGGCATTGACATTAAGGCCCGAGTGGTCAAGGTAGGCAAAAGCAACATTCTGGGACAGCCGGGAGCGGTAAAATTGGAGATTGCCAACAAAACACAGGATATCGCCAGCAGTATAGCGGACTTACGGAACCGTATGCATATAAGCGAGGTATACGCGCAGGGGGCAACCAACTTGGATACGAGGGACTTTGCAGACAATTGCGATCCAGACCATCCAGCCATACTGAAATTCTATGTACCTGATGAAACTGTCCGAATTAATAAGGTTATGCTGTCTTTCCAAACTGAAGCTTTCCGGGCATACAGTAAAGCCATTGAAGGCGGCGGGGGTGTCAGTACAACAACGGCAGCGGGTGGGGCTTCTGTACCATCCACATCCACGTCAGCAGTTCAAACGCCAACAACTACTACACTAGCGGCAACTGTTGAATCTTCTAGTCCATCTGATGAATGGGATCAGTTTGCTACTTACGTTCCCGATGCAGTAAGCGCCGAGGGAGATCATAACCACGGTATACCTGACGGTACAAACCTTATGACAAGCACAGGGGAAACAGTCACATTTTCCATGTCCGGTAAACATCGGCATGTGCTGACCTCAGAACATAAACACAGGGTGACAATTCCTGGACATAGTCACCAAGTGACGATTCCTGGTCACAATCACACGGTTGAAATACCGGAACATACGCACGAACTAAATATCCCAGAACATACCCATGAAATTGAGTATGGGATTTACGAAGGTCCTCAGCCAAAGAACGTTTCTATTATGGTGGATGGTAATACAGTCCCGATAAGGGAGACTAGCGGTAACGACATCAATATTATCCCTTATCTGTCCAAGGATGGAGATGGACGAGTATCTCGCGGAACTTGGCATGAAATACAAATAGCGCCCAATAGTTTAGGGCGCGTTATTGCAAACGTGGTGACTCAATTGTTTGTGCAGAGTCGCGGAGGAGGCAATTATTGAGTTATTCCCAAGGTTTGTAGAGTATCACTACCTAAATAAGTAACGGCATTCTTAAACATAATTGAGGCTGTTTTTTCGGCATTGGTAAATGTTTTCCCGTCTTTTTTATCATACATTGAGACTGGAAAAACAACTTTGTTTTCTCCATAGGAAATGGTGGTTTCGTTGCTCATAACATATTTAATACCATATTTTTCATTAGCCTCACTAGCTGGAATCCATGTAACTTTTTTCTCAGTAGGTTGGCTTGTAGTTTGACTCACTGTTGAACCTCCTTCCGATTTAGATTGCAAATCAATCTTCTTGCTCTTTGCATCAAATTGCAAATCATATCCGGTCAACCCGGCAACCTCTCTGACTGGTAAATATGTAGTGCCTTTATATACGAGTGGATCTGATTTAAGTGTTTGCTGCTGACCATCTACAGTAATTGCATATTTACTTACTACAGCTTGGACAGTTGGGGAGGTAGCAGCTACAGCCGCCGTTGCCGATCCGATCAACATACCAGCTACTAAACCGATTATCATTTTTTTCAAGGGGTACAGCTCCTTTTTTCATAGATTATACCATTTATTACGGTATTTCAGACTAAAAGTTTTAGTTATTTGGGGGAGGTGATCAGTTATGCAATAACAAAATATCTACCTGTGTAGTCCCTGGAGTGGTCAGGGGCTTATTTTGTGTTGGAATAATTAAGAGACGGAGGAAATTAAGTGGATAGATTGGATTTAGTATTTAAATGGTTTACTGCTGCTGGTAGTACGGCAGCAGCTTATTTTTTTGGTGGCTGGTCTGGTGTGCTAGGCGTATTACTGGTGTTCGTAATCTTTGACTATATAACCGGGTGTGTAGCAGCAGGGGCAACAGTTGGATTAAAAAGCAAAGTTGGCATGATCGGTATTGCCCGTAAGGTATTCATCTTTGCAATGGTTGCTGTGGGGCATCTTGTGGACGGTGTGCTGGGAGATAGCCACTTGTTTAGGGATA
Source organism: Paenibacillus polymyxa (assembly GCF_015710975.1). Lineage (NCBI taxonomy): Bacteria > Bacillati > Bacillota > Bacilli > Caryophanales > Paenibacillaceae > Paenibacillus > Paenibacillus polymyxa. Next base: position 155,320 of record NZ_CP049783.1, on the reverse strand, counting down.
CAGTGGCCTACTTCTATATGGCAAATGAACTGCTATCGATCATCGAAAACGGGGGAAGGCTGGGCGCACCTATCCCTCCTGTTATCCGGCAGGCTGTTGAGGTATTGAAGGGAAAAGGCGGTAACGATAACGACAAAGGAGCTGATAAGTAATGCAAATGCGCAAAATATCAAAAGCGGGACTAAGTTTAATTAAAAATTCCGAGGGCTGTCGCTTGTATGCATACAAGCCTGTACCCACTGAAAAATGGTGGACCATCGGCTGGGGACATTACGGCCCGGACGTTAAGCAGGGCATGACCATTACGCAGGAACAGGCGGACGCAATGTTGGCCGAGGACATGGGTAAATACGAAGCTTACGTTAACAACCCGGCCTACGTCCCAGTTACGGATCAGCTCACACAAAACCAGTTCGACGCACTTACAAGTTTTTGCTACAACTGCGGTGCAGGCAATCTCAAGGCGCTCTGTAAAGGTCGCACAGTCGCACAGATTGCTGCCAGTATCACCAAATACGACAAGGCCGGGGGTAAGGTGCTAGCTGGTCTGACACGGCGCAGACAGGCCGAGCTTGATCTTTTTAACACACCGTCGGATTCAACGGAGGATAAAAAGGAGGACAAACCAGTGAGCCAAGAAAGAGATATTAACGTACCCAGCAAGTGGGCAGCCACAGCGTGGGCCGAGGTAACGGCCAACGGGTATTTTGACGGGACGCATCCTGAAGCGCAGATCACACGCGAGGAATCCGCAATCGTGATTAATCGGCTAAGGAAAAATTTCCTAGCCTTGATTGCAGGGGTTAACGGTAACGTGACCGACCTGGACGAACGCCTGAAACAGATTGAATCAGAAGGATAATTGGAGTAGAATAAGGACAAATCCCAAAGCATCGGTAAAAAGGACCTCACTGGCATAACGCTGGTGAGGTCCTTTTTTTATGAATTTTGTATCATTCTCAGGGTGTTTTGTGTAAACTATAATTAGATGAAGGGGGGGGATGATCAATGGAAAAGCATGTCATATACTATTACTATACGGTCGGAGAACAATTCGGTACCGTAGATGGTGAAAGCTTTTTTGTTTTGGAATCTTACCACATTGCTGGTTTAACCAATCCCCGGGATTCAAAGAGATTTAATCTAAAACTTCGTCCCTTCGAGCTTCAACAAAACAATCTGTACAATCTAATTTCTAAATCTGAAAAATTAAATATACAAATTCTAAAAGTTGAATTTGATGATATTGATTACGAGTTAGAAGAAGAATTTAAGGATGCTCTAAGGGGCCGATCTACTTCACATATTTACGAAATAGCTGAAATTATTCGGTCAGAGAACGTTGACATCAGTGCCGTTACTTTTAATTTCAGAGGTCGTCAATATCGAGTTACCAAATATGCCGTAGCAGAAATAATTGGAGACTGGGATGAGATACCTTCTTTGACTCTGGAGACTCCATTAGCAATGGTTATTGGTTTCAAGAAGTTCCCAACTGAAAGGACGTTTGGATATTGAACCAATATTTGAAAATGATACTTACCCAAACGTTTCAATTTGCTCTCATTCTAGTTTTCTTTCATGGGTCAACAGGACAACCATGGTTTGAAAATAAAGTAAGAGATACGATAATTCTGTTAGTGAGTTACTTTGTCTACATGGTGATTCCTTTTTTTTCATGGTTATTTCGACCTCTGGTTATAACTTTGAAACAAGAAAGTAGATTAGGTGGTGGAGTTGATGTGACCCCAATTCTACTAGAAAACGATGCTATGAAAACTCACCAAACACTTAGAACTGTTAATTTATCGATCGAGATTGTTAGGAGAGGTAGCATATGGTGGAGAATTCTAATTTGGTTTCTAAGGCAAAGAACAGTTAACATTGTTATACATGCTACTCCTGATGAGTTATTGATCCAACCGCCTGATTCATTACTTCTTAATGATGTATCAATGGGAGAAACTGGCTTTAGTATAGATATCAGCCTCCTCATAAAAAGTATGAGGGCAGGAAGCGGAAAGTTCTCTATTAATAAGTCATTTCCATACATTGTTGCAGATCATCCCGATATTCATATATCCCACAACTTAAGTGCGATAGTTCAGCCAAAGCTATACATTGGGAATAAGCCTTCCAGGTTCTTGAAACTATTTATTAAATTTGAAACAAATAATCATAAGATTGTTTTTTTCAGAAGATAGGAGATGAAGTATATTGGCAGCCTTTGATTTTGATAAGCGTCTGACTATTTGGGCAATGGACCAGATACATACACTAGATTCTATAATGGATGTTTTAAGGATGGATTACAATCTACCTATCGACTATCTTTCAGATAGAGATGATTTAACCTCATACGAAAAAACGTTACAAATAGAGTGGCGTCCTGCTGATAGTGATGAGTTCTCTGTGGAAACTCTTCGAGTTGGAGATGAAGACTATAATTATATTTCTGCTATAGGCAAGTATGAAGATAGTCTGGGTGAAACAAGAGCTGTGATTGATGAAAGAGTTGTTTTACCGAGAGAGTACCGTGTGTTTAATAAAACAGTTGATGCTGTTTTCTTTGAAAATCATGGCCGAGTTTACTGTATTCTTGATGTAAGCGTAAGCCAAGAAAAAAGGGTTAGATCTGTTCTGTTTGGTCAAGGTTACAAAAGATTGAAAAAGGAGGAATGGGGCAAGGTTCAACATGAAAAATTAGCCCAGTATACTCTGGATAGCGACTTCTTCTATTGGCTCTTTAACAAACGTGGCCAAAAGATTAATATTCAGAGTGTCGAAGGTAGAGAAGACTACATTATAAGTCTTATTGATATTCATGCCGTTTCTCAACTCTCAGAAAGAGAAGTGTATGATAACAAGAGTGAAGGTGCGGGAGTCCTAGGGTCTCTTCCTACCTTGTCAGGATTAGGAATCAATCAGAGCGTCTATGAGGGTGGATTACACATTGTAATGCCAGATATGCAGCTTCTTACTAAAGTTACAAACTCTTGTACTTGCGTACTTGATTCTTCTCGTTCTGTCATTTCGAAAGAAGGAGAGACGGGGTCGGTTATGGATGAATTCCCCAAAACGTCTATTCTAATCTACACCATTCTATTCCCAGGATTGCTATCAAGGTATCATGCTGAGAAGATTAATGGTGAATGGTCTGCTGAGAAGGGTGAGCAGCAGAGAAAAGCCTGGGCTTTAGATGTAATTAAGCAGCTTGCCTCAGATAATGCTATTACCTTGGAAGATATTGAGGAAGTCCTTTATTAAAAGAACTTGTTAATATTATAGATTTTACACATTACAAAATAACTCTGCTAACTCTAATTGTTCAGCAGAGCTTTCTCGTTGATCAGTTTTAATTTAGAGTAGATGTGATAAAGCAAAAGACCTCCATTAAAGCTAGTCATCACTTTGTTGTCTAAGCTTAAGGACATGGTCAAAGTAATGTAAGTAATCAGCCCTTCGTTTTTATTCCGAAGGGCTGATGTTTTCTTTATTAATATATGGGGCAGTTATGGGGCAGTCAATTGTATATTCAACGATTGTACATGCTGCTCATGACTACCCTTATTCTTTAAAAACGTTAATCCATCTATCTTTTGACTGAGATTGACTTCCTATGAATAGGGTGGGAATCAGCCTTCCAAGCTGATAGCGTGGGTTCGATTCCCATCACCCGCTTACGATTTTTAAAATTTCGAAACCCTTGTGACTCAAGGGTTTTTATTTTGTTTGCAATAAGAATATATTTTAGCCGGGATACCAATGGGGGATCCCGGCTTTTTGCGTTCCTACGAACTATTTTCACGCTGATAAATAATACAATATTAAATATTTTTCTTATATGCTATAAATAAACAGATAAAAAGAACTATTTACCATTTTGCGAAAAAAGTATAGTCTCGTAATTGGAATTTAATATAAAAAAAGGATGGTGTAGCTGCGATGAGAAAAATCTCTTTTCTTTTAGCTTTAGCCTTTGTGTTTTTTACTTTTTCAGCAAGTGCTACGTTCGCTGCGACTGATTTCCCAAATACGTCGACGAATGGCATGATTGGTTTTGCTGGACAGGCTAAAAGCGAAACGGGAGCTTCAAAGCCTGCTACAACAGGGGGCAAAAATGGTCAGGTCATCTATATCAATAATCTAAACGAATTGAAAAATCAGCTAGGGGACTCAACACCTAAAATTCTGGTCATCGAAAAGAATATTTCTGCTTCTTCTAAAACCGTGATCAATATTGGTTCCAACAAATCGCTAATCGGCTCTTATGCGCAAAATAAGCTAATCAATATTCATTTGAAAACAACAGCTAACTCGGGAAATGTGATCTTTCAAAATTTAACTTTTGAGCACAGCGCCAGCATTAATGGCAATGATGATATCCAGCTATATCTTACTGCGGGCACAAATTATTGGATTGATCATGTTACTTTTGCAGGTCATAATTATAATGCAAATGGCTCGGATCTGGACAAGCTTTTGTACATAGGGCAATCGGCTGATTATGTAACCATTAGCAACTCCAAATTTGCTAATCATAAATATGGCCTTATTCTGGGTTATCCAGATGACAGCAATAAAAATTATGATGGCATGCCGCATATTACAATTGCTAATAATTATTTTGAAAACTTACTTGTACGCGGTCCAGGTCTGATGAGATATGGATATTTCCATGTGAAAAATAATTATATTAATAATTTTCAGTTGGCTTACACAATAGCAACCAATGCACGAATTTATTCCGAAAATAATTATTTTGGAAAAGGTAGTGAAAAGGGTGGTATTCTGGATGATAAAGCCAATGGTGAATTTAAAGATGTAGGTAGTTTTCCAGCCATCACCAACCAAAAATCGCCTGTGACCCGATGGAATCCGAGCAAGAACTACAGTTATCAAGTTCAAACCCCTGAATATACTAAAGAATTTGTAACTAAGTATGCAGGTTCGTCCAATACAACGTTGGTATTTGGAAAATAAAACTGGTATTGCAAAAATACTGTGATCTGCTATACTGACTGCAAGTAAGTATCCCATAAAAAGGAAGGTAACCATACGTCCGATGAAGTAAGCACACTGATTTTCCCACTCAACTGCACGTTACTGGCAGGCGGCTGCAAGCTGCAACGGGAGAAGTGTGTCTGAAATGAAAGTAGGGACGTATGCGTATATTTCCGAAACGGGATTTGTTTTTTTCGTTCGCGGTGTTATTTTTCATATGCATATGTTCTGAAATAATTCATAGCAGTCATTCTATTTTCCTGTATGCAAGCCGCAGCCTTCTGCGGCTTTTTTTATTGCTTCCGGTGTAAAAACCGGGCTGGGAAAGGATGATCGTGGTATGAAAACCATTTTGCGAGTTCGCAATGTAGTCAAGGAATGGAACGGGACATCTATATTTGAGAATGTGTCGATGGATGTGACGGAAGGAGAACGGCTCGCGTTGTTTGGGAGAAATGGAGCCGGTAAAACAACGTTATTACGAATATTGCTGGGAGATGAAGCGCCAACCTCCGGTCAAGTAGAACATGATTTGCCCATGGAAGAGCGAGGCTGGCTGAAGCAGCAGGATACAGTGGATAGGTCTCGAACCGCACTGGAGGCCGCACAGCAGGCCAGCCCTCGGCATTGGCGTCTCAAGCAAACGCTGGGAGAGCTGGAAGCTGACCTAGCCAATGCTGGTAAGGATATGGAGCAGCAACTGGAGCGTTACGGCGAGCTGATGGATGAATACGAACGCCTGCAAGGCTTTGCTTGGGAGTCTGAGGTGGAAAAGGCGCTCACCCGAATGGGAATGCCTGCACAGACGTGGTCCATTGCTTATGGTGATCTGAGTGGCGGACAGAAGACGAGAGTACGACTGGCTGGCCTGATGGTCAGGCAGCCCAAGCTGCTGGTACTGGATGAGCCAACCAACCATTTGGATGCCGAAAGTATGCTCTGGCTGGAGCAGTGGCTGTCCTCGTATCCTGGAACACTGCTGTTTGTATCGCATGACAGAGCCTTTTTGGATCAGGTGGCTACGAGTATAGTTGAGCTTACATCCACAGGTATTGAGCGCTATAAAGGTGGTTATAAGGAATATAAAGCGCAGAAGGAGCGGGAACTGCGAGAGCAGGAGGCGAGCTATCGGAAGCAGGAACTGGCGAGACAGGCGCTGGAGGAAACGATTCGAAATTACAGGGAATGGTTTCATCAGGCGTATCGCAGCGCATCCAAGGTTGAAATGGCCATTACGCAGAGCTTTTACAAGGCCAAGGCTAAAAAAAATATTTCCCGTTATCATGCAAAGGAGAAGGAATTGGAGCGACTGGAGGCTAACAGGGTAGAGCAACCACGTGAAGCTCCGTCTTTGCACATGAAATTAAATGACAGCGGGTTTCAGGCTAAATATTTGCTGCGTACTGAGCAGGTTGACTTTAGCTACGACGACCATGTCATCGTGAAAAATCTAAATCTGAACGTTGCACGTGGGGAGCGTTTGGCTGTTCGGGGGCCCAATGGAATTGGTAAAACCACGCTGCTTCGGTTATTAACAGGTCAGCTTGAACCGAAGACGGGAAAAATCACAGCCAACCCACAGTTGAATATCGGGTATTTTTCACAGGAGTTGGAGCAGCTTCCAGAGGATCAGACGTTGCTCGACAGTCTGCTTGCACTCCCAACCATGACCCAAACAAAAGCGAGAACAGTGCTGGGCTGTTTTTTATTTGCCAAAGAGGATGTATTCAAAAGGATCGGAACGCTCAGTATGGGAGAAAAATGCAGGGTAGCTTTTCTGCGTCTGTACTTTAGTGGAGCCAATCTGCTGGTGCTGGATGAACCGACGAATTACTTTGACATTGAAACCCGTGAAATTGTAGAGGACTCTTTACGCCGATATGATGGGGCACTGGTACTCGTCTCGCATGACCGGGAGCTGGTGCGTTGTACGTCAACTCGATTACTCGATATGCAGCCGGGGGGCGGATATGAAATCTACGAGGGGACGGCCGACGAAAAACAAGAAGATGAACGGAGAAGCATCCGAGAGCCCAAGGATCAGGGAGAGCGGGAGGAACGTCTACGATTACAGCTGCGTCTTACCGAACTGATGGGAATGACGGGGACGAGTGAAGCAAATGAGGAGCTCTTGAGCGATATCAGGCGCATTCGTGCCAAGCTGGATCAGTTGAATGATCCCGATATCTGAAGGAATGAAATATAGGCGCTGCTTGCCAAAGTGCAGTAGTTTGCATATAATAATGAACAATAGTTCGTATTTAGAAAATGTCTTGATGGAGAAGAGTAGGCAGTGTCCGATTGAACAGGGAGGAAGCGCCGTAGGATTGAGAGCGTTTCTGCAAATATTGGGCTGTTGAAGTTCGCTCCGGAGCAGTTCCTTGAACCTCAAGCGTCATGTAAATGGCGGTTGTGCAAGTAGGGGATACCGGTTCACGACCGTTACAACGTGCAGAGCGAGATGATGATGCATAGCATGAATGAACCCCCGTACTGATTGCCACAAGGCAACGCGTCGGGTAGCTGAACTTCATTGTCTAACGAGGGTGGTACCACGGTCTTTTCGTCCCTTTTCGGGAGAAAAGACCTTTTTTTGTTGTCTGAAAAGCTGGATATGAAGAAAGGGGACTGAACAGGCGATGAGCGAAACCATCCAAATGAAGGAACATTTGCTGGCCTTGAAGGAAGAAGCACTGGAAGTATTGGAGAAGGTGGAAACACCCAAGGAGCTGGCTGATCTACGAGTTAAATATTCGGGTAAAAAGGGTGCACTGACCGAAATTTTGCGCGGTATGGGCAAGCTGAGTGCGGAAGAGCGTCCAGTTGTTGGCCAGGTAGCCAATGAGGTGCGTGAGGCGATTGAAGAGGTCGTTAACCGTAAGCAGGACGAGTTCACGAAAGCAGAAACGAATGAGCGCCTGCAAGCAGAAAAAATCGACGTTACGTTGCCTGGACGCGCAATGCCGCAAGGCGGGCTCCACCCACTTAACAAAGTGATCGAGCAAATCGAAGATATTTTTACAGGTATGGGATATCGAGTGGCTGAGGGACCACAGGCAGAGACCGATTATTATAACTTCGAAGCTTTGAATCTGCCTAAAAACCACCCGGCACGTGATATGCAGGATTCATTTTACCTGACCGAGGATCTGTTGATGCGTACTCATACGTCACCAGTTCAGATTCGCGCGATGGAGGCGATGAAGGGTGAAACGCCTATTAAGGTGATTTGTCCGGGTACGGTATTCCGACGTGATGATGACGATGCAACGCATTCCTTCCAATTCCACCAAATTGAAGGCCTTGTGATTGGAAAAGACATTCGTATGAGTGATTTGAAAGGAACCTTGCTGCAATTTGCACGCGAAATGTTCGGGGAATCGACCGAAATCCGCTTGCGCCCAAGCTTCTTTCCGTTCACCGAGCCAAGTGCTGAAGTAGACGTGACTTTTGTGAAGAAAAACGGCGAGCGCGTGTGGATTGAAATTTTGGGCTGTGGTATGGTGCATCCGAAAGTGCTGGAAATGGGTGGTTTTGATCCCGAGGTGTACAGTGGCTTTGCATTCGGTATGGGTGTAGAACGGATAGCCATTTTGAAATACGGCATTGACGATATTCGCCATTTTTATAACAGCGATCTGTCGTTCTTGAAGCAGTTTGCGCGTCAATAAACAACTATATCAAGGGAAGTGAACCCATATGAAAGTATCATTCGAGTGGCTGTCCGAGTATGTATCACTGGATCAAGTGAGTGCGGAGGAGCTAGCAGAAAAAATCACCCGTTCGGGCATTGAAATTGATGAAGTTGAACATCGTAACCAAGGAATTACTGGCGTCGTTGTAGGCTATGTCAAAAGCAAGGAAAAGCACCCGGATGCGGATAAGCTGAATGTGTGTATTGTCGATGCGGGTCAGGGAGAAGACCTGCAAATTGTGTGTGGTGCCAAGAACGTGGATGCAGGTCAAAAGGTTCCTGTTGCAGTTGTAGGTGCCAAGCTACCAGGAGATTTTCATATTAAAAAGGCCAAGCTGCGTGGTGTTGTGTCCATGGGCATGATCTGCTCGGCCAAGGAACTGGGCATGAATGATAAGCTATTGCCAAAAGAATTGCAGGAAGGCATTTTGGTGCTGCCAGAGGATGCTGAAATTGGTACGTCAATTACGAAGCTGCTTGCCCTGGATGATCAGGTGCTGGATTTTGATTTGACACCCAACCGCTCGGATTGCCTGAGCATGCATGGAGCTGCATATGAAGTAAGTGCCATTCTAGGACGTGACATTTCGCTCGCTGACCCTGCTAAGGATCTGGTGGAAATTAGCGATGCTGCGGCAGATCACTTGTCCGTTAAGGTAGATACTCCTGAACTGTGCACACACTATGCAGCGCGTTATATCACAGGTGTTAAAGTGGGCCCTTCACCGTTATGGATTCAAAACCGTCTGATGGCGGCAGGTGTTCGTCCGATAAACAATATCGTAGATATTACGAACTACGTTATGCTGGAATATGGTCAGCCGTTGCATGCTTTTGATGCGGATAAGCTGGAAAATGGAAATATTGAGGTGCGACTTGCTCGTACAGGCGAAACTTTGATTACACTTGACAATCAGGAGCGTAAGCTGGAACCACATATGCTGTTGATCACAGACGGTGTAAAGCCGATTGCATTGGCAGGCGTGATGGGTGGAGCCAATTCTGAGGTTACGGATGCGACGGTTAGCATTGCGTTGGAATCTGCGAAGTTTGACGGCGGTACCGTTCGCAAAACATCCCGCCAACTGGGACTGCGTTCGGAAGCAAGTCTGCGTTTTGAAAAAGAGGTTGATCCAGGAGCTGTTATACCTGCTGTAAATCGTGCAGCTGCGCTGATTCAGCGTTATGCAGGGGGCACTGTACACCAGGGCATCGTAGAGTCTGCTTCTGCAAAAGCTAAAAACCACATTATCAAGCTGTCGCTAGATAAAATAAACCGATATTTGGGAACCGAACTGTCCCTGCTTGAGGTGAAGACGATTCTTGGTAGACTTCATTTTGGATGTGGCGATGCAGAACAAGGGGTGCTGGAAGTTGAAGTACCTACACGCCGTGGAGATATTACCATTGATGTGGACTTAATCGAAGAAGTGGCACGTCTGTATGGCTATGACAATATCCCAACCACGCCTATTGAGGGACCGACAACTCCAGGAGCTTTGACGGCATCGCAGTCCCTGCGTCGTTCCTTGCGCAGATTGCTGGCTCATGGTGGCTGGCAGGAAACGATCAGTTACTCTTTTGTGCATCCGCAAAGCACAGCTTTATTTAATGCTCTGACAGAAGGCAGCCATCCGGTACGTTTGGCTATGCCTATGAGCGAAGACCGTAGTGTATTGCGTACAAGCATCATTCCGCAAATGCTGGATACAGCGGTGTACAACATGAATCGGAAGCAAGATAATCTGGCGATTTTTGAGATGGGAACTGTATTTTATACAGAAGAGCAAACATTAACCCGCCAGCCGCAGGAAATTCAAGTGCTGAGTCTGCTGCTGACTGGAGTGCGCCGTGAAAAACAATGGAACATCGGAGCCGAAAAGGTCGACTTCTTTGATATTAAAGGTGCGCTTGAAACAGTGTTCGACTATTTTGGACTAAGTGCCAGCATTCGCTATGTGGCTGACCAGCCGCAAAGCTACCACCCAGGACGTTCCGCTTCGGTATGGCTGGATGTGAACGGAAACTCCCAACGGATCGGTACAGTTGGGCAGATTCATCCTGAACTGCAACAGTCCTATGGGCTGAACGATACGTATGTAGCTGAAATCGCGTTGCAACAGCTCGTTGAGCATGCAAACTCCCATATTCAGTTCAGAGAGCTGGCTCGCTTCCCGTCCGTGGAACGTGACATTGCCCTCGTGGTGAATAAAGACGTTGAGGCAGGTGAACTGCTTCGTGTTATTCACGCTGCAGGCGGAGAACTGTTGCAGGATGCACGGGTGTTTGATGTATTTACAGGCAGCAAGCTTGGTGAAGACAAGAAGAGCGTGGCTATTTCCCTGACCTATCGTCATTGGGAGCATACGTTGACGGATGAAGAGATTAATGCGGCGCATTCTCCTGTCGTTACGTCTCTAGAACAAACTTTTGGAGCGGAATTGAGAAAGTAGCAGGAAATGCGGGAAGCCGTATCGAATCTTAGTGACAGAGGTTCGATACGGCTTTTTGGCCTATCATCATAGAAGCTCTCTACTCTGATATTCACCCGCTGCGGGGAAGCCGGACTAATAAGGTTGAACGCTTCACGGAAGGCGGGTTACCCTAGTACCGGATACACCTTAGAATCAACATACAGTAGTATTGAAGGAGGGCATAATTGTGACTACACCAGATCGTACTCGCGTCACTGTAGAGATCTACGGTACTTCTTATAAACTTGTCGGCAGCAATAGCGATTATATGAAGCAGGTTGCTAATTACGTAGATGAACGTATGCACAGCATTTCTCAAGCACATTCGCGTCTGGATATGCCCCGAATTGCCGTGCTGGCTGCGGTTCATATGGCTGAAGAAGCTGTACAAATTCAGGAGATTCAGAGCCATATGAACCGCTTGGCAGCGGAACGGGCGGAGCTCCGGGGAGATCTGGCCCAACTCCAGACGGCTCTAGGGGAACAACAGCAGAAAAATACAGATATGCACCAAGCCCTTGTTCAATTGAGGGAAGAAAAAGAAACGACGCAGAAGAAACTGGTGGAGACCGAATCTACATCAGCCAAGGAAATTGCCGAACTAAGGGCAAAGCTTGAACAGCAGGAGAAAAAAGCGGCTGAACTTGAAAATGCACAAAAACAAGCTAAGCGTGAATTGGAAGAATCTCGTCAAGAGGCTTCTCGTAAGCTGAAAGAGCAGCAAGAGGCTGCAAATGCGCGTGTCCGGCAGACAGAAGAGCAGTTGAAGAAGGAAATAGCCGAAGCGGCTAAACAGGCTGAAGCTAAGCTTTCCGCTGCGGAAAAGGCTCATCAGGAGCGAAAACGTATAGAGCTGGACAATTTGCGATCTACTTTGCAGCAAGAGCATAGCCAGAAGATAAGCGAATGGCAGATCAAATGCTCCGGGCTGAATGAGCAGCTGGAGCAGGAACGTAAACAGGCTGAATTGGCTCTAAATGAGGAAAAGCTCCAGCATGAGGAAGCGCAGAAACGTGCTGAAGAAGCTGCACTGGAGCAGGAGATTCGGATGGAGGAGCTTCAGGAGCAATTAGAACAAGTACAAGCAGGAAATGCAGAGCTTTCTTCTCGTCTGGAGAAGGCTCAAGAGCAAGCTGCAGCATTGGAGCAACAACAGTCCGAGCTGGAGGCTGAACTGCAAACACAGCAACAGGCAGCAACAGAGCGGGAGCAGGCAAATACGCTTGCGCGTGAAGAACTGCAAAGCAGATATGATCAGTTGGTGAATGAAGCCAAGGCTACGCAGCAGCAGGCGGCTAAGCTGGAGGAAGAGCAGCGCCGGATGCAGAAGCTGCTGGAGCAAGCTCATGTATCTTCTCGCAAGCTGCAAAGCGAGCTGGCTACGCTGGCTGAAAGTGAGAAGTCATGGAAGAAGCTTGCAGAAGAACGTCAGTTGGCAGCCGATGAGTTGGAGCTTTCCCTGCTGGAAGCGCGTGAACAGAAGGAAGCGACAGAGGAACAACTACAGCAGACTGTGGCTGAGGTTGAGGCTGCTAATGATAAATATGCTTCACAACAGCAACGGCTGGTTCAACTTGAAGCGAAAATCAAGGAGCTGTCGCCTGAGCTGATTCGTGTTCAGGACGAGCTTGAGAAAGCCCAAGTCCGAGAGCAAGAGAGTGCGAAGGCGTATCAATCGCTTCAGGATCAATATGGAAGCATGAAGAGCCGAGCTGGACAGCTGGAGCAACATATTAAGCAACTCCAGCAGGAAAATCATGACCGGCAAAGTGAATTGGAACGTGCTGAGAAGGCCTCTGTGGAATGGCAGCTTAAATACGATCAGTTGAAGGCTGAAGCGGAACGTTTGGAAGCTGAAGATGCTGCCCGCAAGGAAGAATTTGCTTCTTGGGAACGGGAAATAGCGGTAACGATTGAACAAAAAGAACAGCTTCAGGAGGAGATTCGTTCCGCGGTTGAAGCTGCCAACACCGCAAAGGCAGAACAGCAGTCCATAGAGCAGGAACGCATGGCCTTGCAGTCTGAGTTAGATGAAGTAGGTCAAAAATATGAAATGGCGGCTCATCAGCTTCGTTTACTACAAGTACAACAGGACGTAGACCGAGAAAATGCAGAGAAGATTTCAACAGAATTGCGTCAACTAAAGGAAGAATACACCAAGCTTCAAACCGAGTATAATGAATGGATTGAGCTTATCGAACAGGATCAGTAGATACGGATTATAAATGTAAGGCAATCCCCGGCTGCTCATGGCCGGGGATTGTTTGTTTATGGTATCGCTAAGAAGTATAAATGACCAAAAGCTGTCCTTTGGCAGATGAATCTGCTTCGGGACAGCTATGCTGGAAGTGTTTGCCGAAATTATTTCCCTTCCTTGCGCCCGGCTTCAAATGGTGTCGATACCGGAATGAACAGATCGATAATCCCGATAACCAATGCAGCGAGCAATGCGCCCATAATCGAAACACTAACATGGGCCACGACATATTGAGCGACCCAGATAACCAGAGCGCTCACTAGAAAACCAACGATACCGCGTCCAAATGGAGAAACGCGTCGACCAAATATCGCCTCGACGATATAGCCAATCAAGGCAATGACAATGGCAAGGATCAGCGCACTCCAAAAGCCGCCTACACTAAATCCGGGAACGATCCAGCTTACGACCATCAGAACCAGAGCGGCAACGATGAAACGTACAATGTGCCCAAGAATGCTCACGGAATAACCTCCTTTGTTTTTTTGAATTAACAGGGTTAGACAAAGGTTAGTGTGTGGCATGAAGAGCTTTCTTATGTGTAAAGCAGAGTTGGCAAATAGCGTAAGTTTGCTGCTTTCGGTATAATATAGATATAAGTGAAAGGAGCAGTGAAGTTGGACTCTAAAATTTTTAAAACCCTTGAATATCAAAAAATTCTAAATAAACTAAGTCACTATGCCCAAACGGCAACGGGACAACAGACAGCCCTTCGATTACAGCCCAGCGATGATTTGGAGCATATCAAGAAATTGCTGAAAGGTACGGATGAGGCCTATGCTGCTGATCGGCTGAAAGGAGTGCCTTCATTTAACGGAGTGGTGGATATCACTCCTACGGTGAAGCGTGCCCGTATTGGAGGAACGTTAAGTCCGCAGGAGTTACATGGTATTCGGACAACGGTTCAAGCTGCACGCCGTATACAGGTGTATGTAACAAGTTTGCATGAGGAAAATCCGGTTGAAACATTGCTGTATTGGAGTGAGCAACTTTCGGAACAAAGAAGTTTGGAAAACTCCATTAAAGGCTGTATTGACGAAAATGCAGAGGTACTGGATTCTGCCAGTACAGAGCTTTCACAAATTCGCCGGGAACTGCGCTCCGGTGAAGTGCGTATTCGTGAAAAGCTGGATTCCATGATTCGTTCCTCAACTGTGTCCAAAATGCTTCAGGATCAGTTGATTACGATTCGTGGAGATCGGTTTGTCATCCCGGTCAAGGCCGAATACCGTTCTTATTTTGGCGGAATTGTGCATGATCAATCCGGGTCTGGCGCAACCTTGTTTATCGAGCCAGAATCCATCGTGGCCATGAACAACAAGCTGAGGGAAACCAGGCTGAGAGAAGAGCGTGAAATTGAAGTCATTTTACAAAAGCTGACCGCACTTGTCGCAGAACAAGCGGATATGTTGCTGTATGATGTGGATATTTTAGGCAATCTTGATTTTATTTTTGCGAAAGCTCGTCTCGCTCGTGAAATGAAGGCAACGCTTCCCTTAATGAATGATCGCGGGTACTTGAAGCTGAAAAAGGGTAGACACCCTCTAATTCCGTTGGAACAGGTCGTTCCCATAGATGTGGAACTGGGTAATTCGTACACCTCCATTATCGTTACCGGACCGAACACAGGGGGGAAAACCGTTACCCTGAAAACGATAGGTCTGCTAAGCTTGATGGCGATGTCTGGACTGTTTGTGCCTGTTGAGGATGAAAGCCAGCTCTGCGTGTTTGATGCAATCTATGCCGATATTGGTGACGAGCAGAGCATTGAGCAAAACTTGAGTACATTTTCCAGTCACATGACCAATATTATTAGCATCTTGAAAAATATGACACCCAAAAGTCTTGTATTGCTTGACGAAGTGGGAGCAGGAACGGACCCGGCAGAAGGTTCTGCCCTGGCTGTATCTATTCTGGAGCATATACATGCTCTGGGTTGCCGCATGGTGGCGACGACTCACTATAGTGAATTGAAGGCGTATGCCTATGAGCGCAAAGGAATTATTAATGCAAGTATGGAGTTTGATGTCGCTACATTAAGCCCGACTTACCGCCTTCTGGTTGGTGTACCTGGGCGAAGTAACGCTTTTGCTATTGCCGAGCGATTGGGATTACCAGGACGTATATTAGACTATGCCCGTGGTGAGGTAACCGAAGAAGACCAGCGCGTCGAGCACATGATTGCGTCACTGGAGCAGAACCGTTTGACCGCTGAGCAAGAACGGGAAAAAGCAGAGCAGCTGCGTAAGGAAATGGAAGTATTGCGTACACGTCATAAGACCGAGCTAGATAAGCTGGAGTCACAACGGGACCGTATGCTAGAAAAGGCCGAAGACGAAGCAAGAGTTCTCGTGGATAAGGCTCGTAGTGAAGCAGAGAAAATCATTACGGATTTGCGTAAATTGGCTCAGGAAGAGGGAGCCTCGGTTAAGGAGCACAAGCTGATTGCAGCTCGTAGAGAACTGGATGAAGCAGAACCGAAACAACGTAAGAAAAGTACAGTCAAACGTCCGGCGACTCCGCGTACTCGTTCCATCATGGCTGGCGATGAAGTATCAGTTCACAGTCTGAATAAAAAAGGCCATGTGGTTGAACTAACTGGCAGCAAGGAAGCTATCGTTCAACTGGGTATCATGAAAATGAAGGTCAGTCTGGATGATCTGGAGCTGCTGCAACCAGCCCCAACGACTACTCCAAAGGTCCAAAAGCCAGTGACTGGCGTTAAGCGGACACGGGATGATAACGTGCGAAGTGAACTTGACCTTCGGGGGCAAACGTGGAGGAAGCGCTGATGGAGGTGGACCGCTTCATGGATGAAGCGTTTTTAGCCAATCTGGGTCAGGTATACATTATTCACGGCAAAGGTACGGGGGTCCTGAGAACTGGTATTCAGGAGTACCTTCGCAAGCATAAGCATGTGAAAAGCTACCGTATCGGTAACTACAATGAAGGCGGCACGGGTGTAACGGTTGCTGAATTGGAATAGATATGGGTTGCTGACCGAGAACGCTTGGTAGAACGGGAGGGACGAGGTGAAGATGGCGATTGATGAATTGCTATCACATCCGTTGGGGATGATGCTGGGTTATTTCTCCGTGGCGGTGCTGGAGTTGATTGTATTTTTGTCCTGCTTTGAGCTGGTAACCCGTTATAAATGCTGGGAAGAGATCAAGCGAGGCAATGTTTCGGTAGCCATGGCAACGGGTGGGAAAATGTTTGGTATTTGCAACGTGCTCCGCTTTGCGATGGAGGCTAAATCCAGCGTATATGATACGATGATCTGGTCATTCGTTGGTTTTTTACTGCTACTTGCGGCGTACTTTCTTTTTGAATTTCTGACACCGGTATTTTCTATCGATCAAGAGATTAAAGAAGATAACCGTGCGGTCGGCTTGTTCTCTATGATTATTTCAATATCGTTATCGTATGTGATTGGTGCGAGTGTAACTTGACACATCCTGTATACTAAAGCTTGGTATACGCTTCGGAACGGAAGGATGATAAAGCTTGGAAATGACTATTTGTCCATGGTGTAACATGGAAATTATTTGGGATGAAGAATTAGGACCTGAAGAAGAGTGTCCTTATTGCCATAATGATCTGAAAGGATACTCAGACATAGCCGATGACGAAGAGGAGTCTGAGTCTGTTTCTCCATCTGTTCACAGACATACGGATGGGCATGAAGATGCGACACACGATCATGCGGTTTCTGTAAGTCCGGCGCTCGGCGCTCATGGAAAAGAAGACCTCAAGGGTTATCGTACATTAAGTATTCAGCTCGGCGATGATGAGGAGCAGGATATTTTATACGAGGCAGAGGATGAAATCGTATCTGAAAAGCCAGCTGATGCACCGTTATTGCAGGATAATGAGCTTCATAAGCTGCCTGTGCTGCATACTTTACAAAAATTCGAAGAAAGCGGTGCGGATCTAATGGCTTATGAGCAAGGTGCTGAACAATTACTCGACAGACAAGATGAGGTTCTTGAATGTTCCCAATGTGGAGAGTATATGCTGCATGCGGGTTCACAAACCGTAACCAGAGAGGGCTTCGAACCATCGATGTCTCCGGTGCTCGGCAAACCTGTTCTGGACTTGCCGTTCGTCTTGAATGTTTATGTGTGTCCTAGCTGCTTCCATGTTCAGCAGACTTTGTCAGAGAATGACCGACTGCGAATGCTGGAGAAGCTCAGCGGTATTTCCAATAATTAAATGGCAATTCCCCGGATAGGTCCCATCTCAATACGGGCATGTTAAATCAAAGAAATCTTTGAACAAGCTGACTCGTAATAAGCTGATTGGTGATTTTTCCGTTAGGGGGAACTGCATTGAAATCAAACCTGAACGGACAATCCATTCTGCTATTAAGCTTGAATGGATTGTTTGTGTTTGCAGCAGCATTGTCCGGCACATTTCTTAATGTGTATTTGTGGAAAAGCAGGCAGGATTACGCGATGATTGGCTGGTTTAATGTCAGTCAACAAATTGCGCTGGGAATTATGGTCTGGGTAGCTGGAAAGTGGGTCAAGGAACATAATAAAATGAATGCCCTGCGCGTGGGAACCGCATTGTCCGGCTTATTTTATCTCATCGTGTTGTATACAGGACCGCAGGCTGTAAACTACATATGGCCGCTCGGAATGTTGTTGGGTGCAGCCTTAGGTTTATTTTGGCTAGCGTTTAATGTCATTTTTTTCGAAGTCACGGATCAGGCAAGCCGTGATCATTTTAACGGATGGGTGGGTCTGCTGGGCTCGTTTTCCGGTATAGTGGGTCCTTGGCTCTCTGGTTGGATTATTGCGCGTATGGAGGATGACGCGGGTTATCGCGTGATATTCAGTATTTCTTTGGCCTTTTATGTCGTAGGAGTGGTGCTAAGTTTCTTTCTTCGCAAGCGTAAACCGACAGGAAAGTACAATTGGAAAGAGCCTAAGCAGCGTTTGTCACAAAAAGGAAGTATGTGGCGTCTGTTGTCGTTATCACTTGTTACACAGGGCATCCGTGAGGGAGTGTTTGCTTTCCTGATTACGCTGCTCGTGTATGTAGTTACTCAACAGGAATGGAAGCTAGCACAGTTTTCACTTATTACATCGGGGGTTTCATTTTTCAGCTTTTGGGCTGTCGGAAAATGGCTCAAGCCACACTATCGCTCGGCTGGTATGTTGTTGGGTGCCGTGCTGTTGGTGATCGCGCTTTTACCATTATTGTGGCGTATGGAGTATAGCACGCTGCTGATTATGGGGATTGGCACCGCTTTGTTCATGCCCTTGTATTTAATTCCTATGATCTCTGCGAGCTTTGATCTAATGGGTACGAGTGAAGGAGATGCTAATCAGAGAGTGGAACTGGTTGTACTGCGCGAACTATGCTTAATGATAGGTCGGTTGACAGGAACACTCATTTTCTTGGGTGTCCTAAGTATCAGCAAGGCTCCTACAGCGATGATCTGGTTGTTGATTGGGCTGGCATTAATGCCAGTGATTGGATGGGTTTTTATGCGAAGTGTGCTGAAAATGGAACAAAAAACGAAGCAAAGCAAGTCTCATTCCCATGCACGACGCTTGCACAAGCAAACCGAATAATTGAAAAATTCAATACAAAAGAGCCTCCAAATCCGTTGATATAGGAAAAGGAGGTCTTTTTGTATCACATTTAAATCATCGGTTCTGTTGTCTCAGGCGAGGGTTTGGTGGGACGGGTCAGAGAAAAAAGCTCCATTTCAGGTCGGTGTGTGCCCGTCAGTTCATCAGCCAATAGCTGTGCGGCCACCATGCTCGTAACCGTCCCATTTCCCCCGTAACCCTCCAAAAAGTAGCAGTTAGGAAAACGCGGATGTGGACCAATATACGGCAAGCCGTCGTGAGAAGAGCCGAATACAGCCGCCCAAGCATAATCGATTTGAAAGGGGACACCGGGAAAATGTTCCTGTAGTGCTTGCAGCAGCTTGTGCTGTTGGTGCAACAGCCTGATTTCGCGCTGCTTGGCAACCAGTACAGGTTCATCCAAACCACCAATGATGATGCGCCCTTCCTGTGTTGAGCGCATATATAGATAAGGACGAGCAGTTTCCCAGATCAGACACTGTTCATGCCATAAAGGCGCCTCTCCGATTGGATTGGTGGCGATAGCGTAAGAGCTTTCTAGCACGGCTCCGCGATCTGTTTTAATCTCTTGAGTTTCATAACCTGTTGCAAAAACAACTTTTTTTGCACGGATCATCCGGCCATTGGCATGACAAACGACCTCATTCTCTTTGAATTCAAAATGCTTAGCTTCTGTATGCTCATATAAGCGAACACCGAGACGGCTGGCAGATTGCAGCAGTCCCTGGGCAAACAAAAATGGATTAACCTCGGCATCTTCGTGCGTATACAAGGCTGCTGGTTTTCGAAATGGAAATCGGGCAGCAACCTGGTGCTCATCCCAGTATTCCACTGGAAATCCAAAACGGGTTAACTGTTTGTATTCTTCCTGCAGCACCTGCACATCCTCTGCAGTACTTGCGTAGTACAGGCTGCTGCGGCGAATAAAGGAAGGGTCTCTGTCCAGTGTGGCAGCCAGTTGATCTAGCTGATTCAGAGCATCCCTACACATACGGTAAAACAGTACGCCGTTGGTCTCGCCAAACGTGTTAATAAAAGAGGTTAAAGTCTTGTCATTGCTATATTGCAGCAATCCAGTATTGGCTGAAGAACTTCCATGTACCAGCCTTCGCTTGTCAATAAGTACAGTGTCGACCTGTCGTTCTCCCAATAACCGGGAGCAGAGGGATCCACCCATCCCGCCGCCGATGATTAGTACATCACAATTTATATCCTCAGCTAAAGGAGGAAAATCCAGCGTTTGCTCCAAGGTACTCGGCCAATACGTATTCCCGCTTATTAATTCCATATAAATAGCACTCCCCATAGGCAATATGTAGTATCTCTTATGTGTACATAGTATTTCGCCAAACGGACAAGATAACCAGCGTGCAACAAAACATTTAAGGAGGGACAAAAAGACTATGCAATCTATGAACATGCAACCCTTGTCAGGCAAAGAACTGGAGTACATCGTTGACTCCATTTCCAATGAGGAACTCCTGTTAAAACAATGTGCGGCAACAGCGGCGTCTATTCAGCAGCCTGCCATTCAACAAGCCTGTTTGCAACTGGCGAAAACTCATGAGCACCACTTGAATGTACTTTTCAATGCTCTTCAACAACATCAACAGCTTGCTCCTATGCAACCGCAGCAGTAATTACTACAAAAGGAGGTTTGACAGGATGTATTCACAAAACAATATGTCATTTATGCCCGAAGAGGATTTGCTCTATAGCATTCTTGCTGATATGAAACGTACAGTACGCGAGTACACAACAGCGACGACAGAATCCAATTGTCCGTCTGTGCGTCAGATGTTCACCGACCTTACGAATGATACATTGCGTATGCAAGGTGATTTGTATCATCTAATGAGCCAGAACAATATGTACGCCGCCCCAACGAAAGCACTGCGCATTGATTTGGACAAACAGATTCAAGAAGCTCGCAAGACCCAACAGGAATGCCAACAGTTCATTCAGCAGAAGTCATCATCCGCCAGAGCATATGGCCAGCCTATGCATCAAGGCCAGTCTACTCACCAAAGTAACCCTTATTATATGTAAACGGGATTTTCCGTTTTTGAAGCAATTTCCCATAACAGCCGTCCGTCTGCCGGGTTTACCGGGGAGGACGGTTTTTCTTTGCAGGTTTAAAGTGCGTATTGTATGATGTATAGTAATCTCTTTCGATGGAGGCCTTATGTAGAATGACAGAGCTGAATGAATTGAAATTAAAAGTACTGGAATTGTTAAAAGAAGATGCAAGAAGAACACCGACTTTGTTGGCTACTTTGCTGGGGGTTGACGAGCAGGATGTACGCACCTCAATTAAAGAGCTCGAAGATCAACATGTGATTGTCAAGTACGCCGCTGTAGTCAATTGGGACAAAGTTGATGACGAAAAGGTTACCGCTTTGATTGAAGTACAGATTACACCTGAGCGTGGAAGAGGATTTGAAGGGATTGCAGAGCGGATTTATTTGTATCCGCAAGTTAAATCTGTTTATCTCATGTCCGGAGCATACGACTTGCTGGTAGAGGTGGAGGGCCGAAACCTCCGTGAAGTCGCTAATTTTGTGTCGGAGAAACTGTCGCCTATTGACTCGGTTTTGTCTACCAAGACTAATTTTACGCTTAAAAAATACAAGCAGGACGGAATTATCTTTGAGAACCATGAGGAAGATAATCGTCTGATGATTTCGCCGTAAAGGAAGATCATGATGAATCTCAAAACAGAAGCATTTACCGACAGCAACAAAGCCATGAGTTCTTATTTATCCCCATTGGTACGCGAGATCCCATCATCGGGTATTCGTAAGTTTTTTGACCTGGTGGGTGGTAACAAGGACATTATTACCCTGGGGGTAGGCGAACCAGATTTTACAACCCCTTGGCACATGCGGGAAGCCTGTGTCTATTCATTGGAGCGAGGCTTCACCAGCTATACATCTAATGCGGGAACGCCAGAACTGCGTGAAGCGATTAGTGAGTATCTGAATGAGCAATTTGACGTCCGCTATGATCCTAAAAATGAGATTATCGTAACAGTTGGAGGTAGCGAGGCGATTGATCTTGCGTTGCGCGCCTTAATTGTACCTGGTGATGAAATTCTCGTGCCTGAGCCGTGTTACATCTCCTATTCTCCAATCACTTCGATTGGAGGCGGGATTCCGGTCGGCATTGAAACGTTTGCCAAGGACGAGTTTAAGCTGACGGCTGAGGCGCTGGAGGCCAAAATTACACCTAAATCCAAGGTGCTAATTTTATGCTATCCGAGCAACCCGACCGGTGCTACGATGACTTATGAAGATTGGCTTCCGATTGCGGAAATCGTGGAAAAACATGATTTGATCGTCATCTCTGATGAAATCTATGCCGAATTGAATTATGGCGATAAGCACGTCAGCTTTGCTTCGGTACCGGGTATGATGGATCGTACGATTCTCGTCAGTGGTTTTTCCAAAGCCTTCGCCATGACTGGCTGGCGTATTGGATATACTTGCGGGCATCCTGATTTGATTGCTGCTATGCTCAAAATCCATCAGTA
This sequence comes from Paenibacillus polymyxa, assembly GCF_015710975.1. NCBI lineage: Bacteria > Bacillati > Bacillota > Bacilli > Caryophanales > Paenibacillaceae > Paenibacillus > Paenibacillus polymyxa. The sequence goes on along the minus strand of NZ_CP049783.1, from coordinate 132,753 downwards.
CACCGTCATGTGTGCGCCCTCTATGGGCCAAGTTGCAGCCTTGGAAGGCTTGCGAAATGGTATGGGTGAAAAAGATCGAATGGTAGAAGCCTATAATCAGCGTCGTCGTCTGATGGTTGAGGGATTCCGTGACATTGGTCTGGAATGCCACGAGCCAAGAGGGGCTTTTTACGTTTTCCCGAGTATTCAAAGCACAGGCCTCAGCTCGGATGAATTTGCACAGCGCCTACTGGCAGAGGCCAAAGTTGCGGCTGTACCGGGCAATGTGTTTGGTTTGGGAGGCGAAGGGTATCTTCGTTGCTCATACGCGACTTCTGTCACTCAGCTTACGGAAGCTTTGGATCGAATTGGTCATTTTGTAGAAAAAGTGAAAAAAGAAGGTTAAATTTATTTTTTTATGGGTAATTCATAGAAAATAGTCTTTTATTTCTAAATTTCTATGCTATAATTTGAAATCGGAAGCAGGAAGTTCAATTTTTCAATTACAGGAGGAGTGCTCATGTCATATGTTGGATATAATTCTCCGAGTTCAATAGGATACGACATTTCCCTGGAAGATGAAATTTTGTTCCTGCGCAATGAGATGATGCGGACGTTTCAGGAAGAGCAGTCCTTGACCTCTGATCTTGTCATCGAGATTAGCTGCAAACTAGATTTGAAAATCAATGAATACATGAAGCTGTACGGTACGGAATGCAGAGTGTAACTGTGTGAAGTCACCATAGCTACGAAGAAGGCCGCAGGGCCTTCTTTTTTTGCGTTCACAACTTATGATATATTAGTGGCATGGAAGAGGGGGCGTACAGATGAAAGCAGGGCTAAAAAGGCTATCGCCATGGATCATCGGAATCATAGCACTTGTACTATTGGCTGGATGTGGGGGGCGAGACAAGGACAGCTTCTCCATATTTATTATGGATAAAGGGGATGCTTCAGTCATTCGTGACGAGCTGGCACAAAAGCTTAAGGATAAGCTGGGCGAACAGGCTCCGACAATCGAGATTTCAGTCAGCCCACTGTATAATCAGCAGAAGCTGGTCGTAGAATATGCGGCCGGAGAACATGATTTGTTTCTTTTGCCGGAAGAGGACATGAAGTTGTATGGACAAAATGGTTCGAATCTACCCTTAGATGATGCCTTTGACAAGAAGACATATGCCCGGGGTGTATTCGAAGGCGGCGTATTTAAGAAAAAGGAGCAAGGGGAAGAAGGAACGGATGTCATCAAGGAAACTCATTTGTTCGGAATTCCGGTGGAGCAGATGAAGATGTTTAAGGACCTAAAATATAACTCAAACACATTATTTGCTACCGTACCGCCACGCACAAGCAATAAGGAAGAAGCCATCAAGGTGCTGAAAGCACTCACAGAATGATAAAGGGGATGAAAAAGTATGGGGATTTATACCAGAACAGGTGATGAAGGACAAACTTCTGTGATCGGCGGTCGAGTGTCTAAAGATGACGACCGTGTGGAGGCGTACGGTACCATTGACGAGCTGAACAGCTTTGTAGGACAAGCGATCAGCTTTGCCGAAGGGGAAAAGTTTGCGGACATTCGGACTCAATTGGAAGAAATACAGCAGGAGCTGTTCGATTGTGGTTCAGATTTGGCGTTTGTTAAAATCAGTGAAAGTAAATATAAGGTCAAAGACGAGCTGGCAGAGCGGCTGGAAGGCTGGATTGATGCATGCCAGGAGGAAAATCCAAAGGTGGAGCGCTTTATTATCCCGGGAGGCAGCACATTATCTTCGACGCTTCATGTTTGCCGCACGGTTTGCCGACGCGCGGAACGCCGTGCGGTTACACTAGGTAAGCACACAGATATCAATCCTGCGGTACGTCGGTATTTGAACCGCCTGTCCGATTACTTCTTTGTTGTGGCTCGCACAGCGAATGTGCGTCAGGGTGTGCCCGATGTCGAATATGTGCGCAGCAAAAAAGTGTTCCGCAAATAAGGAGGCAATCGGGAATTTGTGATGAGCTTGTACTATGAACCTATCGTATATATGATCCCTCCTGAGGAGGAGGGCATGTTGTTGAAGACCATTCTCCAAAAACGTATGAACATTTCTCGTAAGCTCATATCCAAACTCAAGCTGACCGAACAGGGGATTATGCTGAACGGGATACGTGTGTATATTAGCGTAAAGGTAAAGTCCGGGGATCGAGTAGAGATTCGCATGGAGCGCGAGCGTTCCGACGATATTTTACCCGAACCCATTCCTTTTGAGATTTTGTTTGAGGATGAACATCTGTTAGTAGTGAACAAGGCGGCGGGCATGGTTGTCCATCCGACTCATGGTCACTACACAGGGACGCTGGCTAACGGGGTTGTGCATTATTGGCAGGCCAAGGGGGAGCTGTTTCGGTTTCGTCCTGTTCATCGTCTTGATCATGAGACGACGGGCGTGCTAGTTGTAGCTAAAAATCCGTATGTTCACCAGCATATTTCCGAACAGATGATTGCGGGAACGGTGGACAAGCGCTATACAGCTTTGGTGCATGGACGCCCTGAGCAGCAGGAAGGCAGGGTGGACGGACCGATTGACCGCAATCCGGATAATCCGCATTTGCGCATGGTGACCCCGGATGGTTATCCTGCTCTTACGCTATATAAGCTGGAGGAAGTGTGGAGCAGAGGAAGCCGCATCGGTTTAAAATTGGAATCCGGACGTACGCACCAAATTCGGGTTCACATGACATATATCGGATGCCCGTTGATCGGAGACAAAATGTACCGGATTACACCCGATGACGCTGTGCAACGTGAGCGATATGATCAGCTTGATGCCAAGATGCCTCGACAAGCCCTGCATGCTTCAGAATTATCCTTGGTGCACCCTGTGACCGGGGAGCGAATGACGTTTTGTGCTCCTCTACCGGATGATATGATCGGAATGCAAGAGCTGTTAAGGGCTCAATATCCAGAATAAATATTCAACAAAGATTGAAACCAAATGGAGGTTAATCTAGCGATGAGCCAACTGAAAGTATACCAGTATTCTAAATGCAGCACCTGTCGTAATGCAGTGAAATGGCTGCAAAACAAGGGGCATGAGACGGAACTGATTCCTATTTTTGAACAACCGCCCGGCCCGGAGGAATTGGAAGACTTGATAAAAAAAAGCGGGCTGGAACTGAAAAAGTTTTTCAATACGAGCGGTGAAGTATACAAAGAGTTAAAGCTGAAAGATAAGCTTGGAGACATGAGCCGTGAAGAGCAAATTTCGCTTTTGTCCTCGAATGGAAGATTAATTAAACGCCCGATTGTAACTGACGGGAATAAAGTAACCGTAGGATTCAAAGAGGAAACATTTGAGGGGACATGGGGAGCTCAGTAAAGCCCAATTTACCCCCACATTATGTTATACTGTGAGGGTTAAATATTATGATGAATGGGAGCAATACAATCTGTGACACAACGCAATGAACAATCCGTAATGCTGGTTGACGGCATGGCTCTGCTTTTTCGTGCTTATTATGCAACCGCTGCAAACGGTTATATCCGTCGTACAAAAACTGGAGTACCAACGAACGCCATATATGGTTTTATTCGATATTTTTGGGATGCAGTTCAAACCTTTAATCCTACACATGTCATTTGCTGCTGGGATATGGGTGGAACGACATTCCGTGGGGAACATTTTGCTGCGTATAAGGGCAACCGTGCCGACGCGCCAGATGATTTGATTCCTCAATTTACTTTGATCCGTGAAGTGACGGACAGCCTCGGCATTCCCAACATTGGGGCGGAAGGCTTTGAAGCGGATGATTGCATCGGTACGCTCGCACGCCATTATTCGCAAAATGAGGATATGGATGTCATGATTCTCTCGGGAGATCATGATTTACTTCAATTGGTAGATGAGCGGACACAAGTCATTATTATGAAAAAAGGGCATGGAAATTATATGGTATATACCCCGGAGACCCTGCTGTCAGAAAAAGGGCTTAAGCCGCGCCAAGTGGTCGACCTCAAAGGCTTGATGGGTGATGCAAGTGACAATTACCCGGGAGTACGCGGAATCGGTGAGAAAACGGCCCTCAAGCTGGTGCAGGAGTACGACTCCATTGAAGGCATTCTGGAAAATCTGGATCAATTGACTCCATCGGTTCGTAAAAAGATCGAGAGTGATTTGGATATGCTGCATCTTTCACGCAAACTTGCTAAAATTCACTGTGATGTGCCTGTTGCGTGTGCTTTAGACAGCTGTCTGTTGACGCTGGATCACGTGCAAATTGTCGATAAGTTTGAGCAGCTTGAAATGAAGAGCTTGTGTACGTTGATGGGTGTCGCAACCGGATCATAATGAAGCTGTTAGGCTTGTGCTGTGCATTTCAGGTGGACTAAGTTATATAGGGATGCTGGCGCTTGGTGCGTTAGTGTCCTTATTTGTATACAACTAACTCAGCTTAGGTATATAACCATGTGAAGGATTTTATACAATTGTGATAAGGGGATTGACCTTAGGCTCGTTTCAGGTGAATATAATGGAGAGAGATCATGGAGAGGGGATTACAGCAGCTATGACAGTATTGGGAGCAATTGAGGCAGGCGGTACCAAATTTGTATGTGGAATTGGAAATGAACGAGGAGAGGTATTGGAAAGAGCAAGCTTTCCAACAACGACTCCAGCAGAAACCATGGAGAATGTCATTGCATTTTTTGAAGGCAAGGGGATTGAAGCGCTGGGTGTAGGCTCATTCGGACCGATTGATCCTATCGAAGGCAGTGATACATATGGTTATATTACAACAACGCCAAAGCCGCATTGGGGAAATTATAATCTGATTGGCAAACTGAAGGAGCATTTCGATGTACCTATGGGGTTTGACACGGATGTGAATGGAGCAGCACTGGGTGAGTCCATTTGGGGTGCGGCTAAAGGATTGGACAACTGTCTGTATATTACAATAGGTACAGGCATCGGAGCGGGTGCTTTGGTTGGCGGAAAGCTGGTACATGGATTATCCCACCCGGAAATGGGACATATTTTGGTACGTCGTCATCCAGAAGATCACTATGAGGGCACATGTCCATATCATGGAGATTGTCTGGAAGGACTGGCAGCGGGGCCAGCACTCGAAAAAAGATGGAAGGTTAAAGGGCATGAGCTTTCTGTGGATCACCCGGCCTGGGAAATGGAGGCGCATTATCTGGCCCAGGCTTTAATGAGCTATGTATTAATCCTGTCACCGCAAAAAATTATTATGGGCGGCGGAGTAATGAAGCAGGATCAATTGTTCCCGCTCATTCGTACCAAGCTTCAACAACTTTTAAATGGGTACGTACAGCATCCGAGTCTGACTACAGAAATTGAGCAATATATCGTATCTCCGGGCTTGGGTGACAATGCTGGATTGTGCGGTGCTCTGGCTTTGGCCAAGGAAAAGCTGAATTCTTAGAATTTATGGTTGACGGTACTCCAAGGTCCGGTTATCATATAGGCAACAGCATAGTACGGATCAAAAAGGGAAGCACCTTTCTTGCGAATACGCAGGATAGGTGCTTTTTTTTGCGTTGTGTATTGTGCGAGTCAGTCATTTTAACCTTATGAGGGAGGAAAAACCATGGAGATTGTATTTTTAAACCGCTTGTCCAAACAGAATGAAGAAGGCTGCGAGGACTTTGCGCAGGTATGGATCGGACAACATGAAGGGGGATGGAGTGCAGGCTGGAGCACACATCATGTCCCAGATGAAAGTATAGACGACCTTTGGTATGAAGGCAGTTTGTGGCAGGAATTACTGCATGTATACCGTCATGAGCTGGCACTCAAGATGGCTGAGGGCTATAGGCCTCTAATTCATGGCGTTTTTCATGAGCAAGAAGGATCATCAGGACGTGGACAAACGCTACAAAAGCTGTATTGCTATAGTGATTTGTTTCCGCGTGATGAGGTGTATGAACAATTAACAATGTGGAGACGGCAAAAGGCAGCAACTGAGCGAAAAGCACCTTATTTTATCGCTACGAATCGACTACTTCGACTCATCAGCGTCTATCTTCCTCATACCGAAGAAGAATTGTTAGAACTGCCTGGTATGGGCCTGGGTAAGGTGTCGCAATATGGGACGGAGCTATTGGCTATTACGAAACAAAATGATCGGACCACGCCCTTTCCGCTGAACTGGGTAACAGAGACACTTGAAGAAGAAGTTTTTTTGTCATGGCTGTACAAGCAAAAAGAAAACCAGTACAGACAGGAACTGAATAAGTTTAGCCTGACTAGAGCGATTATCGAAGGCATTTCGGACGGTCTTTCACTGGAGCATATCGGAATGAAGACAGGCTTGCACCGTCGAGAAATGATTGAAGCTGTGGAGCATTTGGATAGGGATGGAATGGATATGGAGAAGCTGATCCGCAAGGAATTGGCACATGTATCAGAGGAGGAGCAGGCAGCCATCTGGTCTGCTTATGCAGAGTTGGGAGATACGCTGCTCAAGCCCATTATGCTAAAAGTGTATGGAGAAGAAAAAGCGACGGAAGCAGGGCTGGATGAAATTTATGAGCGACTGCGATTGATTCGTATACGGTTCCGCCATCAGGAGGTACCTGACCGACATGTTGGATAATATAGAGACGATTGAAAGTGTCCTAAAGTACAAATAAGGTGCAACATAAAAAAAGCAGCAGCGAGTTCCTCATAGGACTCGGCTGCTGCTTTTGATGACCAAGCTTGAAAACCAAATAATTCAAACCCAATCCTTCTTGCGGAAAATACAGAACATACTGACACCTAGTGCCACCATAATCCCAATGACGACAAAATAACCATAACGTGTATGAAGCTCAGGCATATTATCAAAGTTCATCCCATATATTCCGGTAATGACCGTCAACGGCATAAATACGGTTGTAATGGCGGTAAACACACGCATGATTTCATTAGCACGGTTGGCGATACTTGACTGATAAGCTTCTCTAAGGTTCCCCATCAAGTCGCGATAAGTTTCGAAAGTCTCCGAAATTTTCACAGCATTTTCATAAATGTCGCTAAAATATTTTTGTAGTTGATCGTCGATAAGCCGCAAATCCCGTTTGTTCAGGGTATTGATGACTTCCTTTTGCGGGCCGAGCACTTTTTTTAGCCATAAAATCTCACTGCGCAAGCCGATGATTTCGTTCAAGTGCGACTTTTTCGTATGCATCAGAATGTCTTCTTCCAGCTTTTCAATACGAACTTCAATCCGGTCACCAACCAGAAAATAGTTATCAACGATCAAATCGACCAACAGATACATAAAACGGTCAGGCTGGCTAACTTCCTGCTCCCACAGCATAGGCTTGAGAGTACGAAGCTCATTGATTTTCTGCTTGGTCACCGTAATGATAAAATGGCGGCCGAGAAAAATGTTCAAAGCACGCAAAAATATTTCTTCATCATCAAAACGAATACTATTTACAACGATAAAATAATGGCTTTCATAAATTTCAATCTTTGGACGCTGTTCTTCTTCACTCAAACAGTCTTCTACTGCAAGATCATGCATAGAAAATAAGGGCTGAAGCACTGTCAGATCCTCGACATCGGCATCAATCCAATAAAAGCCTTCTGCCGGTGCAGTGAGCGCCATTTCAATTTCTTCGACAGGGGTAAAAACCCCGTTGTTAACCAAACGGATTTTCATATATGTCACTCCTTATGCTCCGTCGTAACGGAAATACGTTTACCTTAAGCATAAGGAATGGACTCAGTTAGCCAGTTAGCCGGTGCGGGTAAGCGTGCATACCATCAAAAGCAGAAGGCTTTTGGAGCATGCGGAGCCTGGCGTCCCGTCTTTCGGCAAGCTGAAGTCATTCCTATGCTGTTGTTCAGGGATCGCCGCCTATTCGGACTCGGGTCGCCTTCCATTCCGGATTCACCTCACAAATGTTCTTTTTTAGGTTGCCACAGTATCGAAGAAAACACTCTAATCTACACTGTTGCACCGTATTTTTGCCTATTAGCACTTGTATAGTATAACGCTCGGCCTACGGCCTTTCAAGGGCAAAATCATGGGCTAAATCAACAGCAGTCATATGAGCTTCTGCGAAAGGGGGGATATGATTTAACCTATGGAAAAGGTAGACAAAATGTGAATGCAGGGCACAAATTTACAAGTCCATCTTGACGAAGCCCAGCCGATGCATTAAAGTGAACAACAAGAACTTTGTGAACCCAAAATGAATATAGCGAAATCTTATCAAGAGCAGATAAGATGATTTTATTATAGCCTTATCAAAAAATCCTTATGTATCAAGGGTTTTGCTTACTACTTCTTCTTAATTTCAGTGGTCTGTTCACATTTTTGGTCACACAAATTTTCTTCAATTTCTACTGGTTCTGTTTCTTCTTTATTGCTCAATAACTTGCTTAATCCTTCTGTTGCATCAGACTGCATATTCATAAGCAAATGTGAATAAGTGTCTAATGTAATTACTACACTGCTATGTCCCAATCTTTCAGAAACAACTTTTGGATGAACTCCAATGGATAACATTAATGTAGCCGATGTATGTCTAAGGTCATGAAATCGAATAGGTGGTAGTTCCAATTCTTTTATCTTTCTTCGCATCATCTTTGTTAAAGTGTCAGGGAATACTGGTTTACCGATATTAGTACAACACACGAGATCATTGTCTACATACATTTCTCCAGCCATTTCTTTTTCTAAATAAACTCTTTCATGTTGTTTCTGTAACACTTCGATTACCTCATCCGAAACAGCGATTGGACGAACCCCTGAAGAAGTCTTCGCTCCTTGCTTAATACCCTTTCCATCATGCTCCAAAGTCTGGGTCACCATTATTATTCTATTCTGATAATCGATATTGCTCCAAGGAAGTCCAAGTATTTCACCCTGCCGCATTCCTGTGTGTATTGCTAAAAAGAAAGCAACGTAGTGACGACTGTATTCGAAACTGCTCAGAAATTTTTGAATCTGTTCGACGTTCCAGATGGTCAATTTTCTCTTTGCTATTTTAGGACGATCTACTTTTTTAGCTGGATTGACTTTTATCAATTCATTTTTTACAGCATAATTTAATGCAGTCACAACAATATTATATATACGTTGTACAGTTGAGTCTGAGAGCGGTTTATTGTTCTGTGGACTCTTTTTCGTCTTTAAATACTTCACGAGTCCTTTTATGTGACTAGTGGTTAACTCTCCAAGCGTTTTGCTTTTTAAAAAAGGTTCAATGTGATTTGTAATGTATGATTTATACGAGTCAACTGTGAGCCTAGTCATATGTTGGTTTTGTTCTTTCTCAGTTAACCACTCATTCAACATATAATCTGTAAATTTTATCTTGCTTGGTTCAATGTACTCTCCTTTGTTTACCTGAGCTAATAAATCCGTTAAAGCTGCTTGTGCATCTTTCTTTCTTTTGAATCCTCGTTCCTTTTTCTGCTTTCGTGGCTCACCTTTCTTCGCAACGTCCACAACGAAATAATATGTACCTGTTTTTTCATCAAGTTTGACTGAACCTTTTGACATAAGTACCCTCCCAAAATATAAATATAATTAAATATAATGAAACAAAATAATCATATCACATATATCGTTTTTTGCAACAGAAAGTGATAAGATGCTTGTTTGAATAGCATATATAGAACGTGATAGAATGGGGATAACAACATATTAAGGAGACTAAAACTATTGAATTCATCAAAAAATGATATCTCGATTACACAAATAATACTTTTGATAATAGCTGTACTCTACTTAATTTATTTTTTCTCAAACTTACCTGAATCATCTGATGAATTTGTAAGCTTTTTTGAAAAAATATTTAGATGGTTCTCTGGAACATAAAGTCATCCTTTTGGGGTGTCTTTTTTTTAATTGTAAACTTTTTCAATTGGTCAACCTTACCATGCCCATAGTAAACTTAAATCATATGCATCTAAGGGGTTGACACCATGAAGAAATTATGGGACAAAATAAAACCAAAAAGTCGAAGAGAATGGATATTCCTTGTATTGGCTGTCCTTGCAGTTATTCTAGTTTTATATGTAACTGAATATTTAGGATGGGATCTGCCAATTAGGATGCAAGATAGAATGTTAGAAAAATAATATACATAGTAGAGAGTAGGGGAAACTTTGAAGCGCGTGTCTGTTATTCAGAACGGTAGAGACGATCATATTGTCATTGTATGGGACGTTAACGAGTTGAGAGGTAATCCCTTTACCTTTACTACACAAGAGCCTAGAATCGAAGTGCTGCTGTATCATAAGGAGAAATATGTATCACTGGTGGTTAACTACAAGCAAATTGAGTTTGTTGTCGACCTAACGTTAGTTTTTAATCGAACAGCATTAGAGCATATAGCAAAGCATCGCAATATCATATTTACAAGCGCTGAGTATAGGCAAATTAGCTCACAATTCAATTCCGAGACATATCTATTATTTCATCAATATGGCAGCTTAAACTGTAAGGTAGGCGCTGACGTGGCGAATGTGTTGGATACGTTTCTGAAGGTGTATGAGTAGGGTTTTCTCGTTATGTGAAAAGAACACTTAAATTCGTGGAATCAAGACGAACGGAATTCTCCGTTGGTTAAATGCTGAATTAATTTCAGTATTAACACCAGTCATATCAATGGTTTTGTTAACTTGTTAAAAGCCAATTGAATATTCTGTACAAAACAAAAGAGGACTCCATTATTTAGGAATCCTCTTTTTTGATTTTGTCTTTTATTTTTTTTGTGATTTTTTCAGTGAATTCATCGCTTTGAACATAGTTTATAGCCGTTTCATAAATAAAACGTTGCATGTCATTGTGTTCGTCATAGTTATCGTCTAATTTGATTGAAGCGGAAAATTTAACTTGTTCTTCTTTTCTGGGTTCGTATTCTTTGCCAGTTAAAAACCAATCTGCCGAAACGTCAAAAAAATTACATATGGCAATGATTATATCCGAAGTCGGTTTGTTTATGTCTTTTTCAATATTATTTATTGTCGATTGAGCTACGGCTTTATATCTAACTATATCTTTATTATCTACTCGGGAAACAGGAATAAGCAATTGACTTGCTAGTTCTTGCATAGACAAGTTTTTGCTCTTACGAAGTACAAATAATCTTTCTCCGATTGTATTTAAATTATTGTTGACTGTAGACACTTTTTTCCCTCACTTCGACTATTGTTTCATTCATTATAACAGAAAAATGAATTGAAATTCACTTCATTTAATCATTTTAATGTTTGACACAATCGAAAAAATGGACTATAACTATTATATCGAACGTTTTAATGATAAATTCGATTGAATATAATAAACAAAAAGGAGGTCTACAACCAAAATCCAAAATTCGTGCTAAATTCATCCGCAATACAACAAAAAACCATCCTGAAAATTAGGATGGCACTGTATGATTGATCCATGAAATTATTCATTAATCAAAATTGGAATCAGTTGAATTATACGTTCTTTTTCACTCATAGTTAAAACTCGACCACCATAGTTCAAGTCATCATTTTCATAAAGAATTTTCCTTATATCGTTGTCTTTATATCTTTTGTCAGTAAGATAATCCGAATAACTTTCCTCAACTGTTGCTGGGCGTGTCCCACCTGTTTCAAAATCTAAGGAATACTGATTACTCAAGTATCCCGCTTTAAGTAGCAAATCTTTATAAGGATAATTATATGCAAGTGCTAATGCCTTCAACGTGTCAGGAGTTGGGTTGATAGGTTTGTGGGTTTTAGGATGTTCACCTTTCTCAAGAAAACTTATATAGGTGTGGCTTAGACCACTTTTTTCAGCAGCCTTTCGCAAACTCATGTCACCTCTTATTGATTTGAGGAAAGAACCAAAATGCTCCATTTATACATTTTCCTCCTGTAATATTCGTTAAACATATTGTACTACAAAAAAAGCAAAAAAAGTCTTAACAGAATAAAATAATCTTGTTTAATAGTGTTGACAGTTGGTTAAACAGACAGTATAATTCGAAGTGTAAACAAGGTTAAACGAAACGGTTAAACGACCTAATCTGAAGGGAACTGATACATATGACAATCACATTAACAAAGCCGCAACCAACTCAATCCAATACCAACAAAGGGGTGTACAACATGGACGCGGAATTACAAAAAGTTATGATTGAACTCGAAATCTCACCTAAAGCAACGATCATTATCGACCTGATGAAGTTTCATCTCAAAACGATTGAACGACTAAATGAGTTTGTTGAACGGTTACTGTTTGAAACTAGCGGTAGCGTACCTGAATTGTCATTACTCGCTAAAATGAGAAAAGAGGATATTGATTCCTACAGCTATACCGATAAAGCAACATTCGTTTACGATTATTATCGAGATAAACAGTCTGCATTGGAGAAATTGTTTCAGGAACCAATGAAGGCGGTCAAGATTAGACGTTTTAAAACGGACAACCCTGAACTTATCTATGATGCATACTTTAAAAAAGGCAAATATTCTTCATCGTTAACTGTGGCATTATCCATCTAATTCAATAATACATAGCAGGACAGGTCAAACTACATACTTCACTCATCATAGGTCATATCTGTCCTGTTAAATCATATAACAACTAATTAATAACATTTATGAGGTGAAAGGAATTGGATGAACAATTATCTCAATGGATAGATGATTATGATCGACTTCGTAAAAAAGAACGTAAAAAGTGGAAAGCTAAAGATTACTTGTTAATGCGTCAAATGTTGGCTAAATACTTTCCCGAATATAACACAACGACAATACTGTATATTTCTTATCTGGAGAAAGCAAAGGAGAAGATTCCTAAGCTACAGACAATCATTGATTGCTTGGACATAGACAAACCTTCGTATTCACAAGAACAGAATTACTTAGAAGCTATTAATGTAGAGATTTGGGATGCACTTATACCCTACAAAGAAGAACTAAAATCAATGTAAAATTGCCATTTTATTCGCAACAAGATGCGAAATGATGATGCCCACTTGTGGGTACGTAACACTGTACTGGAAACGAGCAACAATGTATTGGAATTATGTAAAGCATCACTTTGAAGGGAAACGTAAATTGACAATGATTAAATATATCCTAATACCAATCAATAATCTAACCTTATTCACATTAGAAAAGATGATTACACACCTACCTGAGTCGATTCATAACATGTGGGTTCCTACACTATTCACTAATGGATTGATTGCATTAGCTGAAGTATTAAGCCCAATTTGTGACAGAAGTGAGTGTTAAATATGACGAAAATATTTTACACAGAGGTTGAGCCACCGGAAGAACCAGCCCAATGGGATAATGAATCGTGTTTAGGCTATCTAGCTATTGTTTGTAGACAGTTGAGATTTAGTGATGACAAGACTAAACAATTGGTTAATAAAGCGCGTTTTGTACTGAATGATATCAGTCCTAAGCAAAAGAATACTATAACAATGATGAGTATTTAAATTATACGGATAAAAAAGAGGGCGATTTCTTGCAAAAAATGATAAACGAAAGACAGTTTCGCTATAACATTCAAAAGAAACTATATCCAAAAAGAATGTCACTTAAACAAGAAAAGGCATTAGACCTATTCGAAGAAGCATTAAAAGAGGCGTATAAAGCAGGATATGAGAAGGCAGGATATAAAGATTTTTATGAGTTTAGTACTGAGCGTGTGTTAGGACTGATTATGTTGTCGATGAAATATCATATGAAAAGCGATAAGCAAATTGTTAATGTCCTTTATGATGTATTTGTAGGGCTTAGTCATATTGATTTAAATCGTGCGGCTGAAGCATTTGAGGATTCATTGATTGAAAAGGATCTGCAATTAAAGATTCAAAAAGAACAAACGAAAAATCTCAGGAACTAGGAAAATCAACAAACAGAAAACAAATAAATGGGATCATATTTTCAGTGAAAATAAGATAGTTTGCTATACTTTAAAAAGCACTGTATCTCTAAAAGAGAGGAATAAAAGATATGACAAAACATTTGTGGGAAGTTGAACATCCCTACTATTGCAATTTGAGCAATTATCGCACAAAAGGAGATGAAGGAGGGTGTGAGTATGATTCATTCAAAAAGTTTTTGAAAGAATGGGATGATGCAGATATGGATTACCATTTGCTCTTTAGATGGGATTGGAAAGTGTATGACGAAGGTAGCGATGAATTACATATGTTTTGGATACTTCAGCGGATAGGCGATTATCAATACTGTACAGTTAAAGTAAACAAAGAGGATGAGGATAAAGTAAAAGAGTTCTTGCAGCCAAGATGGGAGAATATGAAGAAACTATGGGAACCTTTTATTTAATACCTTAATAGCATAGGTTTGAAAATTGAAAAGCAACACTAAAGCTTAAAATACACAAAGAGCCACAATACAAATGGCTCTTTTCTTTTATTCATCATATTCAACTATAAACAGCTCATTGATACTAACGCCTAATGCAGACGATATTGCAAACAAGGTTTTAATGTGGAATGCTTTGTTTTTATCAAATTGATTCACTGAACGTTGTGACAAACCATGCTGTTTGCAAAATTGTAGTTGGCTTGTGTATCCATGTTCTTTTAATAGTTCGTTTAGTCTTGGCGTAATTTTCATGTGTCCTCAATCCTAATTACTCTGTAGTTTCTTCGTCTGGTACTTCCTCAACCTTAAACAATTCTTCCACATTAACATTTAGCGCTCTAGCTATTGCGAACAAATTAACACTTTTATGTTGAACACTTTTATCAAACGAATTGACAGCTCTTTGATTGATTCCATGTTCATTACAAAATGACAATTGCGATGTATAACCTTTTTCTTTCAATACCTCTCCTAAACGTGGTGTAACCTTCAGCATAAAAACGTATTCCTCCATTATATTATTGAATCTATTATACAAAAAATAATTGTGATTAACAATTAAATACTACTTGCTAAACACTAGTGGTTATTATATAATAAAGATATCAAGAGGAATACAAAAGGAGAGAACAACAAATGACAAAGGTAACTCAAACGCAAGCCGTAATTGAAGCAATGAAACAAAAAGGTGGATATGCAACGCTTAAAGAGTTGTATGTAGATGTTCGACAAGTTGAGGGAGTAGAATGGAAAACTAAAACACCAGATGCAACTATAAGAAGGATTGTTCAAAACCAAAAATACTTTTTCAAAATCAGAGCAGGACTTTGGGGACTGAATGAAATGAAAGATAGCTTACCTTTGGAAGTAATCGAAAATAATGAATCGAACAAATAATAATAATAAAAAGGAGCGATATATAATGAATCATATGCCAATAGGTACAGTCGCAAAGATTAAAGAAAAAGAGGTTAAAACTGCGTTTCCTAAATTGATTGTTGCTGGATTACCTGTTTCACATAATGAAATTGCAATAACTATATATGACGTATCACCTAAAACTGTAGCTGAAATACAAAAATACATAAATAAAAATAATGAAAATTGTGGATATAATATTTACATTAATCAAACTTGTTCGGATAGTTTTGATGAATTGGTACAGGCTGAATGTTTTAGACGTGGATACAGTTACCGTATGAATGGAAGCAAGAAAAGCTATGTTTACTTTGACCGTATTCAAGTTGTTGATGACTTGTTCAATGTATTGGATGCAGATAACAACGTGTTTAATCCAGATTCAATCAATCCTATAACGTTTCTTAAAGCGTTACATGGTGTCACGGTATGAACTCGTTGAAGCATATACATGTAGTTAAAAAGGATGGGTCTGTTATCATACATTCCCTTGGAACGGATCTGGATATATTGGAGCTTTCTACAGCATTCCAAACAGATAGAGTTGAGTACCAAGGCTAACATGTCTACATACATTTGAAAGGGTGATATGTCGATGAAGTGGAGAATGAAAGATAAAGCAACGCTGATTAGTTGTATAACATTATGGGTGTTCATTGTGATTAGGGTAATGAATTGAATATATTGTAAAGTGGATGACCTGTAATGGTTGTCCTTTTTGCCTGTGTATTCAATATGATTTGTCAGGTTCGTTACAGACCTCGCAAAAGTTGTATGCTGTGTACAATAATTAACTTGGACGTTAAGTCCAACAGTCCAACAGTTTAACACAGTGTTAAACAAGCGATGGTCAACTTGACCCCTACTGATAAGCATAGTAAAGAGCCTAGACCATAACGGTATCTAGGCTTGTTTGTGTTTTATTATCTTACTTTTCTTCCTCAAGGATAAAGCCAATTCTGTTGGCTGGCTTTTCAGGATCAAGCTTTTTAGCAGCCATAAGTAAGAAACTAATTTGTGAAACGTGTTGAACCAATTCAACTGGTGAACCATCTTCAAGCTGTCCTATAAATCGAATTAGATAAGGATCATAGTAGCCAATATTTTGAACATGAAAGGTAACACTTTGTCCAAATGTAACAAGTCTCATGCCCACCTCTTGAGTATCGTCTAATTCACTTTCAAAGTCTGCTATCATTTCTATTATACGTTCATGGTAATCACTTGCATAATCCGACTTTTTATTAAGTCTTGCCTGTGATGCAAGAAATTTGTTGTACCTATCAGACATATTCATTTGCCCCATCCTATCAATAGTTTAGCTATATTGTACCATAAGATGCGGATAAGAATGGCAATTCGATATTGGATTAAGATTGTCAAATCATAGTTATACATTGTGTCGTATTGCTTGTGTGCTTGGTTGCTGTATTTATTTATTCTTTCTGTAACGTACCAATCCGATTATACATAATACAGCGGTTATGATTGATATTGCTTTCATAAGTATATTGGTTTGCTGGGATGGATAGACGAAAAACATTGAAGCGATAGCAGTGATGAGCAATAATACATAAACATTCGATAGACCTTTGATGAATCGTTTCATGGTCAAATTCCTCCTTTACGTTGTCTATAGTCAATAACTGTGGTAATATGTAGGTGTGGTTCTAAGGGAACCAACTTTCGATTCCCTTAGTTGTGAAGCTTTACCGTTTTGAGTGTGTTTCCTTTCGTGGAGGAAATGCACTCTTTTCATTTTCAGCATCCTTTAGCCTGTCCAATAGTTCAAGCCGTTCCTTTCGTCTTGCTCGCTTTTCGTCAAGAATGAATTTGATTGACGTTAGGATTAAGGTTAGAGTGCTGATAATGTAAGGTATGTATTCTTTCATGTTGTCACCACCTCTCTTCCTTACATATATAATTATACCACGTTATTTCATTATATTCAAGTATTTATTTATTTTTGTATGTTGAAAGTTAGGTGTTATTTGTAGTTATGATGTGGATATGATACTGGTGAGTAGTAGGACAGCATGAACATAGTTGGCGAGTAGAGTAGGACAAGATGATAGTATATGGTTAGTGAATCCTAACTATAACACAAACGTTCCGCGATTCCTATTATAATAGGCGATGCGTCTTGCACTGGTACAGATTTTTTAATAACACTATAACAGTTTTGTTTTTTGGTCATATTATTTTGAAATTTTTTACAAATTAATAAGCATAATCATATCATAATGTCAACGATTTTCATCGAAATTAATGCCAAATCACATATACTACATAACTATACTTATATGGTATCTAAATGCGCTACAACTGTGGTTTTACCTCATTTAGAATAGGGTAGTGGGGGGTATATAAAATCGTAATTAGTGTTAAAATTACCAAATAATGCTGTAGCACTTCCACTCCGACACCCAACTATAATTTTCAATCACTATTGCTCATGACTGTATCACTCTTATTTACGTTATAATATGGTACAGTTTTATCCTACCCGTATCGACACCCTTATCGAAAACACCTATACAAATAGCCACTTTTCTCTCCACATTTTTAATTGTTTTATGTATACTCTCTCTAATTTCACTCCAAAACTGTCCAAAAACACAATGATACCAATAGTTT
Source organism: Paenibacillus polymyxa (assembly GCF_015710975.1). Lineage (NCBI taxonomy): Bacteria > Bacillati > Bacillota > Bacilli > Caryophanales > Paenibacillaceae > Paenibacillus > Paenibacillus polymyxa. The sequence goes on along the minus strand of NZ_CP049783.1, from coordinate 114,880 downwards.
CTTCGATACTTCCGACACCATAATCGAGTTTCTTCCTTTATATATACGGATTATTAATCAAAATAGTTCATTTCTCGATACGGGTTTACTGATAACTACAAATCCAATACAGAAAAATAATTAAATATAATGAAATATGTTGACATGTAAGACCGCTAATCATATAATGTTCATAGGAGCTGATTGTAGCTCAATAAATCAGAGAGGGTGAGAGATTGGCTCGGAATAAAAGGATTACTGTTTCAGATGTGCTAAAGGATCATATGCACAAGTGGCAACGTGGAGATATTATTACAATAGAAGCTGGTACGGGAGTAGGCAAAAGTCATTTCATTAAAAATGGACTTTACCCTGTGGCAAAGGAAGAAGGCTCTAAAATTTTATTCTTGTTGAATAGGACTAGGTTAAATGAACAATTTCAAAAAGAAATAGAACGAGATTGTAAAACTGATGTGATAACTATTCGACTCTATCAGAAATATGAATGGGAACTTATACATAACAATGTGGTAGTAAACGAAGAATATAAGTATCTAGTATGCGATGAGTTTCATTATTTCTTGACGGAATCAAAATTTAATGAGAACACAGAAGATTCATTTAACGCAATAATCAAGGAGAAAAATAAGATTCGCATATTTATGTCTGCAACTGCTGATGCAATGATTTCCTATTTAAAATTCAAAAATATAGAACATGAAAGTCACTCTATACCTCATGATTACAGTCATATAAAAGAACTGATTTTCTATAAGAACGACAAAGTGCTAGAAAAGTTTCTAGGTACTGTGCCTAAAAATAAGAAGGCAATCTGTTTCAATAAAAGTTCAGCCAAAGGACTAGCATTACACGAAACATTTAAAAATTCATTATTTGTTTGTTCTGATTCTGGTACAACTAAAGAAAAAAAGTATGTGGACAAAGATAAAGTAATGAACATGCTGACAGAAGAAAAGTTCGCTGAAAAGTTTCTTTTCACAACTTCTACGTTAGATAATGGTGTTAATCTAAAAGACAGAGCGATCAAATACGTAATTGCCGATATTGGTGATGTAGATACTTTAATTCAATGTTTGGGTAGAAAAAGAATCATTGATAAGAGAGATAAAGTTACTGTGATCATCAAGGACATATCTGATAAGATGATAAATAAATTAATTAGAGATTGTGAAATACAGATTAACCCAGCAATTTATCTGAAAGAAAATGGTGCAGCAGAGTATGTGAAAAAATACAAAAAGAAGACCAATAACAAAATAGTGTATGATTGTTTGTCTGATGATGAAACAGGTTACAAAAAGACAATTAATGAGCTGAGATTTTTTAAAGAAAACTATGATAAGGAGCTTTATGAAAGTATGCTATTAGAAGAAAATGGATATATGAACTACATTCAAAGCAAACTTCAGCAACAAACATATACAGTGTTAGATGATACATATGAGAAAGTAAGTTTATCAGACTTTTTAGACACGTTAATTAATAAACGACTATATAAAGAAGATCAGGACAAATTGGTGAAAAAAATAGGTCTACGTGATGGTAGAAAAAGATTACAGAAATCTGCTAAATCACTAAATGTATATTTCTCTGAAAACGAAATACCGTATGTTATCAGTTATAAAAACAGAGACAAGAGAAGGACTTTGAGTAATGGTCAGCCTAATCCAAATCACGATAAATATTATTGGGTTATTGCAAAATTCCAATGTTAATAAGGTTTTTTAGATGCTTTTGGTGCTTTTTATTGGATAAGTCTCTATATAAGAGAAGAACACTATTGCAAAATTCCAATGTTAATAAGGTTTTTTAGATGCTTTTGGTGCTTTTTATTGGAATCTATCTGTACAAAGAGAAAGCAGAACAGAAAGATATACCAAATTAGGAGCATAGGGGTGAATTGCCAAAGGCAAGAGGGGAAACGGTGACAAGCAATACTACTATGCAGCGTAGCGGAATAGTTTTATTGCCACTGAGTTTCCCTTGCACTTAAGCTTTTAAAGATCAAGGTCAAAAGAGTCTCCGCAAGCGCTACGCTATTGCTACGTCATCCAGTCACAAGTGACTGTCTGTAATTTGGGTTCTTAAACATTAAAGGAGGACTTATTTATTGAAAACTAAAACTATACAATACAATATTGTCAAAATTAACATTGATCAACTCATTGAATCAGATTATAACTTGTCTATGGATTATTCTGATTATCGTCATTTGTTTGTCGAGCAGCAGAACAACGCTGTACTTCAATTTATAATGAATTATCGTAGATTAAATAATCAGGAAACAGACTGTCAAAACAAAAAGACGACCTATCGCCTGTCCAAGAGGTATAATCATTTTCCACTGATTAATTATATTAGTTTGAAGGTCAAAAAGAAGAAGCGAATTATACCTTACATTGATGATATGATTTTTGTCGAAGCTCCAAAGAACAAGAAAAAGGATAAGCATCTGGAACATATCATTCGCAATGGTTTCATTTTTAATGATAAGAAATATGTACGTTATAGTATTGGAAGCGATGGAGTTACTAATTTTGTTGTTGAGGATATAAGCGAAGTTTTAATTGAAGCCAGTCAATTAGGTGTTACGCCTGATACAGTAGTCACAAGCAAATATGAAGCACAAAGGAATTTACTATTTACTTCCTGTACGTTTGTGGAAGGAAGACCACCTTACATAGTGATTATCGATGAATACAAGAAGACATTAAAAGATCAGTATATTAGATATGCAAAGTTGACTCCAATGACAGGTGTAGATAAGAAAACAGGAAAAGAATATAGTTTTACTGATAAGAAGATAGAAGAGGGTTATCATGATGTTGAGATTTCACCATTTGATGGATTCGGCGTACATAAACCACATGTTTCAAAAATGTTTGATGTAGTATTAGGTCAAATCCGAAAACCATTTATGAAAGGTGTGTCAGTTGAAGCACCTATAGAGGAATATTATGCTGAACGTAGTGTAACTCATATTGTTGATGTGTTTGGTAAATCACACAGAGTTGAGGACATTGATTGTATATGGAACGTTTCAATGTGGAAGGCATATGGGCTATTTAAAAAGACTTTTCCTAACACAGCCGAAAAGACACCTTGGGATGAATATGTGAAACGCACTGAGAAATATGGATTAGAACAAATTGGTATAAGCAAGTATTCACATGATAAGTCAAAGTCTCCACTCAAAACCAGAATGAATTTTCAATATTTGCAGTGTCTAGATTTAGACAATCCAAAATATATTGAGAGCTTCAACAATAAAGACAAAGAATATGACATTCTCGATATTAAGAACGATGGAAAAATGGTTAAGTTGGCTAGGTATACTACTGATATATTTGAAAAGATTATCAATGGTGATCTATTTTATACATTAAAACTACTAGGAATTGGAGATACACAAGGCTACACTTCAACAAGTAATTACATCAATGCTATTTTAACAAATCCCATTATGATCAATGATCCTTCAGTTAAGTCTTCTATTCGTCGATTGCTAGACAAACAAATAAAAGAAGCCAAGCAGGGCAAGATATATGTTGATGGATTCTACCATACTGGCATTGGTGATATTATAGGTTATCTTGAATATGCGGCTGGACTTCCAGTAGTAGGCTGCTTAAAAGCTGGAGAAATATTCGTAAAGACTTTGCCAGTTGGAGAAGTGGTTTCCTTCAGATCGCCACTAATGGACGTAAGTGAAGTAAACAAGGTAAATATAGTGGAAAATGAGATTACTAAAAAATACTTTGACTACTTCACTAATCAAGATATCGTTATGTTTAATATGTACGATCTTTCTTTACCGCAGCAGGGCGGCGCAGATTTGGATGGGGATGGATTCTATTTATGTAATGATATGTCAATTATTGATTCGGTAATTCAACGTCCAATAGTCATTGATGTTGAGGATAAAGCAACATCCAAATCACTAAAATATAACATAGATGCCATAGTTAAGTTTGAATTGAATAGCCGTGACAGCAGAATTGGTGAAATTACAAACACAGCTACATCTTTGATAAATCAACGCTCAGAAGATGAAAAAACAATAAGTTTTAATAAGGATAGTATAGCCTTTTTGCGGCTGGCACAGGGCAAAGAAATCGATTATCGGAAAACAGGATTAAGATGGAGCATACCGAAGATAATGAGAAATAAGGCCAAAAAGCTGCCACACTTTCTTATTTATAAATATCCGAAGGAAAAAGAAATGTACGAGAAGATAAAAAAGAAAAATAAGGAATATGAAAAAAGAGGTATTGATAAAAAAATTCCGTATAACGTTTTTGATTCTCCATCTGCAATGAATGAGTTGTGTAGATATGTTGATAGATGGCATTGGGAAAAAGGAATGTGGAAAAACATAAATGTGGTGAACAATGGACACTTATTAATTGATAAAAAGATTGAACCGAGTCTTACCGATAAGCAGTTAATGGAGAAAATAAAAATAGTCATTTCAAATTTCAATGCTGAATTTAAACAGTTAATCAATCAGGGTAAAAGAGGTAAGGCGCTAAACAATATATTTACTGAATACGAAGAATTACTGTATTCCATACATAACAATAAAAAAGAACTTGCCAATTATGTTATCAAGATTTCTTATACTAACATTTCTAGCGATAAAGTTTTATGTTGGTCATTGTTTGGGGAAGAGATGCTGTCTAATCTTCAGCAAAATTCAGATAGCAAATATAGATACCAAATAGAAGAATGTAGCAAAGAAACCGAAGGGGCTAAAGAGTACCTGGGGAGATACTATACTTTCAAAGAAACAGTAAAGGAGAAATGTAATTGAAATTATTGTCTACAATACTAGAAGAATATACTGAAACGCACGATCCTGCTCTAATTGAAGAATTCAAAGAAACTCTATGGGGTAGCAAATTGAAACTAAAGAAGAGGAAACTATCATATAAATACAGGGTTGTTGATTCTTTGTTGCAAAACGATAAAGAATTGATTGAAATGTTTGACAGGCATAAGAAATTCGAATACTTTAACAACCGAAACAGATATAGTTATGATGAATTAGACTACATCGATTTTATCAGAATCAGGATCAACAATCTGTACGCCTATCATTTTGATAGTGAAGTGTACTTGGACAAAGAGTATTACCGACTGTTAAGCACAGCAGCAAATAAATATTATGAAGTAATTGGACAGCTAAAACAAGATGGAAATATACATATAGACACAAAAGAAATAGAAGAAGAGATTAAACGATCTTTTGATTTAGCAGAACAGGCAAAGGCAAACTCATCAAATAAAAAGCTTTCATTAACATGGGATGAATATGTTGAACTGGTGAATGGCTGGATCGATCATTTGTTTGATTTGTATAAAACACCAGAACGATATGAACAAGAACATGGATGGGAATATAGGAATGAAACAATATTCACAGAAGAGAATTATGTGATAAATTATTTCAATAAAAGTATAAAGGGAAAGACGTTAAATCATATTCGCGATAGTATGCCCAAATACATAGTGTGTGATAAATGTGGTAAAGAGATTGAAGTAAAACATAAGAACACAAGATATTGCAAAGTATGTTTAAAGAAGCGCAGAAAAGAAATTAATGCAAAGTATTATATGAAGAATAAAAATTAAGACTATATTATGGTATTATTCAATATTGGAGAGAAGGAGTGAACAACCTTTTCTCAGATTTACAATTGTATTTATTTGCTGTCTAGTCCTCATACTACTAGGCAGCCCTCCAATTGACCTTATTTGTTTTTTTCTCAATCAGCAACACTTTTTTACCTCCTTATAATCAATCATTCTCCGAGCAAAGATGGTTGAACCTCTTGGGATGTGGGTTTCTAATTGAAACTTACATCCTCTTCTTTTTATTCGGTGATAATTTGATAATGTCGAGCAATGACCAATTAAAAAGATAATTAAATAATGAAATGAAATGGGTGATTAACATAAAAAACGAAAAAAATCACACGAATATAGGTATTCTTAAATGTCTTTTTTGTGGTAAAGATGTGAGTCTCACCACTAATATGTGTTACAAACACAATAATGATGGGTTTGAGCCAGAATATTTTCCAGTACATAAAAACTGTATTCAAAAGTATATGGGTAATAGCAAAGACGTTGGATATATCGACAAGGTTATAGATGTATTGCGTATGTTGAATCGTCCATACATTCATTCGTCGTGGATCAAAAATGAATGTAACTTTGGCAAATATCTTAAAGAATTGTCCTTGTCTCAAAATAAGACACTTACATTTCATGATAGTGAATTCAAAAAAGAAATTCTAGCAACAGAAAATGTCAACAATGATTATGGATATAGTGAAAAATGGAGAGGGACTTACCCGAATGAAGATATTGAATTTTTAAATAATTATTTGAGTGGTCTTATGAAAGACTTCAAAATTATTAATACATCACATATGGATTACGCTAGAAAAATATGCAAAGCAAGCCTTCATATGGACAAATGTTTTGATGAAATGTCTAGTGGAGTAGCTGGAGCGGATAAAAAATATGAATCAGCTAAAAAAATATTCGACGATTTATCAAAATCAGCAAATTTTGCGGAAAGTAGTAGAAATAAAGATTTATCATCAGGAAGCCTTAGTAAGATTGTAGACACAGTTGAAAATGGAACATATGTATATGAACATGTCCCATTTGACAAAGACCTGTATGATCGCTTGCTTGAAAATCAAAAGCATGTTGATAAGTCTGTGTAAAGGGTTTAATTATATGGATAATAGTAACTTAAATATAAATGACACCAGCGATATTAAGGTAGAAAAATGGGTAGAATTCATTTCGTACTATAGATATTACATAGATGAATTTGCGGTTGATGTACTTGGAATAACTTTGTCGCCGTTTCAGCGTCTTACGTTAAGAGCAATGGGAAGACATACTGAAATTATGATTGTTGCATGTCGAGGACTAACAAAATCATTTATCTCAGCAGTGTTTTTTATATGTGTTGGGATTCTATACAGTAACATAAAGCTAGGAATAGCCTCTGGTAAAGGACAGCAAGCCAGAAATGTGATTATTCAAAAAATAAAAGGCGAACTAATGAATAATCCAAACGTTGCTAGAGAAATCAAGGATATTAGGACAGGCAAAGATGATTGTGTAGTAATTTTTCATAATAACTCTGAAATACGTGCAATTGTGTTGGGTCATGACGGAGAAAGTGCAAGATCATGGCGTTTTAATATGATTTTGGTTGATGAAGCTAGAATTGTAACGGACAGAGTGATATCAGAAATCCTATCACCGATGACCCAAACGAAAAGAAGTACACTTCTTACGCTACAAGGAAAACTAAAAAGGCTCCTACCTATAGAGAGTGGAAAAATGATTTACATATCATCTGCATATTTAAAAACAAGTTCTTTCTATCAGAGATTTATGAAGCATTATACAGAAATGAAAAATGGAAGCAAGGATTACTTTGTGGCAGCTTTCCCTTATCAGATTGGTATTGATGAAGGCATATTATCAGAAGAAGGTATTGAAAAAGAGCGTAATAAAATTAGTATGACAGAAGAGATGTTTGAATACGAGTATGGAGCAATATTTGTGGGCAGTTCAGGCGATTCATACTATCCTTATGAACTGACAGAACAATCTAGAATTGTTAACAAGGGCGAACTAGGACAACCACACAAATCTACTGTTAGTTATGTCATTAGTCATGATGTAGCAATTAGCGGAAATAAGCAAAATGATAATGCAGCTACCACTGTAATAAAGTTGAAAGAAAAATCGAATGGAACATACATAAAAGAAGTGGTTTACATAAAGGCACATAAAGGAATGGATTTACCAGAACAACATGACTTTCTAAGAAACTTACTATTAAAGTTTCCTAACACAATAAAGCTAATTATTGACGTTAGAGGCAATGGGCAATCTTTACCTAGATTCTTTGCAGAACCTTGGGAATACAAGGATGATTCTGGAAAAATTATTGAATGTCCACCCTTGGTTCCCGATGACGACGAAAAAGCAATGAAGATTAAAGGTGCAATTCCTTTAATAAGAAGAGTGAATGCAACTCAGGCTTCTAATAATTTAATGTATACATATATGAAAGCTTGTTTTGAAGATAAGAGTCTGAGACTTTTAAGAAGAGCAATTGCAGATGAATTCGAAGAAGAAGACGAAAAAATGACATTAGAAGAATTTTCATTAATTTTGAATACAGATGCTTTGGTCTCAGAACTGAGCAATATAAAACAAGAAACTACCGAAAATAATAATATACAGTATATCAGAATAACAAAACAAACAAAGCGTGACAGGGTTACTAGCTTGGGATATGGATTGCAATACATATACGAGCTTGAAGATGAAAATTTAAAATCAAATAAAGAAGACCAATACGACTTTGGATTCTTTTTTAATTAATCGGAGGTGAAACTAATTACAAATACAGAGGAAAATTCTTATGAGTTCAATTCATATGTCGATTTACAGTGGATAGACAGCAGCATACTGAATTATAGATCTAGTACCTTAGAAGATATAAAAAGATGGGTATCTGATCCAGTAATTTATAATCAACAAATAAGAGATGTGTCCAAATATCTTTATTTTAGTAATGGTGTTTATTCTAGAGTAATTAATTATATGGTTAGCCTTCCTACACTAGATCATATTGTTTATGAACTTCAAAAATCTAAAAAAAGCCATAAAAATATAGATAAGTTCAATGATGCCTTGAGAGTTTCAAAACATAAATTAATCGTTAGAGACATTTTACTCAAACTTGGTATCGAAGGAACATATTTTGGCTATCTTGAAACAAATGAACAACCTAAAACGCAAGGTTCATTTTCTAACGATGAATTAAGGTATATTAACGAAATTAATACCAATGAAATAATTAAGTGCAGCGTTTTAACACTACCTTCTAATTATTGCAAAATTGTTGGGACAAAAGATACTAGTTACGTTTCGGCATTTGATTTGAGTTACTTTGATCAATACAGAACTAATGGATTGGCAAATAAGTTGAGAAAGTATCCAAAAGAAATTAGGAACGCTTATCAAAAATATCTCAAAGAAAGAAATAAAAATTGGTATGTAATGGACAATGATAAAACGATAACGTTAAAAGTCGGTGTCAACATATCCGACCAATGGGGTATACCTCGCGGTCTTCAAGCCTTTGTTGATATATTATTCGATCAATTGTTCTCAGACACTAAAAGGAATGTTATTGATGAAACTAATGGCAACTTAGTTGTTCATACATTTCCAGAGAGTAATGAAAAAGGTCAGTCTACTTTAACTTTGACACAACAAAAAAATCAACATGAGAGTTTAAAGAAGGCTTTGTTTGCGCGAAGAAACAGTAATGGACAAAACCTAGTTTCTTTGGCAGCCGGGACAAAACTTGAAAATATAGAAGTAGACTCAGATATTTTAACAAAAATTAAAGATGAAGACCTGTTGAAGAAAATATCAACCGACTTGGGATTTGCTGTGTCTGCCCTCAATGGTGACAAGGGCAATTATTCAAGTCAACAAACGAACTTAAATCTAATTACAGCCGAAGTATTTACATGGTTAGAACAAATTGTGGAAGAATTGAATAAGGTAATTAATTTGAATGTTATTAAAGACATGAAAAACCCGATTATTCTAACCTATCTTCCCATTACACATTTAAATAGAAATGAGAAAATCGGCCACATGAAGGATTTGTATACTCATGCTGGCGGTTCTTTGATGGCTTGGATTAGTTCAATTGGTATCCCTCCAGAAGCTTACTTATCACTTATGGATAGAGAAAGAGAAGAAAAGTTTGATCAAAAATATCCAGTGCATCAAACCTCTTTTACTCAGAGCAATAATGATAAAAAGCCAGAAAATCTAAATCCTGAGAGCGAACATACAGTTAAGACAAAAACAAATAATAACAATGAAAATCCAGCACCATCAAAAGAGAAGGGGTAAAGGAGGTGAACTTTTGAAAAATAGGATTTTTGAGTTATCAGAAAACAAGAAGATAACAGGAAGACGATATATTAAATGGATTATACATGAAATCTACAACGATCCAAATAAATGGAATAAAAATGGGATTAGTTGGAAAGAACAGTATGTCCTTAATAATATTGATTCATTAAAAGGGATGCCAATATGTGTTGAGTTTTTGGATTGCGACAAATCAGAACCGATGGGTCATGGCTTAAGTAATACCAAAGATAATAAGGTGCTGTTTGAATACAGTACAACTGTTGGAACAACTGAAGGTGCATACATAGATGATATCGAGGTTGACGGTGAAACTATTAGAGCATTAATAGGTGAAGGCTATATATATGAACAACGCTATCCTAATTTTGTAGATTGGATAAAAACTAAATTATACGATAAAGAGTTTCCAGATACATCAGTAGAAATTTGCAATAAAGCTAATGGAGACAATGAAACTATTATTTATGAAAACAATCAAGGTGGCGAAGGTCGTATTCCCATGATTTACGATTATACGGGAGTTGCTATTATTGGAATTGAACCATCAGATGATAAGGCTATTTTGATTGAAATGAATAGTTATAACAATAAGGAGGAAGAAAAAATGAGCAAAGAATTAGAAGAAAAGGTTAGTGGGCTTACTGAACAGGTTGGGACATTGACGAATGAACTAAATGAACTACGTAATTATAAAAAACAAAATGAGGATAAACTTTTGGTAGCGGAATTGAATCAGAAACTGTCTGAGTACAGCGATAGCGAAAAAGAGATTGTTAAAAATAAAGTTGAACAATTCTCAAAAGAACCGCAACAAGGAAAGATCAATGAGATTATTAACGAAATCAATTCAGCAATTGCTGGTCAAGTAATTAAAGCAAGAAAGAATCCAACCAATGTACAACATCAAAAAAGTGATGCAATTTTTGGCGATGTATTCGAAAGCAATAGTAACGGCAGCGTTGATAACGATATCACAAAACTATATTAATAAACGGAGGAAAAGATATGTTTAAATTTGGTACAATCGGTGCGTATAAACAGGTGCGCAACAATCCTAGAGGTAAAGCTAAAAGTGTTTTGTTAGATGGAATGACAGTAATTCCTGATAGAATTCTGAATGAATCTCCTGTTCCTGCTACACCAGCTCAGGCAAAAGGAGATGTGTATGTTGCTGGGAATATCATTGATAAGCCAGAAATTCGTAATAGTAAAGATTTTAAAATTGAAATCGGTGAATATGTCCGCTCTTTCCGTCTCTCTGATCTTGCTGGTTTGCCAGTTGAACTTGATTATAGAATTGTTAAGGATGCATACCAAGACGTGAACGTTAAAGATGTTCTAGTGTCAACAAATGTAGCCGACGATGGTGTAGATGCAGGAAAATGGAAAAAAGTGACCATTGCTGAGGCGGCAGATTACAAAGTTAAGCTTCTAGTTATTGAGAAAACTTCTTTTGGTGACAAAGGATTCTATTGTGAAGTAGTTACTAACTAATACATAAAATTTGGAGGAATATAATATTATGAGCAACACAGGTTTCAATTTCAAAAATTTTGTTAAACAGTTTTTCGAGGTAAATACGCATCAAAACATCCAAAGAGATGATGCATTTGAATTTAAATTCAACAGTAAGTCTCCTATGGTTGAAATCTTTTCTGCCATTGTCAACGATAAAGACTACAGTAAGTATGGTAAAAACGTAGATACAGTCATGAATCATGTTAAAAATTTGGCGCAAAGAGTGTCTCGCGGTGATTCTATGGCACGACATGAATTGAATACCATTCAGCGCTTCTCGATTGAGCCGCACCTTTTGAATGAAATCAAACTTGCCAGCTTCTTTGGTGATCATAAGCAGATTGGTTACGATGTTCAACCAATGGTTACTACTCGTAAACATGAATCAATCCGCAGTAACTTTCAAGCTTCTCAAGGCGATGTAAATTTCCCTACGGTTGCTTGGGATGAATACCCAATTAAAACTCAAACAATTTCTAGCGGTTATGCTGTTAATTACCGTGAAATCGCAAGCGGAAATTTAGATAAAGTATCTGAAGGTATTCAACAAGTGAAAACAGATATGATGAATAACTTCATGCTCTATGTAGTAGCTACTCTTTTCAATGCAATTAAGAATGCAAATGGTGTTAAGTATTACAAAGAAGCTCATGGAATTGTTAAAGCAGCAGTAGACGAAGTTATGAAAGATGTTCGACCAAATGGACGTCCTTCTCTAGTTGGCGATTACAATGTGATTAGTCAACTGAATGATTTTGCTGGATTCAAAGCTGACGCAACAGATTTGAAAAATACATTTCTATCTCAAGCAGTAATGGACGAAATTATGCAAACTGGACTGTTGAAAACTTATAATGGTGCGCCAGTTGTTGAGATTCCTAATCAATACAACTTCACAAAATTGACTGCGGATGGAGCCAATTTTACAAAGTATCTGCCAGAAGGTTTGCTGTTTGTTATTCCTCAAGGTGGTATTTCTCCATTGCAAACATTCCAGCGTGGTGGATTAACAAGTATGTCTGCAAACGATATTACCACAGGTACAGAAATTACACGTTTTGATATGGAAATCGCAGCCGATGTCGTTAAAGGTCGTGAGTATGAAATTGGTCTAATTAACGATACTTCTTACGAAGTGCAACAAGTTGGACAGTAAAACTAAAAGATAAAATCATAAGAGGGGATTTCCCCTCTTTACTAAAAAGGTGGTCGACTATGGAACTAAATATGGATGAAAAAGTACTAATTAAAAATCTGTGTAATTGGGATTTGTTTATTAAACGTATTTTAAAAAATGGTGACGTAAAGATTGCAGCCAATAAGACTGTAAAGCTTACACGAGAAGAAATTGAAGCCCAAGTAAATAACGGTAATAACTTATTTACTGGAACAGATGGAATGGGATCTAATCCAAGAATTTATATTGAAGATAGAGATTTGCGTGTTCATTTAGACTTTGAGTCTGAAGACGGAGAAGTAAAACAGGAGATTCTTACCGCAGAAGAGATTGAACGGATTATCAATCTAAAAACATTCAATTCATTTAAAGATAATATTGAGAAAAAAGTTGTGACTGAAAACCAAAAACACCTGCTCTTGAACGTGAGCAAAAAGAATAAACTCAATGACTTTGAGAAAATTAAATTTATTGAAGAATATACAGGTTTGAAATTTAACAAGGAGTGATAAAAGTGACTTCCTATGAGAAAGTTATTCAATCATTTCATTCCAAACCTCAAAAGAAATCGCTTTTTCCAGAAGGCTTGATTCATGAATTTTTTAATACTGCATTAGGGTATTTCGAGTTAGATCTATATTTGTTAAATTGGAACGAAGATTCTTTTGAGTTTGAGAAGGAATTATCTACTTCAGAAATATCCCTGTTGTCTTCTTTAATGTATCAGGCTTATATGGAAAGAGAGCTAGACAGAATAATCAAATTAAATAGCATTGTGGGTAAAGACATTAGTCTTACAGGAATGGGAGATTCAAAAAGAGTCACCAATGCTAGGCTTGAGAGCCTTGCAAAGTCAAACCAAACCACAATAAATAAGCTAAAAGAATCAAGTTTCTACGATTAGAGGTGATAGATATATCATCATCATGGTATTTAATGAAAGATACATATTATAGTGGCTATGAAACAAATGAATTTGATGATTATGCAGTTTCTGGCTTTAGTGAACTACTTGACAATTCACCTGAAGCTTATGAGGTAATGATAAATAACCAAAAAGTTAAAAGCATTATCCAGCAAACCACGAAAGATAACGTATTAAAGATTATTGGAATTATCGGCTCTTTTCATGCTGGAGATATTGTTTCGTATAAAGGTCATGATTATTTAATCAATCTTCTTCCTCAAGACAATCGGATGTATCAATCCAGTAAAATGGAAATGTGTAATATTTATTTAAAATGGCTAGACGAAACAGGTAATATCGTTTCTTATCCATCGGTTGTTTACTTTAATACACGTTCAAGTTTCGGTATTGAAGAAGGGAAGATAATGAACCTCGTAGACGGACGAAGACAGACTGTGCTTCCAAAAAACGAAGATACGGTTAAAATTCGTCGAGATCAAAGGTTCATTATTGGTGGGGATTTATTCAAAGTAAATGATGTTGATTTTGTGAGTGATGAAGGATTAGTAAATCTAAGTTTTAAATCAGATACATACAATTCTACAACCGATAATTTAGAATTAGGCATCGCTGATTACTATGGAAAAGTTGTTGACTATAAAGTTGATATTCTGAATCGAGATGTTACGGCATTCAAAGTTGACGAGACTTTACAGTTGAATGTCAAGGTGACTAATCGAGATGTTCCAATTCAAGCAGTAGTTACATATTATTCGTCAGACGAAAGCATAGTCACTATTGATGAAAATGGAATGATAACTGCAATTGCAAAAGGTTCATGTGTTGTTAGAGCAGAGTACAAAGATGTGTCCGATTCTATTCAGTTAAATGTAATAGAAGATGTAGTCAATAATTACTCGGCTGAAATCACAGGTGATGATTTTATTAAATATAATATGATCAAAACTTTCACCGGGATTTTCAGAAACAACGGTACGCAACAAGTAGATAAGAGTCGGTTTTGGATTACTGGTTTAGATGGAGAAGTCACAACGCTTGCCACCATAACAGAACAAAACGATACTGAAAATACTTGCAAGATTAAAGCTAGTAACAAAAAGGGTTATGTATTGTTGCACGTTGAAAACAGTAGCGGTCTATCTCAAATTAGCAAGAAAATAGAAATCAAATCATTATTATAAGGAGGTAATTATGGAGACAATTATTAAACTCGCTGAATTGAAATTGGAACAATTCGTTCAGGGAACAAACAACAACTGGCTCATCTTCAGTACACTGCCTGAATCAAAACAACATTCTTCTGGTATTGATGGTGACGTTATTCTTAATGCACTGAAAGCAGTAGAAATTATTGATGCAGATTTGGACGTTGTAATTGATGCGGCTTATGATTATTCATATTCGATTTCAACAGATAACAAACTTAAATTAGCTTTTGCAAAAAGCAAACATGCTGATAAGGGTAGCGCTCTTGACAGCTTAAAGTGTGTGACAATTACTTATGAATTAGGCGATTTGAAAAGAAATGGCGACTATTATAGAGTAATTGCCCGTGACAATCTAGGGGCAGAATTGCATCGCACTAATCCTTTAACACTTGATCAAATTGACAAAGTTATTAGTACCTTTGACAGTACAAGAGATGTGTCCACAAGTGGGTATGTGAAATATGAAATTAAACCAGATTTCATTGTGAATTAACATGTCTAGGTTTCAAGAATTGGGGGAAAATCGTCTAGTCGTGCTTCAGCAGTTAACCAGCTCTCAAGAACTTTGTAAAGCATTACATTATGATGATGGTAATTACCTAGATAAACCAGACATTGAAGACACCTCGGAACTGATTAGTAATAAGATCTTCCCCTATGGTCATGTTCCAAAATTAGCTGATACAGCTTCCTCTTACCTTACCTTTTCGTTTAAAGACTACCGTCCAGTAAAAAATTCGTTTAAATCTGGATTACTTCATTTTCAAATCATTGTGCATAAGGATTTAATTTCTACCGACTATGAAATGTTGAGATATGACCATATTCTAGTTTGTATTGATGAATTGTTTAATGAAAATAGGGAGCTTGGTATTGGTAAATTGGAATTCTATCGTATGGATGAAATGTTTGTTAATGAAAAGTATGTAGGCTTTTATTTGCAGTACAAACTTTGGGATTTTAAGTAGTCTTGAATATCCAAGACATTAAAATGAAGACGTTAGCAAACCTTCCTTCATACCATAATGGAATTGTGATTAAACCAAAAAGTTTGCGAAGCATAGCTGAAAAAGGACTTGATACATATAACCAGTGTTTAAGTGTGGCTGCTGTTTCAAAAGAAACAATTTTCCCTGATTTAAATGATGAGTATAAAGACATGCACCTTTCTGAACTAATAGTTAGGTCAGGAGATGCTGAGTTCTTAAATGCTTACTTGAATTCAATTGAGTTCTTCTTAGATGGCAAGTTTGTAATCACTGAAAACGGAAATTTATATTTAGACGAGATAGAGGTCTATTATGAAGATTTAACAGCCATAACAGAAATAATTAAAATTCAGAATTGTGCAATTGTAGCTTTGAAAAATGACGACTTCAATCCTGCGAATGAACGAGCCAAAAAGCTTAAAGAAAGAATCTTAGCCAGAAAGAAAAGAATACAAGAACTCAAAGCTGATTCAAGTGACGATGATAAGCTTACGCTTTACGATTTGATTTCTATAGTTGCAGCTAATGCGAATGGAATCAATATTTTCAATGTCTACGATTTGAATTACCTACAATTCAATGACCAATTTAACCGACTAAAAATTACTAAAGATTATGAGGTCAATATAAATGCTCTAATTCATGGAGCAGATTCCAAGCAAATAAAACTGGAGCATTGGCTTTCAAAAATAAAAGAATAATATTCATTGGAGGAACTTATTAATGGGTGATCGTTACGGCTCACGCGAAATTATGGACGTTGTTTTGAAGGACGTTCGAACAGGAGAACCAAAAGCATATCTTGAAAGTTTGACTACATCATCTTTGGAATTCCAAGGATCGTCAGTTTATGCCCGTGGCGGAAAGGGACACCCCAAGCTGATTGGATGGGATTCTGAAAAAGATGCCACTATGAACATGGAAGATGCTTTGATTAGTAAAGAATCTCTGGGTGTTCTCACTGGTTCTGAATTTAAAGCTGGTGCTAAACCTGTCCACAAGAAAGAAGTCATTACTGCTGGTACTGGTGGAACAATTGAACTTACTAAAGAGCCACTAGCAAGTAAAAAATCTTTCTTCTTTAAGACAACTAATGGAACAGTTATGGATGAAAAGCTTGTAGCAGCTACGCCAGTATCACAAAGTATGACTTTTGCAGGGCTAACTGAAGGAGACAGAGTTATTGCTGATTATTATTACAATGCTCCTACTACTACTAAAAGTCTAACAATTACATCTGATATTTTTCCGGGTACATACTTGCTTGAAGGAACTACTCTGTGGCGTACAGAAGATGGTGTTGATGTTGAAGCATTGTACACAATTCCCAAGTTAAAAGTACAACCTAACTTCAAAATCAATATGGCAAGCTCTGGAGATCCACAGCCTTTTACGTTTACGTGTGAGGTATTGAAGGATACGAATTCCACGGCTATGGTTATTATCGATGTGCTGGAAGACGAATAACAACAACTAATTACATAAACACAGGGGACTAAGTTCCCCTGTTATTACATTAAAGAGGGATAGTGAATGTGTGAGAAAGATTTAACAATAGACGAAGTATCTAAAGCTGTCGATAATACATTCACATTAAAAAAAGTAATTATTGACGATAGGACGTTTAGTTACTATGAGAATTTTAGAAATAGTGAAATAGAAATTCTAGTTTCTGAGTATCACGATATATATGACAAGGTACATGAAATCAATCCTAATTTTAATCTTTTAATAGAAGGATTAATAATAAAGCATTTCACCAGAATTGGTTTAGAGCGAATGAGTTTTAGTATGCACAGGGACATTAAACGCTTCATGAAAAATATAATACAACTGAATGACATGCAATCAAAAAGTGAGGATATATCTTATTTAGATAAGTTTATGTCTGTGTTTTCAAAAGACGACATTGCTAAAGTTGAAAAAAAGTTAGAATCTCGAAGTGAGGTGGGTAAAATGAATTACACCACAACAGATCATTTTTATGAACAAATTGGGATTAATTTCACTTGGGTTAGGAATGAACTGAAAGCTACTACTGAAGATATTGCAAAATATTGTTCGTTAACTGTTGATGAAATTGAAGGGTTCGAACAAGGGCATTCATTACTTACTGATATGCGAACATTACAGGATACTTATATGAAAGCACTTATGGATTATGCAAGAGAACATGGTATACACTTCATGCCTTTGCTATCAAAAATCTGTGAAACGAAATAATCATGATAAAATACGAATTTGATTAAATTGAAGCTACCTTGAAATGGGTACTTCTTTTTTGCGTTTATAGGGACTCAAAAGGAGTCACGATTTGAAGGTTGACTTACATACAAATTGGAGGAATAAATAATGGCTAAAAAACTGACTGCAACAGACTTGAATAAATTAAGTAAAGGAATTAATGAAACAAGAACATATCCAATTTTGGATGGACAATTTGACGTAATTATTAATCAACACTTTAAAGATACCTCAATCAACAATATTTTTACTGGACTAGTTGAAGTCGTTAAAGGTATTGAGGCATCGGAACTAACAGAATTGACGTTCAGTAGAATTGCTCAACAAATCGGAATGACTTTGATGCTGCGTGAATTTACTGATTTGCCTATTCCAAATAAAAATGATTTCCAAACTTTGATTAAAGTATATGAAAACTTGTTGAATACAAACATCTATGTAGAAGTAATGAACAAACTACCTGAAGATCAAATAAGAAAAGTAGAAAAACGTTTTAATGATATTAAATCTACTTTTGATGAAATTGAAAGAAAAGCAAACGAAACGACAACTGTACCTGTTGAGGCCGAACACAATGGCGACAGCGAATAACTTTAAAGAACTTGAGAAGCTAATAAAGCAAAAAATCGCTGCATCTCTACTAGTTGAAGTGGCACAAAGTGTCAGGGAAACAATGAAGGAGAAAGTTCAGGAAGAAGTCTATAATGTATACACTCCTACAATGTATGAACGACAGAAAGAACATGGTGGTTTGACTGACGATGAAAACATTGTAGTAAATATGATAGGTAACGATACTGTCTCAATTGAAAGTAGACGTATGGATGGCGATAAGAATGTTGGACAGGTTGTCGAGACAGGGGCTGGATATGATCATGAGTTCGCTTATTCTGGTCGTCCTCGTCCATTCGTAGAAAAAACTGCTGAGGAACTACGTAATACAAATGCTCATGTAGCTGCTCTACATAAGGGGTTAGTTAGACAGGGTTTGAATGTCGAAGTGAAATAAATAGGAAAGATAATTAAGAAGAGATATTGAGTCTCTTCTTTTTTTTATTTTAATTTTCAGTGCAAAGTATAAAAAGGAAGTGATTCAAGAACTTATGAATGACATGTTAAAAATATTAGTGACTGCCGACTTAAATGTCGGTACTAGTTTAAAATCCGTAAATGAAAAACTAAAGGCATTGGCGAATCATCCGTCTTTACAAAAGTTAAATGTGAAGATAAATATAGATCAAAGTTTCGTTAAGTCTATGAATAGCTTTGTTGCCGCTGCAAACAAATTGAATGTAGCGATGGAACAACAGAATAAAGTAGTAAACGAATCCACTACTACATATAAACGATTAGATGGAACCATTGAAAAGGTAACTCAGCAACGATTAGCAGATAACTCTGTTATTACGAAGTCGAATAAAATTGTTGATGAACATAGGCAGAAATTACAGCAAGAGACTGAAGCTTATGATAAGAAAAGAAAGTCAATCAAACAATTAGAATCAGAACTAAAAGGGTATAACCTAGCTACTGAAAAAGCAATCAAGAATGGCAAAGGGCAAGTTGTAGGATATAAAAATACATATGAGAACAAAGAAACTGGACAAAAAGTTACAGCAAATATTGATCAAAACGGGATTGTAAAAAAATATGATGAAATAATTAATCATGCCAAAGTCCTAAAGGATCAAGAATCTTTAGTTAATCAAATGTACAATGGACGCATCAAGTCCATGGAGCGAGTTAGAGATTCAGAAAGACAACTATCCACCAATCAACAGCAAAGCGTTCAAAAGAATGCTGAATTACAAAGAGCCGCCGAGTTAAAAAATCAACAATCAAGAAAAGAATATGCTGATTGGTGGACTCGAAACCTACGCCAACAAGAAATAGCTGAAACGAGTGCAAATCAAAAGAAACTTCAAAATCTGAATGAGTTTAAACAACAAGCCGAAGCAAGCGCTAAACGTTTAAATACTAAATATGGGTCAACAGTTAATCAAGTTGATTTGACTTCTCTTTTAAATAATGCTTCCAAATTAGATATCAATGATTCCAATCTGAAAAATAAAATTAAGCAGATTCAGCAAGGATTCAGAGATTTAGAATCTTCCGCTAAAACTGCAAGCACACAAGTTCAGTCATTTGGTGATAAGGTTAGCCATGCATTCAAGTCAATTGGAGCACATCTAATTGCTGGTGCATTATATGGGACTGTATTTTCTTCTATTTCAGAAGGTTTCAAAGGTATGGTTGACATTGAAACTAAGATGGCTGGCTATATTCAAACTAATGAAGATTATTTTAAAGGTCTGCAACATGGTGCTTTGGATATGCAAAAGGTCAATGACCAATCCAGACAATTCATCCAAACCGCACACGATCAAGGCGCTGCCATTAACGATGTAATTGAGTCTGCACGTCTCTGGGGTCGTATGTATAAAGATGTTGGTGTTGTTCAGACGCTAGTTCGCCAATCTACCATGTTGTCTACTGTTGACTTGGTGAGTCTTGAAGATGCCACAAAATCAATGGAATCGGTGCTAGCTCAATATGGTGTGCAACTTAAGAATACAAATGATGCACAACTGTATGGTGGTCGAATCCTTGATTCTTGGAGTAAGGTAGCGCACGAAACTATGGCTCCTGCTAGAGACTTAGGCGCAGCATTTGAGCGCACAGGTAAAATTGCTCAAGAAACAGGCGTTAGTTTTGATTTCATGAACGGTTTGATTTCATCGGGTATGCGTAACACCGCATTATCTGGTGAAAATCTAGGTAACATGTGGAAGACAGTATTGGGTACTATTCGTACAGGTAAAGCCGTTTCAGAGATTGAAAAATTAGGTGTCAAAACTAAAGACGTTGTAAACGGTGTTGAACAATGGCGCAAAGCTGAAGACATCTTACTAGATCTGTCCATTGCAGTCATTGATAAAAACTATGATTTAACACAATCATACGCTGCTATTTCTCGTGGTGTTTATCAATATGCTAAATTAGCCGCTTCATTAAATCCGGGTGATATTTTACTTGGTACGGCATATTCTATTGGTTCAACTGGTTCAACTTTGGAATATTTGACTACACAGATGGACACTATTTCTCGTAAAGCATCACAAGTAAAAACCTCTTTCATTGATATATTCAATACTGCTGGTAATGATGGATTGCGTACCATGATTAAGAGTGTACTCGATATCACAGACCAATTATTTATTGGTTTAACAAAGATACCTTCAAGTGTATTCGGTGTATCGACTGCTGTTGTTGCATTAGGTGCAGCGTTTCTTACTTTAAAATCACCAATCAAAACAGTTATAGATTCGCTAACCGTTGTAAGAGGTATTAGATCGGGATTAGTTTCTGTTACAAATACAGAAACAGCAGCAGTGACAGCCAATTCTGTAGCAACCGCTGCAAATGCGGTAAATTCTAAAGCCGCCGCCAGTGCTGAAGCTGGAAGAACTGTGGCAACCGAACTCACAACAGTTGCAATCAATCAACAAACTGCTGCTGCGGCTAGAGCTGCTATTACTACGGCTGTGGCAACTGCTGGTATATCACTTGCAATAGGGCTATTAGCTTCATTGGCATTTGGATTGGGTACAGCAGAAAAAGCGCAACGCGATGAGACACAACAGATAAATGATAATATTGAAGCTAGAGAGCGACAAATAAGTCAATATAAACGACAAATTGATTTCCTGCCTAAACTGACTAATGCTATTCAGAAGTATAAGAAAATAGTCGATTCTGGTACTCTATCTGCCCAACAACAAGCAAATGCCCAAAAGCAACTAGAAGAGATGTATAAAGCTGTTGGAATTACAATTGAAGAAGATGGCTTGAAAAGATTAAAAGCGGCAAATTTTAGCGAAGAAGCAATCAAGTATGAAATCGAACTATTAAAGAAAAAGAAGCAGGCTGAAATAGAAGCTAATGTTGAAAGTTCAAGGGTAGATTATGAAAAGAAAAAGTCTGCGAAAAATAATAATGATGAACTTCTTAAAACAGCAAAAAGTAAGTTAGCTAATTATAAAAAAGATTTGAATACTTTATTGAACGATAATTCGATTATGGGATCGTTCGCAAAAACGCCTGAAACTATTCAAGGCTATTACCAGATGATAGCTAGTGCTGAAAAAGAAGTTGAAACTTTAACGATTAGTCAGAACAAACTTACTGGCGAAATGGATGAAGCGTATCAAAAATATACAGCTAATATTGATGCTACCGATCAATTAGCTGGTGTTTCGAATAAATTGGCTAATGCTACAGATGATGCTACTGAATCTAGGGAAAAGTTAAACAAGACATTAGATGACTCTGCATCTGAACTTAAATCTTTGAATCAAGTCATGTATGACCAACAGAAAAATGGCTACCTAAGTGCTGAAACGGTCGCAGAATTGATTAAGAAGAACCCACAATTGGCTGCGAGTGTTAAGAAGGTCAAAGATGGATATGTGCTAGAATCTAAAGCAATTGAGGATTTAAGACAAGCTCAAATTCTGATGGTCAAACAAGCATTAGAAAGTGAAAAACAGAGAGAGATCAATAACGTCAATTCTGTTATTAGTAATATTAAAGCTTATGGACTTGAACTTAATAGCATAAAAGATTTAGCTGATGCCAAAAAAGCTCTTGCTAAGATTGATGAGGAAATAGCAAAAAGTAAGCTACCTATTACAGATGGTATTAGGGATGCTCTGAATGGGCTACTTCCAAAGAATCAGCAAATACCTGAAGGTCAAGGATTAACAACTTTCCGAACAAAGGCTTTAGAGGAACAAAGAGCTGAATTAGATAAATTCACATCTGCTCTTGAAGAGAAGTCTAAGATTGCTAAAGAGATGTTGGGTATTTACTCTGACCCCGATTTAGGAGTCAGTAAAGAAGCCACCAAGAAGAATGACCAATACAACGATTCTTTGTCAGAAACTAATGAAATCTTAACCGAAACACAGAAGAAACTTAAAGCTGTCGCTGCTGCACAGGACGATTTGGAAAATAAACGAACTAGAATGCGTAAAGGGTCTGCGGCATACCGTAAATCACTTGAGCAAGAAAACAAATTAATAGAACAACGAAAGAATCTACTCAAGGAAGGTATTGCTGATCCATCAAAACTGGTATCTACAAAAGTGACTACCACTACTAAAGGCGGTACTGGTTTGGATTCAATGGTTTCTGAAGCTCTTTCATTGTCTTCTTCCAAAACGTTCAAGTATAGTCAAGCGGCTAAATCTAATGTTAGTTATGACCAGTTCACTGCTACCGCTGTATCCGATTGTTCTCTATTCGTTCAACAGATGTTTAAACAATTCCTTGATATCAAACTTCCTCGAACTACGCAGGAGCAAGTAAAACAAGGTCAAGCCGTGACCAATAAAAAGGATTTACAAAAAGGTGACCTTGTATTCTTTAACACTGTCAAAGGTAAAGCCAATTCACATGTCGGTTTCTACATGGGTGACGGTAACTTTATGCAGATGGGTGATTCTGGACTAAAGCAAGGGAATCTGAACACTAAATACTGGGCAGATAGGTACAGTGGTGCCAGACGTATCCCCGGTGCTAATGCTATTCCAGATATTCAAGCTCCCACTACTTCTTCGTCTACTAAGGTCACAGGGAAAAACGCTGACTTAATAAACAAATATGCTGGAGCTAATGGTGTAGACCCTGCGTTAATTAAGGCGATCATTCAACAAGAGTCAGGTAATGGCGCTAATGGTATTAAAAATGTAATGCAGGTTAGCAGCCTTGGTAAAAACACTAATGTTGAAAGCAGTATTAAAACTGGAACTGCTATGTTTGCTAAATATCTCAATCAAACAGGTAACGTAGACGTTGCTCTAGCTATGTATAATATGGGACCAGGAATATTGGAATATTTCAATAAAAATGGTGGCTACAGTGTAGAGAACATGAAGAAGTTCTCTGCTATGCAAAAGCAGAAAACTGGTAGTAAAGTCTATGGTGATACGAATTATGTTGGCAATGTTCTTCGATATTATGACGGTGATAGTTCTAGTGTGTTTAGCGGTAAATCTAAAAACAAATATTCGCTCCCTTCTGCTTCTGATATGGCAAAGGCTAAGGAAGATGCACAGAAAACATATTCAGAACTAGATGAAAAGCAATATCAAAATAGAGTAAATTGGATTAATGACTATATTACTGAATCTCAAAATAAACTAGATAATATAGATAACTTAATCGCTATCTCTCAGTCAAAGCAGTCTATGTATTCGGAAACGTCCAGTAAATGGCGTAAAGAAGAAATGTCTCAAATAAGCTACATGACAAAGCAACAAGATGAGGTTCGTAAGCAGAATGAGTCATTGAAGAAGATGGTAGCATCTAAGCAAATAACTGCTGGTGAATTCGAGAAGCAAATTAGAGATAATAACGCCAAAATTGCAGAGTTCGACAATAGTATTCAAGAAAAACGTGTGGCTGTATTCAATAGTAATTTGGGCGAAAGTAGTGAAAAAGTTGAGAAACTCGGTAGAGAATTAGAGGTTACAAATGCCCAACTCGAAGCGTTAGATGAACATTCGCCAGAATATCAGAAGGTATTGCAGAAACAGATTTCTCTATATAATCAACAAAGCAATATTACCAGAAAAACAATTGCTGATTTAGACAAGATGATTGTCAGTGAAAAATTATCTGCTAAAAATAAGGAAGAATACATAAAACAACAAGAAGAATTGAATCTGAAACTTCTTGAGTACCAGAACGCAATCAGAAGAATCAAATCTGATGCAGCCGATAAGATTATCGAGGATTATAAGAAACAAGTTGAAGAGCAAAAAGATATTGCTCTAAAGGCTATCGATAAACAAAAAGAAGCTGAGGATAAGCGTCACGATCAGGCAACAAAAAATATAGACGATGAAGCAAAGCGTTTTGAGGATATGATTAATGCCCGAATCAAAGCGATGAATCGTTCTGACGAAGCAGACGACTATGAAAAGGAATTAAAGAAGAAACTTGATGAACGTCAGAAGTTACAGGATAGATTTAATAAGGAATTACTAGATAACTCATTCGAAGCTAAAGCTAGACGAAAAGATTTACAGGAACAAATTGATGCTAAAAATGAGGAAATCGACAAGTTTAAATTAGATCGTGAACGCGAACTACGTCAAGAAAACCTGAGCGACCAACTTGAAGACCGTAAGAAATATCTTGATAAATCCAAAGACGCTGAAGATAAAGCGCACGATGCAATAACGGACAATATTGAGAGAGAAAAAGATTTAACTGAGCGTAAATTTGACGATATCCTTGAAGATGAGCAACGGTACTACAGAATGAAGCAAAATCTTATGTCAGACGATAAGACAAAAGTTAAATCAACCATAGACGAACTGAAAGGCGAGTATTCTAATTTCTTTACGTTCCTTCAAGATCAAGCAACCGAGACAGCTAAACAAATGCAGAATATGCGTGATAGTTTGACTATGGATCAAAGCAAGCTTGATGATTTCTTGAATTTAGATAATGGTGGTAAAGGCAGTGGTTCAGGTGTAGGCATTGGAAATGGTTCAGGAAATGGCAAGGGCAATAGCGACCAAAAAGGAGATTGGCAGAAATACCTTTCAAACAAACAACAAGCCGAATCAATCTCTAGACAAGTTACACAGTTACAGCGCGAAAAGAAACCAGATAACAATAAAATTAAAAGTCTTCAAGCACAATTTCAGTCTCTTAAAGCTGAAAATGATGCAATGCGCTCAAGATGGGGATTTCCAGATGGAAACTACGACTATCTGGTTAAACAGAAAGTATTTAGTGCCGAAACTGGTGGTAAGACACCCGATAACATGGGCGGTAAAGGCATGTTCCTGTTGGCTCATGAGAAGGAATTGATACTTAATAAGAGCGATACGGCTAATCTGATTAAAGTTGTGGATGTTACGCGCAGTATCGTTGATAAAATAAGTGGTGGATTTGATGTTTCGAAGGTTACACCTGTAACGAACAATAATTCAGATTCCAGAATCACAAATAATTATCATGCAGAAATTACTTTGCAGGGTTCCAGTGATAAGAGAGCAATGAAAGATAATGTTCAAACTTTAATGAGAGAATTAAAACGTAATGGATTTGACATAAATATAAAGTAAGAAATTGGGGGGCTAAATTTAGCCCTTCTTTTATATTAAGGAGATTAATATATTGATAGGTGAAATAGATTTTAGCTTAAAACCAATACAACCACAATATTTTCTGTGTAAGCGAGATAGAACAATTATAAGTAAATTAAGTGAAGCTTATAATGACAGTAAAGAAACAAAGATAAACCAAGTATCTTCAATTGAATTATCCCTTCCTTTCCATATCGATATCAATCATCGTTTAGTGAAAAATAAGAATATTGAACTCTTACGTGAAAAGTATTTAATCAAAGTTATCGAAGGTCATAAAACTGAATGGTTTATGATTAATAATATTATCGATGATTCTACTGAGGAACGTGATGCTAGAACTGTACGTGCCGACTCTTTGACTTTCGAGCTAAAAGATAAAAAAATCCGTGGTTATAATAAAGAAGCGTATCATGCTAAACGAGTTATGGATGATTTGTTGGCTGATACTAAATGGGAGATAGGTACAATTGATGCTGATTTTCAATTAACTTATAGAACATTTTCCTTCGACAGTACAAATGTTTTAGACGCAATATACACTGTAGCAGATACATATAATGCAATTGTAAGATTCGATACAGATAAACGGCTAGTCGATTTAATTAAGCCGGAACTATTCGGTAACAATCTAGGCTTGACCTTTAGTTGGAATAAATATTTAAAAACAATGAATGTTATATCTAACGTAGAGGGAATTATCACACGATTATATGCATATGGTCAAGATGATATGGGGATTCAAAATGTGAATCCAACAGGGCAAAACTATATCGAAGATTTCACCTATTGGATTTATCCTTTTAACCGAGACAAAAACAGAAATGTTATTCAGTCTAGTTACTTTATGTCTGATTCGCTTTGTCATGCTCTGCTTGATTATGCAGATTTGTTGAAGTCCAAAAAGGGTTTGTATGACAGCTATCTAAAAGAAAGACAAGGTTACGAAAAACAGTTAAATCAACTTAATGTAGAATTGAATAAGTTGTTGAATGACAATTCCGTTTTGGGTGAACTACAAGTTACTCAACAGTTTGATGGTAAAATGTTTTTTGAAAAGTATCAACATAGTGGCAATAGCTCACGAACATTTGAGTTAAACAACAGACTAGGTTATGCCGTTATGATTAAGGTTGATAATGCAAACGGTGTGAGTGTGAGTGTTGACGGTTCAAACAAAGTTATTCAGTCAGGCAAATGGGTCTTATTAGATAAGTTTAGAGATAAGAGCAATACTACGGTGAATGTATCCGGTGGTTCTACTCAAGTATTTATGCAAGTAGCATTCATTTCTGTTGAAGAACTTGAAGCTTCAGGGAATGCCGACAAAATTATAGACAAGTACAATTACGACAATAAAGAGAACCAGATTAGAATAAAAAAAGAAGAAATACAATCTATAGAAGATAAAATTACAGATGTGAAAAATAGAATTAGTACACTTCAACACGAAACAAGTGAAAGTGTCAATTTTACAAATGAGCAGTTGTATGAACTAAAGGATTATATTATAGAAAAAGAATTTTCAGATAGTAAATACATAGATGAGCAAGATTTATATAATGCAGCACAAGAGAAGTTTAAAGAATTACAGGTTCCTCAACTAAGCATGGACTTAGACATTGTAAATTTCATGGAAATTGTAGAAGCTCAGTTTGATTGGAAGAAATTAAATCTTGGTGACTTTGTTAATGTAAAGTATGAACCAATGGAACTTAACTTGACTGCTAGAATCACAGAGATTAAATACGATTATGAAGGCTCAAATGTTAATCTTGTTGTTGCCAATGTGAAAAATGTTGCCGATGAATTTACCGATCTTAAAAAGGTACTTGAGAATGCAAATAGAACATCTGTAGCTGTAGACACAAGTAAGTACAGATATGATAAAGCTATTGTTGAATCAAATGACATAACGAAACAAATTGATAACTTTAGAAATAAAATTACCAATGAGATCAACATAGCCAACAATCAAACAGTTACCATCGATAGAAAAGGAATTACTTTAACTGATACGAACGATAATTTGAAGTTTGTTCGAATGTCTAACGGGATAATAGCCCTGACAGACGATGGCGGTCTTTCTTTTAAGACAGCGATCACCCCAACGCATATAGTAGCTGATAATGTATGGGGCAAACTTATAGTTGGAGTAAATTTGAATCTAGGTGATAATGATGGACTCTTAGATATAAGAGGTCCAAAATTCAGTATCTTTGACCGTTGTCATCGTGAAGTTCAACGTATTGGATTGCTGAGTACCGATCCAGATAGATTTGGTATGCAAATTAATAGATTCGAAGAACCGAATGTATGTGGAAATGATAAGATTTTGAATAGATTCACCTTCGATAATGTAGATGGTTTTAAGCTAGAGCGCAATCGTAATGGCACTTTTGAAAAGACACTCTATACCTCTCCCGATGGCGATTTGTTTATGAAGGGCAACTTTCAAGCTGGCGAAGGTGAAAGAGTTTTCCGCGTCGATAAAGAGGGCTTGTCAATGGGGAGTGGTCAATGGAGTTCATCTCCGTTCCACATAGATTACTACGGTAAAGTATGGATGGTTGGAGCCGATATTAGTGATTCAGTTGTTGTCGATAGTAAGTTCCAAGTTGGATCAGGAAATAGAATCGTTGTAATCGACCAGAACGGGTTGAGACTGGGGAGCGCAGACGAAAATACAGCAAATGCAGTAATTAGAATGGATGGTTCAGCTAGATTTAAAAATGTAGAGATTACCAAACCAGATGGAACAAAGTTGATGAATTCGTTAAACGGTGATCTTTTTCTCAATAATTATAACATTATTGGTGCTGGGATGGTCGACGCGCAGCTAATGGCGGCTAATATTTTTGCAGGCGATAGCGGTGTGATCACGGATCTGACAGCGGGTAGGTTGTCGACTTTGACAAATGCTGCCATTACTGATTGGTCTAATTACATAACTATTGAAGGTAATAAGGCTAGATGGATTACGGGTAAGGTCACACAGGGAGAACAGAAGAAACTTCCTGATGGAAGATTGTTGTATTGGGAAACATCTGCCCAATCTGGTAAGTACACTATTAATCCAACGGCTTGGCCTGTATATGTGTACGATACAAGCCAGAACCAGAAAATTAAAATGGAAGATGGATTTGAAGGTTCTGGGGATGCCAGTACTCCATATCGTAAAATGGGGCTTGGTGATGGAGCAACTGAGAATAGTGGTATAGGTTGGATTAAGAAGCCTAATGGCTCATTTGATTTCATCTACGGGGCAAGCAATACAGGTAAAGAGAGATCATTAAAATTAGGTGATGAAGGTGTGTTTATAACATCTCAGGATAAAGATGTTATAATCAGAGCAAAAGACATTAGTTTACTTTCATCTACTGGTGGTGCCACTAAGCTAGGAAATAGTTTAGCCTACATTGAATGCAAGGCGGACGGAACTATGGTCTTTAACGCAAAGCGCTATGACTTCATGTAATTGCATCTAAAATTTTCCACTCCAAAGACCGATAATAATGTAAAGACTAGCTAATTTATGGGGGTACATACTATGAAAAGAAAAATTCCAACATTCCTATTCGGTCTTGGAGTCGGAATACTTGTAACAACCAGTGTATCTGTTGGAGCATCTAACTTTGTTAAAGCAACATTGTTGAATACAAAAGTAATTGTGAACGGTACAGAAGCTAAACTGAACGATCAGCCTATTTCAGTCAATGGACGCAGCTACTTGCCTGTACGCGATACGGCTTCAGCAATGGGTTATAGTGTTAAATCAGCAAGTAGCAGCAAAATTGAGTTAGTGGAGGGGGGAACAAACACACCTTCCTCAACTTCTACGAGTACAACTACACAAACTACAAAAGCTGAGCCAGCAACAACAGCGGTTAAGCAAGGAGGTAAAACTTTTAACGTGGAGCAGTATGCAAAAGGAGATAAATTAGACAGTGAAAAGATTGCAGCAGCCATTGCTTCTGGTGAGTTAACGATTAACAGTCAGGATGCAAATGGAGACTCAATCCTTCATTGGGTAATTCGTAAGAATGACTATGCAACATACCTTGTGATCAAGAAGAATGGCTTGAATGTGAACGTAAAGAATCGTTCGTTTGGGGATACTCCTTTACATGAAGCTGTTAAAGATGAAAATGGTTTTTTCTTGGGTGAACTTAAAGACTTGAAGGCTACACCAACAATCAAGAACGCTGAAGGTAAATTACCAATTGACTATGCCAAAGCGAATTCTACAGCTAAATCTTTATTGGAAGTATACATGTGGTAATACTTAAGCAGTAGTAGAGAGGAAGCGGACTTAAACTCCGACTCCTCTTTTTAATGTTCACTTATCTATCAATATGTTATAATATTCCTTGGTAACAGAATGGCTTAGATGGGCGGTCGGCTAGTCTCCTGCAAAGGAGGTGATGCCTGTGGAGGTTAAAGATGCTCTGACATTAATGATGATGTTCGGTACGCTGATTGTAGCGTTGATCGGATTGATCGTCACGATTGTTATTGCATTGAACCAAAACAAACGAAAATAGACCGCCCCTGTGCAAAGGTAAACGGTCTATTTCGTTGAACCAAACCACGGCTGACCGCTCTTCAAGGCGGTTGTTACCAAAAGAGTAGGGATGTTCACCCATCCTTGCTCTTTTTTAGTATACGCTTCTTGGCTTTATTTTAGCATAAATTCATCAGCATTTACAATGCGGAAAAGACGGATAAATGAACAACAATTTTGAACATTTATAGGAAAGAAAACAATGTGAATTTTGTGATCGATAATATGTGTAAACAAGTAAGGAGTAATTCAACTACAAACCGACTTGATTTATCTATTCTAATTGGAGTCTCAAAAGGGAGATAAAAAAACAATGCTCAACTCACATAAATAAACGTCCATAATGGGCGTTTTTTGTTGTTCAATTTTTCACCCTTATTTCAACTTGAAATATCCCTCAATAAATCGTCTATTTTCAGACGAAAATCGTACAATTATTTTCCATTTGTGTCACGTGACATATTGTACGTGTTACGTGACACGTGCTATAATGAATATACGACAGATATAGTCAAAGGTACACAAAGCATAATCACACAGTATAAGTTACACTTTGCGGTGACATACTTTTAAGAAAAAAGTATTGTGTGTGGAGGTGCGTAAAATGTGTAGTGGTAAGGAGGATAAAAAAATGCAAGCAACTGAAATCAAACCAATTCGTCAAACTCAGATTTTTTTCGAAAATGAAACTGACTATAAAAATTTTATTGAATATGCCACAAGCAGAAAAAAAACAGACAATGAAATTATGAACCGAGTTCGAAAAGAACTAAAAGATCATGTGAGATCAGCTAAAAGAA
The DNA here is from genome assembly GCF_015710975.1 of Paenibacillus polymyxa. Taxonomy (NCBI): domain Bacteria; kingdom Bacillati; phylum Bacillota; class Bacilli; order Caryophanales; family Paenibacillaceae; genus Paenibacillus; species Paenibacillus polymyxa. The sequence goes on along the minus strand of NZ_CP049783.1, from coordinate 83,282 downwards.
AGTAGGCCATGATTCTTGTTAATATACGATGATATCTCTTCGAAATATATAAAGGATATTGAGGGACTTAGTTTTGCACAAACTCCTGATGAAATGTCTGTAGAGAATTTTTTAAAAGAGAAAGCTCTTTTGTTGCATGAACTACAAACTGCTAGAACCCGACTCTATTTTGATGACAATGATAAATTGGTTGGGTTCTTTACTTTACATAATGATTTAATTGCTATTAATCCAAAGCAGAGAGATAGATTAGAAAGTTTGTATGGATGGACACTTCCCAAAGATAGCGATCTAACTCAATTTCCCTCAGTAAAGCTTCATTATTTAGGTGTTGATACAAAATATCGTAAGCTGGGCTATGGAAAATATATGGTTCTAGAAGCTATAAAGATTGCAGCCGACATATCTGAGTTGAGCGGATGTAACTTTTTGAACGTGGAAGCTTTAGAAAGTACCGTGGAGTTTTACAATAAAAGAGGATTTAAATGGCTATCTAATAACGGTAGTTTAGCAAATATGATATTCAAGCTTGGTGAAATGGATGAGCCGGCTTATGAACCAATACAATACGATTCAGAAACCCTAAATAAGATGGTTTCAAGACTTGTAAAGGCTTGGGAAGAATTAGACTTAACACATTTAGCTGTTGCAAATATAACAAAATTAGAAGAATCAGATATCGAAGAACTAGAGTACGGTTCATCTCCTAATATAGAGACAATTAAGCTTATTTCGAGTGCATTGGGTGTCCCTATGGAAAATCTATTAAAATAACAACAAATCAGAGAGTCAATCCAATTATGGGTTGGCTCTTTTTTTTATCATTTTATATCCTAATAAACAAAAATAATGAAATAAATTATAAAAAGAACACTTGTTCTCTTGTTATGTATTATGCGATATGGTTTAATGTAATTACAGCAGATAAACAAAAATAATGAAATTAAAAAAACTAGTCGGGAGTGATTGGAATGAATGCAACATTGGAACGCGAAAGGGTGGATGCGAAGTTAATCAAAAAATTTGATGTATGGATGGCAGACTTAGGTAAACCAGAAGGAAGTGTGCAAGCTGGAGTTCGACCAGTAATGGTGATTAGTAATAATATAGGAAACAGATTTTCTCCAGTAGTAGTAGTAGTTCCAATAACTGCTCAGATTCAAAAAGCAAAACTACCAACTCATGTTCTTATGAGAAAAGAAGATTGTGGCATTGATAGGGATAGTGTGGTTCAGTTTGAGCAGCATATTACAATTCTAAAAGATAAGTTAAGTGTAAAGTTTTTTGAAGCTCCAGCAAAATATAGAACAGTAATGAATGATGCCCTACATATGAGTACAGCAGATATTTAATAATAGAATTAATATATATTTGGAGGAAGATATTATGCAACAACTAACGTTAAACGAAGTAGACAATATCAAATCGGCTCATTATGTAGTTTTTGATCGACCTATTCACGAAGTGCCGATGGAAATTACATATGGTAAAGTTTACGAGCTGTTTAGTTATCCAGAAACTGAAATGTATAGCGAAGAGTTCTATGTTGTAAATGAAGCAGGCATACAAAGTATTACCCCAATGTTGCTATGTCCGCAAAAATACTATATTTAATTCGTTAAAACACAAAAATAATTAAATGTTGACAAACAATAAATAACTAAATATAATGAAAATATAGAAAGGAGGTGATTGAGATTCAAACTATGATTAACGAAGGTGTTGATGTCGGGCAAGCATTGTATACTCTGAATCGAGCAGCTAGAAGATTGAATAGATTACTTTGGTACAACAAGAAAATGACAAACGGTAAATGTGCCAATCACAAACTATTGAAGCTACAGCAACAATATTATTCTTTGAAAGAACGCGCGATTGCTAATCTAGTAGACAGCGGATTGGCAGAAGTAGTTGGGATACATAGCAAAACTGACCTGTTTGGAAATAAGACTTATTTTACATATTATAAGGTTGGCGATTACAAGTTCCATTTACCAGCAACACAAAATGAAAGTTTACCCTATCTTGGTGAGTATTTGAAATGCAATAGTGAGTACAATTACAAGAATCCAATGCGAGTTTCGAAGGCTGAATATCTGATAGAGAGCTACATAAAAGAAGGAGACATGCAAAATTAGTACTGCAAATTGTCATGAAGGCAAAATGTTTATCTTTGATCAAGCTATTGCAGTAGTTGTCACAGATAAATACTTTGGTGAGTTTGAGTTAAATTTATTTAAAAATAAATATGGATATGAACCAATGGATAACATCAACTCATTTTGTCAGTTTGTTAGATGGCTACATGAACGAAATGTATCTTGTTACATTGAATTGAATCCTAATCACACCAAGAAAGAAATAAAAGAAGAAATCAAATTTATCAACAGATTAAAAGAAAAGTATGGGGTTATACCGAAAGACACTGAAGTAAGATATGTGGTTAATGTAGAAAGGTACAGATCAATAATTGATTATGATGGTAAAAGGTACGAATCTGTTATTAGTAGGAATATTGATGAAGATAGAGCATTCTATTTAATCATCTATGAGATTGACAATGAACATAAAGAGGAAATACTAACATTGCCCGATACTGTTTTTAATCTTAAAGACGCAACAGAAATAGTAAAGTTGATTGTCAAGTGTAAATTCAAGCGAATCAAGTGGAAAGAAGAATAGATAAAATAAGGATTTTACACACAAAATAATAATATATTAACGGAGGAATGAAAATGTACAAGTTTTATATCCCAAAAGACTATTCTATTGAAGATACTTTGTATGGTGAAGATCACGATTTAAAAGATCACACTAACAAGAGCCTATTGATTACATTAAGCATTCAATTAGATACTCTTTCAATGTTGCCCCAAGGTGAAGGGAAAAGCTATTTCATTTCTACCTGTGTCAATCCAATACTAGAAGAAATTGATAAGCGTCTCTCGAAATTAAAATGACAGTCCAATATCATGAAGGGAGGTGAAGAGTTGGAGCAATACAAAACATCGTTTCAACATGAGGGAAAATATTATGAAGCTGTTGCTAAGAATTACAAGATTTTCTGTCCAGACGCTGACTTTAGTCTTACTATCTACGAGGTTGAGAACGAAGAGTTGAATGAGATTTACATTAACCCACATAACATTTACAACCTTAGAGACTGTAGTACAACTATTCGCACTCAACTGAATTGTAAAGGTAAAAGAATTAAATGGATTGAACAATAAACATACATATAAAGGGAGATTTAAGATGACAATCAAGCAATGTGGAATTGAAGAGGTAATCAAAGTTGTGACTAACAAGGGAGCTGGCACTGATAATGATCCAATACGCGAAGTTGTTCAATATTGGAACAAGAGTGGAAATCTTATTGTAGAAATTGACTCAATCAAATAACTAAAAGGAGATATTTAGATGTCAACTATTACACAAGAACAGTGGGATCAAGCCATTGAGCATGCAGAGTACTATCGAGAACTTTATAAAGAAATCCCTACAGGAATTTTTGGATTACACTTTCTGAATATTATGATTCAACGATATGAGTCAGGAGAAAGAACCGTAGAGTTGTACGAAGATATGATGGATGTTGAATAAGAGAAAATAATGAACTGATAAAAACATAGATACATATAAAGGGAGAAAATTAAATACTATGACAAACAAAAACATTAAAAGCGCTGACCAACTAATGATTGATTATGCTCTATATGTGGGACAACTCGCTATTGAAGCCCTTGAGCCTGAAGTAACTAGCGACGACTTTGTATCATATATTGTTGATCCAGAAGAATATATTGATCTCACTAATGAACTTGCAGAGCTTCCTTCTAGAGAAGTAGCTAAAGATTTTCTAAGTCGATTTTATAAATCAGAACAGATTGAAGAATTTTTAAGTCGCTACAATTGGGAATTAATATTTTAGATATTAATTAAATAGGATAGGGTGTATGCTCTTTGCATACTCCTTGTTCAACAAATACATATAACAAGGAGTTAAATTGTATAAAATACGTATAGGTTCACACATAAATGATTTATGTAGTCCTAATTTAACGGTAGATGAAATAAAAAATCAACTCGCCAAAGCAGAACAAAGTCATGAATTATTGAGAACAAATGAAATCCAAGATGAAGATATGTTACTAACTGCTCTGACTGAATATGCTAGACAACAAGGACACAATGTGGTTGTTGATACATATAAAAAAGCGATTGAACTACGTGAAAAATACGATTATAAATACATCTACGGTGCTAAGAATTTAACAAATTTAGTAAAAGGATTATCAACGACTATAGTCCATTATGATGCACAGGACAGGATCTTTAAAAATTTAAACGATGCACGTATTCCTATAGCTACAGGATTCACTAATTTTTATATTTTCAATGAGTGGATCAGATTAGCAAATAAAGATACTTCATTCGGTAAAGACAATACTGAAATGTTGTCAGTATTAGATGGGCGGTATATCTCAAACGTCTTTGAATACAAAAAAAGAAAATTTTATGCTGTGTCTACAGATACTTTGTATTCGAAGGGTATGCTCAAAGACCCAAAACATGAGAACGATTATTATCAAAGTGTGGTTTTATACGAATTAATTGATAGGAAAAAGATAGAGGTATTTAGACAGAACGTTGAGGGGTTAATTTATTTTAAATTTTGGCTATTATCATATTTTGGAGTAAAAAAATTGCCGACGATTAAATGGACAAAACTAAAATAATCATAATGGAGATGGAATAATGAATAAATCATTAACAGTAGATGAAATGAATAAGGATTATGCACTTTATGTAGCCTCATTGAGTTTCGAAGCACTAAGCATCAATGAACCACACGCACATATTTTAACTGCATCATATATTAAAACGCCTGATGATTATTTAGATGATACGATTGAATGGGGAGAACAACCTTCAAAAGAAGCGACAAAAGAATTTTTGAATCAATTTTACGTTCCTGAATCTACAGAGAAAATTTTAAATAGATATGAATGGGACGGAAAATAAGAATGACAAACGAAGAATTTTTACGTAAATGTGACGAGCCAGTCGATATTGAGAAAGTAGAAAGAGCCATTGAAAACTTGATTCACGGTAAACCTAGATTTAGTATTCCTGTTCAACCTGACGATGATGATGTTCTAGTTAATAGGGCATTACAAGAACTTAAGAGATTGAAAAGTAAGGTCAAGTAAAAGATAAGTTTTATCAAAACATACATAAAGGGAGTAATTAAATGGATAAAAATTTTGAGATTAAAAAACAACTTGATGAACTTGATTATTGTGTAATGCTAATGGTAAGCGCATCTATAGACCTAGATAGAGATGGAAAATTTGATTATGCTGAACAAGCTCTAATCAAAACATATAAAGAATTGTCTGGAATTCTTGCTGATGATTCTCCAGCGATACCAAAAATAAAAGCAACAAGCGCAATCGTTTATCTTAATACTATGATTAATAAGATTCATACATATGAAAGAATTTTTAAAAAGGCTTCAAATGAAGCTAAACGTATTTGTACCTGTGTGCGAGATAATTTAGATGGGGTAACGAAACAGGTTAAGAATGACTTTGAAAATAAGAAGGCTATGATGCTCGATATTGATTCAAATATCAGACAAAAGTTTGAAGTGAGCTACCCAAAACTAAAAGAATACAGCTATTTTTTTGATCTTCATCCACTGACGAAAGACGAGTTCCTTGGGCTGTTTTCCTTTAATCGGGATAAAGATAAAGACGATGGGAGTAGAGCAAATTATAAAGGAACGATTGAAGCAATCAATGATTTGCCAGATATGATTGATGGGAATGCGTTCTTACAATTCGCTGCTACAGACAGCGTTCTATTGAATGACCGTGCTCTAGGCAAGTTTTTGATGCATGAAAGCTATGAGATGTTGAAACAAGGTGGATTCGATATCTTTGACATGGTTCAGGATATTGTAGGGCAACCACTGCCATCATTCACAAGTACAGTGGATGAGCTTGGGAATATCACAGACATGAAATTGAATAGACCAAATCTTAAACTCGTGTAAGGAGAATACATAATGAACCGATTTGAGTTAAATCATTTAAGCAGAAAAGTAATTAATGAAGCTAGTGAAGAGCTTGGTTTTAGCCTTGAACCTCACATTTCAAACGCAACCCAATTATATGTGCGGAGAATGCTTCTTGCGTATCATCAAGAATTGATTGAAAGAGGATTGTTGAACTATCGTCAAAGTGACGAAGGTTAGGTCCCAAGCGCTTGTAAAATCGACCAAACAACACTGTAAATAGATAGTTAGGGACCTTTAGTTTTAAGTAAAAGACTGATTTGATTTTGTGGCATACATCGTACTTAATCGTCTGTATTTGTATCACGTTGTATGACATAAATAAAAAGGGAGTTAGTCGTTTGAAAGATAAATTAGTTTTTGGTAACAGCCTTTTACTAAAGGTGTATGAAGAAATAAACAAGCAGGCTGAATTGCTCTTATTGAATGCAATTGAGGAATCCAAGAAAAGTGACATGACATATATAGTAGATATAGGTGGTATCAATCAAACTCAAAAAATGGTTGCTACACTTATTGATGCAGGATTGAAAAATAATATTTGTGTTGTTCTTGGACGTGGTGCTATAAATCCATACAAAAGGTCTGAACGCCAAAAGTATATCTACAAAGAATCAGATTTTAATTTAACAGATCCATCTAAAAGACCGAATGAAATTCTAGTATCTGCAAATGTTGATATTGATAATCTGGCGTTGTCGGATAAGGACAGAATCGTAGGCGGCTTTATGGATCACGACAAATATAGACGTAAAGTAGAACGCTTGACTAAATTGGAAAAGAAATTGAGAAGGGAGGTGAAAAGAAATGGGTTACGTTCTGACTGATTTTTGAGTTTACTCTGATTATCCTAAAAAATTCAGCAAAAAAGGAGGGAAGAATTAAATGAGCATTTTGAATCTATTGTTTAGAAAGCGCATTAAACAGATTGAAACTAGAGCCTACACACAAGGAGTGCAAGAAGGAATTTATAAAGGAATCGAACTTATGAGGAAAGCCAATGAAGGAGTGTTTGTCCCGTCTCCTTTTGGTGGAGGATACACAAAGTATCTTTGTTCGGACGGAAATTTGAGAAGATACAGAGATAAAATGTTGTATGAAACAAATAATAAGAAGATTTACAGTAAGGAATACTTTGATATGTTAAATGATAATTTCACCAAAATAAAAATACATAATAAAAAGGATGAATAATATAATGAGTAATTCTAACAAAGAAGCTATCCAATATGAAATCGATAGATTTATAAATCTATCAAACTATTTAGGTTATGCACTAAACGATCTGGGGAAAGCACTAGAGTCAGTTGAAGAAAATTGTCAAAAGTTTCAGGATAATCTTTATGCACGACTGGAAAATGAACATGTAATTGAGAAACTTTCGGATATGATGTCGCATCGTATTTCAGAATATAATTATTCACCAAAAGAAATCATTGAATATCTCTCAGATGAATGGGATTATCTCACAAAAGAAGAGCAACAAAAACTTGGGGTATTAATTGCTGGACGAAACAATTTAGATGCTTTTGTAGAATGGATGAATATTGGAGTTAAATCCATAAATCGAAATTTCTCTTCGCAGTCTTTGTATACCTCTCCCGATGGCGATTTGTTTATGAAGGGTTCATTGTTTAAATCTAATTCAAAAGCCGTTGAACCGAAAAACGCAATCGTAATTGTCCCGAATAGAAATGAAAAAGACAAGCTATTTGAGATGTTTAAATTGCTCTTAAATGAACAGCTAAATGAAACTACACGAACTAATGAATGTGATGAATTGGAATCAGATAATTTCAATATTAGAATTATTGTTAAGCCGGGTAATGGTAACTACTTAAAAGGGCATAGAGCTAATTATGTATTGAATCTAACGCAAGATGTTGAATTTGATAGTAATGTAGCAAAATCCATGGAATTCAATTAAAACATATTAAACTTCAGTGCCTACCAAGTTGGTAGGTGCTGTACTAAAAATTAATTAAAAGGGAGAACAATAAATGAATGAAAAGAACTATCCGCAGCTTGGGGATACATTGGATACATATCGGTTACATTTTGGAGCTAATCACGGTAACAATAATTTGGCTAGATATTATCATGAAGGGCTGAACATTGTTTGCGCTGTTAATGAAAATCAGCAAGTATATAATATTTCTGCTGAAACAGACTCAATAGAACAGGCTAAGGAGCAATCGGAACGTTTTCTTCCAGTAGACGCTACTTTGATTGAGCAATTTAATTTTGTTGGTGAAACAATCTATCAATATCATAGCGACACATTAAGAGAGTTGGATTTAGAAAAGAGTTATGAAAGTGGATATGCTTTGATTTATGTAAATGGATATGAAGGCGATTGTTATGTATCTTTTACGGTAGCAAGTGGGAAAGAAGTCTAAATAAAATAATAGTTTTATGAGAAAGGATACGACCTATTTGACAAAACTAATTTGTGATTTTTTAAATGATATTCAGAACAAACATACATATACTCATGAAGATATTATTAGTGGAACTCTAGGCGAAGGCATACTCATCTGTTCTTTGTACGAGAAAGCTGAATTATATTTTAAAATGAAGTCAAATGGAATAATTTTAGAGACAAATATTGATGAACTAATTTAGATTTAAATAGCAAAAATACATAGACTAAGGAGATAATATTACATTGAAAAAATCTGATCTAGAAACAGTTAGTTACTTGTTTGCTACTATTTTGAGTGAACAAGGATTAAAAGACGATGCCACTTTTAGAATTATTGGTTTAGCTCAAGAAAAATTGATAAGTAATAGTTCTGGAGATGAAGCTATTGGAATGTTAGGCGGCAATGATGAGTACTGAACTAGATACATACACAGAAGAAAACCAAGTAAATAACAGTACATATATAGATGAAATGGTAAAGGCTTTAGAAGCATATCCACCATTGTTAGATGTAAAACACATCATGGAAATACTAATGGTGGGTGAAAATGTTGCCTATCAAGAAATGAAATCAGGAAAGTTCCCAGTCATGAAGGTTGGCAAACTGATGAGAGTCGCCAAACCATTCTTTGCAAAATACATAATCGAATCCTCTTGCGGAACTGAATAATATGTGTATAATTATGAACATGCAATGAAGCATCTAGATGTTGAGCATGTTCTTTTTTATTGTTGTAGTGGTCACTCAGCGGTCACGCCGACAAAAAAAATAGGTAATATTACTTAAAACTAAATAAGGTTAATTAGCAAGTTAAACAAGGAAAACCCTTGGTACAATAAGGTTTTCTAAGATTAATTAAGGCTAATTAAATGTCATTTTCTTATCAAGAGCAGGTGGAGGGACTAGCCCGATGATACCCGGCAACCGGCGATTTTTATCGCACGGTGCTAATTCTTGCAGGACTCGCGCTTTGTACAAAGAAGCGTAGCCCTGACAGATGAGAGAGGCGCATATGGATACAAATATGACCTTTCTCTAACCGAGAAAGGTCTTTTTATTATATGCCCGGCATCTCTACCAGACGATTTTCGCACAACTTACCGATCAAGGAGTGAGTTTACATGCCGATTAAAATTCCAGATACACTGCCTGCTAAGGAAGTACTGGAGGGCGAAAATATTTTCGTAATGGACGAAAGCCTGGCTTATCATCAGGATATTCGTCCGTTGCGCATCGCCATTTTGAATTTGATGCCTACGAAGGAAACAACGGAAACCCAACTGTTGCGTCTGGTCGGCAATACGCCGTTACAAGTGGATGTCACGTTGGTGCATATGAAGTCACATGTATCTAAAAATACATCGCAAGAATATTTGAACATGTTTTATAAAACGTTTGATGAGATCAAGAACAGTCGTTTTGACGGCATGATTATTACAGGAGCCCCCGTAGAACAACTTGAGTTTGAGGATGTGACCTACTGGGCGGAGATCCGGCAAATCTTTGAGTGGACGAAAACAAATGTTACTTCGACCATGCATATCTGTTGGGCCTCACAGGCAGGCTTATACCATCATTTCAATGTTCCGAAATACGGGCTCGACACCAAATGCTTTGGGGTATTTCCACACACCGTTATTAAACCTAAAGTGAAACTGCTACGCGGCTTTGATGAACTGTTTTATGCTCCCCACTCTCGGCATACCGAGGTTCGGCGGGAAGATATTGACCATATTGCCGAATTAGAAGTTTTATCCGAATCCGAGGAAGCTGGAGTGTACCTGGTAGCCACGCTTGATGGTAAACAAATTTTTGTAACAGGGCATTCTGAATATGACCCACTTTCGCTGAAATGGGAATACGATCGCGATATAGCCAAAGGACTGGATATTGACGTCCCCAAAAATTATTATCCTAATGATGATCCTGGACGCATACCGCCCTCGATCTGGCGGGCTCATGCCAATTTATTATTTTCAAATTGGCTTAACTATTATGTATACCAAGAAACACCTTATGATATCGGACCTCAGATTTAAAAATGGGTTTGTAGTTTACCCTTATACAGTACCGCCTTGCAGTAGCGCAGCAGTATAGTCTTGGACATCCATTTTTGCAGCATATGTTATAGCACCTACTATGGAAGTGAACAGGAGGATTCATATGAGTGATAAGCAGTGGAGAATCGAAAGCAGATTGGCACAAATCGGTTCAGTAGAGGAGCCAGTAACCGGGGCTGTTAATTACCCGATTTACCAATCTACGGCGTTCCGCCATCCCCGTCTGGGTCAAAGCACAGGGTTTGATTACATTCGGACGATTAATCCCACGCGAAAGGTACTGGAAGAGGCTGCTGCTGCACTTGAATCTGGTGATGCAGGCTTTGCTTGCAGTTCAGGTATGGCAGCGCTGCAAACGGTATTTGCTTTGTTTGGACAGGGAGACCATCTCATTGTATCGCTGGATCTTTATGGCGGGACCTATCGTTTGCTAGAGCGTATTTTATCCAAATTTGGTGTGACCGCAACTTATGTGGATACAAACGATCTCGAAGCACTCCAACAGTCATGTCGACCGAATACCAAAGCTGTATTCATAGAAACGCCTACAAACCCGTTAATGATGATAACTGATATTCAAGCGGTGGCTTCATGGGCATCACAACATGAGTTGCTTACTATTGTAGATAATACGCTGCTAACACCATATTTCCAGCGGCCATTGGAACTGGGTGCGGATATTGTGGTACATAGCGCAACCAAATATTTGGGCGGGCACAACGATGTGCTGGCAGGGTTGATTGTAACCAAAGGAAAAGAGCTGTCAGCTGAAATTTCCTTCCTGCACAATTCCATAGGGGCCGTGCTTTCCCCGAGCGACTGTTATCAGTTGATGAAGGGGATGAAGACGTTAGCGCTGCGCATGGATCGACATGAGCATAATGCAACGGTGTTGTCTAATTATTTACTGACGCATCCGGCAGTGGCGGAAGTATTTTACCCGGCGCTTGAGGGCCATCCAGGTCGTGAGATACAAAATAAACAATCCAGCGGAAATACGGGTATTTTCTCTTTCAAAGTAAAGGATGCTCGTTATGTGGAGCCTTTGCTTCGTCATATTAAGCTTATTGCGTTTGCCGAAAGTCTAGGCGGTGTGGAATCGCTAATGACTTATCCTGCTGTGCAGACACATGCGGACATACCGGCAGAAATTCGGGATGCAGTCGGGGTAGATGACAGGTTGCTTCGTTTCTCCGTAGGTATCGAGCATACAGATGACCTGATTGAAGATTTGCGTTCGGCACTGGAAGCGGCACGTCAAGAGGTAGAAGGAGGGGAGCAGCAATGATAGAGGATGCGAGGAAGATCGGAGAGGATCAGGACAAAGGGCGGAAATTCGCAACCAAGCTGCTGCATTTTGGCTCTGAAATTGACAGTGTTACAGGGGCATCGAGTGTCCCGATCTATCAAGCTTCGACCTTTCACCATCATGATATTTTTAATCCTCCACAGCATGATTATAGCCGTTCAGGTAATCCGACACGACAAGCTTTAGAAGATTATATCGCATTATTAGAAGGCGGAGCTTGCGGTTTTGCCTTTGCTTCTGGTATGGCTGCTATCTCCACTACATTTATGCTCTTATCTGCTGGTGATCATGTCATTGTTACGGAGGACGTATATGGAGGAACATATCGACTGCTGACCTCCATCTTGAAACGGATGAATATCGAAACGACCTTCGTCGATATGACGGATCTCAACCTTGTGAAAGAGGCGTTGCAGGAAAATACAAGGGCTGTGTATATGGAAACCCCCTCTAATCCGACACTTAAAATTACCGATGTGGCAGGAATAACCTCTTGGGCAAGAGATAATGGGCTATTGACGTTATTGGATAATACTTTTATGACACCATATTATCAACGTCCGATTGAGCAGGGAGTCGATATTGTATTGCACAGTGCGACCAAGTTTTTAGGTGGACACAGTGATGTACTGGCAGGACTTGCGGTAGCGCGTACTGAATCATTGGGAAGACAAATCAAGCAGCTGCAGAATGGATTGGGTACCGTGCTGGCTCCGCAAGAGTCTTGGTTGCTTATGCGTGGGATGAAGACACTAGAGGCGCGTATGGCTCACAGCGAAAAAAGTGCAGCTAAGCTTGCAAACTGGCTAAACGAGCACAATGACATTGAAGCGGTATACTATCCGGGTTTGGAGAACCATCCAGGGCGTGCAATTCATGAGAGTCAATCGAGCGGTTATGGTGCAGTGATATCGTTTGATGTGGGTTCTGGTGAGCGTGCAAAAGAGGTCCTCAGTCGTGTACGTATTCCCATTGTGGCGGTGAGTCTGGGAGCTGTGGAAAGTATCTTGTCGTACCCAGCAATGATGTCACATGCGGCTATGCCGCAAAGTGTACGGTTGGAGCGCGGGATTACAGACGGACTACTTCGTTTCTCCGTAGGTCTGGAGGACATTGATGACCTGATCCGTGATCTGGATGAGGCGCTGAGCTAGAACGTTAGCACGTCCATAGCATCTCAACGTTATACGAAGGAAGCAAATAGGTACAGCCCTAAGCAGCAGGTTTCCGGTATTCAGGAGACTTGCTGTTTTCTATATGAATGACATGATAGACAGTGTGAAAAAAGGCACTTTTCAGTCTAAGTATGGTTCCTTACCAAAAGATATGTTAGTATTATCATTAGGTTTTACTATGCTAAATAGCACAGACAACATACAAGGCTAGTCATGAACATACATTACGGCAGGGTTCGAACGCAGGTTTGTGAAAGCATTCTCGTTCATAAGTCCTGTCTTTCATTTCGTCGCCCTGTGACAGCGAAGGAGGATACACCATGAGTGTAATCGACCATATTTTAGATAAAGCCCTACGCGGCGAACGCCTGAATTTAGAGGATACCGTTGCTTTGTTCGAATCAGACGAGGTTGAAAAAATAGGTCATGCGGCGAATAAAGTCATGAATCGCATGCATCCCGATCCCATAAAAACCTTCGTCATCGGACGAAATATTAACTATACGAACGTGTGTGACGTATACTGCCGCTTTTGCGCATTTTACCGCAGACCGGGTTCCGATGAAGGTTATGTTTTGCCGGATGAGGTGATTTTCCAAAAAATTAAGGAAACGCAGGATGTAGGTGGCACCGAAATCCTAATGCAAGGCGGTGTAAATCCAAACCTGCCGTTCAGCTATTATACCGATTTGCTGAAAGCTATTAAGGAACGTTTTCCAGATATTACAATGCACTCCTTCTCACCAGCTGAAATTCACAAAATGAAGGAAAAATCCGGCCTATCCATGGAGGAAACGATCCGAGCCATTCATGAAGCTGGATTGGATTCGCTGCCGGGTGGAGGCGGAGAAATTTTGGATGACCGTACACGCCGCAAAATTAGCCGTCTCAAAGGCTCCTGGCGTGATTGGATGGATGTCATGCAAACAGCTCACAAGGTTGGGATGAACACAACGGCTACCATGGTAATCGGATTTGGCGAGCTGATGGAGGAGCGTGCGCTGCATTTGCTGCGTGTCCGTGATGCTCAGGACGAATGCATTGAAAACAAATATAATTCTGAAGGATTTCTGGCCTTTATTCCTTGGACCTTCCAACCAGACAACACGAATTTGAAGAAAGAACGCCAGACGCCAGAGGAATATTTGAAGACTGTAGCGATCAGTCGTCTTGTTTTGGATAACATCAAGCATATCCAGTCTTCATGGGTAACGATGGGACCGGAAATCGGTAAAAAATCACTGTACTACGGTTGTGATGATTTTGGCAGCACCATGATTGAGGAAAATGTAGTTTCCGCTGCAGGCGCAACGTATAAGGTTAACATCGAATCCATTTTACAGTTGATCCGTGAGACGGGTCACATTCCGGCACAGCGCAATACCCGTTATGATATTATTCGTACTTTTGACAGTGCCAGCAGTATTGAGCATGACTTTATTATGCAAAATTAATATCAGCTAATATCGTACATTATAAAACGCTTATCTTTCACTATCCTATGTACAAGGATAGTGAAGATAAGCGTTTTTGTGCGGAAGAGTGAATACTACAATATCTTTAATCTTTTTTCTATTATGGTTAATATATTTGGGCTTTGCTACGTTTCCCATCGCTTCATATACATGATCTCAGCCTGTGGGTCTGCCATTTGGATGGCCGCCTTAAAGCGCTGCAAATCCAAAAGATGAACACTGTAAATGATGACCATTTGTTCTTTTTTATCTGATTCGCTTTTAATCTTGCCCTTTATCTGGGCGGCAGAACCTTCAATAGGTGTGCTGTGTAAACGCAACCTGCGATATATGGCATCTTCGACAGTTGGCTGTTTTTTGCTGACAACACAGACCATGCGTCTCAGACCAGTAAACATCAGCCGAGTCGTTTCATAGGCAGCGAGACAGGATAAGGCGGAATAGAGGGCTGGCTCCCAGCCTAACACAAAACCAGCCGTAATGAGCAGCAGGCCATTACACAACATTACGATCTGTATTAACGGAATTTTCCGATGAATTAGCAACAAAGTGGATGGACGGCCATCGTCAGATTCGCTGAGTCCTAATGAATCAAGCAACCCCCCGTGACGAGCTGTCAGCGCTGCCCCAAGCCCAATACAGATTCCGCCTCCCAAAGCACATACGACCGGATGGCCACTCACTGCCGGAAAAGGCGAGAGAATGATGGCTGAGCCTGAAAAGGCAAACAAGCCGGGGAGTGCGCGAAGCAGCATGGGTTTGTGAGTAGACAAAGAATACAGCAGCATTAGTGGCAAGTTCAAAACAAATAGCAGTAACCCAAAATGCTCCTGTGTATAAAGCGACATGAGTCTGGAGATTCCCGTAACGCCTCCAGCGATCATATCATGCGGATGTAAAAACAATTCCAGACCGACGGATGCCGTAATTCCGCCAATTATCGTATAAAAGACAGGGAACCTGCTCGCATCTCCTGAAGCGGGCTTCACAAGCCGCCTCATAAAGTTTCGGCATGTTTTACAACGTGCGGCATAGCCTTCCCTCCTATGGATTGTCGTATCCAGCTTTTACAGTTACGCCGATTTGCTTTCTTCCTTTCGTAAGCGAGGGTCCTTAAATTTGAATATTTTGTTTAGCATATTAAAGATAGGCTTTGACTGCTTTGTCAGAAGCGGTCCAAGAATGGCCAGTATGAGTACATAGATGGCTGCAAAAGGTTGAACAATATCAAGCAAACCGCCTTCTTTACCCAAGTTGGCCATGATGATCGAAAATTCGCCTCGCGCCACAATAGTCAAACCGATATTTGCGGATGCTTTGGGAGATAGAGACGCTGTACGCCCAGCCAGCATACCCGCCCAAATGTTACCAAATAGTGTGAGAAGGACTGCTGCCAGCGCAAGCCATATGGCGTTACCTCCTAGAGACAGCGGATCAATGGACAGTCCGAAACTGAAGAAGAACAGGGCACCAAAGAAATCGCGGAAAGGAACAATTAAATGCTCAATCCGTTTGGCGTGTTCCGTTTCGGCCAGTACCAGACCGACCAGCAGGGCTCCAATAGCTTCTGCTACATGGATCGTTTCTGAAAAACCAGCCACCAGAAACAGTGAGCCAAAAACAACGAGGCCGAATACCTCATTGGAGCGGATACGGAGAATCCGATTTAGCAGAGGGACGGCCTTTCGACCGATAATAATAACTGCAAGCATAAAGCCAAGTGCGATGAGTGCCGATAGCAGTACACCCCCGAGCGAGGAAGAGTCGCTAAGAACCAATCCGGAGAGGATGGAGATGTAGACGGCGAGGAAAACATCCTCAAACATAATAATACCTAAAATCATTTCTGTTTCAGCATTAGCGGTACGCTTGAGATCGACTAGCACCTTGGCTGCAATCGCACTGGATGATATTGTCGTAATTCCGGCAATAACTAGTGTCTCGGCTACAGGAAAGCCGCTCAGGAAGCCGAGAGCCAGCCCCAGTGTAAAATTGATGCCAATATAAATGGTACCGCCCACAGCAATGGAACGACCTGATTTAATCAACCGACCTACTGAGAACTCCAGCCCTAGGTAGAAGAGAAGAAACAGCACTCCGATTCTCCCCATAAAATCAATAAACGGGGCGCTTT
The DNA here is from genome assembly GCF_015710975.1 of Paenibacillus polymyxa. Taxonomy (NCBI): domain Bacteria; kingdom Bacillati; phylum Bacillota; class Bacilli; order Caryophanales; family Paenibacillaceae; genus Paenibacillus; species Paenibacillus polymyxa. The sequence goes on along the minus strand of NZ_CP049783.1, from coordinate 66,621 downwards.
CGATAAACCGAAAATCAAAATGCCATAGCTCCATCGCATGAGGTCCAACTGCCATTCCGATCAGAATATAAAAAGGGATGACCGAGAAGCGCAGTTTGGAGGATATCAGCCCCGCTGCAGCAATTAGAGCAATAGCCAATCCAACCTCAAATACCAGATGATCCATCCAATCACCCGCTTCCGTTCATAAGGATTTGTTTAAAGCGTTTCTGCTGGTCACGTTCTCCAACAACAACTACAGTGGCATCATCGCTAATAATCACTTCAGGGCCAGGATTTACATATTTTTTTCCCTTTTTCTCCACAATGGCAATAACCGTGGCACCCGAATTTTGCCTTACATCGAGCTCCCCAATGGATTTGCCTACACTTGCATAGTGGGATTCCACTCTGTACCATTCGATAATAAAATCGTCAAATGTCATCTCTACACTTTCGAGCTGCTTGGGCTTATAAGTCATACCACCGATGATGGAGGCTACTAATCGTGCTTCCTGATCATTCAGGGTCGTCATAGAAATGCTTTGTTCCAGATCCTCGTAATCAAAGTGATATAGCTCACGTCTGCCATCATCATGAATAATAATGACAATTCGGTCGCCACTCTCCGCATCAATTCGATACTTAATTCCGATTCCTGGCAAAATAGACTCTCGAATATCCATTTATAAAGCCTCCTGTATAATACGTTTATTTAAGTGAATGATATGGGAAATAAATCACATACTTTGGAAGTCATATGAAAAATTAGATTGCATTAAATTTTAAATAAAAATGGAAAATTAAATTTTACGCAGTAGATGAATAGGAAAAGTTAGCAAAGAGACATGCAAATATGGTGATATGCATGCTAAAAGGAGGTTAAGCCACATAACTAGAGGTAAATTTGATGGGGAACAAAAACAATTGTTTCTTTAGCTTACAGATGACAGGAATAAAAGGCAGACGTAGCTTAGGAATGCTCATTAGCAGCACAAGCGCTATCAGAATGACAAAGGGAAGTGATTTAGCCGCAGCGATCACCAGATGCAGTAATGGGGAGGATTTGCGCACCGCTGGTTTGGAATGATGTTCCAGACCGTGAGAATCTGTTTCTAACGAAGTAACATCAGCATGAAGCATAAGTGAAGATCCCGAAGTAAACTGAAGGGATTGAGTGGTATCTTCCGCGTGAAACGTCACAGGAAGGGACAAAATCTGAACGAGGCTCAATATGACGATCATGAATGTGCGCAGCATGTTCAGCATCGTTGACATCTTATCTCCTCCCTCTTGTGAAAAATTCATATCACTATAACCTTAACATACCCCGCCCTAAATATTCAAACGTCTTTCGGTTTTTACCTAATCACGGTAATTGTTTATAACACGCTTAACGTCTCTTTGAAACCTGATCAGCCTCTTTTGCATATGTCTTTTTGTTTCCAGTCGTTCACTTCGTATAACCCTTCAGAGGCCGCCATATACTGAAAGCAGTGATCGAAAGGAGTGAGCCAATGGAACTGTTTACAGTGTGGACCAATACAGACGGAGATCAAGAAACCGACCGTTTTTACGAAGTGGTCAAAAGTAGAACCAAGGGACTACATATGTCACGGCGCGGATTTCGATTCACTTTCAGACAGCTGGACAACAAAGTGGCATGGACCTGCAAGGGCACTGAAAGCAATTCAGCGTTTGAAAGCTTTCTTCCCTGTGTATACAGCATCATGTCTTCGGCAATAGCGGATTATATTATCGAAGTCAGGGAGTGGGGGATTCTCGATCATATTCTCAACAAAGCCTGCTCGTTGCTGGAGAAAGAGGACGTTGAACAAATTCGTAGCATGATTCGCTCACTGTTAAATGATGATGGTCCCCGAGGACGTTTAAAGCGCCATGGTAAGCTGACCACCCTCTTGGAAAAGGACTTTAAGGAGCTTCGTGTAATCAATTTGGAAGGGCTTATTCAATTCAGACTGCATGCGTATAAAAAAGAGCTTGAAGAAATCGTTGACTATGCGATGGAAGAATTCTGGGCAGATCGGCAATACGAAGAATTTATGGGGCTGCTTAAATATTTTGTGTTTTTTCAGGAGAGCAAAGTTCCACTCGTGCATGTACTTCACCAAGGCGGGCATGATTTTATCATTCTCGATAGTGCCATGGTGCCCATACCGACTCCTGATGCAGATGATATTATTGTTGAAATGCCCGGTATTGAACTGGAGATGGAGGTAGAGGATCGAATCGTCAGCACTCTTATTTCGATATCCCCTGCTTCCATTATATTGCACACAGACGATGAGCACACCCCTATTGTACGGACGCTCTTGCATATTTTTGAAGACAAAGTAAAGCTGAGCAGACTTTATCCGGGGCAGGATGTTCAAAAATAATTAATAGTCCGTATAAACTCATGGATTTCTGGAAAGCCTTTGCCTCAAGGGGAGGTTTTTTATGAGATCCATGTTGGTATGGAAACGGGTTTTGGGAACCATGTTAATCGCAATCTGTCTGGTATTATCCGGCAATGAGGTTTACGGTCACAAAGAACCGGTCCAGCATAAGAAATGGCAATCCGCACCTGTTATAGCTCCACGCGAAGAGCAGGTTATTACGACCATGACAGTCACGGCAACAGGTTATACAGCAGGGTATGAATCCACTGGCAAACGGCCGAATCATCCCGGTTACGGTATTACGTATTCCGGTGTAAAAGTGCGTCGTGACAAAAATACACTGTCCACGATTGCGGCTGATCCGAAGATGTTTCCTTTGGGCAGCATATTGTACATTCCAGGTTACGGTTACGGGATTGTAGCAGATACAGGTTCAGCGATTAAGGGCAATAAAATTGACTTGTATTTTAAAACAATCCGGCAGGTGTATTCTGAATGGGGCAAGAAAGATGTGGATGTTCAAATCATAAAAAAAGGAAACGGCAAGTGTACCGAAAAAATGATAAAATCGCTGCAAAAGGCGATAGAAACGCATAAGACCATTCCGCCCGAGACACTGGATGCTTCCATATAATCCTTGAATATTGTTTTTCCTGACTTCACATACTATGTTTCGGGATGAGCTTATCCCGCAAACCATACTGGGAGGTCGAGGAATATGCCAAATCAAGGCGGTAGTTCTTTCATGAACAAAGGCTTCAAGGCAAACACAGGAAATCAGTTCAAAGCGGAATTTGCACAGGACGATACGGTAGGCGTTGTTTCTCAAAAGGTGAAGCAGTCTGAACAAAATAAAATTCAAGACAACTTCCAAACACCAAATGAGAAGTATGATGAAGAATTTGCAACAGATCAAGGCGGTACAAGTGCAGTAGCGCAAAAAGTTCAAAACTCCAGTCGCAGCAAAATTCAAAGCAATGCACAAACACCGAACGAAAAGTTCGACGAGAACTTTAACACAAAATAAAAAGCATACTCAACACGAAATGCTCCGGATTGAATTCCGGGGCATTTCGTGTTGAGTAAAAGTGGCTAGATACAATAGGTCTGAGGTTTTATCTCCTTTTTAATTTTTTTTAAGGTGGAATTAAGGTTTAAAGTGCAAAATAAAGTCAGCTAAACAACACCACCTTGAAGCATAGGGTTTGGGAGGAGATATACAATGGACGAATTTAAAAATAATAATTCCGGGCGCCGGAACGACAATGATCAGGTTGATAACGATAAAACAACTCGGCCAAACGATTCAAATGGTTCCTCATATTACTATTCCTATGGCCCTTTCTCCTCAGTGCAGTCGGACGGACAACGCAGGGAAGGGCAGTCGGTGGAGGACGTTGAGATTACGCCACCGCAGGCAGTGAGACCGCTTCCTTCCTCTTATCAACGTGCTATGCCTGAGCAACAGGATGGTTCTGGTCGGAATAGCGGCAACTGGCAATTTAAACCGAATAAGCCCAAATCGCAGGTAAAAACGATTTTGTTATCTTTTTTAGCCGGAATGCTGGTCATTACGGTATTGATGTATACAGCTGACCGAACCAATATGTTCACACCGGAGACAGCGTTGACTTCGGCGGCAGCTGAAAGCGGAGAAACGACGAATTCGGGAACCACTAACTCGTCTCCAAGCGCAGTTCCGGCTGTGATGCCTTCAGGTACGGCTGATGTTCAATCTGTTGTAGCCAAGGCTGGCCCGGCAGTCGTCAAAATTGAAACACTTGCCAAGCAATCTAGTGCTGGAAGCGGCAGACAAAGCAGCCCTTATTACAATGACCCGCTGTATCAATACTTTTTCGGTAACCAGTATGGGGATAGTGGCAGCAGCGGCAATAGTAATGAAAATGAAGGCAGCAACAGTGGACAGCTGACTCCGCTGGGTATTGGTTCCGGTTTTATTTTTGATAAATCGGGTTACGTCCTGACTAACAACCATGTTGTGGAAGGCGCGAGTGTGGTACAGGTTACAGTAGAGGGAACCAACAAGCCTTACGAAGCCAAAGTTTTGGGCAAAAATGCAGATCTAGATTTGGCAGTTCTTAAAATTGAAGGCAAAAATAACTTCCCGACCGTAACCTTGGGAGACTCCGATAACGCTAAAGTCGGCGAGTGGATGGTTGCAATCGGTAACCCAGAAGGCTTTGAGCATTCGGTAACAGCCGGTGTGCTAAGCGCGAAAGAACGTACCATCACCATTAATAGTGAGTCAACTGGAAAACCGACACAATACAAGCATCTCATTCAGACGGATGCCTCCATTAATCCTGGTAACTCTGGCGGACCGTTGTTAAATCTGCAAGGGCAGGTTATCGGTATGAACGTAGCTGTTAGTGCAGATGCACAGGGGATCGGGTTTGCAATTCCGTCCAATACGATTTTGGAAGTCGTCGATAAGCTGAAAAATAACCAGCCTATTCCAAAAGAACCTGTACCTTTCATTGGTGCAAGTCTGTTGAACTTGAGCCCTGAAGTAGCCAAGGAATTGGGTACATCTCTGACTGAAGGCTCGGTTGTTCGGGATATTATATACAAATCACCAGCATATCAGGCCGATCTACGTCCTTATGATGTAATTATCGGAGCTAATGGCACGCCTTATAGCACATCACAGGAGTTAATTCAATTCATTCAAAAACAAAAAGTGGGTACAGCACTTACGCTTAACATCGAACGAGCCGGGCAGAAAAAAGATATTCAACTAAAAATAGGAAATAAAAATGACTTTAGCTCGACTCTTCAGCAGTAAGAGAACAACTCTAGAATTGAACACGAACGTAAGAAACGGAAGGAAGACGACCCTTCCGTTTCTTGCTGTATGCGGCGGCAAGATGCTACACGCGTCTACTCCTGCTACAATAGAGGGAAAAGAAGAAGAGATAAAGGAGTTTGATCGTGTATGCGCTCTACTATTCTGATCATTGATGATGATGAAAAAATTGTATCCATGCTGCGCAGAGGGCTGGCTTTTGAAGGATATGAAGTGCTGACAGCCGCCAATGGAGCAGAGGGATTAAATAAAATGCTAACGGCTGAGCCTGATTTGGTCGTGCTCGATGTAATGATGCCGCAGGTCGATGGTTTTGAGGTTTGCCGTCGTATGCGGGAGGGGGGAAGCACAGTACCTGTCCTGATGCTTACAGCCAAGGATGAGGTGGAGAACCGGGTGAAGGGTCTGGACCTGGGGGCTGATGATTATCTCGTGAAGCCGTTTGCTCTGGAGGAGCTGCTGGCACGCGTACGAGCGCTTTTGCGGCGTAAAACTGAACAGCAGGACAATAATGGGAATCGGCTTACCTTCGAGGATTTACAACTGGATAACGAATCACGTGAAGTAGTTCGTGGTGGCAAACGCTTGGAACTGACGGCCAAAGAATTTGAACTGCTCCATCTGTTCATGCAAAACCCAAAACGCGTTCTGTCGCGTGATCTGATTATGGATAAAATTTGGGGCTATGACTATAGCGGAGAATCGAATGTGCTGGAAGTATATATTGCCATGTTGCGACAAAAAACGGAGCAGGATGGTGGCAAACGGCTTATTCGTACCATTCGGGGAGCTGGCTATATTTTAAGAGGTGATGTGTAATATGTCTATTCGGTGGCGGCTGACAGCTTGGTATTCGAGCATCTTGGCTATAGTGCTTGTCATTTTTGGTCTGGCTATTTACGGACTAGTATATTACTACACATATAATGAAGTGAAAAGTCAGCTTATGACTCAGGCGCCACAGATTAACAAGCAATTACGCCTTATTATAAAAGGGGGATTGTTTGAGGTCCCTAATCTGGATTTGGGATTGGAGCAGGGGCGTGGAATAGATGACTCACAGCTCTATGTTCAAATTTACAATTATACGTCCGGTGTAACCAAAACGACCCAAAATATGAAAGACCTCAGTATCACCTTCCCTGTTCCGTCTACAGCGGCAGGAGCAGTTCAAAATGAAGGAATTCGGCGTGTGAACGTAAATGGTGATTCCTTTATGATTATTCAACAGCCGATCAAATCCGAGGAGTTGGGCTTGGTGGTCGGGCTGCTACAGGTAGGGCAATTCACGGGTTCTCAGGACCGACTTATGAACAGGTTACAAAATGTGCTTGTGTACGGTTCACTATTTGCCTTACTCGCTGCTGCGACCTCTGGTCTCTTCCTGGCTCGTAAATCTATGAAGCCGCTGGTTAAGGTCATTGAGGGGGCCAATCAGATTCAATCGAGTAATGATTTGAGTGTTCGGATTGAATATGACGGACCACCAGATGAAATTGGACAATTGATCGGGACGGTTAACAACATGCTGGGGCGTACAGAAGTGTTCTATAAGGAACTTGAAGATGCATATGGTGCGCAGCGCCGGTTTGTGGCCGATGCTTCCCATGAACTGCGCACACCTTTGACGACGATTCGTGGCAACGTTGATTTTCTGCTCAAAATGTGGACTACCGAACCGGGCGAGCGACCGAATATGGATGAAGCCATGATTCGCGAGCTTTCCATGGAGGCGCTGAATGACATGGCGGATGAAGGCAAGCGAATGAGTCGCTTGGTGAGCGATATGTTGTCACTCGCAAGAGCGGACACGGGGAAAACATTCGATAAGATGCCTGTTGCGCTGGAGCCGCTCGTAAACGAGGTTGCTCGTCGTGCTCAGTTTTTGGAGCGAACGGCCGAATGGAATGTGGGCGACTTTTCGTTGTTGAATGGTATTTATATGGACGGAAGCAAAGATTATTTGCAGCAAATGCTATTCATTTTCATTGATAATGCTTTTAAATATACACCTGAAGGCACAGTCCGATTTGATGCGATTGTTTATCAGGGTCAGGTGGGGCTACGGATCAGTGATACAGGTATTGGTATGGACAAAAGTGAGGTTCCCTTTATTTTTGACCGGTTTTACCGGGCAGATGAGTCACGCGGCGTGACGGAGGGAATTGGCTTGGGATTATCTATTGCCAAGTGGATTATTGATGAACATCAGGGGTCTGTGGAAGTGGTTACGCGCCAAGGAGAAGGAACAACCTTTGTCATTTGGCTTCCTGTCAGCTTTTCCGCGCCTTTGGAATAGGCTATAATAGGAGGAGAACTACATCATAGAATTGGCCGGTAGAGGCATAAAGGCCTGCAGCTGTCCAGTTACTGGAGCTGTATACTGTGTCGAAGAAAGTGGGGGCTATTTTTGGAGGTACTCAGAATTTCGCCCCGGGGTTACTGCTACGGCGTAGTCGATGCCATGGTATTGGCTCGTCAGGCAGCCAGAAATTTGGACTTACCCCGGCCTATTTATATACTAGGCATGATTGTTCATAACAGTCATGTCACCAATTCCTTCGAAGACGAAGGAATCATTACATTGGACGGACCGAACCGCATGGAGATTTTAAGCCAGGTAGAGAGTGGTACTGTCATTTTCACTGCTCATGGCGTATCACCAGAGGTTCGCAAGCTGGCACGAGACAAGGGATTGACTACGGTTGACGCAACCTGCCCTGACGTCACGAAGACACATGATCTGATTCGGGAGAAGTCTGCCGAAGGCTATCAGATTATTTATATTGGCAAAAAGAATCATCCAGAGCCAGAGGGAGCTATCGGTATTGCTCCTGACCATGTTCATCTGATTGAAAAGGAAGAAGAGATTGACAGTCTTACACTGTCAGCAGACAAAATCCTCATTACGAATCAGACGACCATGAGTCAATGGGACATCAAGCACATAATGAAAAAGCTTCTAGAAAAGTACCCAGGTGCCGAGATACACAATGAAATCTGTTTGGCGACACAGGTACGTCAGGAAGCGGTAGCTGAGCAGGCAGGACAGGCGGATCTGGTAATCGTGGTCGGTGACCCGCGAAGCAACAATTCCAACCGATTGGCTCAGGTGTCAGAGGAAATAGCTGGTACTACGGCTTATCGTATTTCTGATATAACGGAGCTGAAGAGGGAGTGGCTTGAGGGTGTAGCCAAAGTAGCTGTGACCTCCGGGGCTTCAACACCTACGCTGATTACCAAAGAGGTCATTACGTATTTGGAACAGTATGAAGCGGATAACCCGGAAACATGGGAGATTCAGCGAACCATTGATATGAAAAAACTGCTGCCTCCTGTACGAGAAAAGTCAAAAACGACGAAATAGTATGTCATTGATTACAGCCGTTATTCGGATACAAACATCCGGGTAGCGGCTTTTTTCAAATTGTTTAAGTACCGATATTATTCAATTAGATCAGCTTCACTAAGTCAAAAAAAAGAACTATTCGGGATAATTAAGCCTTGACGAGGCAAGTTAAAACAGGTATAGTTGCTTTAACGGATAAAAGCTTAAAAGCGAACAAGCGTCTAAGTGTCATAATATTATTCTATGTGGATAATAAAATATGGTTTATAGAGAGGAAGAAAAAAATGATCGTTATCGCTGGTGTTCAAACACCTGAAGAACATATTCAAGCTATTGTTGAAGTGATTGAAAAAGAAGGATTGCAGGCTCATGTATCCCGAGGATCGGATCGTACGATTATCGGACTGATTGGTAGCGTAGAACCGAAGCTGGCAGAACATCTACGCCAAATGAAGGGTGTAGAAAATGTAGTTAAAATTTCGAAGTCCTACAAATTGGCCAGCCGTGATTTTCATCCGGAAAATACGGTGATCTCCATCAAAGGTGTAAATATCGGCGGCGGCGAGCTTGTCGTTATGGGGGGACCATGTGCTGTTGAGTCTGCCGCACAGATCGATGAAATTGCCGGATTGGTCAAAGCTGCAGGCGCGCAAGTCCTTCGTGGAGGTGCCTTTAAGCCGCGTACAGGGCCATACAGCTTCCAAGGAACGGGTGTAGAAGGTTTAATCATGATGGCTGAGGCGGGGCAGAAGCACGATCTCTTGACCATCACAGAGGTCATGACACCTGAATACGTAGACATCTGCGCGGAATACGCCGATATTCTGCAAGTAGGTACACGTAATATGCAAAACTTTGATTTGCTGCGCAAGCTGGGTACTTGCGGCAAGCCAGTATTGCTCAAGCGAGGTTTCAGCTCGACTTATGACGAGTTTTTGAATGCTGCCGAGTACATCTTGGCAGGCGGCAACCCGAACGTTATGTTATGTGAGCGCGGTATCCGTACATTCGAAACCTACACTAGAAATACGCTCGACTTGTCCGCGATCCCTGTTTTGCAGCAGTTGAGCCATTTGCCGGTCATTTCCGATCCTAGCCATGGCACAGGTAGACGTGAACTGGTTGTTCCTATGACGAAGGCTTCGGTAGCAGCGGGAGCGGATGGTTTAATTATTGAAATGCATACAGACCCTGACAACTCGATGACGGGTGATGGTGTACAGTCCCTATTCCCGGATCAATTTGCAGATTTACTAAAAGATTTGGAATTGTTGGCTCCTGCAATTGGGAAAACATTCCACACACCTAGTGCTGTATCTTAAAACTAATTATTAACATTAATGCATAAAAGTTTTGCCGCAATGCAGTAAATAAGAGTAAAATCACCTAAAAGCCCGATGTTTCGGGCTTTTTGTATTGTTCAAATGTTATCAAGGGCGTAAGCATATCTAACATTAGTTTAAAAAATACCTTACATAGCTATTGACCCGTGTCATGTTTGAGATTTATAATGACGACAGAAAAAAACATTCGATCATGAACATTTCAGGGTTGTATAAGACTTAATGTTCGGAAAAATTGGGAGGAAGAAGACATGTCCGTTGAAAACGTATTGAAAACAATTCAGGAAAATAATATTGAGTGGGTAGATTTTCGTTTTGTAGATTTGTCTGGTCGTGCTCACCATATTTCATTGCCAGCTTCCGAAGTAGATGAAGAAACATTTGTTAACGGTGTTGCTTTCGACGGTTCTTCCATTCCCGGCTATCGTGGCATTGAGGAATCCGACATGGTTATGCTGCCCGATCCAGAAGCGGTTTTTATCGACCCTTTCACTCAGCATCCAACACTGAATATCCTGTGTGATATTGCTACGCCAGACGGTGAAAAATATGACCGTGATCCTCGTGGTATTGCCAAAAAAGCTGAGGAATTTCTGCAATCCGCAGGAGTGGGCACAGCGGCATTCTTTGCACCTGAATCTGAATTTTTCATCTTTGATGATGTTCGCTACGAAAGCGGCATGAACAGCTCCTCCTTCTTCGTAGATTCCGAGGAAGCAGCTTGGAACACGAACCGTAAGGAAGAAGGCGGCAACCTGGCCTTCAAAGTGGGAGTGAAGGGCGGCTATGTACCTGTAGCACCAGTAGACACCCAGCAAGACATTCGTAGTGAAATGTGCCGTTTGCTTGAAGAAGCAGGTCTGAGAATTGAGCGCCATCACCATGAGGTGGCTACGGCAGGCCAAGCGGAAATCAACTTCCGTTTTGATACACTCAAGAAAACAGCAGACAACCTGCTCGTTTATAAATACATTGTACACAACACAGCGCGTCAATATGGTAAAGTGGCAACATTCATGCCGAAACCGATTTTCGGGGACAACGGAAGCGGTATGCACGTTCACCAATCTATTTTCGATGGCGACACTCCTTTGTTCTACGAAAAAGGTGGTTATGCTAATCTGAGCGAAATGGCTCTTCATTACATTGGCGGTATTCTGTACCATGCACCTGCGTTGATCGCTTTGACCAACCCAAGCACCAACTCGTTCAAACGTCTCGTTCCTGGCTACGAAGCGCCGGTTAACCTGGTATTCTCCAAAGGTAACCGTTCTGCGGCTGTACGCATTCCAGTAGCGGCTGTAACGCCTAAAGGCTGTCGAATCGAGTTCCGTACACCAGACTCCACAGCTAACCCATACCTTGCTTTCTCAGCAATGCTGATGGCGGGTCTGGATGGCATCAAGCGCAAACTGAACCCAGTCGAATTGGGCTATGGTCCACTCGACACTAACATCTATGAGCTGTCTGACGCTGAAAAAGGCAAAATCCGCAGTGTACCTGGTACACTAGATGAAGCTCTGGACGCTCTGGAAGCCGATTACGAATTCCTGACTGAAGGCGGCGTATTTACGAAGGACTTCATCGATAACTATGTAGAGTTCAAACGTTCTGAAGCTAAATCAGTGAACATCCGTGTTCATCCACATGAATACAGCTTGTATTTTGACTGCTAATACTACATTGATAGCATAGCAGATTTGAATAACACTCATTAGCCTGCGGGGAATAGTTGTTGTTCAAGATAGGTCTCCGGTCTTATGCCGGAGACCTTTTACCATTATGATAAATACTACAAAATGAAGATGTTAAATATATTAACATTCACAGCTTTGTCACATCATAAAGGAAATCGGAAACATTTTTATACAAGTATTGAACGCATTTATGAATACTGCTATCATAGCGATAATATCCACACCAGAGTAGAGAAGGGATGGGAAATTGTTGAGTAAGAGAGCCTACAATTTTAATGCAGGACCAGCGGCATTGCCGCTCAAAGTACTGGAACGTGTACAAGCTGAATTCGTAGATTTCCAGGGGACAGGGATGTCCATCATGGAAATGTCTCACCGTGGAGCCGTGTATGAATCTGTCCATAATGAAGCGCAGGAACGTCTGCTATCTCTGCTGGGCAATCCACAAGGCTACAAGGTGTTGTTCTTGCAAGGGGGCGCAAGCACGCAGTTTGCCATGCTGCCTTTAAATTTCTTAGGCGAAGGACAGATCGGAAGCTATGTAATGACAGGCAGCTGGTCGGACAAGGCATATAAAGAAGCTAAGCTATTGGGCAAGGCTCACATTGCCGCCTCCTCCGCTGATGAGAAATTCATGCGTCTTCCGAATGTGGATTCCTTGGACTTGCCTGAGAATACTGCATATGTGCATATGACGTCCAATGAGACGATTGAAGGTACACAATTTAAGCAATTCCCGGATACGGGTTCCGTACCGCTGATTGTGGACATGTCCAGTGATATTTTTTGCAAGCCTTTTGATGTTACTCAATTTGGATTGATTTATGCTGGTGCGCAAAAAAATCTGGGACCTTCTGGTGTAACGGTCGTGGTTGCCCGTGAAGAGCTACTGGCTTCCTCACCAGGCAATATTCCTACGATGCTGCGTTACAGTACTTATGAAAAGAATAACTCTCTCTACAATACTCCCCCATCCTTTGCCATATACATGGTGAATGAAGTGCTCAAATGGATCCAGGAGGAAGGCGGTTTAGAAGGCATCGAGCGTGTGAATCAGCAGAAAGCTGATCTGCTATACGACCGTATTGACAGAAGCGAAGGCTTCTATCGTGGTTGTGTGGACAGCGCTGATCGTTCTATTATGAACGTAACCTTCCGCCTTGCGAATGAGGATCTGGAAAAACAATTTATTAAAGAATCCGAACAAGCGGGTTTCATCGGATTGAAGGGGCATCGCAGTGTAGGAGGGCTTCGCGCCTCAATCTACAATGCGGTTCCACTGGAGAACTGTCAAGCATTAGCCGAGTTTATGGATGGATTTAAGCAACGTAACAGTTGATTATACAGACATATATTTCGATACACGATATTTGATATCGAAAAAGTAAAAATAAAGCCTTCCCTGAATGTGTATAGGGGAAGGCTTTTAGTGGTGTAGGGAAATTGATATTTTTTTGTCGTTTGATGTCTATATCCCTCTGATTTTGTTAAAATGAAGAAAGTGTATGTTTTCAGTATACACATTTTAGTTAGACTTTAGGTTATTTGTCTAATGAATTTAATAATGAAAGGAACGAAAAACTGATGCCATTACATATTGTGCTTGTCGAGCCGGAAATTCCAGCTAACACAGGGAATATTGCCAGAACGTGTGCAGCAACCGGAACTCATCTGCATCTGGTTAAGCCACTGGGCTTCCGTACCGATGATGCTACGTTAAAACGGGCTGGACTTGATTATTGGTATGCTGTTCACATTGAGTATCACGATTCTTTTGCTGAAGTACAAGAGAAATATCAAGAAGGTCGCTTCTTTTATGCGACGACAAAGGCAAAACAGCAGTATAGTGATATTGAGTTTCAGGATGGAGACTTTTTGGTGTTTGGTAAAGAAACGAAAGGTTTGCCTCCTGAACTGTTAGCTGCTAATCCTGATACATGTATCAAGATGCCTATGTCAGATAAAGTAAGATCTCTAAACTTGTCGAATTCCGCTGCGATTATCGTATATGAAGCGCTGAGACAATTGGATTTTCCAGGTTTATCGTAACGAACATCAATCGATCAAGTATAAATGCGAATAAAGAACCAGGACCTTAGTTGCTGATAAAAGTTGCACTATTATTGCTCGAAAGTACATGACAGTAGAGCTTAAATAAAGGATATATGGTCATAAATTTGCGGGAATTCTCTGTGAAGGCTAATGATAATTGGGTTTCCGGTCGATAAAAATATTATAGACATTCTGTACCATACTTTGATATGGTTCATGATTTTATGAAAAAATGTAATAAAATTTCCTGTGATCAGCAGGATTCGACAAAAAGACAGCGAATACTACATAAAGAATAGTGTCTTTGTACCTAGTTTTTCGCCTGGAAAGAAAATTGCAAGCTAATACTCAATAGGAGAGGTGTACGATCACGATGAAACCTGCCGGTGTGGTACGTAAAGTTGATCAGTTGGGGAGAATAGTTCTGCCTAAGTCATTGCGTAAAAGATATCAAATGAATGAGGGAGATCCTGTCGAAATTTTGGTTCAGGGCGATCATATTATTTTGGAGCGTTATCGTCCAAAATGTGTATTCTGCGGCTCAATAGAACAAGTGAACGATTTCAAAGAACGTTATATTTGTGCTCAATGCCTGACAGAAATGACACAGTACTCCTCCTAAATGAGGCAAAAGCATCACGACATTCGTTCGTGATGCTTTTTTTCGGATAGAGCTATGCCTGAACAGCATATATTTAATTGGATGGTAAACTACACTACACCTAACTATTTATAGAACAAAAAATGAGTAGGGACTGGACGCAAATTACCATCTGACGGTTTGTTTACGATTCGGCCGTTTAGTATAAGGGACGATGAACCGCCGCCGTCCAAATTATAAGCATCTTGAACACCCAGATTGAACATCTTCCCTTGGAGTTCTTCGAGCGTTGCACCTGAACCCCCGCTTTCATTGTAGCCGTCTACGACAATAATGAGCAACTGATCATCTTTATAGTTGCCAATGACCGTACGTGGAGCCCGCTTGGGAGAGACTTTCCATTTGTCAGGAATAGGCACTTTTTGTCCCCTTTGCAACAGAACGGGAACAAAGGTAGCTCCAAAGGCAGGTTTCAAGCTGTCAAGAGCACTTTGATTGTAAAATTTGCCCCCAATAAGCTTGCCATCGTTACTCAATCCGACGAATGACAAGTCCTTAAAACTCGACTGAAAGCCAGTAAGGTAGCGGCCGTTCAAGACAGTAGTGCTTAATGGATAGCGTTTGCCATCTCCATCGGCAAAGCCGCCTGCGTTGATGCCTGCAATGGCTCCGTGTCTCAAGACTGCACGCATGGTCGTTTCTGAGCCACCCAATTTGTCATTTCCCAAAGACATTTTCATTGCCGTAGGATCTTTAAGTTTGACTTTCATAGCGTATCCGTGATAAATTCCCGGGTTTACTTTAAACAATTCAATGGTAATCCGGTTGCTATCAACCTGGTAGTAGGGAACCCCCAGTTTGGCAGTGATGCGCCGATTATAGATAACCGCGGGTCGCTTGGACTGCGCAGAGGCAGTCACGACAAGCTGATTCATCGTTTGGGTCGTTTGTTTGTAGAGCTCAGACGTCCGGCGAATCGTAGATAAGGTATACGTTGCTGTTTGCTTGGCTTCATCAAGCTGCTTGCCTACTGATTGCGTTTGTAAAGTAATTTCGGCTTTTTGCAGACTCGGAGATGTAGATTCAGGAAAGCTCAAAGGGGGATGCACTAACAAAATACACCCTAACAAACCGATAAAAGGAGCAAGGGCCAACATAAAGAACCGGTTTACTAGCTTTGCATCTACATTCATTTTAGCAAGTCCATTTTTTTCTGAAGTGTATTGAGCTGCTGCTTGACTTCATTTAATTGAGTATACAGTTTATTGCTATTATCGGTCTTGTTATTGGCATTATCCTTTGTAAAGGTCAGTAGTTCGTTGAAGGACTGAACCTTGCCCTGCAATCCGCTAACTTCCTTGGAAAGTGCAGTCAATTGCTTTTCATAGTCAGATTTGAGTACTTGAATTTGTTGGTCTGTATGGGTTTGCATTTCGTTTAGCATTTGCTGCTTTAAGTGATTGCTATACAGATAGGTTGCGAGAGCACCTAGTATAATAAGAAGAAACCAAAATAGCAGAAAAGTCTTTACGGGCAACCCCTTTCTTGAATTGCTCCGCCGGGCTTCGGCAGGAGGACGTTCAGGTGAAGCTTGCATGTGATTTTCAACTCCCGTGTAAATTCAAATTTCCAGTCTTTATTTGCAGTACCAATTCTATCATGGGCCTATTTATTTCGCAAAAGCGAAATAGTCATATAAAAATATTGGAAAAAGAGATTGCATCGGAAGGAAGTCCTAGGATACAATTTCCTTAAATCGTTTTCGCTTCCTATACGTTCACATTTACGCAATTTCTACATAAGCACTCTCTAGTTTTGTGATTACTTTCGCTAAATATGTATTTTTTTGTAAATCAGGAGGTTTAGATATGAGAAAAGTATGGCAGGTGGTCATCATAGATATCCATCCTACAAGTATGCTGGGAACAAAGCTTATTTTGGAAGACCAGCAGGATTTGCTTGTGAGAGGGATGTCTTCCTCCGGCACAGAAGGCCTGGAGCTGGTTTGCTCCATTCGCCCGGAAATTATTTTAATGGACTATAGATTGCCTGAGGGAACGGCGGAACCGTTTTTGACACAAATGCGGGTCTTGTCTCCGGACAGCCATATTGTTATTATGACGGATGAGGACAATATTACGTTGTTCCAGCAGTTAATCTCGCTTGGCGCAAATGGAATGCTATCCAAGCAGGCATCACCGAGCCAGTTAATTCACCTGATCAACGGTTTGCGCGAAGGATTTGCTTCATTACCAATGGATTGGATTCGTTGTGGAAACTGGCCATTTATGCCGTTAATGGCTTCTGAGCCTTTTGACGAATTGACGCAAACCGAAGTTTTTATTATGGAACGTATTGTACAAGGAATTACATATGACAAAATTGCTATCGAGATCGAAGTTAGCCGGCGCTCCATTGATAATTATTTACGTAAAATTTATGCGAAATTAGGTGTGTCCAGCCGGGCGCAGGCGATTGAACGTTATGCCTTATATGCGCGTCAGATGAAGCAGTTATATGCTTGACGTGTCAGCCCGGAGATCATGACTATTTTTCAGGAGAAGGAGGATGTTCATGCAATATTCCTTTGCTTCACGAACGGCTGCGATGTTGGCTTCTCCAGTGCGTCATATCCGGGAAAATGCGAGAAGACATTCCTTTATATCTTTGGCTGAAGAATTGCCTGCACAAGAGCTGTTTCCGGTGAAACTGTTGGAAGAAGCAGCTCATGATGTGTTTGGCTCCGGCCCTGACGCCCTCCAGTATGGTGAACCGGAGGGCTATTTTCCGTTGCGGGCATGGCTTGCGGGAGAGTGGGAGCAGCGTAAAGGAGTAAGAGTACCGCCAGGTCAAATTCTTCTCACCACAGGCAGCCAGCAGGCCATTGACTTGATCGTAAGGCTGATGGTGGATGAACGTGATCCGGTATTGGTCGAGAACCCGACATCCCCTGGGTGTTTACAGGTACTATCTATGCAAGGGGCGCAGGTCGTTCCTGTAGAATCGGATGGGGAGGGCGTTATTCCCGATAAGCTTGAAGCTTTAATGATCCGTTATCGCCCCAAGCTTTTTTTTGCTACGCCAACGTTTACGAATCCGACAGGCGCCTTATGGAGCGCGGCTAGACGGCAGGAAATTTTGGACCTCTGTAGGCGTCATGAGGTGTTGGTCGTTGAGGACGATTCTTACGGTGAATTGCATTTTAAGCAAAAACACGAAACCCATGATAAGAGTCCACATGCCCAGAGCCGAAAGTTTGCAGAGGCTTACCCCTCACTATTCGCACTGGATCATGCGGGTCAGGGCGGTCAAGTGCTATATATCGGTTCATTTAATAAAACAGTTGCCCCTGCACTGCGAACTGGCTGGGCGGCTGGTCCTGCGCCGCTGATCGAAGGGATGTACGCCTTGAAGCAGCTGGCTGACGTGCAATCCAGTACGATGAACCAACGGCTGCTGTTCCAATTGCTGACCAATTCGCGTTTTCAATGGCATGAGCACTTGGCAATGTTGAACAAGGAATATTCAACTCGGCTCCAATTACTCTTAGAGCTGCTCAAGCGTCCGTTTTGGAAAGACGTGACGTATCATATTCCATCTGGTGGGATGTATGTGTGGGTGAAATTGCCCGCTGGGCTGGACAGCGCCTTGCTGCTCAAAGCGGCGCTACCCAAGGGCGTAGCCTTTATGCCAGGTGCGTTGTGTGCGGTTGGCGATGAAGGTGCGGCCCATATTCGCCTTAACTTTAGCCACCCAGGCCGGGAACAACTGCTTATGGGCATGAATTTAATCGGTGAGACGATCGGAGAATTTACTGCGCGAAGCTAGTAATAACCACTATCCGAGGTCAGTCATCCTCTGCCATCATTCCAGCCGCCGCTTCAATGCCCTGTTGCTGCAGTACTTCTGCATACTCGCTCAGAGCGGCTTCACCGAACGGAGTCAGCCGATAACGCCCGCGGGCTACACGTTCAAACCAACCGTAGTAGTTGCGCTGGAGTACGGCAGCAGCGTCGCTGACGGCTGCTGTGCGGGCGAGCTGCGCCGGGGCGGCTTCCCCCAAACCCTGTAAAGCAGCGGCTACGCGCAGCGCTTTTTCCCGGTAGGCGGTGACCAGCTTGCGCCGGGTGCTCCCGCCGACATTGTGGTCACCGCTGCGTGCGTGAAATTCCCGCAACAGCTTTTCCTTGCGCGAGCCGCGGCGAACGGTAGTCGTTTTGTGAACATCATCACTAGATGCCACGGGCTTACACAGCACCTCAACGAGCGGAGGCTTTGTTTTAAAATGCGTGACGGTGAGCAAGCCAAGCCCCAACTGGCGGCACAGTCCGACCAGCTCATTCCAGCGTTGATTCACCGCCCCTTTTTTGGCACGATTCCGTTCTACAGCCACATATACATTGCTGCTTAGCTTCAAGCGCTGCATGCCTTGCAGTACCAGCGCCAGGTTAAACGTCTTTTTTATCTCCACAATTAGAGGCGCTTGCTGCCCTGGCTTGATCCCCATCAAATCGCAGTTGCGCACTTCTCCTTTGACTTCATATCCCAAATTTTCAAAAAAGGCTTTGACCGGAGCGTACAGCTCCGTCTCATGCCGAACCGCCATGGATTCTCCCGCTCCTTTATCCCATTATTCCGAGCTTATATTGTACCATAATGCGTCAGGTCCGCGTCGTTGTTGTCTATTTTAGCATAGTGAATCCCTTTGTTTTTGGAAAAAGCCTAGAGACCTGTCACAAAAAAATAGGTCAATTCTGAAATCAATCTGCATAGGTATGTATTACACTTTTTTTAAGAGGATCGCATTATATCCTGAAAGGCGTGACGAGTGTAGCCATAATCATCAAGAGTGGAGGATAGTCATTACGCAGTCATGGGAGGAACCGAGCATGAATATTTTTGACCGCCTTGCGGAGTACCGAGCGGAGAACAACCGCTTGGCCTGGAACGGCACTTTTAGAGAGTATATCGAGATACTCAAGAAAGACCCGACACCGGCGATGACCGCTCATGCACGGGTTTACAAAATGATTGAATCTTTTGGTGTAGAAGAGGTTGGGGGACATAAGCGATATAAATTTTTTGAGCAGGAGATTTTTGGGCTGGATCGTGCACTGGAGAAGTTGGTGGAGGAGTACTTCCATTCCTCAGCCAGGCGGCTCGATGTCCGCAAGCGTATCCTTCTTTTGATGGGACCTGTTAGCGGAGGGAAATCAACACTGGTCACTTTGCTAAAGCGTGGTCTGGAGAAGTTTTCGAGAACAGATCAGGGAGCCGTGTATGCCATAGAAGGCTGCCCTATGCACGAAGATCCCCTTCATCTTATTCCTCATGAGTTGCGTCCCGAATTCGAAAAGGAACTGGGTGTGCGCATTGAAGGTAATCTGTGCCCATCCTGCCAAATGAGATTACGTACGGAATTTGATGGTGATATTGAAAAGGTTCGCGTGGAGCGGGTATTTATATCGGAAGAAAACCGGATCGGCATAGGTACGTTCAGTCCTTCTGATCCGAAGTCGCAGGATATTGCCGATTTGACAGGCAGCATCGACTTTTCCACCATTACAGAGTATGGTTCGGAATCGGATCCACGCGCCTATCGATTTGACGGAGAGCTGAATAAAGCGAATCGCGGACTGATGGAATTTCAGGAAATGCTGAAGTGCGATGAGAAATTTTTGTGGAATTTACTGTCTCTGACCCAGGAAGGAAATTTCAAGGCCGGACGGTTTGCGCTCATCAGTGCAGATGAATTGATCGTAGCTCACACCAATGAATCGGAGTATAAAAGCTTTATTGCGAATAAAAAGAACGAGGCGTTGCAATCGCGGATGATTGTAATGCCAATTCCCTATAATCTGAAAGTTTCCGAGGAAGAAAAGATTTATGCCAAGCTTATTGAGCAAAGTGACATGCGTCATATACACATCGCTCCTCATGCGTTGCGAACGGCTGCCATTTTCTCTGTACTCACCCGGTTGAAAGAAACCAAGAAGCAGGGGATGGATCTGGTTAAAAAGATGCGCATGTATGATGGTGAGGAGGTCGAAGGCTATAAGGAGGCCGATCTGAAGGAGATGCAACATGAGTTTCTGGAAGAAGGCATGTCCGGTGTAGACCCAAGGTACGTCATTAATCGTATTTCCAGTGCGCTGATTAAGCAAAATGTGGAGTCCATCAATGCTCTGGATATTTTACGAGCCATTAAGGATGGTTTAGACCAGCACGCTTCTATCACAAAGGAAGAGCGGGAGCGGTATCTGAATTTCATTTCCGTGGCTCGTAAGGAATATGATGAATTGGCGAAAAAAGAAGTACAAAAGGCCTTTGTGTACTCTTTCGAAGAATCAGCCAAGACGCTGTTTGATAACTATTTGGATAACATCGAGGCTTTTTGCAATTGGGCGAAAATCCGCGATCCGCTCACAGATGAGGAGCTCGACCCAGATGAGCGGCTTATGCGCTCCATCGAGGAGCAAATCGGGGTGTCAGAAAATGCGAAAAAGGCATTCCGTGAGGAAATATTAATCCGTATTTCTGCCTATTCCCGCAAGGGGCGAAAGTTTGAGTATCATCATCATGATCGGCTGCGAGAAGCCATTGAAAAGAAGCTGTTCGCCGATTTGAAGGATATTGTGAAGATCACAACTTCAACCAAAACGCCTGATGCTAATCAGCTCAAACGGATGAATGAGGTGATTAAGCGGCTGATTGAGGAGCATGGCTACACTGGAGCCAGCGCCAACGATCTATTGAGGTATGTAGGCAGCCTCCTGAATAGGTAAGGGGAAATAAACAATTGTGTAATGAGGCTATGGATTGAAATGGATGGTGAAGAGAATCCGTCAGGCACAGAGCGTTTGAGGTGCTGACGGGTTCTTTTTTTGTATGAATAGAGAGTTGGATTTATATGTTTTTCTGAAATTAATATGTAAACAATCACAATCAATCTTCTGCTTTTTTAACATTTTCTAAAAAGTTGCCGATAAATATGGTAATGTAAAATCTATGTAAACTATTATTTGGAGGAACTTATGATTCATGTCGCTGAGAGTAGATTAAAACAGATACAATACATTGGTATTACTGATGGCGATTTGGCTTTATTGCATCATTATCAGGGGCTATTCCAATCTATTGTAAATGAGGTAGTGGATCGTTTTTATGAGCATGTAGAAAAGGTTCCCCATCTCATGTAGATTATCTCTAAATGGTCGAATATTGAGCGACTAAAGCAAACACAACGTGAATACTGGCTTTCTCTCGCAGATGGGAAAATAGATGATCAGTTTATCGAGCACCGCCTTTTTGTGGGGCAGGTACATTCCCGGATTGGATTATCTTCCGATTATTATTTGGGTACGTACATTGCTTATCTGGATATTGCAGTAGACATTTTAAAGCGTTCGGGGATAGAGGATTGGTATTCTATTGTGCACGCTCTTTCCAAAATGTTCAATCTGGATTCCCAACTTGTGCTGGAAGCTTATCAGGAAAAGGAAAAGGAACAAGTTAACGAGCTCGCCGATGAACAAACGCAGATGCTGACTGTGGTGTCCCGAATTGCACAAAATTTGACGGGGATGATTGCCGAACTTAGGGAAAATACCGATAATATCGCGGAGAGTGCCTGCAACACTGCTTCTTCGCAGGAACATACAGAGGAACTGGTACTGCAATTGAGCGATGAAATTAAGCATATTGAACAGATGAGCAGTACCATTCGAGAATTGTCCGATCAGACTCATTTGCTGGGACTGAATGCGGCAATTGAGGCAGCCCATGCACAAGAAGCAGGGCGTGGATTTCAAGTGGTGGCGCAGGAAGTGCGAAAGCTGGCATCTAATTCAAAGCAAGCACAGGAGCAAATTCAGCGCAAGGTGCTGGATATTGCCCGTATGCTTGACAGTGTGCAATCCGAAACCGCTGCCACAACAGCCAGTGCCCGGCAACAGGCCTCCAGCTCCGAAGAATTGGCTTCATTCACAAAGCTGATTGAAAACATGGTGAAGGAATTGGAAATGTTGCAGCACTCCTCGGAATTGCTGGAGGTGTGAGATGTAGCTTGAGCAGTATATCCTGGGGAACTGGAAGTTTTCGGGGCGTTAGCTGGCTGGATACTGGCAAAGCGACGATCTTCCTGTTGGCAGTCCAGTCAACACAACAGAGGCAACAGAGGAAGTGCATATTCCTATGAAAGAATGACCGAATTTTTGAAACAAGGAATTAGAGGAAGCTTTTTTTCCATTCCATATGAGCCGCAAGTACTCTTTTCCATAACTCGTCCCGTTCCTGGTGGCTGTAGTTAACGAGCGGCTCACCAAATACATCGGCCAATACTTCCAGCCACTGCGATTTCTTATCCAGCTCTATTTTTTCCAAACCGTTTAGCCCGCGTTTTTTCCACATACATCCTCTGAGTTCATTCGCTTCTAATGCTTGCCTTTGCCGAATTAGAAACAGGTTAAACCATGGAGATTCCACGGAGCGGCTATAGAAATGATGTTTCGGCTTAAATTCTTCCAAATCCTGAACAACCGTAGGGGCAAAATCAACGCCAACAAATGAAGCGAGCGGGTCATGTTCTAAACGCCAACCTTTAGTAACAACTTCAGATTCCATAACTTTATAACGAAGAGGGGCTTGTTCATAAGTCCCCATAAGGAGTGGAAGAGGCTCATATGGCATATCGCCCAGTCCGACATCTACAATCCATACTTCATCTTCTTGCTGCTCATTTAGCAAGTTCACTGTTAGTCCAAGATGAAATGAATTAATGCGTGGCTCAGCTCCTAAAGGTTGTACCCCAGCATGATGCAAAGAAACTTTGTACCCTAGCGAATGTAGCAGCGCACTAAAGGCACCATTCAGATGAAAACAATAACCACTTCTCCCATGTAGAATGAGCTGAACGGATTCTTGAAAACCAATGGCAGCCGGCTTTCTTGCAAAAATGTCCAACGTTTGCCATGAAAGATTTTTTACATGTGCCTTATGCAACTCCACTAAATAGGATGGGGTAGGAGGCTGAACTTCGGAAATTCCAATTCTGTTCAAATAAGCCTTTATTTCTTCTTTTGTCATGGTGTACATGTGCAGTCACCTCTATTGTTAGTTTGCCAAATTCTCTTCTCGAAACAAATGAGCATTGAGTCTTAGCATCATTGTAAAAGGGGTACGTGCTGTGTACAATGCTATAAATTTATGGCTGTACCGGTACAATCAGCAAATCAATTCGTTTAGTAACATGTCGATTTCCCGTAGATGGCTGTCAGAACACAAAAAAACAGACCTGATTATCGGGTCTGTTTTTTTTCTTATTTTCAAGCTAACTAATTATAGCAGTGATCTAAGTTCACGTCGGTATTTGTTCAAATGCACGAACGATGGAATGACTCGCTTGGCAGAACGGAAGCCACCTATTCTAAGGTTGCGGACCACATGATAGGGAGAGATCAATAGCGTATGAAGCAGATGCAGATCCTGAGTACTCAACGGTCGATATCGTTGATAAAAGTCTATCGCGCGCAGCATCTTTGTCGCGTTCCAAAGACAATTCCGATGAAGAAGATGGGAGAGATCTTTCATTCTTACGTGTAGGGAACAATTTTCAAAGTCAATCAAATGGATTTTGAGCTGCCTGTCTTTGACCAGATTGGGATAGTTATAGTCACCGTGTATTAATGCAGCTGCTTTTTGCTCCTGCTGGATTGCAGCTCGAACTTTGGGCTGCTGTAGACGATATAACACTTCTTCACAAAGAGCTAGGAGATGTGCTGTGCCTTTGTAAGGACTGAGACGTTTTTTATATTCAGCTATTTCATCGCTCAAGCCTTCATAACGGATTCTGGAAGGCGGCGCTTCCGTGACAGGAAAGCCTACGGCACTGGTGTGGAATTTGGCTAAAGTAGAAATTCCCTTTTTGAAGTCTATTCTTTTTGTAAATTCCGGTCTGGGTCCATGAACCCAATTAGTTAGTGTATACGAAACACCTTCATAGGTCATGTAGGCTGTTTGCTGTACGGTTGGATAGACCTTTTGGCTACGTGCAAACCCGCGTTCATCCAGGTAGGACAAGACACGTGTAATAAAACGAATCTCTTCTTCCGGAAATTTGTAGGGTTTTAAGCAATAAGTTGTATTAGCTGTTTCAATCTTGTGAATGTCCTTCATTTGACGGCTACGCTGAATTTTGATTCCGTACATTTGCTCAACGTTCGATAAAATCGACATTTTGCTCCTCACTTTCTTTTATACACGGGCCCATTCCTGCAAAATATGGATGATTTGTAATCGAAGAGGCCACGACTGATCCCAGTTGTCTAGGATTTCGCGGTCTCTTGAACGATTCGGATGTCGAGAAGCATGCCAAGCTTCTCGTGGCAGTTTATATAAAGCTGTAACAATCTTCCGCTCAGTTCGGCTGAGTGGTTTGCGTTTTTGATATCCCCTTAACAAGGATTGCACAAATTCAGGATTGAATTGAGTTGTATTCATAAGAGCCTTTGCCAAATCAGCATAGACGGAGCCAATCTTAGCCCGATCCCAATCAATGATTTTGAGATGACCGTCGTCTGAAATAATGACATTCGGGGTGGTGATATCACTGTGTATCAAGGAGGGATGCCGGCGTTCCGTTCGAAGTAGTCTTATAATGGATGCGTCCTGCAAATCCTTCCATGCACGTCTGGATAAACGTATACAGTCCTTGCCATGAGTGTTGTACCAGTTGCGATACTCCTTATCCTTGCGGCTGATTTTTGTCATTTTTTTTTGGAAAAGACGGTCTTGCTTTTTCCATATCCGCAATTGTTGAATGGTCGAAGGGGAATTTCCTTTCTCCATCCGATGTAAGCCGGTGGATGTAGCGTGAAGTGTGGCAAGGGCTAACCCTAGTTTTTCGAAATCTTCAGCGGTTTCCAGTCCCCGTCCTTTGATCCATTGACTTACATAAAATGGCGTTCCTTGATGTAGTGTCCATAGCTTGCCGGAATGAGTAGGGAGCCATGTGGGCATGTAGTTATACTTTCTCTTTTTCAAAAGCCTTATATAGCTCGCAGCTCGTTCCATCTGTTGAATCGTATTGGAACGAGCCATCTTTGAACGACTAAAGGGCTTTAATGCATAAGTTCCCTTTTTCGTTTTTACTTGGATTACTGCATTTTTTCGGTACAGTGATGAGACTAAGCTTGATTTTAAGGGGATCAGGCCGAAACGACGGGTGATTTCGCGAATCTGTGCTTTTGTATAGGATTTCGCCATAAGAACCTCACTTGACTTTTAATTGAAGAAAAAGGTAATCCTCTGTTAGTTATCAGTCTATTCATGAGGAAATAATAGGTGCAGTTTTATGGAGCTATTCTCTTACTTTTCGTGTTCACATTCGTCAAAAAAACGGAGCAGCGAAAGTTCGCTGCTCCGTTTTAATTTGCTCTGTATTACGCAAGCCTGATTATGAATGATTGATCAGTTATCGTTGTCATCTTCTTCGTCTGTATCCACGATCGCTCCAGACGATGCATGGATTTCAAGCTCGACAGTTCCTTCGTTGGTGAGTACCTTGACCTCATAGATGAACTGTCCGTCTTCCTTATCTAATTTAGAAGACAGAAGGGTACTCCCAGGCACATGCTTAAGTGCAATTTGTCCAGCCTGCTTTTCAGTTAGAGTGACGTGGTTGGGCTTGTAAAAGGAAGACTCGTCATTCGAGTCATGATCAAGCTCAGAATGGGAACGGATAGTTTTCCCGGTATAAGCATCAACATCTATATCCCAATCTTTATCTCCTTGCTGAAGATCCACTTCATAGTATACCTTTCCGTTCTTGCGCTCCAGTTCGACATCCTCAACTTGCGCATCATTTCCCACAGCCTTCTTGGCAATATTGGCAGCAGCAGTCGCTCCAATTAATCCCGTAGGTTTAGCAGCCCATACGGCATTTGCCGAGACACCTGTAACCGTAACTCCAAGCAGAACCGTGGCTGCTATTATTCCTAATGTATAGTTTTTTTTCATTACCTAATTCCTCCTTGAACTGTATGCTTGAATACAGCTTAACCCTTAAATATGAGAGGAACATAATAGAATCATGAGAAAACAATGAGAAGCTATAAGCAAGATCATCAGGGCGTCATGATTCGTCGTGATCCTGTTTTTCTTTTTCCCAAGTGATAGAGTCGATTGAGCCTGATACTGCATTGATCTGCACCACTGCCTCACGCCCATCTTGTATCTCAACCTCAACAAGATAATAGAGGCCTTTGTCATTGCGGTGCAGTTCAATATCATCGGATGTTCCATTCACTGCTTTTGCAGCAAGCTTGGCTGCTTCATTCTCTGTAATGACAAGAGAAACCGGGTCAGGTTTATGGACTGGATTTGATTTGTCACTGGGTTGTGAGGAACCGGGGGGGGATCTTGGGGTTCCTGCTTTGCATCTGTATACATCTGTGTCCGCTTAATGGATTGAATGACACCATCATAGGCATTGACTTTTATTACATACTTCCCTTTGGTGCGTTCTAGCTTGATCACATAAAAATTATCCAAACGTTGGGATTCGAGCACCTCACCGGGATACTGATGCAATACAGATTGGACCACGGTTTTTTCTTCCAAGGGCGAAGCTGCTAACGATCGTGCCCAGGGCCACTGTAAAAGGCAAATGGTGATTAATATAGCCGCTACCATACCTCCAATCATCCAGGTATAGATCGTTTTCATTGGTTTTGCCTCCTTTGGCTTATTATTCTGGAACAGTAGGGAGGATGATCGTTGCAGTTGTTCCACTTCCCTCTATGCTTTCTAGCCCAATTTGTGCTTGAATAGCTTGAGCAATTCCTGTAGCTAATGATAAGCCTAGCCCGGCCCCACCTTCCTCGCGGCTTCTGGCTTCGTCCACACGATAAAAGCGGTCGAAAACTTTAGATAATTTTTCTTCAGGGATTCCAATTCCTTGATCTGTGATTCTTATGCAAGGTTGAGCTGTACCGTCCACAATATCAATCATCAGGTGTATCGGCTCGTCACTGTATTTGCGCGCATTATCCAAAAATATAAATAAAAGTTGTTTTAATTTATTTTCGTCCGTATAGGCGATGCAGTCTGTTTGTACATCCAGTTGAATTTGTCTGGCGAAAGCATTTTCAAATGTAGCTTTCAGTTCTGTCCCTACTTTGGTCAAGCGTACAGGTTCTAACACGACATTCCATTGTTCTTCGTTTCTGGCCAATAGAAGAAGCTGCTCTGCCATATCCTTCATTCGTAGCGCCTCAGAATGGATCGCTTCAACGGATTCGGCAAAAATACTGGGATTCTGCAATCCCCGTCGTTTAAGCAGACTGGCATAACTTTCAATAATGGTTAGAGGTGTTTTCAATTCATGGGACGCATTCGAAACGAATTGTTCTTGGCGAACGAAATTCCGCTCCAGCAATTCAATCATGTCATTAAACGTTTCTCCCATTTCGACTAGCTCGTCGCGTGATGACGAATTGAGCGGAAGACGTTTGAATTTCCCGCTACGTTGAATCTCTTTCATCGTGTTAATCATGGATGTGATTGGATGTGTAATCAGTCTGCCCAGCAGTCTTCCCGATAGGACGACAGGAATAAAAGCAATTCCTGTGACTGCAATAAGTACGATCCTGAGTACCTGAAGCGTCTGCATCGTCGGTTGCAGGCTCTCGGTCACCTGAAGATTGACAACCTCTCCATTCGACCAAATCATGGGGACCGATACGTAAATATAACGGTTGCTTTCATAGGTAATGATGCGAACCTGCCGTGTTTCATTAAAAACGCCCTTCACCAAGCTGAGAGACTGCTCTGATGAAGAGGTGATAGGGGCAAGAAAGTCGCCTTCCGGTCTCATTAGCCGAAGCATACCATCCAGCGGCACATAAGCTCGTAGAAGATTCTCAGTGGCTACGGATACTGGAGCGCGTTGAATGCCATGAATCATGTTTTCTGCTGCGGCTTCTACCTGGTTTTTTCGACTGTCTATCGAAAGTTGGCTGAATAGAAAATAGACTAAGAAATTAATGACTACAAGTAAAACCCCGAATAGTAACGAGGTGTACGTATGGATTTTGTTCTGCAGCTTCATAACGATTCCTTCAGAACATAGCCAATTCCGCGTACAGTATGAATCAGCTCAGGGAGTTGGCGCGAAGGGTCAATTTTATTCCGCACGTAGCGAATATACACATCGACCACATTGGTATCACCAATATAATCAATGCCCCATACATTCTCCAGTAATTGTTCACGACTAAGTACCTGCCGCTGATGTCGAAGTAAATGAACGAGCAAGTCAAACTCTCGCGGCGTAAGCTCAATGTTGTGCTCTCCACGAAGAACTTCACGAGTACCTTCATGGAGACGTAAGTCCCCGGCACTAAGCCATTGATCTGCCACTTGTGAAGCCATGTCTTTCGCTGCACCTACCCTGAGCGCGGCCCTTACACGTGCAAGCAGCTCTTCGATCACAAAAGGTTTGGTAACATAGTCATTGGCTCCCAAATCGAGTCCCTCTACCTTATCCGCAATGGAACTTTTAGCCGTTAGTAAAATGACAGGAACGTTCGCATCATGTTTACGAATCCTCCGCAGGAGTTCGATGCCATTAAGACCGGGAATCATAATATCCAGTAAAACCAGATCCCAACTACCTTTGCAATAGGTCTCCAGTCCGTCAATTCCGTTTTTTTCTTTACTTACTTGATAGCCTTCAAATTCAAGTTCGATCTCTAGAAGTCGGGCAATCTTCTCTTCGTCTTCTACGATCAAAATGGATTGGTTCATAATCATGCCCTCCTGTAGGCGAATAGCCGATACGGAAGTATTTTAGCATATACGGACAGGTAAGACACTTCAAAGCACGGGACTGGGAGAGAAAGAGCTTAGCATAATGCGTTATAATTATGGACAATCCGCTCGATCAGATGTAGCCCCTATCATAGAATGGGCATTAGCGACCGGGGAGTCAGTGGGTCACATGGCAGTGATTTACTCAAAACATTATTTTATTATTTGGAAAACAGGGGCAGTCTGATAGATACAGCAAATTATTTTTTTATACATCATAATTCGGTAAAATATAGACTGGAACGGATACGCGACATGACGGATTTTGATCTTAATGATTCCCGCGAGCAGTTTATATGCCATACATGTCTAATACATTATTATTTGCGGGAGCATAAGTAGTCGAACGTTTTTTGAGGTAGGGAGGGAAGGACATGGATAAAAGAATACTGATAGCGGACGATGAGGCGAGTATTCGGAATGCACTGGCCTATGCGTTAAAGCGGGAAGGTTTTTTGGTGGAAACTGCCGTGGATGGAGAGGATGCATTGGAAAAAGTGCGTTTGTTTCACCCGGATGTGCTCATACTGGATGTGATGATGCCCAAACTGGGCGGATATGAAGTGTGTCGCCGTTTGGAAAGCCGAAAGGGCATCGGTATTTTACTGCTAACCGCAAAAAACGATATCGTCGATAAGGTGCTCGGACTGGAGTTGGGGGCGGACGATTTTATGAGCAAGCCGTTTGACCTAAGAGAACTGCTCGCACGTATTAAGGCATTGGTACGGAGACTGGAACGAGAAGGAGCGCCTGCGCCGGAAGGAACGGAAATAATACTGGACCCGTTGCGAGTGCGTCCGTCCAGTCGAACGGCTGAACTCGGAGCAAAAGCATTGGATCTGACCCCCAAGGAGTTTGATGTGCTGGCGCTACTGGTGTCCCATGCTGGAAGGGTATATACGCGGGACGAGTTGCTGGAACAAGTATGGGGCATTGATTATGCAGGGGGAACGCGGACGGTGGATATTCATATTCAGCGCTTGCGCAAGAAGCTGGAGCCGCACCAGTCGATGCTGCAAACTGTGTATGGAATCGGCTATAAGGCGGAGAAAATGACGTGAACGAACATCATTCACTCCATCCAGAAGGAAGCTTGCAGTCCACTGACCAGCCAAAGCGCAAACGTAAGCGTACAGGCTTGAGCCTGCGCTGGAAATTTCCGCTGGTCCTGGCGGCTTTACTGCTGTTTACTGTCGGTGTGCTGAGCTGGCTCGTACTTTCCGGTATTCGTGCTAATCAGACAGACCAAATGGAACGCGGCTTAAAGCGTCAGGCGGAAATCGTGGAGATGCGCGTAAAACAGTCTTACCTGTTGGGAGTTCACCAATCGCCCGAAGACTTCATGAAAAAGCAAGCGCCGCAGCTTGCCGTGGAGCTCGGCGTATCCAGTAATATGCGCGTTATTTTATATGATGGTCGGGGAGATGAGGTCGGAAATTCTCTACCACTGGCTTATAGAACAGATGTCGGACAGGCGCTTTCTTATGCGCTCCAAGGGAAAATTGCGTATATTACGGAAGGTAGCTCAGTTACTTATTTGGCTCCGCTGCAAGGTCCGGACGGCTTGCTGGGAGTGGTACAGCTTCATAGCTCAACAGAAGCGCAGCAGCAGTTCTACCGGGCGATCGCCCGCTTGTTTTTATGGACAGGAGGGGCGGTGCTGGTCTTGAGCTTTGTTCTGGGCTTAGGCTATGTCAGCCGCCAGACGAGGGACATCGGACGACTGACTCGCGTTTCTGAGCAGATCTCGGCAGGGCACTATCCAGAAGCTCGATTGCTGCGACGTCAGGACGAGCTAGGAAGGTTGGATGAAGGGATGCTCCAGATGAGTCATGTGATCCGGGCTAGTATTACCGCGCTCGAGAATGAAAAGCTTCGGCTGGAAGAAGCAGTTCAGCGTTTGCGAGAGCTGGAGCAGCAGCAGAAGACTTTTATTGGAAATATCAGTCATGAACTGAAGACTCCGTTGACCTCTATTCAGGCTTACGCTGATTTGCTGGATATGTATGGGGATGATCCCGAATTGGTGCGTGAAGCCAGAGAAAGTATCGGTAAGGAAACAAAGCGGTTGTATGAGCTTGTCGAGGATTCACTGAGACTATCTGTGCTGGACAAATACGATTTTGAATTACATACGGAGGAAGTGGAGCTGCATTTGCTGCTCGAAGATGCAGGTAGCCGAATCCGGGGGAAAGCTGCGGCGCGTGGACTAAATTTTTCGATGGATACCATTCCAGCCAAGGTGTGTGGAGATCCTAAGCATCTAATGCATATTGTACTGAATTTGCTGGATAATGCAGTAAAATATAATCAGGACAAAGGCTGGATCACGTTATCCAATCGAGTGGAAAAGGACACTGTGATAGTGTATATATGCAATTCCGGTCCATGGATTCCTAGGGAAGAATGGGACATGATTTTTGAGCCGTTTGTTACCTTAAGCCGTGATCGTTCTCGCCAGGACAGTGGTACGGGACTTGGCCTGCCTCTGGCACGCAGACTGGCGGAGCGCATGGGTGGAGAGTTGCAGCTTACAGCTTCGGGCGGTACTGGGTTGGAAAATAGCAATGGTCATTCAGTTGCAAGTGGCAATGAATTTTCGCTCAGGCTCCCCCTGTTGGTTCACGATGGCTCTCAGTAGATAGCTTTAGAACTGAAAATGTTGTCTTATTTACAATTTGGAAACAATTCGATGTATTCACGAGATGTTCAGGCATTAAGCTGGGGGTAACGTTAACAAGGAGGCCGTTATACATGATGAAGAAAAACCTAGACAGCTACGGGCAAAAGAACGGCTTTCCTCGTCTCGAATATCCCTATGCACGCTTTTTCAGACACAAAGTCACAGGCTTGCTCATGACTGGTTTGATCGCTGGAGGATTGCTCAGCGGCTGCGGCATAAAAAGCGTAGGAGAGACAATTCCAACATCCGGTATGAAAACGGGGCAAAAGCTTACTGTGATTGACATGGATGCAGCTCGGCAGCAAGTATCGGACGAACTGGTGGTACAATCCATCGACAGGCTGGGAGATGTCTACGCGAGGTCATGGCTGAGTGATGAAGAATTGATTGTGGAGCGCCAGAATCAGTTATGGATTCATAATGTAAAGACCAACAAGGAGCGAGTTTTAACACTAGGTCGTAATGCTCTACAGTTACTTGCTGTGGTATCACCGGATCAACGGCATGTGTTTTTTACGGAGGGCAGTGCCAGCAGCAAGTATGATATCCAGGGCTATATTTTAGAGCTCAGCAGTGGTAAGGTTACATCGGTTGGTCAGCTGGATATGACTAACGAAGTTAGCTGGGGCGATGAGGATCATCTCATTACAGGTACACCAGACGGTAAGATACATCTGATTGGTCTGAACGGCAAAGCAGAAGAACTAAGCTTTCAAGATCCGAATCGCTCAGAATTAATTACTCATGTCGAAAAAGTGGGTAACGACATATTTTATACAGGCAATGATAAACAAGGGTATCCGGTACTGAATCGGTTCTCTCTCAATCATCCTCAAGCTGTGACCATTGCAGAGGGGGTCATGTCTTTTGCTGTGTCGCTTGATGGTAAATCTATTGCCATTGAAAAGCGGAAATGGAATACATCCGAACCAGCCCGTATGATCATTTTGGATGAACAAGGCAAAGAGAAAGGGATCGTGGGTCAAGGGACTTTAATGAGTCGTGGAAGCTGGTCCAGC
This sequence comes from Paenibacillus polymyxa, assembly GCF_015710975.1. Taxonomy (NCBI): domain Bacteria; kingdom Bacillati; phylum Bacillota; class Bacilli; order Caryophanales; family Paenibacillaceae; genus Paenibacillus; species Paenibacillus polymyxa. The sequence goes on along the minus strand of NZ_CP049783.1, from coordinate 33,801 downwards.
GACGGGACCAAGCTTGCTTTTTCCATTTATGATGAGGATCAGCAAGGAATGAGAGGGCTGTATGTGTTTGACCAATCCACGGGTAAAACCACTCCCGTTACGACCGATATCCAATCCTATGACAGTCCAACAGTGTGGAGCCCTTCCGCCCGGTTTTTATCCATGTACCAGAACATTTCGGAAGGTGGAAAACAACTGAATCAGAGCTACATCGTCGAATTTAAGAAAAAGTAGTAAAAAAAGGCGCATTTCCTTCTTCGGAATGCACCTTTTTTAAATTAGGCTGGCTATTCGATTGTGGGTCACTGCACAAACTTGCGATGATGTTTCTTCCCATCATATGAAAATAAGGCGAGCTTCCCCTCAATCATCGTTTCCAAATGAACGGTACGCCCCCACAGTTGATATACATATGGAAGCGTGCGCTCCATATATTTTAAATCCAGCTCAATGCCTTCATACTGGTGCTTGAGCTTCAACTCGCCTGTATGCTGATAATCCCCGTCCTCAACAACGATATAAGGGGAGCCGCCATTTACACGTGAGAACACAAGCTGATCCCGTATGTTTTCCCAGGATTTATCGGTAATTTTCCAATCCGGTCCCCGTTTCTCAAACACGTACAAATCTAAATCCTCTGTTAGCTGCTTGGTCATGTAATTGCGTATAAAAGAGGTGTCCGAATCAAACTCTCGCACCTCGAACATTTTAGCTCGGCCCTCGCCCGGTTTGCGTCCTTGGCGCTCTTGCTCCTCGCGAGTCGGGTTATCCCATCGCTTTTCAATATCTTCAAATATCTTCAATCCCAAATAATACGGATTCAAGCTTTGCTTGGAAGGCTGCACAACGGAAGCGTTCAGCATGGCAAATTCAACAGTTTCATCCCCGGTCAAATCCAGTTCCCTGACAATCCGTTGATGCCAATAAGAGGCCCAGCCTTCATTCATGATTTTGGTCTCCATTTGGGGCCAGAAATACAGCATTTCGTCCCGCAGCATCGTCATGATGTCCCGCTGCCAATCCTCCAGTACCTCGGAGAATTCCTGAATAAACCAGACAATATCCTTTTCAGGTTCCGGTGGGAACTGGCGTACCTTGATCCCCTCGGTCTCGGCCGAATCATGCTGCTTTACTGTGTCCAGTGACCACAGATCATCGTAAGGTCCGATGGGACGCTGGTGTTTTTTAGGTTCTTTTTGCTCCTTGATTTTGAGTTCCATGTATCGTTGTTTATCTAGATGCCTTGGTTTGATGAGCTGTGGGTCTACATGCTCTTGTATCGCCAGTACAGAGTCAATGAAGGATTCCACGGCCTTTGAGCCGTATTCCATTTCATAGCTGCTGATCCGTTCTGCGGTGGCAGACATGCTCTCGACCATATTGCGGTTGGAGGCCGAGAAGCGGGCGTTGTGTTTGAAAAAATCGCAGTGCGCCAACACATGAGCGACAATCAGTTTATTTTGCACCAACGAATTTCCATCCAGCAGGAAAGCGTAGCAGGGATTGGAGTTGATGACCAGCTCATAGATTTTACTCAATCCAAAATCGTACTGCATCTTCATCTTGTGAAATGTTTTTCCGAAACTCCAGTGGCTGAAGCGCGTGGGCATACCATACGCCCCGAATGTGTATACAATATCCGCCGGACAAATCTCATACCTCATCGGATAGTAGTCGAGCCCGAATCCATCAGCAATCTCCATAATTTCTGATATCGCGTATTCCAGCTCTTTCTGGTCGGTACTCATCCCACCGTTCCCCCTTCCCGTTTGCGAAAAAAGGTGCGTAGGGCTTGGTATACCTCACCTTTTTCCTTGATGACATAGTACATAAACTGATCTGCCTTAATATTCTTGTAGGCTGACATCAGCGTACTGCTGCGATTATATTGGTTCACCTCTCCATAGCCGAACATATTGCTGCGCTTCATAAGCTCCTCAATTAGTTTCACACACCGTTCATTGTCTGAGCTTAGGTTATCGCCATCGGAGAAATGGAAGGGATAAATATTATAAGTGGAAGGAGGATAGCGCTTGTCGATAATCTCCAATGCTTTCAAATAAGCAGAAGAGCAGATTGTGCCACCACTTTCACCGCGAGTAAAAAATTCTTCCTCCGTAACCTCTTTGGCTTCGGTATGATGCGCAAGAAAGACAATTTCCACCTTTTCATATTGGCGACGCAAAAAGCGAGTCATCCAGAAAAAGAAGCTGCGGGCGCAATATTTTTCAAAAGATCCCATGCTGCCTGAGGTGTCCATCATAGCTATAATTACCGCATTGGATTGGGGAATGGTTTTCTCTTCCCATGTTTTGTAACGAAGATCGTCCGGACTAATATGATGGATGCCCGGATTCCCCTCACGAGCGTTGCGGCGCAGATTTTCGAGTATCGTTCGCTTCTTGTCAATGTTCGCTTGCATGCCTTTTTTACGTATATCATTGAATACGATAGATTCAACCTCAATTTGATCCTTATCTTTTTGCTGCAAATGCGGTAATTCCATTTCCTCGAACAGCATATCTTCGAGTTCTTCTATGCTGACTTCAGTTTCCATAATATCATGTCCTGGCTGGTCGCCTGCTTTCTCACCTTTACCTGGCTTCTGGGAAGCAGGATCACGTCCGATGACATCCCCCACCTGACTGTCGCCATCCCCTTGACCTACATGCTTTTGCTTTTGGTAGTTATAAATGAAGCGATATTCATCCAGACTGCGAATGGGCACTTTGATAATCTGTTGACCGTCCGACATTATAATATTTTCTTCCGTTATCAGATCGGGTAGATTTTGCTTAATGACATCTTTGACCTTCTGCTGATGGCGTTGCTGGTCCTGGTACCCTTTGCGATGCAGCGACCAATCTTCGCGGGATACGACGAATGAATATGGCTGGCGTGGTTCCGTCATTGTTAGGCACCCCCCAAGTGGATACACGGCACAGTTTGGCCTTGTTGGTTATTAAGTATATTCACGGGGATGTACGATATGTGATGGAACTCGATTTAAATTCTGCCCGTTTGCTTTTATAATGAAAGTAAAAAATGTAAAAAAAGAATGGAGAACCTTGGTTATGGAAGAAATTGCAGTGCTTATCGTAGACGATGAACAGGGACTGCGAGATATGCTGACAACAGTTTTAAAAAAAGAAGGGTTTCTACATGTTAAGCATGCAGCCACGGGTCAAGAAGCGTTGCAAATCGTGATGGAATCTCGTATTGATGTGATTGTGCTTGATGTTATGCTTCCTGATCGTGATGGATTTGAGGTGTGTCGTCAGATGCGTCTATACACGGAAGCTCCTATTCTTTTTTTGACGGCAAGAGATACAGATTTGGACAAATTAATGGGATTTGGTATTGGTGGGGACGATTATATTACCAAACCGTTTAATCCGTTAGAAGTCGTTGCACGTATGAAAGCTCGAATGAAATATCGAAAAGTGACAACAGCGGACATGAAGCCTGCCTTACGAACCTTAGATTTTGGATATTTTTGTCTGGAATTGGAATCAGGTGTGTTGTATGTGCAAGACCAAGAGGTCGATTGTCCTGCACGTGAATGGCTGCTGCTGGTATTTTTGTGCAAGCATCCTAACCGTATATTCAGTGTGCGTCAGCTATACGAAGCAATATGGAGCGAGACCTTCCTTGGTGATGAAAAGACAGTAGTCATTCATATCTCTCGTTTGCGAAAAAAAATAGAACCTGATCCCAAGCACCCGCAATTTTTAGTTAATGTAAGAGGGCTAGGTTATAAAATGCTATCAGTCAAGAGGGGGGAGCAAGAATGAACTCTCTCGTCAAGATGTCCTTTCGTTTTATAAAAGTAACATTATGTTTTGCTCTAGCCTATGTTCTTTGTTTTCTTATCTGTACTGTTATATATATTTTTATAAAAAGTACATTTGGTACATCTCATAATATGAATATTGATCTCTTCTGGATCGGACTTGGAATCGTGCAGAGCCTTGTGTTTATAGTTGTCTATGGATGGTATATAGGCAAACCCTTGGTGTATGTAATTAAATGGATTGGAAATATAGCAACAGGGGAATTCCAGGCACCGCTAAGTGAGCTAGAACTGCCAGATCGCAAAAAAAATCAGAGAAATAATTATAAGCCTCCGTATCAATTGTATAAAGAAGTTTTTGAACAAATGAACATCTTATCTGCTCAATTGCGCAGTAATGAGGAAGAGAGAATAGAAATAGAAAAGCGAAAAAAGCAGTGGGTAGCAGGCGTAAGCCATGATCTCAAAACACCATTATCCTATATTGAAGGATATGCAGCCATGCTGACTACTCAAGAGTATGATTGGTCCGATGAAGAAAAAAGAAGCTTTAGTATGGCTATCAGTGAGAAAGTAACGGAAATGAAGCAGTTAATTCAGGATTTGAATGCTTCTATGCAGCTCAAGGAGGGTGCCTTGCCGATCCAGCTGAAGAAGGAGGACATTGTGGAGTTTCTCCGCAATACAGTCATAGATATCGCTAACCATCCTTCGGCCGAGCAGTACAAATTTTCTTTTATGTCATTGGAGGCAGTATGTACCATGCCCTTCGATAGTAAATTATTAGGTAGAGTGCTGAAAAATTTTCTGATGAACGCAATCATTCATAATCCTTCAGGTACACATATTTCAATGTATGTAAATAAAGAGAGCGATAAGCTTCATATTTCGATCGAAGATGATGGAAAAGGAATGAATCCAACTGAATGTATACAGGTGTCTCATTCCAAAGAGCATGGCATATCTATTGCCAAAAGCTTTATTGAAGCTCATAACGGAACGCTTCATATTCTTCCGGGAAGTAAAAAGGGTACCAGGGTGGAAATTACTTTGCCGCTAAATATGTAACTCTTTAACATCTGTGCCTTCACATTTTGGAGTCCGCTCGTTTTTTTGCCTGTTGTTTAGGAACTGTTTACCTGATGTTAACTTTCCTTCTGTAAACTGTATGTAACTAAAACTTCAGCATTAAAAGTCGAGAGGAGATCAGGAAATGTCTGAATATGTAATACATACACAGCAGCTAACCAGGCGTTTTGGAAAACGAGAATTTGTCAAACAAATAAATCTCCAGGTACCTGAGAAGCAAATTTACGGATTTTTGGGACCAAACGGGGCGGGAAAAACGACCACGATTCGTATGCTACTCGGGCTGATTAAATCCACATCCGGGGAGATTGAGATTTTTGGGAAAAAGCTCAAGGATCATCGCATGGAAATATTAAAGGATGTAGGTTCTCTGGTTGAATCACCTGCCTATTATGCCCATTTGTCTGCATATCGAAATTTGGAAATCGTTACAACAATGCGTGGGCTGCCGACCCGAAAAATTCATAAAGTGCTGGATTTGGTGAGATTAAGCAAAGATGCGTATCGACCGGTAAAAGGATACTCCTTGGGGATGAGGCAAAGGCTAGGAATTGCCATGGCGTTGATTGCTGATCCCAAATTGTTGATTCTTGATGAACCGACGAATGGTTTGGACCCGTCTGGTATCCAGGAAATTCGGGAGTTAATTATGAGCCTGCCTGATGCTTACGGAATGACGGTATTGGTTTCGAGCCATCTACTAAGTGAAATCGAACAGATCGCAACCTATGTAGGGATTATTAATCAAGGAGAAATGATTTTCCAGGGAACGATGAAAGAACTTACAGACAAAAGCAAGCCTCAATTATTCATTGAAACCCAAAATCCTGTTCAGGCTGCTGGAGCCCTGATGCAGCATGGATGGATTGCCGGAGCTGAATCCATGGAGCAAAAAGAGGTCATAACTCCTATTGTGGATCGGCAACAATCATCGGAGATGATCAAAGTGTTGGTAGAGCACAATCACCCCGTCTATCGGGTAAGGGAGAAGAAAAAAACATTGGAGGAAATATTCCTGGAGCTGACGGGTAAGGAGCGAAGTTTATGATACTCCAAGTTATCAAGGCGGAAGGATATAAGCTGAAAAAAATATGCTGGTGGCTTCCTCTAATACAGGGCTGTGTCCTTACAGGGATGACTGTCATGGAATGGTATCTCTACTTTCGTCAGGGGCCGGGAGGAGTCTATGCTGGTTTTGCGGTTATGTTTATGTTCATCTCGTTCGTGATGCTGCTTGGCGGTACACTTCTAGCAAGTATTATGGCGGGTACAGAGCATGATACCCAAACATGGAAGCAGCTTATGGCCATGCCGGTTCCCAGAAGCTACATCTACTTATCCAAAATGTTTTGGATTGTGATTCTGCAGTTTGGTACTGCCTTGATTACGATAGCAGGGATGAGTCTCATCTGGGTGCTGTATACAAACGAGCCCATTCCTTGGCGAGTTATGCTGCTGCAGCCGATTAACGCCAGCTTGGCTACTCTGCCTGTACTTGCAATTCAACTTTGGTTGTCTACGCTTTTTACTAATCAGGCATTCCCGTTAGCATTTGGCATATTTGGTTCTATTGCCAGCTTGTTTTTGGCACGAACCAGTATTCTTTGGATTAAATTATTACCTTGGTCGTATCCGGCTCTATCAAGTCCTCTAATTAAGGGATACGTAATGTGGGTGATCATTGCTTTATGTGCAGGGGTCATCTTCACAGGACTCGGTACTCTACAGTTTAGAAAGCATGAATTCAAATAGGAGGAGGAGAAGTATGGGATCCATTTTACGCGTGGAAGCGATGAAGCTTCAATGGGTCATGGTATGGATTCTCATTATATTAGATGCGGTTATCAATTCTTTAATGGGAGTCCTGGAACTGAACGATTTGAAGCAGTTTTATGAGCCTAGCTGGTTAATGCTATACACCTATGCGGCGCAATTTCACTCGATGTTTTTTTATCCGCTTTATTGTGGAATTATCGCTTCTCTTTTGTGCGCATACGAACATCGAGACGGGGGATGGAAGATTTTATTGAGCAGTCCATATCCCCGTCAGCGAATCTATTATGCAAAATATATATTGCTCATTCTCATCCTGTTTCTTGATCAGCTTACATTCATAGTAGGATATTTTGTAGGTGGGTATATAGCAGGTGCTCCAGGAAAAATCCCTTGGTTGCTCGTCCTTTCTACCGGATGGGGAGGGTGGTTCGGGATTCTACCATTGGCAGCCCTCCAGCTTATGCTCTCGGTGAAAATTCGCAATTTTGGAGCTTCACTAGGAATGGCTATTTGCTGTGTGGTGCCTAATATTGTTATGACAGGCTTTCACTCTTCCATAGGCGCATGGTTTCCTTTTACGATTCCTTATTATATCATGTTGCCGCAAACAGCGAGCTATGCTCCTAGAGTTGAGCCTTATAGTCTTGGTTTGATTGTACTTTTTACGTTTTTAGCCTATCTATTTGCTGGAAGAAAGATGTTTGTGAATAGAGATTGGCTGTAGCTAGGATAGCATGAGCATGTAATCCCAGGGCATCTCTTTGTTCTCAGAAACACTTAATAAAGCAGAAGCAATCCCGGCGACGCCTTCAAGCAGGCCTGCTTTTGTCAGCCAGGCCAAAGAGCTGTCTGCCCTTGGCTCGGGGTCCAGATATCCAAGTGGGCTATCGGCTTGAAAGCGATCTATCAGCTGACTGGTTAAGTGTTGAATAAGCGGGATAAACGCTGGTTCCTTACTGTGACACCACATTCGCCAGGAGATCGTAAGTAACCCGGCAAGACCATGACACAATGCAGAGGAGTCCATTTCCTGCTTAGTAACCTCATAGGTAATGGCACCGATACAGGCCTTCACAGCCATTTTTTGCAGTTCTTCATCATGAAGAGCCTTCCCGGCAAGATATAAGGAACAGGCAACGCCGGGAGTACCGTAACACCAGGCTTCTCTTGCTCGTTTTAAATCTAACTGTAAAGAGCCTGTTTCAGCTTCAAAAGGAACAATATGAGGCCAGTAGTAGCCGTATGTATCCTCATTTTTATACTTAAGCAGCCATTCTGTAATCGTTTCAATCGCTTGATATTGGCCTTTTACTTCAATTCCAGAACTGTAAGCTACAGATAGTAAGGCCAATGGTCCGGGAATGCCGTGTGCCATTCCGCAATTGAAATTACCCATAGCGTAATTGCTTTTATCACGATCCAAAAATTGGAACTTTTGCGGAGAGTACCAGCCTGGAACATAGCGGTTGTGAATTTTTATAGGATATGTGAGATCGGTTAAAAATTGAAGAATAGGCTCGACAAGAGGAGTACAACTAGGATCGGTTGAATTCATCACAATATATCTCCCAATCCCGGAGGCTCCTGAAATCGTATCAAAGGATTGCATGGGCATCCCTTCGTGCAGAGCTAATTGTGCTGTATTCAATTGCAGCCATTGTTCTGTCAGAGGAATCATCCATTCATGTATTTGCTGTAAAAAATGGCTGTAGTATTCGCCATGATTGGAGGCTTCTCTCACAGAAGAAGCGATGCCGGTCCAGCCGCTGTAAAGTGAGACATCATTCAGACCTTTTTTAGCAAGTGAAGCTTGAATGTGCTTCATATTCAAGTAGATTGCCTGATTCCAATCATACGTGGAATCTGAAGCACGACATTGAGATAGTAAAAAAATATTACCCGGATAACCGTGTGAAAGCGAAGTATCTCCCCATGGGTGATATTTTGTTTCGGGTGAAATATTTTGCTCTGCGTGGACTGCTTTGTAGACCGATTCAGGGTTACTCAGGCGCAAGGCGATTGTTGTACTGAAGTCTTTTGCCTGTAATTGCTCGCATGCTTCCATAACAAAATGGTCCGTTTTCATACGAATGCCCCTTTCATTTTTTCCTTCATTATATTGTTGCTCAAAGCTGGCGAGTTGTCCTTAAAAATTCTAAAAAGTAACGAGGGATTATCTTAATTGCATTCACTAAATTTAAGATGGATGTAAGAGTTTTATAAAGTCTAGTTAAGATTATATAAATTATAATAAAATTGTAAAAAATAAAAGGAGGTAGCAAAATGAAAAATCAATTTGATCTGGACTTGCAAGTTGCCAAAAATGAGGTTGCTCCTAAAGAGGTTCAACCAGCTAGCGGTCTTATCTGTACTCCTTCATGTGCAACAGGTACTTTGAATTGCCAAGTTAGTCTTTCTTTCTGCAAAACGTGTTAATAACGAGAAACAAGGTACAAAAGGCACGGTTTTATAACCGTGTCTTTTCCCGGTTATAAAATAGGGGGAGGAATTATGGTTGGAGATTTGCAGGAAAGGTCAGTTGAGATCAGCAAAAATATTACACAAAAACTGATAGACCTATCATATACAGAAAAAATAGTTCATCATAGAAACAACCTTTCACCTTCGCGTGGGACGGCCCCTTGGAATCCCGGCTGGCTTGCTGATGGAGTTCCAGGTGTATTCGTGCTGTTGGCCGAGTGGGGTTATCTGAAACCTGATCAGAATTGGGCAGAACATGTGCATACACAGTTGTTGTATTTACATCGCAATTCTTTAATATTACTACCCGATATATCTCTGTACTATGGTTCTACAGGTGTAGCATATGGAATATTGCTTGCCTCAAATAACAGAGCTAATTATCAGCAACTGTTAAATCAAATAAATGATTATATTCGTACTCAATGGGTAAAGTCACCCGTTATAAATACAATTACAGAGTTCAGCAAGCAGATGGACGTTATCCACGGCCTGCTCGGAGTGGGCAGATACACATTAGAGATTCCTGAAGACGACGAGAAGATGTGTAATCTGACCCATCAACTGTTAGATACTATAACGCACTTTATACCTGAATATATACATTCGGTATCAAGGGGAAGTTCGACTTCGATTCATCTAGGAATGGCGCATGGCATCACCGGAATCCTTGCACTACTTGTCACTACCCTACAAAAAAAGATTAGAGTTAAAGGATTACATGAGGCTATAGAATATATAGCCGATTTTTTGCTTATTCAAATTCAGGAGGATCAATATGGTTTGTATTGGCCTGTAAGCTCTCAAGGGACTTCAATGAACAAGACAGATAACAAAGAAGGAATGAGAGAAATTGAAGGCTGGTGCCATGGAACCTGTGGGATAGCATGGACTTTATTCAGAGCAGGAATGGAGTGTAGCAATGAAGAATGGACAAAGATAGCTGAACAAGCTATGAAATCCGTATTTTGCTTGGATGATGAGCTTTTAAACGCGCTATCCCCCACTTTCTGTCATGGATTGGCGGGTTTGCTTCATATGGCTCATAGATTCTATTACTTCACTGGTAATCAAGCTGCATTAGGCTTTGCCGACCAAATAGCATTAAAGTTGATGAATCTATACGATGAAGAGCTCCCATTTGGTTATCAGGACTTGGAGGGGACAACTCATGTTCATAATATAGGAATACTGCAAGGGGCAACAGGAATTGCATTAAGCTTGTTGGACTATGGAGTAGGGAAGGAACAACCTAAATATTCAGGGAGATGGAGTGAATTGTTTCTAATTTCGTAAAAGCTCTGTCTTAACTGCTTATCTGAAGCCGTGTTTTTGGGGAGGATTAGATGAAACAAAAATTTATGGTTATATCATCCTTTAAGAAGATTAAGCATTTTTTTGAGACTTTAAGCACTCCAGAAAACATTCAAATTATGTTTTATGATTCGCTTTACCAGGCTCTACCGGATATTGATGAGCAGTGCATCGGTGTAGCTTTGAATCAGGATCATGTAACGCTAGAGGATTTATCTCACTGGCACACCATTAAAGAAAAATTTACAGTCCCATTTATCTTCCTATCCTATCATTGTGATGACAAACGGCAATTGGATCTCCTCAAACAACTGCTTTCCATGGCTTCATCTGAATATGGGCTGGAAAGAGATCAGGAGGCAATTAGTTTATCACCCAATGTCATTTTTGATCCTGCTGGTAAGGTTATTTGGAAGCAAGGACATGAGCATATGCTGACGATGATGGAATTTCGATTATTGATGTATCTCCTTACAGCGAAAGAGTGTGCATCCACGATTGATCACATTATAGACAGAGTATGGGGAGTTGATGCTTTTACTACATCTAATACGGTGTATGTGCATATCCGAAAATTGAGAGAGAAAATAGAAGATGATCCAAGTCATCCGAAAATACTGGTAACATGCCATGGAATCGGTTACAGGTTGAATATATTTCCTAAAAACTTGGAGGTGGCCAGTTGTGAAGAGACAACTGCATTACACTGATGCTCATAACCTACATAGAGAACCGAGAGATAAGAATGAACGATGGTTCAGCGCATGTGATTATTTTCTAATCAGAGCCCCATTACTACCGTTAGAGCAATATTTTGAGGTGTTTTCGGATCAAGATGTAGATAGCCATCTTTCTTTGGAGGAAATCACTCGTCGACTAAAGCTTGTGTCCCGTGAAGCTGTTATTCGAGAAGCTATTTCATTGGCCTCTCCGTCCCTTATGCAGTTTCTACACTACTTGAACGATGACGATGCTTTGGAAGATAAAGGAGAGTTACAAAAGTATGAGAAGACGCTGAATAGTTTTTATCGTTATTTTATTCGGATGACTACCCGAACGACTCCATTTGGATTATTTTCAGGGGTGGGGCAAGGGATTTGTAAGGATACTACCCATTTGGACATAGGTACCTATCATCAACATCTGAAGAGAGCTAGACCTGACATGGAATGGATATATAAGATTATCCGAAAAATGGAGTCTGACCCAGTCATATTTGATCAATTAAAGGTTTTTTTAAACCGAACGGTTATGATCAAGGGCGATCGCGCCAAATTACCATTTCGGCCTAAGCATGGAGCGGCAGAAACCGATGATTCGGCCGAAATGTTTAGTTCCATTCGGCTTACGGACGTCGTTCGCCTGACGTTTGAAGCTGCTGAGCATCCGATTCAGGTGATGGAGCTTAAAGAATTACTATTGAAGGCATTTCCTGACGCTACTACGGAAATCATCGCTCATTTTTTGCAGCAGCTTGTAGAGCAAGAGTTTATTTTGAGCGAGCTTAGACCTCCACTGATGGATCACTCACCTTTTCATTACATATTTGAAAAAATTAAAAAAATGGACATGTCTGATTATTGGACTGACATTTTACACGAAATTGATATTTTATTACGACAATACAATCAGTGCATGATTGGAGAAGGAGAGAAGGCCTACCGGGAACTATGTGGAAAAATGCTAGATATCATTGCTGTAAAAACGCCTGTACAGGTCGATGTCAAATTAGCTCAAGAAGTAACGCTGCCGAGACATGTGCTCGATGATGTTGCATTAGGAGCTGAAGTCATGTGCAGGTTGTTTTCATCCCCAAAAACGGATGAACTGGACGAATATTTAAATCGTTTTTTGGAAAAGTACGGAGTGTATCAGGAGGTCCCTATCAATGAACTGTTTGATGAGGATTGGGGACTTGGTATACCAAAGACGTATCGTACCAATGAGAAAAAATCAATGGGCATGGAAGCATTTAAACGCAACGCAGTTCTCTTTCAATGGCTTTCGAATGCCATTGCCAACCATGACATAGAAATCGTTCTTTCAGATGAGCAGTTGGAGCAGCTGACGATATCCGATAATGATGACACTTCCCCGGAATCTATGGAGGTATACTACAGTATATTTGCCGAATCACCTGAAAAAGTTGATTTAGGAGACTATAAGCTTTTACTTGGGCCCAGCGCCGGTTCTAATCGGGCAGGTAAAACTTTTGGACGTTTTCTGGATATGTTTAGTGAAGAGTATGTTCAGAAATTCTCTGATATTTATGATCATCACCGATGCTTTCATCCCGACGCCTTGTTGGCAGAGATGGTTTTTATGCCTGACCAGGGAAAAATATCGAATATATCACTGAGCAAAAATTTTATGGAATATGAAATCGTGTCCGGAACGACCTCTTCTAAAGATGAGGAGCAGACACTACACATGGATGATTTATTGATAGGTGCAACTCACGACCGTTTCTATGTCAAGTCCAGGCGTTTGGGTAAAGAAATCATCCCCCTGCAAACCCATATGCTTAATTACAAGCTTTCACCGCATATATTCAGATTCTTGACCGATATCACCAACAAAGAGCTTGGCACATGGTCATACTTTGACTGGGGGCCACTAGAGCAGTCTCCTTTTTTGCCAAGACTTGTATATGGAAAAATTGTTATTAGTGCTGCGCAGTGGAGGCTTGGCAAGGCTGCATTGAATATTTCAGATTTAACTGAGCCTCAAGCAAGGGAGGAGCTTTTTCATACTTGGAGAGAACAGTGGAATGTGCCACGCTATGTTTATTTAACGATGGGAGATAACCGACTGTTATTGGACCTGTGCAATCTCTTCCATATCAAAGAATTGCTTCGTGAGATGAGCAAGATGAGGGAAGGACAGGAACTGCTTCTTACCGAGTGTTTGGGCGATCCATTCCATACCCCGCTACATGGGACCGCTGGAAGATATATGGGGGAATTTGTGTTTCCGCTCAAGAAGAAAAAAATAAAGGGGAAGCCGAGTATTCCAAGTTTACCCCACAAGATGGATTCTCAAAAATTCATGGCTTATACCCCTTCGGGCATTCATAGAGGGTTCCTTCCAGGAGGTGAATGGCTGTACCTTAAATTGTATGGAGTCAAGGAAAGGGAAACGGATCTTATTTCCTTAAGCTTGGATCAACTCCGAAATAACCCGGAATTTGAGGATTGGAGTAAAAAATCTTATTTTTTGCGGTACGTTGATCCTGAGCATCATATTCGTCTGCGGTTTCAAGGAGAGCCGGGTCAACTATGGAGTGCTGGCTTGGCGCAATTAAATCAGTGGGCAGGTGAGCTGCGTGAAGAGGGACTTATCACACATATGGTACTGGATACATACCTTCCTGAGTTGGAGAGGTATGGAGGGCAGACACTTATGGACCTGGCAGAACAGGTTTTTGACGTGGATAGCCGATGGGTTATCGCCTATATGGCAGGAATTCGTTCCAAAGCTTTCAATCTGGACATAGAGATTGCAGCTGTGATTAACATTATTCACTATTTAAGCAGCTTTGGTTTAACGATTCAGGAGCAAGTGGACTGGCTAGAAGGTAGAATTGACAGCAAGCCTTATATGAAGGCGTTCAGGGATGTTAAAAAAGCATTGATTACCGCTGTAGAATCGGAATATGAATGGATTAGACAAGCGGATACGGCTACACAGGTCGCTTTGTTGGCACTTGTAGAAAAAAGACAGGCCATGATTCAACAGTATGCTCAAGCGATTACCCTAGCTGAAAACAATCATGAGCTTACGAATCATGCTAATGATATTTTAGGCAGTATCATTCATATGCACCTGAATCGTCTGCTGGGTGTAAATCGCGAACGGGAAATGAAATGTATGGCTTTGGCAAAGCATACAGCGGCCAACCTGTTGCATCGGAAAGGAGTGCGCCATGTCACAGTCTAAAGGACAAACCAATGACCTGGTTTCCTTGTCCTACCAAAATATATTTCGTACCTTTTTATTTTGGCCTCGTATATTCAGGCTGCTTTGGGACACACACCCTACTTTTTTGATCGCTATACTTATTACAAATTTGTTGAAGGGTGCCGTTCCTGCTGTGATCCTTTTAGCAACGAGGGAATTAATTAATAGTGTTGTGGCAGGAGCGTCAGGAGGAAGCTTTCAGCCTGTTTTTATAGCTTTTGGTGTTCTAATAGGTGTCAATTTGCTGTACGATCTGATCAATATTGGGGAAAGCTTTTTTCGTAAAATGTTTCAAAGCCGGCTATCAAACCAGGTAAATATCAGAATTATTGAAAAAGCACAAAAGATGTCTTTGCAGTCGTTTGAGGATGCAGATGTGCAAAATATGCTTCAACGTGCTCAGGGAGAAGCAGATTACAGACCATTTGAAATATTTACTCAGATCCTCGCCATTATGAGCAGTGTGGTAACCTTATTTTCGACGGGTGCTATTCTTATTGCGTGGAGATGGTGGGCATTTTTATTCATTTTTCTCATTCCATGTTTGTCATTCTATTCCTTTTTACGCATTGGGCAAAGAGAATTTAATGTTCACTTTCAAAGAGCAGGAAGACAACGCGAATCCTGGTACTTGTCTTTTTTGGTGACGAGAGATAATAGTTTTAAAGAAGTGAAAATATTTCAACTAGGAGATTACCTGCGAAAAAGATATAAAATGATACTCGAAGGGTTTTATCGTGAGGATAAAGTGCTAGCGGTTCGTAGATCCTATACTTCTCTTGCATTTCAGATTGTGAATCAGGGTGCAAGCGCATTTATTATTTTCATGGCCATACAAGCCACTTATGTTGGTCAAATTTTAGTGGGGAACCTGGTGAGCTTAATTCAAGGTATCACGTTAACCCAGTCAACGTCGCAGAGCATTGTACAAGGTATTTTAAGTCTGTGTCAAAATAATTTGTATATTAAGCAGCTTTTTGACTTTCTGGATATGCCGGAGGAAACGAAAATGCAAAAGTCAGTTCAACACTTGCCTTTGTCCGCTATACACAGTATTGAATTTCGGAATGTATCGTTTAGATATCCTAACACGGAGGAGAATGCCATTTCTAATGTTAGCTTTACTCTTCATCAAGGAGAGAAGCTAGCCATTGTAGGGAGAAATGGATCGGGTAAATCAACAATTGTAAAGTTACTCACTCATCTGTATTCTGATTTTGAAGGAGAAATCTTAATTAATGGACACTCAATACACGAATTGGATAAAGACAGCTTTAGGGGAAAGATAGGCGTCGTTTTTCAGGACTTTGTACATTATGAGATGTCTGTTAGGGATAATATAGGCTTTGGTCATGTGGCTTCCAGAGAAAATGATGAGGCCATTTGGGCAGCTGTTGATAAGGCAGGCATTGTAGATTTGATAGCTGGTCTGCCAGAAAAACTGAACACTCTGCTTGGAAAATGGTTTGAAGATGGACAACAGCTATCTGGAGGGCAGTGGCAGCGCATAGCAATAGCTAGGGCTTTTATGAGAAATGCCGATATCTATGTGTTGGATGAGCCGAGTTCTTTTTTAGACCCACACGCAGAGAAGGAAGTTTTTCAAAAATTTGATCAGCTTGTTCACGAGAGAATAGGAGTATTTATTTCACACAGATTGTCCTCCGCACGTATGGCGGATACCATTATTTTAATGAAGGAGGGCAGAATTGTGGAAGCGGGCAGTCATAAACACTTAATGGATATGGACGGAGTATACGCTGAAATGTTCAGGCTACAAGCATCTTCGTATCTTTCACAAGGAGAAAGTGAACTTGAGCAAGAGATGCTGTCACCTCCGTTGGTAAAGGCGACAGGCGGATCGTAAGAAAGGACAAATCCCCTCCTATTTTAGGAGGGGATTTTCTATCCCAACCACAAAAGCCGAACTACAGCCATACTCACAATACCCACAACCACAGTAGCCAGCAAATTTTTGCTCCACAAAGCGGTCACCAGCGTAGGAAGGACCGCTATAAGCACTTGCCCATTAAGAGTGACCGAGGTTTCAGTTCGTACGAGCATATTTTCCATGACCAGTGCCGTGAAGATGCAAATGGGGATGTAGGACAGCCACTGTAACACAGGTTTGGGCAACGTCAGTTTTTGCAGCACGACGAAGGGGATGATTCTCGGAATTGCCGTGACAATCATACCGCCGATAATGATATACAGGACATTGGGACTAATATTCACTTGTCAGTTAACACTCCAATCGTTGCGGTGATCATGGTCGCTACAATGACGGCGATATGTGATGGCACCCACCAGGATAAAAGGTACATTAGAACGGCCATACATAGCACAAGTAGCAGGCGATGCTTGAGTTTGGAGGTCTGGACACTTTGGAGCTGGGAAATGAGTAGGGCCAGAAACATTGCAGGTAAGGCAAAGTCTAGACCAAAAGCTTCCGGCTGGGAAATCCAATTCCCTAGCACTCCACCAGCCACACAGGAAGCAATCCAAGCGAGATAAGCTGTAATATTAAGTCCGTTCATCCAGCGGTCACTGACCTGCCCGCCTTTAGCCAATTTATCCGACGCTACCCCAAAGGATTCATCCGTCAAAAGGATACCGATGCCTATGTTTTTCCACAGTGAGTATTTAGAAAAGTAAGGAGCCAATGACGCACTTAAAAGCAGATGGCGAGCATTCACAATAAATGTCGTTAAAATAATGACAGACGGAGGACTGGCTGCCGCCAGCATCGAGCACATAATAAACTGGGAGGCGCCTGCGTATACAAGCGCTGACATCAGACCAATTTCCATGGTGCTAACCCCTGATGAAGCGCCCACAATGCCAGCTGCGAATCCAATACATACATAACCAAGCAGTGTAGGAATACAATCTTTAACCCCTTGTAAAACGCTCAGTGAATCGGGCTTCGTTCCGCTCAATTCCGAAGCTATGGACATGTTAACCTTACCCCCAGTGTATAAATTTTATAATAGTATATAACGGAAATTGCGAAGTATCAATATATTATACAATTGTATGTTATATTGAATAATCCCTATAGCGAACAAGTAGTTCGTAAAAAAAGGGCGTCCCAGTCAGTTCATGACTTATGGGACAACCCTAAGGTGGTGACTTATATAAGCTCCTGCCGTTTTTTCAGATATCCGTAGAGGATCATTCCCGAGACCGCGCAGATGGCTGCACATAGACCAATAACTCCATATCCCGCCTGAAGCCCGCGCAGTATGCCAAGCTCAGTGGTTGCTCCGTAGACTATCTTGACCCCTTCGATTACCCAGCCGATCACATAGTTGCCAATGACACTACCTATGCCCATCAGTGTGACGACGAACGTAATAGCTGTATCACTGTCTTTCGGATATCTCCGTGCTATGAACGCCATCACGGTCGGATAGATCATTGCAATGCCGGCACCCGATGCGGCAAAGAGAAACGCCAGTCTCTCCCCACCCGCGATTGCTGCAAACGTACATATCGCTGAGAAGGCGGAGAATAGAATCGTCGAAAGTACAAACCCCATCCGGTCTGTGAGCGGACCAAGCAACAGGCGCCCCAACGAGAAGGTAAGAAAAAACGCTGAGAGCATGCTGGACGCCTTCACCGTGCTCCATGAATACGCTTTCTCTAAAAAGTTGACTAGCCAGCCCCCAACTGCGAGCTCAGAGACTACCCCAAACGACAGGATCATTACCATCATCCAGAGTGCCGGATCGCGGGTTAGGGTCTTGAGTGAGGTCCGTTCCTCATGCTGCAGATCGTCTCCCGGGAAGG
This sequence comes from Paenibacillus polymyxa, assembly GCF_015710975.1. Classification (NCBI taxonomy): domain Bacteria; kingdom Bacillati; phylum Bacillota; class Bacilli; order Caryophanales; family Paenibacillaceae; genus Paenibacillus; species Paenibacillus polymyxa. The sequence continues at coordinate 15,596 of NZ_CP049783.1, read as the reverse complement.
TGCTGAGCAGCGCGGCCACAATCGGCAGCAGGCAGAGCGACAACATAGCCAGATACATTCCCCGCCAGTCTAGCGTATGCCCAAATACCGTCAGTGACATGACTCCCGTCGCCAGCAAAGGGGCGACTGTTGAGCTAAGCCCATAGAAAAAGTGAGACAAATTCATCATCGTGCCGGTATTTTTTACAAAAATCCTCGCCCCCAAAATTGCGAGTGCAATCTCCAGCATGCCGTTCCCGATATACATCAAGAAGTAGGACGAAGCGAAGAACGGATACGTGTGCGACAGGTAGATGAACACTCCCGAGATGATCATGGAAGCAAAAGAAATGATGCTGACCGCCTTGATTCCCCACTTACGGACAAGGACAGCGGTGAACGAGCAGGCAATCAAATAACCAAGTGCGTTTAGAGACAACAATGTTCCGAGCTGCTGTTCATCCAGATTGAAGTCGAATTGAATGCGTGGAATGGCAGGACCTTTTATATTCTCCGAGATACCAAATACAATAAAGCCAATAAAAATTGTCGCCAGCTGCATCATGTACATGTGGCGGGACTTGCGGGTTTGCGGATTCAAATTTAGTCCCTCCTAGATAGTCAACGTTGATTTTCTCGCCTGTTGGGTGTTCAGGGATGGAAAAGTCACAGGATAGCGGCCCCCTTCAGGATATTACAATAGTTTTGAAAAACGTTTTAGTAAGTGAAGTTTAAGGACATTTATAGTTAATGTCAACAGTAAATTATAGCTACAGCGGACACTTTTGTGTATTCTTCATATATAGACTTTGGGATACGAGGAGGTATAATTCGGTGGATTCAATGCAATATATTATTGGTTCTAATTTGGCTCAAATTAGGAAAACTAGAGGACTTAGTTTGGATAAGGTGGCTGAACTGACAGGGGTTAGCAAAGGGATGCTGGCTCAAATTGAGAAGGGGAAATCTAATCCTACGGTAACCACACTTTGGAAGATTGCGAACGGCTTGCACGTATCCTTCTCCACCTTTCTTAAGGAAGACCCGCCGCAAATCACGAAGATTCGTAGAGCAGATCTGCATCCAGTTATTGATGAGGACGGTAACTATTTTGTTTACCCTGTCTTCCCGTATCACTCGGAAAAGAAGTTCGAGGTATTCACGGTAAGTCTGAAGCCAGGCTTTACACACAAGGCAGAAGAGCATCTGGGAGAGGAAACGATCCTCATGATCCGTGGGGAAATGTACTTTGAAATGCAGGGGCAACAGCTCCAATTGAGTGCAGGGGACGCCGTACAATTTCAAGGATCTGATATCCATACCTATCGTAATGATTCGGATGAGGATGCCGATTTTTATGTATTGATTTATTATGCGGATTAGTGGGATGATTAACATAGTCTACAACAGACTTCCACACAGGATTCTGCAAAATCCTGAGATATAAAAAGAGAGCAACGAGGAAAAGAGAGGAAAGAACCCATGGAAAGCAAGTACATCCGAGAAACCTACTGCTTTAAGACGTCCCGAGTATTTCCCAACGATATCAACAATCATAACACGCTCTTTGGAGGCCGATTGATGTCGTATATCGACGATATCGCATCTATTGCTGCCGCCAAGCTGTGCCGTACGAACACAGTTACAGCCTCGACGGATTCGGTAGATTTTTTGCTGCCTATCCACCCGAGCGATTCTGTCACGCTGGAAGCGTTCGTAACTTGGACAGGCCGCAGCTCGATGGAGGTGTTCGTAAAAGTGATTCGCGAGGGATTGATGACTGGCGATCGCAAAATTGCAGCTACCGCCTTCCTGACCTTTGTGGCATTGGACGAGAACAATCATAAAGTGACCGTCCCACAGGTGATTCCGGAAACAGAGGAGCAAATACAATTACACCAGACGGCTCCATCGCGCGCAGCCATACGGCGTCAGCGGAGGGAAGAAAGCAAGCAGCTGGCTAGTTTTCTGACGACAGATTTTCCGTGGGAAGTGTAGTGTACTAGACATCACCCATTTTACCGTTTTAGCATAAAAAGGAGCCGTTTTCCGTTAGAGATCACTACGATCTGTCGGATGACGGCTCCTTTTGATAAGGATCTGAGCTATTCCACTTTGACTATACGGAAATGCTGGTTCGTCCCGCCATTATCGCCCCATTGAATGGCTTTGGCTCCATCGGCAGTGGCACCTTCGGAAATGTCGATTAGCTTGCCCGTTGCCCGATTTTTCAGCTTATAATAGCCTCCGGTTACGGATACGAGCTGCCAATGCTGGCTGGACCAGCCTCCATCATTCCACTGTTCAATAACTGCGCCGTCTGCTGTAGCACCGCTTTCAACACCAATCAGCTTCCCGCTGTTCCGATTCACAATTTTATAATATCCGCCGCCTGCATCCTTAAGCTGCCATTGCTGGCTTGGCGCTCCGGAATTCGCACGCTGCTCTAAATCTGCTCCGTCTGTCGTCGCATTGCCAATGATGCCTAGCGACTTGTTGCTCTTGCGGCTTACCAGCTGATAATAACTATCCGGGTCGATGACCATCGGCGTAGTTACGCCCTCCACCACACCACTGGCGGTATCAATATTAATGCTGTCGAACCAATCCATAGCTAATGAGGTCGCGGTTGGAAAACGCAGCGGCAGCCATACATATTGAGAATCCTGCACAGGACCACTCCACGCCCCAGCCCAACGGTCGCCCAAATACAGATACGAGGTCGTCTGCGTACCTTCAACAGGAATGACGTAGGCCGACTGTGAACCATAGGTTGTACTATCCCCGAAGTTCATCGTATTGCTCCAAGTTCCTTCAATGCTGGATGCGGTAGCATACTTGGCCTGATTGGGATTCCAGCCGGTTGCCCCGGATGTAATCAGGAAGTAGACGTCTCCTTTTTTGAACATCGCTGGAGCTTCACGATATTGTCCTGGCCAAAGTGTAGTCACCAGCGATTCAACTTGAAGGAAATCCGGTGTCAGACGATAAACGTTCAGATCCGCGTTTACACGGGTAGCCGAAATCAGGTATGCAGTACCGTTATCGTTGTATACGGTCATATCGCGCGAATCATAATCCAGCGGACGGAAGCTGCCCTGATACGTATAATCGCCGTCTACGGTATCGGATGAGGCAACTGCCACTCGGGCTTCGTTGTAATTAATCCCGTTTTCCTTGTGCATCCATAATACGTATTTGCGTGTTTTTTCGTTGTAAATCACTTTCGGACGTTCAATATTCGATACATTCAGCTCTGCGGCCGAACTGCTGGTCAGCACGTTTTTACGAAACTCCCAATTTTTTAAATCAGAGGAACGATAGGCGGAGACCGCCTTGAATGTTCCATTCGGATTACGATTTTCACCAAACCAATAATAATAACCGTCCACTTTAATCATCCCGCCCCCATGGGCATGGACCACGTTTCCATCTGTATCTTTAAACTGAATGCCATTTACTACATTCGCTGAAGCAGCTGAAGCGATCTTAGGTGAAAACATCTGAAAAATGCTTAACGAAAGCAAAATAGTGAGCATAATACACAGCAAGCGGGCAAAATCATATTTCATTGTTTCGTCCTCCTCTGTATGGTTATTTTAAAGCGCTTTCATTAATAGGGTCTATGAAGTAGTTTTGATAGAGCTGCTTATCCCAATTGTATCCATATTGAATTGAAAGTGCTAGAGTAGTATATTGACCATGTATATGGCAAGTGTCATCCTAATTTAACAGACTTCAATCGACTGGTGAGTGTTACAAACTGGCTAATATCCATTAGGTATACAGGAGGCGACCATGGAAATATACGCGATTGATACAAGCAAGCCGGAGGCTGAGGAACATTATGAATTACTGGTAAATCAGGTTTCACTGGAAAAACAGCACAAGTTGGATCGTTTTTTACATCGAGAAGACGCTTTGAGGGGGTTATACGCCGATGTGCTGTTAAGGTGGTTGGTTTGTCGGCAATTAAAAATACCAAATGCCAGCCTTCAGTTTACATACAATGCTTTTGGCAAGCCCTCCTTGTTGAATGCGCCGGCATTCCATTTTAATGTTTCCCATTCGGGAAAATGGGTAGTATGCGCCATTGATGATCACCCGCTTGGTATTGACATTGAACAGCTCCGTCCTATTGATTTTGAGGTAGGCAGGGTATGCTTTTCAGACACAGAGTACGATGCATTAATGCAGCAGGATGCAGAGAGTCGTTTATCCTATTTTTACGATCTTTGGACGCTCAAGGAAAGTTTTGTGAAGGCCGAAGGGCAGGGGCTGACGCTGCCGTTAAAGTCTTTTTCATTCGAGTTGGAAGCACGACCGTCTATAGGTTTCACGACAGAGGGCTTTACTACTGAGTATTGTCATTTTAAGCAGTATGAGCTAGACCCAGATTATAAAATGGCTGTCTGTGCAGCTCATGATCACTTTGCGCAGGAGGTACAGCAGGTAGATATAAATACACTACGTTTGGAAGTGGCAACCTTGGCGTAATATGCAGCAGATCAAGCATATAGTTGGAGAAAAGGAGATGAGTGGCGTTGACATTCGTTTTGTTCAAGCACGGCAGGTTATATGGGGACTGGGCTTCCAAAGGAGACTCCATCGTTGTACAGCATGGCCGCATACAGGCCATTGGATATGCCCGGGAGCTTGAATTGCAGTTGTCCGGTAAGGAGTACGAGACGGTGGATTGGGAGGGTGCCAATGTACTGCCGGGCTTAACCGATGCCCATATGCATTTGTCTATGCATGGTATGAAGCTGGCTATGCTGGATTTCACATCAGCTACTTCCAAGGACGAGATGCTGGCTATGCTGCGCAAGCGGGTCGCTGTAACACCGCCGGGAGAGTGGATTTTAGGACTTAATTGGAACGAAAACGCGTTTATTCCTGTTGAAATTCCAAATATAGCTGAGCTGGATGCCATTACAGATCAGCACCCGGTATATCTGACTCGTACGTGCTTTCATACGTTTTTGGCCAATTCAGAGGCATTTCGGCGTGCAGGTATTCACGAGAACACCCCTGATCCGGCTTCAGGAGCCTATGGACGAGACGCAGAGGGACGGTTAAATGGATTGATTTATGAGGAAGCATCCTTTGCCTTTACAAGCGTGCAGCCAGAGCCGGATTATTCGGCGAAGAAGGATACGATCCGGCGGGCTTGTCTGGATGCGCTACGGCTGGGTCTGACTGCTGCGCACACGGAGGATTTACGTTTTTTGGGCAGCGTAGAGACGATGCAGCGAATTTACAAGGAGCTGCGAGAAGAAGGTCTTGCTTTTCGTACACACCAGCTCATCTATCATCCATTTATGGAAGAAGTGAAAGTACAGAAGCTCTGTGCAGGTACCGGAAATGAGTGGTTCAAAATCGGTGCGATTAAAATGTTTGCTGACGGCGCTATTGGTGGAAGAACGGCTTTATTATCCGAACCTTACAGTGATGCTCCACATACGTGTGGAATGGCCATCCAACCGCAGCCAGAGCTGAATCAGATGGTGGCAGCAGCCAGAGCCGCAGGCTTTCCAGTGGCTGTACATGCCATCGGAGATGGGGCGGCGCACATGATTTTGACAGCGATGGAGGCCCATGGACTAACGGAAGAAAGCGGGTTGCCGGATCGTCTGATTCATGGGCAGGTGCTACGGGCTGATTTGGTCAAAAGAATGGTGAAGCTGCCGCTGATTGCAGACATCCAGCCTCGTTTTGTCGCAAGCGATTTTCCCTGGGTGCTGGATCGGGTTGGGAAAGAACGGACCGAGTATTTATATGCCTGGAAAAAGCTGCTGCAAGCAGGCATTCCGTGTGCTGGAGGCAGTGATGCACCGATCGAGCCCCTAAACCCATTTCTGGGTATACATGCGGCAGTGACTCGCGCCAAGCCGGAAGAAATGCATGAGGGCTATCTTCCCGCTGAGAAGCTGGATGTTCACGAAGCCATTCATCTGTTTACTATGGGAAGCGCAGTAGCGGCTGGGGAAGCTGATGAAAGAGGGACAATCGCTGAAGGCAAAGCCGCTGACTTTACCGTTATTGACCGCGATGTATCGGAAAGTCACCAAGCTTTGCTTGATGTTAAGGTACGAATGACCGTTGTGAACGGGCAAGTTGCATACCGGTCGTAGGCTGGTAATACGTATGTATGGCAAAAGCCTTCAACTTCACTTTTTACGTGAGGTTGAAGGCTTTTGAATTTTTACAAGCCACGCTGTATGAAGCGGTCCGCATTTTTCACACTGACCCACAGATCAGAGCTTGCGCCGCCTGGATACCAGTAGGCGAAGCCAGCAAATCCTTGATCTTGACCCAAGCGGTACTTACGAGTGATGGATCGCCCTTCTTCCAGCCATAGCTTATGAAGCTGAGTATCTTTGTAAGACACGGTATACTGCTGAATATCCTCGTTCCAGATCGGTTTGGAGGAGATACGGGACACCAGCAGATTTTGCAGATCTAGTGAAATATCAGAGGAAGCGATGGATTGCCCGCTAGCGTTGAGAGTCCAATTCCGTGTAAACAACGGCAACGCCAAAATTGCTTTTTTCGGATCGGTGGTTTGTACAAAGCGTCGCACGCTTTCACGCAGCCATGGTAGTGAGGACACGGAGCCGGGGATCGAGCTTCCCCCCCAATGCTCGTCATATCCCATCAGGATTAGATAGTCTGCAGCAGCGCCAAGCTTTTGATAATCAAAAGCGGCAGTCCAGTCCGTTCCGTAATCAGGAGATACACAGAGCGCCAGTACTGCATTTTGACTTTTCAACTTCACTTTTAATTGTTGGACGAACAATGTAAGATAGGCACGGTCCTGACCATCTACATTTTCAAAATCAATGACAAGCCCATCCAAATCATGTATAGATACAGCATTGGCAAGTTGAGTTATGGTTTTAGCCCGTAGAACCTCACTGGACAGAATTTGGTGCGTCAGCGCCAGATTGGAACGGTTGCCCACCATAGCCCAGATTTTTTTTTGATGCTGTTTGGACCAGGAAAGCAGCGAAGAGTTAGTGTAATCGCTGATACTGCCCGTCTCGTTCAGAAAAAACCAGCGTGGTGACAGCGTGTTGATATTGGACTGAAGCACCGTATTTTGAAATTGCTGAACGGTTTGGTCATATTGCCAGCCTAATCGAATGGAAGAAGCGGTGGAAGCAGCTTGGCGAGCATGCTGTGTTGAATACGCCAGCAGACGCTCTAATAATGCCGCTGTTTCTTCACGAGTGAGAGAAGATGCCGGGTGAAAATAGTTATCTTCACCTTTCATAAAACCGTAACGATTCACGGTGGTTACCCCTTCAAGAGCCCAATCTGCAATTTCGTCACGATCGGTGAAAGAGGATGTGGTGCTACCTGATCCGCCCGAAGAGCGGATGAGACGTGCAATCATTAAGGCTGCTTCTTGCCGGGTTATAGGACTGTTGGGTTGGAATGTGCCGGACGTTCCTCCCTGTACGATATCGAGCTGCGAAGCCGCTTCGATCCAACCGTAGTACCACGCTTGCTTGGGAACATCCCTATAGGAGGAGACAGCTGCTTGTACAGGCTCCAGAGCGAGGACACGATCCAATGCGGTAACCCATTCAGCTCTGGTAACGGCCTTTTTAGGTGAGAAGTAACCAGGTTGTGTACCGTTCAAAATTCCTTTAGCGTGTAGGGAAATAATAGACTGATAGGCGTAGCTGTGTGAAATATCTCGAAAAGCTACGCCGGTTGCTGCTGCCGGGGCAGCTAAGTATGAAGTGAATGCTGTGAATATTGTAATGGCTGTAGTTGCCGATAGAGTAAACCTGGTTAGCCAACGCGATCGTTTGGAACTCATCCCAATAACCTTCTTTTTTATGATAGATTGTAAGTGTATATATTGTTACTCGACGAATAATACTATCAAAAAGAGGAAAGTTATTCATTGCTAAATTGCTGGAAAAATACCAAAAAACCCGCTACCGATGGGTAACAGGTTTGATATTGGATAAACTATGCTTTTTTGGCATACATAATACCGATCGTTTGTGGACCACAATGACTGGATATAACACAGCCTGCTGTTGTTAACAGTACCTCTTGTGCGTTCGTTTCCTCTTTCAGACGTGCTTGCAGCATCAGCGCATCTTCCTCAGCTAGAGCGTGCACGACAATGATCATATCGTTATCCATCAAATCCCGCTGGTTCAGGGCATTTTGCAGCATTTGTTCCAGTGCTTTTTCACGTTTGCCGCGGACCTTGTAGGCAGGCGTCATTTTTCCATCAATCACTTTGATTACCGGACGAATTTTGAGCAGACTGCCGATCAGGTTTTGCATGCCTGAGCATCTTCCGCCTTTATATAGATATTCGAGTGTATCAATCACAAATTCCGTGTCGATTAGCGGTCTGGTTGCCGTCAACATGTCTACAATCTGCTCTATCGTACTACCGTTTGCTGCCGCGCGAGCAGCTTTCATCACAAGCAGGCCAAAGCCGCACGAGAGATTTAGGGAATCAAAAACCGTAATGCGACCTTCTGGAAATTCGGAGGCAGCGAGCAGCGCATTCTGGTACGTCGATGATAGCTCGGAGGACAGACTGATATATAAAATGTCCTCTCCTTGTTCTATGTAGGGCGTAAAGGCTTGAATAAAATCTGCCGGAGAAGGTGCGGCGGTACGAGGTAAGCGTCCCTCGCGGCTGACACGCTGAAATAATTGTTCCGGGTGAATGTTCACCCCATCTTGCAATGCTTCATCACCAAATACGGTATACAATGGTACAATGCTAATCTCGTACTGTTGACGCCAGTGAGCAGGAACATCACTGGTACTGTCTGCAAAAATTTTAATTTTGTTCATACATTAAATCCTCTCTGTGAGATGCAGAAAAATCATAAAGATTGCACAGACGAAGGATAAATATCCGCCGTGCTATTCGGAATGGCGAGACCGAGGGCAAGTAGTGCAATAAAGCCTACAATAATGAGTGCATTAATGATTAATCCAATAATAGCAAAGGTTTTCTTACGGTTTTTTAACGCAATGCCGATGATTCCGACCACAAGTCCGCTACAATTGAGCAGTAGGCTGCCTAAAAAAATAAAGGGAATCAGCATGGTTCCGGTTTGCTGCAAGGCGACTTCCGGGTTCATAGTTTGGTATTGGCTGAAATGAGCCATCAGATTAATGACCATAATAGCCAGAATAATATATCCGATCAGACTGACGAGCGACATAATAAAAGAAGCAATTCCGGGACCGGAATGCTTGAGCTTGACCGGAGGCTGGAACACAGGAGCTTCTGAAAAAACAGGGTGCTCCTCAGACACAGCAGGCTTTTGCAAATTAGGATCTTGGTTACTCATTTTTTCAACTCCTTGAACATAGTCCGAACAGGTACTAATTTTCCACAAAATAAACAAAAAAGCAAGCCACTTTACACATTACCCTCCAATAGACAGAGCTTAATCATCGAATTTTGTATGCGGTTTGTTTACACACACTGGCTGGTAAACTTCATGCTGTTCCGATAAAATTAGAAGAACATTCGGGTAAAAGGATCAGGGAAAAGGAGTATAAAAAACATGCAACGAAGATGGATTATGGTAGGATCTATAATGATGATGTTGGCGGTAGCCATTGGAGCGTTCGGGGCGCACATTGTAAAAGCACGGATTGACGCGGATGCATTGGCCGTATATGAAACCGGTGTGAAATATCATATGATTCACGCTGTCGGATTGCTGATCATTGCGTTGGCTGCCGGACAGTGGGGCCCTTCGACCCGCTTAAGATGGGCTGCGCGGCTGTTGTTCACGGGTATCATTTTATTTTCCGGCAGCCTGTATGTGCTAAGTTTAACCGGAATCCGTGTGCTGGGTGCGATCACCCCATTAGGAGGCGTGTGTTTTATTGCAGGATGGATATTGTTGACATGGGCTGCTGCCGGTCCAAAGAAAGAGAATTAGAAAGCTCATTGCTCCATTTTAAAAAAGAGAATCGATAGGAAAGACGCCATGCTTTTCCACCGATTCTCTTTTTTCATGCTTACTTGTTTCTAGTGAGATATTACATTTACGATGTGATCTCATCAATCTCATTCATTTTAAAGGAGTACACTTGCTTCTCATCAACATGATACACACTCAGCAGGTTATTATCATGGTCCAGGTTGAGTATGCGGCATGGAATGCTGCGCTGTCCGCCGTAGCGGTTCACGATTAACCGTACAAGCGTATTATCATGTATATAGCGTTTAATCCATTCGTACGTACTAAGGTCTTGTTGTATTGCAGGCTTTGGCTGTACGTGGGATTGTTTGATCTCTTGAATAACGGGTGTCTTGTTCGTAATTGCGGCTGATTTCTTTTTGGAGAATTTTTCCGCAAGCGTAGCGGCTGCATCAGACGGGCTATTAACGGCCGACTGTTTTTTTAGATACAATGCAGCTTCAATTAAATTACCAAGTTCGATACCGGATTGAATCCGACTATCCGCAATTTGTTCGTTTTGGCTCAAGAGATGAAGCAGGAACTGAAGGGCCTCTACGTTCGAACGACCTTTAACTAATACATCAACATTAAATAAATAACTGGTTTCGTCTTGATTTGATTCCTTTTTCATACATCCTCCAGCCCAAGCCCTGGGTAATTAGTCTTTTGTAGTACCTATCAATATATCATTAAAATGTAATCTGTCATAGGGCCTAGGGCCCTGTTGTTGGATATTAGCAAAAATAAGTTCTATATAAAGCCCTATGCGCTAAATTTTTTCTGAATCCACAGGAAATGTACATTTTAGCATGTGTGTACATGAATGAGGACTGTATATGAGAAGAATTAATAGAGCTAAAGTATGCATATACCGAGAATAACGTGAGGTGGGGAATGAAATCAAGTAATTTAAATTTTAAATATTTTACAAAAAAGTATAGCGTGGCATATCTTCATTAAGGATCTTTTTCCGCCGAGAAAAAAAATAAAATCCCCCTTAACGAAAGAGGGATTTGGCATATCGAAAACATGGTATATTATAGTAAGCAAAAAATTAAGTGGATGTTATATTCAATCAAAATGGGATTCGTTGTGATTGAATATGATAGTCATGTTCGACTGCCCAACTCACAAGACCACTCCAGAAATTTTCACAGACTGAAATGATCTTTGTTGGTTCCGCTAAATCTCCGGACATAACCAACTTAACTAGATGATCAAATCCCTCTGGACGATCCGGCAGTTCCAGTGCTTCTGGTAGAACCATTGAGCCCGTTGAGAAAAGCTTCTGATTGTGTAACCCAACTAACATAGCTCCATATTGGGCAAACTGCATGATCAAGTACGGCAAGTAGGTACGAGGGCCATTTATAGTGACATTTCTAAGCTTTCCAATAAACTCATACATTTCACCTACAAGCACTTCGTTGATTGCATGCCTGAAATCTTCCTTTGTTGGGGATTCGGCAGCTTCCTTTAATATGGAAAAAAAGTCTTTAGGATCATACAGACGAAGTGGGGAAAAGAAAGGTCCATGTGTCAACGGCCACGTACCCTCAACAGTAGAGGCGGTTTTCAGAAGAATGTCTGAACTACAGACGTTCACCTCGGCTTTCCAAGGACCCGCCGACCATTCATGGCTAAAATCTACGGGAGCGTTGGATTCACTTATTACACAAAACATTTCAATATCTGAGAAAGGGCCGTCCGTACCTTTGGCAACAGATCCATAGACCCCTATAGCTAGAATTTTGTCTTTGTATACTTCATGCAACCTAGCAGCTATTTCATGGCACGTCTGAAGCCTCTCATTTCGGGAAATGTGGACAGGTCCATTCATGTTCATTTGTGATTCTCCCTCCGTTTTTAGCAAGCATGGTATGGAGTGCTGTGGGGAAATAGCGACAAGTGAAAACATCTATTTTATCAGTAGTGTGGTGACTTATGAAGCCCTTTGTTAAGAGAACTAAAAACATTACGGTCAATAATTTTATTTTTCATTGTGTGATTAATGAAATGCCTAGCAGAGATTTTGTCAGTCTTAGAATATACTCTTCCAAAACTTCATTTTTTGAAGTGAGCTTTTCATGGAAGGGGAGCTGGTCCATCAACCTTCATAAACCCAATACTTGTGCCCGTATCATTAAATATGCTATAGCACTCGGATGGGATTACAGCCAAGAAAAGAAACAGATGAAAATGGATCAGGCTGATTTTCTTATAGCCGAACTAGGCTTAGAGGACTAAGGTGAAGTGTTTGATTGTACCAACTAAGAGACTTGTCCAATCTACTGATTCGCCATTTGATTCGCCATTCAGCGAGGGTTTAATTTCACCTGTGAGCCCTTGCCGCCCGTCTGGATTCCAGTTTCCTTTACACCGACTTCCTTCAGATCGCCCAGTAGACGCTCCAGCACCGCTTTAGCGACAGGTGCTTCTTTTGCGCCTGAGGCCTTAACGACCAACTGTACCGGTTTACCAGAACGCAGTTGTTTGTCCGCCTGACGCAGCTTCGTGTCGTAATCATGCTCCTCAATGTGAGCGGTGAAGCGAAGCTCCTTGACCTTTTCTTTACCATGGTTTCCTGCGGCTTGGCCGTTATTTGTTTTGCTTGCTGCGGCTTTTTTTTGCACAAGCGCTTTTCCTTTGCCCTTTGCAACCAAGCTGCACGGTGGCGGACTACTCATCAGTGAGGTGCAGACCAGGTCCACTCCCTTGGATCGGGCCATAGCCAAGGCTTCTGACTTGGAAACAACGCCGAGCTTCTCGCCTGAGAGTCCGGTGAGCACCACCTCGTCAGCTTTAATTTGCTCGTTGATTAATACTGCCACTTCAATGTAGCCTCCCTTAAACAATGATAAAACTATCATATACGGAACCTATGTGCGATTCAATTGAACTTCGATATATCCTTATTGACAAAAATCACTAACCCCTATACTCTTTTACTGATAATGATTATCATTTTCCGATGCATATACATACAGGGGTGATTGAGAGAAATGAAAAAGATGTGGAATGGCCTATTGTTATTTGTAGTTTTAGCGATTGTATTGGCAGGCTGCAGTTCGGCTGGGAATAGCTCGAAGACGGAAGGGGCTACAGGGTCTGAGCAGACATCTACAGCAGCTGGTCCGGTTACGGTTAAGGACGACCATGGGGAAGTCAAGCTGGACAAGCCAGCGGAACGTGTCGTTGTACTCGAATGGACGTTTACCGAGGATCTGATAGCACTTGGCGTACAGCCGGTCGGGAATGCGGACAATGCCAATTACAAGCTGTGGGTGACACCAGAGGCGAAGCTGGCTGATACCGTAACGGATATCGGTACACGGGGCGAACCCAATCTCGAAGCGATTGCGGCGCTCAAGCCGGATCTTATTATCTCTAACGCCGATAACAATGCAGCGATCTATGCACAGCTTAAGGGAATTGCACCGACGATAGAGTTTGATCCTTACAAGGGGAACGGCTATGATTACGACCGTATGGTCGAGATTTTCAAGCAAATCGCGGTGGCTACCGGTAAAACGGAACAGGCTGATAAAGTATTAAGCGAGCTTGACCAGCACTATGTAGAGGCAAAGGCAACATTGGAGAAAGCGGGCAAAGTAGACTTTCACTATGCGCTGACACAGGCCTTTACAGCTCAAAATGCTGCCAGTCTGCGAATGTTCAAGGATAATTCAGTTGTAGCGGGTACACTTGCGAGAATCGGCATGGTGAACGACTGGAAGTCGGACCAGACTGAGAAGTACGGATTTAGTACCGTTGGAATCGAAGCTCTTCCAGCTGTACAGGACAGTAATTTTATCTACATTACGCAGAAGACGGACGATATATTTGGCACCGCCATGAAGAACAACACGGTATGGAACGGACTGAACTTTGTTAAAGAAAAACGCACCTACCCGCTGGACGGTACAACATGGACTTTCGGCGGCCCAATTTCGTCCAAAGTACTGGTTGATCAAGTAGTTGGAGCTCTGACGAAATGACCCGAACGGACACAACGGGATTATCGAAGACTTGGCGTATAGGAAGCATCTTTGGGGGCGGCTTGATCGTCCTCATCGTGCTTTTTTTTGTAAGCTTGTGTTATGGGGAGGCTTCGATCCCGCTCCATACAGTCATCGAGGCGTTGACCCAGCGTCAGAATACGCTTGAGCATAACATGGTTTGGGATCTTCGGATGCCGCGTACGGTCATTGGAATTCTGGCTGGCGGTGCGCTGGCCATCGCGGGTGCTTTGCTTCAGGCCATCACCAAAAATCCACTGGCGGCTTCTGATACCCTAGGGATAAACGCGGGTGCCTACTTTGTGGTCGTACTGGGTGCGGTGATGTTTCCTGGATTGCTGCACCAGGCGCCATTTCTATTTGCTGCCGCTGGCGGTCTGTTGGCAGCGGTGCTGGCTTACTTTATGGGCGGGGGAAGAGCGGGAACTCCGATTCGGTTGGCGCTTGCCGGCTTGATCGTATCCATGGTTCTTGGTTCGTTTACCGGAGCGCTGCATATTTTTTATTCATTTGAAACACAGGGGCTGTTTCTCTGGGGTTCGGGCTCACTGGTGCAAAATGATTGGAGTGGGACGACTTACGCTTGGTCTTGGGTCGTAGGACTCTCGGTCATTGCTGTCTTGCTGTCAAGGCAGTTTGATGTGCTGGATCTGGATGAGTCCACATCCACATCCCTTGGACAAAAGGTTAGCTTAACCCGGGCGGTGGGAATTGTGCTGGCGGTTCTGCTGTCGACCATTACAGTCAGCGTCATTGGTCCCATCGGATTTGTAGGTTTGGTGGCTCCGCATTTGGTGCGCCTAAGCGGGTTGAAAATGCATCGTTGGGTGCTACCCGGTTCCTTCCTCTGGGGGGCACTGCTGTTGATCGGCGCAGACGTGCTGGCGAAAATGATTCACAAATCAAGCATGGATCTGCCAACCGGAGCGGTTATGGCCTTGATTGGGGCACCTTGGTTGATTTGGCTGATTTTGCGGAAAATGAAGCTGCCATCCGGTATCGGCGGACAGTCTTCCATGAACATAGGTGTGCGCTCTCGGAAATTACCGTTTGGCAGACTGGCTACAATATTTGCGTGCTGTGCCGTGCTGCTAACGGTATTCAGCCTGATGTTTGGAGGAATGCGCATTCCAGTGGGGGATATGCTATCCGGCCTGTTTGGCGGGGAGAGTGCGAATTCGGCTTTACTTCAATTTAGAATACCACGTACGCTGGTGGCGGCCGGGGCTGGTATCGCGCTTGCGGTCAGCGGCGTCTTGATCCAACTAGCGGTTCGTAATCCTTTGGCGGATGCCTCGATCATTGGAGTTTCGTCAGGGGCTGGTTTCGGTGCGCTTGCAGTGATTATCGTGTGGCCTGGGCTGCCTATTTATATGCTGCCCATCGCGGCGATTGCTGGAGCGACAGTGTCGGCAGCGGTGATCTTCTTTTTATCGTGGAACAAGCACCTAAATCCGTCAGTGGTCATCCTGCTTGGGATTGCCGTATCTGCCATCGGATCAGCCGGTATTCAGGTGTTGATCATCCAAGGTTCGCTCTGGGGTAGCACAGGCTATATCTGGCTGACTGGTAGCACCTACGCTCGAAACTGGGGGCAGGTGGCAACCATTCTGGCCTTTCTACTCGT